>NZ_VIVP01000010.1:0-250541 GCF_007993955.1 Pseudomonas sp. AG1028
GATCAACAGCGATTCGTTTCATCACGACTCTCCCGCTCAAAAATCCTCGACACCTTGGTATAGAACTGTGGTGTGGGGAGAGTCCATTACAGCCTATATGGACTTTCCCCACAAGTAGTGAGCAATAGCTTTTTGGATGCGATCAGGGGTATTGGTGCAGGCTTGCAAGGTCGCGCCTACGCGATCCCTACCAAAAGCACAATGCTCCGTACCCTGCCAATCGAGAAAGTAGGCCCGTACGTTCGAAGCTTTATCGAGCATGCTCGACTGCATCCCGACAATCGGTTTCTCCTGTCAAAAATTGGTTGTAGCCTGGCAGGGTTTAGCGATTCGCCGTCAAACGTCTTCCTGATAAACGAAAGTGGCAAACCTATGTTCCCTGCGAGTGCATGGACCGCGAACCTGTAATAGGTACGCTGGCCATTGACTTTTGCCCTGATGTAGCTTCAGCCGCTACGCCCACAGCGCAGCAAGCGCCATTCAGACTTGATATGCCGGGGTGCCATGAAGTACGTCGTATTCATCAGTGACCAATCCAGCCCCTACGGCATGTACACCGGCCCAGTCGCGCCACAGGATGCCGACTATTTCACCCGCGGTGTAATCCCTCATCTGCAACCGCTGAGCGAAGAGGAGTACCTCGATGGGCCCGCCGCGATACTGCACACCGGTGCGCGTTACAGCTACCTACTCAGCGGCGAAGACATTTACTGGTGCGTGGAGTGGGAGCCGGGTCTTGTGGTGGTGAGGTTCTCGCCCGATAGCAGCATGGCCTGGGCCGCACTGCGCTCCCCAGTGCCCAACTTCGGAGGCCGTGTCGCTCTGGAAGTCGATACGGCGCAATACGATGAAGATGAAGAGAACCATCAATACAATCTGGTTTTCAGAAGCTGGGATGCCCAGCTCAATGAAGACCATAGAGTCTGGGGCGCCTTTGAAGCCGCGTTGCCCGGCGAAGAGGCTGTATTCAACGCAGCCATAAGGTACGCCAATAGGCTGTCGAATCAGCATCAGTGCGATGAGCAGGTGCATCGTGAGCGCCTGGCGCGCCTCACAGCCCGCTGCGGCGAAGGCATCCGGGTTAAGTATTGACGCCTGGCTGCAGCGCTCTATCGACGCCGAATGGCACGAACAGACCACGGCACAGCCGGTTTACATGAGACCAGACCCATGTCGGAGAAATTACCCTGCAAGACCTGCGGCGCATTGATTCTTCCCACCACGGCATTGAGGACCAACGGCCTGTGCATGCCGTGCAAGCAAGGCAATCGGGAAAACATGGAGAAGTCGAAGGAGCGATATCGCCAGCAGAAATTTTATGATCCACAGCGCGCCCACTGGCATCACCTGGTTGATAGAGCCCACGCAAGCGAGCAGACCTTCGCTTCATTCAGTGCGCAGGAAAAGCGCTATTACGCAGTGAGCGTATTGGAGGGCGAGGTATACAACGGTGGCATGCACCAGTTCTTCAGTAACAGCTCCGGTGCGCTGTATAACGAGGCGGTCGAAGGGCTGAAGGAATTTGGGGCGACACAAGCACTGGGCTTGCTGCAACGTGCCGCGCAGGTGCTGTTTGGCAGCCAGCAACCGCCCGTTGACCGTCATGAACGCTGGCAGGCCATGCCGCTCTACCCGGAAGATGAAATGGCCACGCTACCCGCCTGGAGCATCGAGCTTGAAGAAATAGACAGGGCCTACTGGAAGGACCCTGACGGTTTGAGCCAGAAACTGGAGGCCTACTTGAAAAACACCGGCCTGCTTGAGCCATTTGAACAGCCTGCCAACTAGCGGGCAGCCAGGTAGGGCGGCAATACTCAGCTTGTCCACCGCACTGAACCTTGGCGATTCAATATCTCAACGGTGGATAGAAAAAGCGCCATCCACCCTACTTGCTAGGCATACAGCACGATGGTAGATGCACCGACCCAAAGCTGCGATGAATGTGGGAGCTTGTTCTATACGAAAGCGTCCAGCATGGCTGCGCTGTGCCCTGAATGCGCGCATACGCTTTATGGCTATCCAAACTGCACTCATACCTTCCAGAACGGTCGATGCCTAAAGTGCTTCTGGGATAGCTCAGTGTCGGCGCATATAAAGAGAATTAAAGTCAACGGTCCGCCAGACTGATACGGGCTCAAATCATCCCTTCGCTTACTCGGACCGGCACAAGTCCGCCCCTAACCAAACGTAAGGCAGCAGAATGAGTAGTTTCGCTTACGAGGCAAAATGCGTAGCGATGGAGCAACCCGATGGTTATTTTCACCTTGTTGGTTTCGCCGACCAGCAGTTTGATACCCGTTTTTACCTGATGCTCCAACGGGCTTTTGAGCACGATGAGCAGGATCATGCTCTTGGCATGGATACGTATCACATAGAGTGGTGCAGCCAGGACAAATCGAGGTACGGCGGAATTTCTCGCTTTGAACTCAGCCCGAACGGAGCTGAAGTTACCTTTGAGCCGCAGGCTGCTGCAGCGCTAGACGACATGGATCACCTGACTATTTCCTTCCACCTGAATCAGAATGAATTCCTGGCGCTACGCGAAGCCCTTGACCACATATTCCGTGATAGCGACTGCCTTAGCGTTGTTGGCGTCTAGCCAGGTGGGGTGGACAACGCGAAGCTTGTCCACCGCAATGCTCAAGGGACTGGTGACGGTCCAATATCGCCGCGGTGGATGGAAACAGCTCCATTCATCCTACCCTCACAGGCAGCGACATGGCGGTAATCCATCCGATGAGCATTTTCGAGAAATCCTGGACACGCGCCTGGTCAGGCCTCGGCCTGCAGCCTGATGCCAGTCTCTTCGAGGCGCTGATGGCTGCCTATGCGCAGCCTCAGCGCCACTATCACTGCCTGCAGCATCTTGAGGAGTGCCTGGCGCTCTTCGAGCAGGTTCGTGATTTAGCCGAACACCCCGAAGAAGTCGAAATTGCCTTGTGGTTCCACGACGCCGTCTATGACGTTCGCGGTACTACGAACGAGCGGCAGAGTGCCGATTGGGCTGTGCGTGCCCTGCTCTCCTGCGAAGCATCACAACCTACGCAGAACCGCGTCGAGCAGTTGGTCATGGCTACCCGGCACGATGCGGCACCCGTCGATGGAGATGAGCGGCTGTTGGTCGATATCGATCTGTCGATTCTTGGTGCCGCCCCCGAGCGCTTTACCGAATACGACAGGCAGATACGGGCTGAATACAGCTGGGTGCCGGAGGCCGTTTACAGCATGAAGCGCAAAGCGGTGCTCAGCTCATTTCTGGCTCGCCCGAGCATTTACAGCACGCCCTATTTCCGCGAGCGACTCGAGGCGCAGGCACGTATCAACCTGAGCGCGGCAATTCATTCTTGAAGCAGTGGAAAGCAAAACGCCCCACCGTTCAGGTGGGATCGCTCACTCTATCTAGCGTCCTGCAAGCGCGTCCCTGCCTCCTCCCTTTTTTCAGAGAGGTCTCCTGCACTCATCTCATCAGCCCGCCTGCCCAGATACCAACCCAGCGCTCCCCATAGCAAGGCGCAACCTGCGCCCACCAGCGCCACCAGTACGGCGCCCTGGCCGAGCAGGTCGAGAAAGCTCTTCACCCAGCCGCTAAGCGCATCGCCGGCGCGGTAGACCACGGTGTCGATAAAGTTCTTCGCCTTGTATTTGCTCTCCGCATCCAGCGGGGCAAAGAGCATTTCCCGGCCGGGGCGCACGAAGGCGTATTCGCCGATGCGTCGCACGATCATCAGCGCCGCCAGCACGGCGAAGGTGGGCGCCAGGGCGAGGCCGATAAAGCCCACGCAGACCAGCAGCGGCACCATGGCCAGCAGCACCCGCACGCCCAGCTTCTGGGCGATGCGCCCGGTGATGAACACTTGGGACAGCAAGGCGCCGGCCTGCACGACCACATCGATGATGCCGAACACGCGGATCTGCGCATCGCGGTCCGGGAAGCGTTCAGCCACCAGGCGTGCCTGTTCGAAGTACAGAAAGGTAGTCACCGTGGCGAGCAGCACCACGAAGGCGGCGATGGCCAACAGATACGGCGACTGCAGCACCCGCGTCAGGCCGCTGAACGGGTTGCCGGCCACCGGTTTGCGCGAGCTCTCGGCCTTCACGGCGCCCGGGCGACCCGCGCCGCCGACTTCCCGCCAGCGCATCAGCGGCGCCTTGAGGGCCAGGGCGATACCCAGCAGCACGCCAGCCAGCAGCACCAGGCCGCTTTCGCCGACGACACCGACCAGCAGTGCGCTCATGGCCGGCCCGACCAGGCCGCCGACACTGGCACCAGCGGCGATGAAGGCGAACAGGCGCTTGGCCTGCTGGCTGTCGAACACGTCGGCCATCAGGCTCCAGGCCACCGACACCACGAACAGGTTGTAGACCGAGATCCACACGTAGAAGGTGCGCGCCAGCCAGACATTGTCGTCGCTCACCTGAAACAGCGCGGCGAACGCCAGCAGGTTCAGGCAGAAGAAGCCGTACACCCAGCTGACGAAGTGGATGCGCGGCACCCGCGAGCTGAGCCAGGCGAACAGCGGCACGGCCACCAGCATCACCACGAAGGTAGCGGTGAACAGCCATTGCAGATTCTCGACCCCGGCCATGATGCCCATCGACTCGCGGATGGGCCGTAGCATGAAATAGCCGGAGAACAGGCAGAAGAACAGCGCGAAGCCGGCCAGTGCCGGCCCCAGCTCGTGGCGCTCGGCGTTGATGGCGGCGCCAAGGCGCCGCACCAGAATTGTGGGAAACATGATGGGCGCTCCTGGCGGTTGGTCAGCGGTAGGTCACGCCGGTCAGTTGCTCGGCGATCGTCCACAGGCGTGCAGCGGCCTCGGCGTCCTGAGCGACTGCCGGCACCGTAGCGAGGCCGAGCGGCCCGCGCTTTTCTTCCTCGCCGGTCGGGCCGTAATAGGCGCCGCCCTGGGCCTGGTGCGCGGTGGCGGCATACAGCGTCGGCAGCGCGCCCTGGGCGGCGGAATGGTACTCGTCACGATCCTTGGCCCAGTTGCGGCCAAAGTCGCTGTCCAGCCCCGGGCCACGGGCGATCAGTTCGGTCACGGCCACACCCGGATGCGCGGCGATGCTCTGGATGCCCCAGCCTCGCTGCTCACTGCGGCGCTGCAGCTCGAAGGCGAACATCAGGGTCGCCAGCTTGGACTGCGCATAGGAGGCGTAAGGGTTGTAGGCCCGCTCGGACTGCAGGTCATCGAAATCGAGATTGCCGCGCAACACCGCGATGCTCGACAGGGTGACCACCCGCGGCGCAGTGCTCTTGCGCAGCAGCGGCAGCACATGGCCGGTCAAGGCGAAGTGGCCCAGGTAATTGGTGGCCAGCTGCAGCTCATGGCCATCGGCCGAGGTTCGGCGCTCAGGCGGCGCCATGACCGCGGCGTTGTTGATCAGCCCATCGAGGCGCGGCAGCGTGGCATTGAGGCGCTCGCCAAGGGCTTTCACCGAAGCCAGATCGGCCAGGTCGACTTCCTCGAACTGCACCTGGGCGCCGCGGATTTGCTCCTTGATGCGCGCCATCGCTTCCCTGCCGCGCTGCGGATTGCGGGCGGCGATCACCACTTCGGCGCCGGCGGCGGCCAGCGCCTTGGCATCCTCGAAGCCCATGCCGCTGGTGCCGCCGGTGACCAGGAAGATGCGCCCGCTCTGCGACGGCATGTCGGCCAGGGTCCAGTCCGGCTTGGGTGCGGTCTGCTGGGCGGAGGCACTGTTCGCCTCGAGGGCGAAGCCCAGGGTCAGGCTCAGGGTCGCCAGCCACTTGCGCCAGGTGGCGCCGGGGCTGGCCAGGATGTCGGTTGATGCGATGGTGGTTGTCATTGTTCGGTCCTCTCGTCGGTGAGTAGTCCGACGGCTCGCAACAGCGCGGCCCGTCGACGTGAACCATTGTTCAACGGGTCGTACGCCACGATAAGCCGTATAAAACTGGACGCTGTGTACGCTCAACCGTACGATCAAAGCCCCCCGTTCGAGAGTCATCGCCATGCGCCAGCCCAACCTGACGGACGTCGCCCTGTTCGCTGCGGTGGTCGAAGCCGGCGGTTTCCGGGTGGCGGCGCAGAAGCGCGGCATGCCGGCTTCGTCGATCAGCGATTGCGTGCGCCGCCTGGAAAGCGATCTCGGCGTGCGCCTGCTCAACCGCACCACCCGCAGCGTGTACCCCACCGAAGTGGGTGCGCGGCTGCTGGAGCGACTCCGCCCGGCCCTCGATGAAATCGACGCGGCCTTCAGCGACCTCGACGACGAGGCGAAACAGCCAGTCGGCACCCTGCGCCTCAACGTGCCGGTGCCCATCGCCCGCTTCGTGCTGCCGCGCCTGATTCCCGCCTTTCTCGAGCGCTACCCTGGCGTGAGCGTGGAAGTGGCCATGGACAACACCTTTATAGACGTGGTCGCCACCGGCTTCGATGCCGGCGTGCGCTACGAGGAAAACCTGGCCAAGGACATGATCGCCGTACCCATAGGGCCACGCCGGCAACGCTTCGTTGCCGGCGCAGCGCCAGGCTATCTGCAGCGTCACGGCACGCCGCGGCACCCACGCGACCTGCTCGAACACCGCCTGATCGGCCACCGTTTCGAGAGCGGCAAGCTGGGCGTGTGGGAGTTGGAGAAAGATGGCGAGATCGTCCGCGTGCCGCCCCAGGGGCCGCTGCTGTCGTCTTCCCAGGATCTGGAAGTGGGCTCCGCGGTGGCCGGGGTCGGCATCATCTACACCTTCGAGGAATACCTCGGCCCGCTGTTCGAACAGGGTGCGCTGGTGCCGGTGCTGCCGGACTGGTGGCAAGGCTTCGACGGCCCGTACCTGTACTACAACGACCGCCGCCACGTGCCCTCGCCGCTGCGCGCCTTCGTGGATTTTCTCAAGACCGAGAACGGGGGCTGAGCCGCGGCGCCAGCGCGCGGTATCGCCACACCAGCAGCTCGGCTTATCATGCCGGCCATGATCAAAGACCCGTTCCAACGCCTGAACCTCGACCGCGAGGTGCTCAGCGTCAGCCAGCTCAACAACCGCGCGCGCCTGTTGCTCGAAGATGTCTTTGGTGGCATCTGGGTCGAGGGCGAGATTTCCAACCTGGCGCGTCCGGCCTCCGGCCACATCTACTTCACGCTGAAGGACAGCCAGGCCCAAGTGCGCTGCGCGCTGTTTCGGCAGAACGCCGCGCGGGTGCGCCAGGCGCTGCGCGACGGCCTGGCGATCAAGGTGCGTGGCAAGGTCTCGCTGTTCGAGGGCCGTGGCGATTACCAGCTGATTCTCGACGCCGTCGAACCGGCTGGTGACGGCGCCCTGCGCCTGGCCTTCGAGGCGCTGAAGGAGAAACTCGGCGCCGAAGGTCTGTTCGCCGCCGAAAGCAAACGCGCCCTGCCTGCCCACCCACGGCGCATCGGCATCGTCAGCTCGCCGACCGGTGCGGTGATCCGCGACATCATCAGCGTGTTCCGCCGCCGCGCTCCGCAGGTCGAGCTGAGCCTGATTCCCACCGCCGTGCAGGGCCGCGAGGCCACGGCGCAGATCGTCCGCGCCCTGAAGCTGGCCGATGCCCAGGGTTTCGATGCGTTGATCCTGGCCCGCGGCGGCGGCTCCCTGGAAGATCTCTGGTGCTTCAACGAAGAGGCCGTGGCCCGCGCCGTGGCGGCCTGCGTGACGCCCATCGTCAGCGCGGTCGGCCATGAAACCGATGTGTCGATCAGCGATTTCGTCGCCGACGTGCGCGCCCCCACGCCATCGGCTGCCGCCGAGCTGTTGGCGCCTTCCAGCAACGACCTGAGCCAGCGTGTCAGCGTGCTGCAACGACGCCTGACCCTGGCGATGAACAGCCGTCTGGCCCGTGAACGCATGCGCCTCGACGGCCTGACCCGGCGCATGCGCCACCCCGGCGAACGGCTGCGCCAGCAGGCCCAGCGCCTCGATGATCTGGACATGCGGCTGCGCCGCGCCTTCGCCCAGCATCTCAACGGGCGCAGCCACAAACTGGCGCAACTCGAAGCCCGCCTGGCCGGTCAACACCCCGGGCGCCACCTCAAGTTGCTGCGCCAGCGCCTCGACAGCCTGGCCGAACGCCTGCCGCGGGCGATGAAGGAAGGCCTCAAGGCCCGCCGCCTGGCGCTGCACAGCCAGATGCAGACGCTGCATGTGGTCAGCCCACTGGCGACCCTGGGCCGTGGCTACAGCATTCTGCTCGATGAGCGCGGCCGGGCGATTCGCAGCGCCGCCGCCACCCAGCCCGGGCAGCGCCTCACGGCGCGCCTGGGCGAAGGCGAACTGGAGGTGCGCGTCGAAGACAATCACCTCGCGCCCGTCACGTTGTCGTTGCTGGACTGATAAGGAAACTCCATGCGTTCACTGCTGTTACTGCTCACCCTGTGCCTCGCCCTACCCGCCCACGCCGAAGGCTTCATCAGCCGGCTGCTCAACAAGCCAGTGCCCGGCGGTGTGGCGGTAGTCGACCTGGGCAACGGCGCCAGCGCGCCCAGCGCCACCTACCAGGGCAAGCCGGTGCTGGTGGTGAAGGAGGACGGGCAACGGTGGATCGCCATCGTCGGCATTCCGCTGAGCGTCAAACCTGGTACCCAGCAGATCGAATCCGCCGGCCAGCGCCTGAGCTTCCAGGTGGGCAGCAAGAAGTACGTCGAGCAGCGCATCACCATCAAGAACCAGCAGCAGGTCAATCCCAACGCCAAGAACCTCGCGCGTATCGAGAAGGAGCTGGCCGAGCAGACCCGCGCCTACCGGCAGTTCAGCTCGCGCCAGCCGAGCAACCTGCTGTTCGATAAACCGGTCAACGGCCCGCTGTCGAGCCCTTTCGGCCTGCGTCGCTTCTTCAATGGCGAAGAACGCAACCCGC
Source organism: Pseudomonas sp. AG1028 (assembly GCF_007993955.1). Lineage (NCBI taxonomy): Bacteria > Pseudomonadati > Pseudomonadota > Gammaproteobacteria > Pseudomonadales > Pseudomonadaceae > Pseudomonas > Pseudomonas sp. AG1028. The sequence goes on from NZ_VIVP01000010.1 coordinate 8,835, forward strand.
ACTCCGGGTTGGATTTCGCCGTCAACCGCGGCACGCCGATCAAGGCGCCAGCGGCCGGCACGGTGATCCTGGTCGGCGACTACTTCTTCAACGGCAAGACGGTGTTCGTCGACCACGGCCAGGGCCTGATCAGCATGTTCTGCCACCTCTCGGAAATAGGCGTGAAGGTCGGCGACGAGCTGCCCCGTGGCGGCGTGCTCGGCAAGGTCGGCGCCACCGGCCGTGCGACCGGCCCGCACCTGCACTGGAACGTCAGCCTCAACGATGCGCGAGTCGACCCGGCGATCTTTATTGGTGCGTTCAAGCCTTGAGGCTGGACAGCTAGGCGGCGCCCCCGTTCGCGTCTACGCTGAGCGGCAGTCGCCCTACCTTCCCGAGGAGCCCTGATGATCACCGTCCACCACCTCAACAACTCGCGCTCGCAGCGCATTCTCTGGCTGCTCGAAGAGCTGGGCGTCGAGTATCAGATCAAGCGCTACGAGCGCGACCCGCAAACCATGCTCGCTCCGCCCGAGCTGCGCGCCGTGCACCCGCTGGGCAAGTCGCCGGTGGTCACCGACGGTGAGCTGACGCTGGCCGAGTCCGGGGCCATCATCGACTACCTCGCCAATCGCTATGGCCCGCAGCTGCTGCCGGCTGCCGAGAGCCCCGAGCGACTGCGCTGTAATTACTGGCTGCATTACGCCGAAGGCTCGGCCATGTCACCGCTGCTGCTCAAGCTGGTGTTCGACAAAGTGGAAGGCAGCCCGATGCCGTTCTTCGTCAAACCGATCGCCCGCGGCATAGCCCAGAAGGTCAAGAGCGCCTTCGTTACTCCGCAGCTCAAGCTGCACCTGGACTATCTCGAAGGCGAGCTGGGCAAGAGCACCTGGTTTGCCGGCGAAGCGTTCAGCGCTGCCGACATTCAGATGAGCTTTCCCCTGGAAGCCGCTGCTGCGCGTGCCGGCCTGGACGCCAGCCGCCCGCGCCTGATGGCCTTCCTCGAACGCATCCACGCCCGCCCCGCCTACCGGCGCGCTCTGGAAAAAGGCGGCGAATACGCCTACGCCAAGTGAGGTTCTGCTCGGCGCGCTGCGAGGCGTGCCGGGCAACCTTTAGGCTATCGCCCCCCGCTCGAAAACTGCATTCGTAATCACGCGACTGCCCGCGCGCCTGCTGCCTTTGCTAAGGTACGCGCGCCATCGCCCGGCGCGCCGGCGATGGCGGTCATGAAACGAGCGAGAGACGCGATGAAAGAACAGTACCAGGCCACCCTCGCGTGGCTGCAGCAATACCCCGAACTGCATACCCTGATCAGCCTGTGCCTGTTGCTGCTCGGTGCCTGGATAGCCAACTGGGTGGTCAAGCGCATTCTGGTGCGCGGCCTGTACCGCGCGCTGCGTTCGACCAGCATTGGCCAGGACAAGGTGTTGGGCGACTCCCACGTGGTGCGCCGCCTGGCCAATATCGTGCCGGCGCTGATCCTCACCAGCGGCATCAAGGTGATCCCGCACCTGCCCGAGGCCGTGGTCACGGTAGTGCAGAACGTCTGCAGCGCATTCATCATCCTCACCATCGCCCTGGCCATAGGCGGTGTGCTGAACCTCATCAACATGCTCTACCAGCGCCGCCCCGACGCCCACCTCAAACCCATCAAGGGCTACATCCAGGTGGTGACCATCGTCATCTACGCCATCGCCGCGATCCTGATGGTGGCCGCGCTGATCGACCGCTCGCCGCTGATCCTGCTCTCCGGCCTCGGCGCCATGGCCGCAGTCCTCATGCTGATTTTCCAGGACACCCTGCTCTCGCTGGTGGCCAGCGTGCAGATTTCCTCCAGCGATATCATCCGCGTCGGCGACTGGATCGAAATGCCCCAACTCAACGCTGACGGCGACGTGATCGATATCGCCCTGCACACGGTCAAGGTGCAGAACTTCGACAAGACCATCACCACCATCCCGACCAAGCGCTTCATCAGCGACCCGTTCAAGAACTATCGCGGCATGCAGGAATCCGGTGGCCGGCGTATCAAGCGCTCGATCTACCTGGACCAGACCAGCGTGCGTTTCCTCAGCCCGGACGAGATCGCCCGCCTGCAGCGCTTCCTGCTGCTCGGCCAGTACCTGAGCAGCAAGCAGAGCGAGCTGTTGAGCTGGAACACCGAGTTGGCCGAAGCGGCGCAGGAACCGGCCAACACCCGGCGGGTGACGAACATCGGCACCTTCCGCGCCTACGTCGAGCTGTACCTGCGTCAGCATCGGGGCATCAACCAGAACATGACCCTGCTGGTGCGCCAACTGCAGCCCACCGCCGATGGCCTGCCGCTGGAGCTGTACTGCTTCACCAATACCGTGGCGTGGGCGGCTTACGAGGGTTACCAGTCGGACATCTTCGACCACCTGCTGGCGATCCTTCCTGAGTTCGGCCTGCGGGTGTTCCAGCACCCCAGTGGCGCGGACATGCGCGAGTTGCGCCCCAACTCGCACGCGCCGGCGCAACCGGCAAGCGCCGCGCAACTGCAAAGCTAAAAACGTTACCAAACCGCAATAAAAAACCACCAAAGCGCAAGCCTTGGTGGTTTTCACCAATTTCAAAGACAGGCTTGCCAGCTTTCCCCTCAGTGGTTAGGGTTGGCCACATGACTATCTCCCAGACCCTCATTCTGCTTCGGCAACACGCCAATCTCTGTCTGGTCGCTCAGCGACTGCGGTAGGGTCTGTTGGCGTTTCACGCACGGCCGCGCCGGAGTCAGTTTTTACGCGAGGTAAGGCACGAGATGCGAAGTTTGGTGGGCCAAATGAGCCATCGAGTAACGCAGCATCGCGCAAAAACTGCCCCGGCCCTACGGGTTGCGCGGGAAATTTCGCCATGCGTCGTTGGAGGACTTGGCAAGGGAACAGCCATTCCCTGCGTCCTCCGCCTAGCCTGGCGAGATTTCACGCAGCAACGCGGCTCGCGCTGAAACGTCAACAGACCCTCGGGTCTGCCGGCCCCCTTTTCTCGCGTTTCGATTTCTCTCTTTTTCAGCACGGCCCACGCGGGCCCTCGCCTTCAGGATTGATTCATGAGCATGCTCAAAGACCCGTCGCAAAAGTACCGTCCGTTCACCCAGATCCAGATCCCGGACCGCACCTGGCCGGACAAGATCATCGACAAGGCGCCGATCTGGCTGTCAACCGACCTGCGTGACGGCAACCAGTCGCTGATCGAGCCGATGGATGCCGAGAAGAAGATGCGTTTCTTCAAGTGCCTGGTGCAGGTCGGCCTGAAGGAAATCGAAGTGGGCTTCCCGTCCGCCTCGCAGACCGACTTCGACTTCGTGCGCGAATTGATCGAGGGCGGCCACATCCCGGACGACGTGACCATCCAGGTGCTGACCCAGGCCCGTGACGACCTTATCGAGCGCACCTTCGAGTCGCTGAAAGGTGCCAAGAAGGCCATCGTCCACTATTACAACGCCTGCGCGCCGAGCTTCCGCAAGATCGTCTTCAACCAGGACAAAGCTGGCGTCAAAGCCATCGCCGTGGCCGCCGGCACCACCATCAAGCGCCTGGCCGCTGCCGCACCGGAAACCCAGTGGGGCTTCGAGTACTCGCCGGAAGTGTTCAGCAGCACCGAGATCGACTTCGCGGTCGAGGTGTGCAACGCGGTGATCGACGTGTTCCAGCCGACCCCGGCCAACCCGCTGATCCTCAATCTGCCGGCTACCATCGAGTGCGCTACGCCGAACAATTACGCCGACCAGATCGAGTGGTTCGGCCGCCACGTGAACAAGCGCGACAGCGTGCAGATCAGCGTGCACACCCATAACGACCGCGGCACCGGCGTCGCCGCTTCCGAGCTGGCCGTGATGGCCGGCGCCGATCGCGTCGAAGGCTGCCTGTTCGGCAACGGCGAGCGTACCGGCAACGTCTGCCTGGTGACCCTGGCGCTGAACCTCTATACCCAGGGCGTCAACCCGCAGCTGGACTTCTCCGACATCGACGCGGTGCGCAAGGTGGTCGAGGACTGCAACCAGATTCCGGTGCACCCGCGCCATCCGTACGTGGGCGACCTGGTCCACACCGCCTTCTCCGGCTCGCACCAGGATGCCATCCGCAAGGGCTTCGCCCAGCAGAAGGAAGATGCGCTGTGGGAAGTGCCGTACCTGCCGATCGACCCTGCCGACATCGGCCGCGACTACGAAGCGGTGATCCGCGTGAACAGCCAGTCCGGCAAAGGCGGCATCACCTTCCTGCTCGAGCAGGAATACGGTATCAACCTGCCGCGCCGCATGCAGATCGAGTTCAGCCAGGTGGTGCAGAAAGAAACCGATCGCCTGGGCCTGGAGATGACCGCGTCGCAGATCCACAAGCTGCTCGACAGCGAATACCTCAAGGCCACCTCCCCGTACGAACTGAAAGGCCATCGCCTGCAGGAAGAGAATGGCGAGAGCAGCGTCGAGGTTAAGGTCCAGGTTGACGGCCAGGAACAGCGCTGGAACGGTTCGGGTAAAGGTGCGCTGGAAGCCCTGGCCTCCAGCCTGCCGATCGCCGTGGAAGTGATGGACTACCACGAGCACGCCATCGGTGGCGGCGCCAACGCCAAGGCGGCCTGCTACATCGAGATCCGCCTCGACGGCCAACGCCCGCTGCACGGCATCGGCATCGACGAGAACATTACCACGGCGAGTTTCCGTGCCCTGTTCAGCGCCCTGAACCGTGCCGTGAAACAAGCCGAGGAAAAGACCCAGGCAGCCTGATCAGCAGCCTGCGGTAAACGACAAAGGGACGCTTCGGCGTCCCTTTTTGTTTTCCAGAACCATGCTTCCGTAGCCCGGGTCGAGCGCAGCGACACCCGGGAATTGACCTGGCTATCGCTGCGCTCAACACCAGGCTACGCCTCAGCTTTTACCGGTTTCATCTGCTTCTGCAGGGTGATGCCGTCGAAGAACGCCGGCGCCTGCCAGCGAGCGATGAACATCAGCACCAGGCCAAGCAGTAGCACCACCACGGCGATCACGAACACCAGGCCGAGGCCGCCGATGTGCGAGCCACTGCCGAAGTCCGGCGACATGCTGTCCAGGGTGGTCTGCCAGAAGATGATCGACAACATCACCGCGCCCACCAGCGGGCACAGGCCGCGCATGAAGAAATGCCGCGCGGTGTCGAACAGGCTGTGGCGGAAATACCAGACGCAGGCGAACGCCGTCAGCGCATAGTAGAAGCAGATCATCATGCCCAGGGCGGTGATGGTGTCGGCCAGCACATTCTCGCTCAGGGTGCGCATGGTCACGTAGAACACTGCAGTAGCCAGGCCGGCGGCGATGGTCGCGTAACGCGGCGTCTGCGAGTGCGGGTGCACGCGGGCGAAGCGCTTGGGCACCGCGCGGTAGTAGCCCATGGCGAGCAAGGTGCGCGCCGGCGAGATGAAGGTCGATTGCAGCGAGGCGGCGGTGCTGGCCAGCACGGCGATGGACATCAGGATCGCCAGCGGGCCCATCACGGGGCCTGCCAGATGGGCGAAGACGTTTTCCTGGATCTGCGCATTGCCCAGCCCCAGGCCGGTTTCACCGGTGCCGGCGAACTGCAGGGTGGCCGCTGCGGTGAACAGATACAGGGCAAGAATCAGCAGCACGGTCAGGGTCGCCGCGCGCCCCGGCACCTTCTCGCTGCCCACCGACTCCTCGCTCACCGTCAGGCACACGTCCCAGCCCCAGAAGATGAAGATCGACAGCGACAGGCCCGCCGCAAATGCGGAGAACGAATCGATGTTGAACGGGTTGAACCACTCGGGATGGAAGACCACCGGCGAACTCTCGGGCGCCGCGACGAAGGCGGCAATGGAGAAACCGATCAGCACCAACAACTGCAATGCCACCAGGGTGTATTGCACGCCCATGGTCATGCCAATACCGCGGCAACAGACCCACACCGCCAGGGCGATGAACACGCAGCAGGTGACGATGTTCACCAGTAGGTTGCGCGTCAGGTCTGCCAGCCAGTCCAGCCCGGTGAGCTGGGCAAGAAAGAGATAGAAGAAATCCACCGCAATGCCCGCCAGGTTGGAGAGCACGATGGTGGTGGCAGTGACCAGCCCCCATCCGCCGATCCAGCCGATCATTGGCCCAAAGGCCCGCGCCGACCAGGTGAATGAGGTGCCGCTGTCCGGCTCTGCGGCATTCAACTCGCGATAACCCAGGGCCACCAGCAGCATCGGCAAAAAGCCGACGATGAATACTGCAGGCAGGTAAACCCCGACCTCGCGCACGGTCGGACCCAACGCGCCGGTCAGGGTATAAACCGGTGCAATCGTAGAAATGCCTAGCACCACGCAAGCCAGCAAACCGACTTTGCCCTGGGCCAGGCCTTTACCGGACACCAGCGCCGCAGCGCCAGCAGCAGGCGTAGCCTGCACCGGGGAAGCCGGCGCGTTCGTGTAATCACTCATAACTCTCTGCCATCGTCTTGGACTTGTTTGCGAACGTGGCCGGGATCAGCCGAGCGCCTGGCGTGCGCCGAGGGGGCGTGGCAGCAAGGCCAATACGGGATCCCGATACGTTCAGGTCAGAGCAGCCGGAACCCAGACGGTTTCCGGCCGGTTTTAGCGGGCGTCGCGGGCCTGGGCGTAGGCCTGGCAGGCCTCGCGAAAGGCCTGGAACAGCTTCAGCGACTCGGGGTTCTCGGTGAAGCGCCACTCCGGGTGCCACTGCACGCCGATCAGAAAGCCCGGCGCGTCGGGAATCGACACCGCTTCGATCAGGCCATCCGGCGCCAGTGCTTCGGCGCGCAGGCGCTCGGCCAGGCGGTCGACGCCCTGGCTGTGCAGCGAGTTGACCTGGAACTCCATCGGCAGGCCGATCCGCTCGAAAATGCCGCCCGGCTGCACGCTGACCGCATGCTGCGGCGCGTATTGCTCGGCCACCGAGTCGCGTTGCGGCTCGCGGTGGTCCATGTAACCCGGCAGTTCCTGCACGCGCTGATGCAGGGTGCCGCCCAGGCTCACGTTGAGCTCCTGAAAGCCACGGCAAATGCAGAATACCGGCACGCCCTTGTCGATCGCCAGGCGCAGCAGCGGCAGCGTGTTGGCGTCGCGGCTCGGATCGTGCTGGGTGCCTTCCAGGCTCGGCGTGCCCTGGTAGTGACGTGGCTCGACGTTGGACGGCGAGCCGGTGAAGAGGATGCCGTCGAGTTGTTCGAGCAGCTGCTGCGGGTCGGTCGGCGTGCTGCGCGCCGGCAGCACTACCGGCAGACCGGCGTAAGCCGCCGCTTCGACGTATTTGTCGCCGACCGTGTGCGAATCGTATTTACCAAGCATCTGCCGGCAGGCAGTCACACCGATCAGGGGCATGCGGGTCATGGTCTTCTCTCCGGAAAAGCCTGCCGGCTTGGCGCGCCGGCAGGTGCTGCATCAGATACCCAGCCGATCACGCAGCTGGTAGTACATGGCGCCCAGGGCGGTGAACGGTACGCGCAGCAGCTGGCCGCCCGGGAACGGGTAATGCGGCAGGCTGGCGAAGGCGTCGAAGCGCTCGGCCTGGCCGCGCAGGGCCTCGGCCAGCACCTTGCCGGCCAGGTGCGTGTAGGTCACGCCGTGGCCGCTGCAACCCTGGGAGTAATAGATGTTGTCGCCGATACGGCCGACCTGGGGCAGGCGCGACAGGGTCAGCAGGAAGTTGCCGGTCCAGCTGTAATCGATCTTCACATCGGCAAGCTGCGGGAAGGTCTTGAGCAGCTTGGGGCGGATGATCGCTTCGATGTCAGCTGGGTCGCGGGCGCCGTAAACCACGCCACCGCCGAAGATCAGGCGCTTGTCGGCGCTGAGGCGGTAGTAGTCGAGCAGGTAGTTGCAGTCTTCCACGCAGTAATCCTGCGGAAGCAGGCTGCGCGCCATCTCGTCGGACAGCGGCTCGGTGGCCAACACCTGGGAGCCACAGGGCATCGACTTGGCGGCCAGCTCGGGCATCAGCCCGCCCAGATAGGCGTTACCCGCCACCACCACGAACTTGGCCTTCACCTGGCCTTTCGGCGTATGCACCACGGGCTGCGCGCCGCGGTCGATGCGGGTGGCCGGGCTCTGCTCGTAGATCGTGCCACCCAGCGAAGTGACGGCTGCGGCTTCACCGAGGGCCAGGTTGAGCGGGTGGATGTGGCCACCGCTCATGTCCAGCATGCCACCGACATAGCGCTCGGTGCCGACCACTTCGCGGATGCGGCGCTCGTCCATCAGCTCCAGCTGGGTGTGGCCGTAGCGCTCCCACAGTTTTTTCTGAGACTCCAGGTGGCCCATCTGCTTCGTGGTGATGGCGGCGAACACGCCACCGTCCTTCAGGTCACACTGGATGTTGTACTTGGCGATGCGCTCACGAATGATGCGCCCGCCTTCGAAGGCCATCTCGCCGAGCAGTTGAGCCTGGCGTGCGCCGACCTGCTTTTCGATGACATCGATGTCGCGGCTGTAGCTGTTGACGATCTGCCCGCCGTTACGGCCCGAGGCGCCGAAACCGACCTTGGCGGCCTCCAGCACGGTCACCCGCAAACCGTTTTCCAGCAGGAACAGCGCGGTGGAAAGGCCGGTGTAGCCGGCGCCGATGATGCACACATCGGTCTCGACCACTTCGGTGAGCGCAGGGTAATCGACCCGCGGGTTGCGCGAGGCGGCGTAGTAACTGTCGACGTGTTGAGTCATGTGAAACTCCCTAAATTCAATATTCCACCTTGGGGGCAAATCCATTCGAGACCTCGCGAGCTAGAGCCATGCAAGGCAAAAACAGACGAGGAAGCGGAATGTACTGTCGTACATGAGCATTCCGAGATTGTTTTTAACGCCGCAGGGCCGACGCGCAGCAGGTCGGTTTTTAACCTCAAAGTTTGATCCAGGTCGCCTTTAGTTCGGTGTATTTGTCAAAGGCATGCAGCGACTTGTCGCGGCCATTGCCCGACTGCTTGAAGCCGCCAAACGGCGCGGTCATGTCGCCGCCGTCGTACTGGTTGACCCACACGCTGCCGGCACGCAACGCCCGGGCGGTGCGGTGGGCGCGGGAAATGTCGCGGGTCCACACGGCAGCGGCCAGGCCATAGGGCGTGTCGTTGGCGATGCGAATGGCTTCTTCGTCGCTGTCGAAGGTGATCACCGACAGCACCGGCCCGAATATCTCTTCACGGGCGATGCGCATGGCGTTGTTTACACCGGCGAAAATGGTCGGCTGCACGTAGCTGCCGCCGGTTTCCTGCAGCGCACGTTCGCCGCCGGTGAGGATCTCCGCGCCCTCCTCGCGACCGGACTCGATAAAGCCGAGCACGGTGGCCAGGTGGCCGTCATCGACCAAGGCCCCGACACGGGTCTGCGGATCCAGCGCATGGCCGGGTTTCCACTGTTGCAGTGCCGCGACCACCATGGGCAGGAAGCGCTCCTTGATGGAGCTTTCCACCAACAGGCGCGAACCCGCCACGCACACTTCGCCCTGGTTGAAGGCGATGGCGCTGGCGGCGGCATCAGCGGCGGCCTGCAGATCCGGTGCATCGGCGAAGACGATGTTGGGGCTCTTGCCGCCCGCTTCCAGCCACACGCGTTTCATGTTCGATTCGCCGGCGTAGATCATCAGCTGCTTGGCGATTTTGGTGGAGCCGGTGAACACGATGGTGTCGACGTCCATGTTCAGGGCCAGGGCCTTGCCCACGGTGTGGCCGTAGCCCGGCAGCACGTTGAACACACCGGCCGGGATACCGGCTTCGATGGCCAGTTGGGCGACGCGAATGGCAGTCAGCGGCGACTTCTCGGACGGTTTGAGGATCACCGAGTTACCGGTGGCAAGCGCCGGGCCGAGCTTCCAGCTGGACATCAGCAGCGGGAAATTCCACGGCACGATGGCCGCCACCACGCCGACCGGCTCGCGGGTGACCAGACCGAGCTGATCGTGGGGCGTCGGCGCGACTTCGTCATACAGCTTGTCGATGGCCTCGGCGCTCCAGCGAATGGCATTGGCCGCACCGGGTACGTCGATGCTCAACGAGTCGCTGATCGGTTTGCCCATGTCGAGGGTTTCCAGCAGCGCCAGCTCCTCGGCATTGGCCATCAGCTTGTCGGCAAAGGCGATCAGCACACGCTTGCGCTGCGCGGGGGCGAGTTTTGCCCAGTCGCCGCGCTCGAAAACCTCGCGAGCAGCCTTGACGGCCAGCTCGGCATCCTCGGCCATGCAGCTGGCCACGCTAGCCAGCTGGCGACCGTCCACCGGGCTGATGCTGTCGAAGGTCGCACCACCTACCGCATCGCGATAAGCGCCGTTGATGAAGGCACGGCCTTCGATACGCAGGCTCTGGTAACGCTGCTCCCAATCCTGGCGAGTCATGGTTGTCATGTTCATCACTCCATCAGACGGTATGCAGATACCAGTTGTATTCAAGGTCGGAAATGGTGGTTTCGAACTCGTGCATTTCCGCTTCCTTACAGGCGACGAAGATGTCGATGTATTCGGGGCGGATGTACTTGTTCATCACTTCGCTGTCGTCCAGCTCGCGCAAGGCGTCACGCAGGTTGTTCGGCAGGCTCTGCTCGAGCTGCTCGTACGAGTTGCCCTCGATAGGCGCGCACGGTTCCAGCTGGTTGGTCAGGCCGTGGTGAATACCGGCCAGAATCGAGGCCATCATCAGGTACGGGTTGGCGTCGGCGCCGGCGACGCGGTGCTCGATGCGGATCGCATCGCTGCTACCGGTCGGCACGCGCACGGCCACGGTGCGGTTGTCCAGGCCCCAGCTTGGCGCGTTCGGCACGTAGAACTGTGCGCCGAAACGGCGGTAGGAGTTGACGTTCGGGCACAGGAAGGCCATCGACGCCGGCATGGTATCGAGGATACCGGCGATGGCATGGCGCAGCGGCGCATGCTGCTCCGGGTCGTCGGTGGCGAAGATGTTCTGCCCGGTTTTCTTGTCGAGCAGCGAGATGTGCACGTGCAGACCATTACCCGCCTGCCCCGGATAAGGCTTGGCCATGAAGGTCGAATCCATCTCGTGGTCATAGGCGATGTTCTTGATCAGACGCTTGAGCAGCACGGCGTAGTCGCAGGCCTTGATGGCGTCCTCGACGTGGTGCAGGTTGACCTCGAACTGCGCCGGTGCACTTTCCTTGACGATGGCGTCGGCTGGCAGATCCTGCTCCTTGGCCGCCTCGAGCATGTCCTGCAGGCAGTCGACGTACTCGTCGAGGTCGTCGATCAGGTAGACCTGGGTGGAGATCGGGCGCTTGCCGGAAATCGGCGAGCGCGGCGGCTGCGGACGGCCGTTCACGTTCTCCTGATCGATCAGGTAGAACTCCAGCTCAAAGGCCGCGCAAATGGTCAGGCCCAGCTCGTCGAACTTCTCCACCACCTGGCGCAGCACTTCACGGGGATCGGCGAAGAACGGCGCGCCGTCCAGCTCGTGCATGGTCATCAGCAGCTGGGCGGTCGGGCGCTTCTGCCACGGCTCTTTGCACAGGGTGCCGGGGATCGGATAGCAGATGCGGTCGGAGTCGCCGATATCCAGGCCCAGGCCGGTGCTTTCCACGGTGGAGCCGTTGATGTCCAGGGCGAACAGTGACGCCGGCAGGTTGATACCTTTTTCATAGACCTTGTGCAGACTGGCGCGCTCGACGCGCTTGCCGCGCACGATGCCGTTCATGTCGGTGATCAGCAGGTCGACGTACTGAATCTCCGGGTGATCCTTGAGGAAAGTGTTCGCTTCATTGAGCTGAACGACACGTGGGGAAACCGAAGTCATGGGAAATACATCCTTTCGCATCGGCGCGCCCGCGGAAGACATCTCACGAGCCTTTGCGCCTCATTATTCTGGGTATCCGCTAGCGGATTTGATTCTGGGCAACGCCTTGAGTATAAGTGGGCGCACACGCAACCGATACTGGCAGCAGAGCAATTGACGATTGCATCCACGCAATACCAGATCAGCCATGTCGACCTCGCCCTGGTGCTCGCCCTGGTGCGCGGACGCTCTCTGGCGCGGGCTGCCGAGCAGTTGCAGGTGGACGTGTCGACGGTGTTTCGCGCCATCCGCAAGCTGGAGGCCAATCTGGGCATCGCCCTGTTCGAGAAAAGCCGTCGTGGCTACATGCCGACCCAGAGTGCCCAGGCCCTGGCCGAGCAGGCCGAGCGCGCCGAGCAGGCCCTGGATGCGGCGCGCATTGCCCTGCAGCATGGCGAGAAAGTGATCAGCGGCACGGTGCGCCTGACCTGTACCGATGCCGTACTGCAGAACCTGCTGCTGCCCAGCCTGGCCGAGCTGATGCCGCGCTACCCGGCGCTGTCGCTGGAGCTGGCCACCACCAACACCTTCGCCAACCTCAGTCGCCGCGACGCCGACATCGCCCTGCGCCTGTCCAACGCACCGCCCGAGCACCTGGTCGGCCGCCAGCTCGGCCACACCGCCTATTACATCTGCGGCCGCCCGGAGCACCGCGATGCCTTCCTGCAATCGCCCACCTCGGTGCCGTGGATCGCCCCCGACGATTCCATGCCCGATCACCTCACCGTGGCCTGGCGTCACCAGGCGCACCCCAGCTTGGTGCCACGCTATCGCTGCAGCAGCATGTCGGCGGTCGCCACCCTGGTACAGGGCGGCCTGGGCATCGCCGCCCTGCCCGATTTCATGGCTCGCAGCCTGGCTGGTGTGGAGCGCCTGAGCGATGCGTTGGCCGGTTGCGACACCGACCTGTGGCTGCTGACCCGCCCCGACTGCCTGGCGCTGCGCTCGGTGCAAACACTATTTGACGAGCTCACCCCGCTGCTGCGCGCGCGTCTGAACAGCCGCTAGTTGCTGCCACTCGGATAGTGCCGAGACCGCTCATGGAACCATCTGCCGCAGCGCACTTTCTTAAAAGACCCAAGAGGATCGGGACAGACAGCGACAGGATTGTGCAATCGCCTCGACGCGGGGCTGCACTACGCTTATCAACCCCACACGGCCACAAGCCGTTGATTTTCAAACGATAGGAATTGCCCATGACCACCATTCTCGGCTATGCCGCCCAGGACTCCAGCAAACCTCTCGCGCCCTACCGCTTTCAGCGCCGCGCCGTCGGCGCAAACGATGTGCAGATCGACATCCTCTACTGCGGCGTCTGCCACTCCGACCTGCACACCGCACGCAATGAGTGGAAGAACACCCTGTACCCCTCGGTGCCCGGCCACGAGATCGTCGGCAAGGTCACTGCCGTCGGTAGCGACGTGACCGGCTTCAAGGTAGGCGACCTGGCCGGCGTCGGCTGCATGGTCGACAGCTGCCAGAGCTGCCCGTCCTGTTCCGAAGGCCTGGAGCAATACTGCGAGAACGGCTTCACCGGCACCTACAATGGCCCGCTCTTCGGCGGCGAAAACACCTTTGGCGGCTACTCCGACGCCATCGTCGTCGACCAGAAGTTCGTCCTGCGCATCCGTCACACCGACAACCTGGCCGCCGTTGCGCCGCTGCTGTGCGCCGGGATCACCACCTACTCCCCGCTGCGCCAGTGGAACGTCAAGCCGGGCGACAAGGTGGGTATCGTCGGCCTCGGCGGCCTCGGCCACATGGGCGTGAAGATCGCCGCTGCGATGGGCGCTCACGTGGTGCTGTTCACCACCTCGCCGAACAAGCGTGAAGACGCCCTGCGTCTGGGCGCAGCCGAAGTGGTGGTATCGAAGAACGCCGACGAGATGGCGGCCCACGTCAACAGCTTCGACTTCATCCTCAACACCGTGGCTGCACCGCACAACCTGGATGCCTTCCTCGGCCTGCTCAAGCGCGACGCCACCATGACCCTGGTCGGCGTACCGGATTCGGCGCACCCGTCGCCGGAAGTCTTCGGGCTGATCTTCAAACGCCGCCGCCTGGCTGGCTCGCTGATCGGTGGCATCGCCGAAACCCAGGAAATGCTCGACTTCTGCGCCGAACACAACATCGTCTCGGACATCGAACTGATCGATATCCAGAACATCAACGAAGCTTACGAGCGCATGCTCAAGAGTGACGTGAAATACCGCTTCGTGATCGACATGGCCTCCCTGGCCAAGGATCAGGACGCGGCGTAACGTCAGCGCCTGATTGCCCAAAGGCCCGGTCTCGCCTTCGCGAACCGGGCCTTTGGCATTTCTGGCTCAGCGAAACTCGAACGGATCAGCATCCTGATGCGCCGGGAAGCGCTCGCGGTAGGCGGCCAGGGCCGCAGCGTCGAGGCGCTGGCGGAATACGCCGGCCTTGTCATGTGCATCGAGCAGGCTGTCGCCCTGGAAATCCAGCACTTGGGAGTCGCCGCTGTAGGGATGGCCTTTGCCGTCCACGCCGATGCGATTGACCGCCGCCACGTAGCAAAGGTTTTCGATGGCCCGCGCCGGCAGCAGGCGGTTCCAGTGCAGGCGCCGCGCTGCCGGCCAGTTGGCGGTGTAGAGCAGCAGGTCGGTGCCTTCGGCATCGCGGCTCCACACCGGAAAGCGCAGGTCGTAACAGATTAGCGGGCGTACGCGCCAACCCTTGACCTCGAACAGCGCCTGACGCTCACCGGCAGCGTAGTGCTGGTGTTCGCCGGCCATGCGAAACAGGTGGCGCTTGTCGTAATGGGCCAGCGAACCATCCGGCCGCGCCCACAGCAGGCGGTTGCGGTAGCTACCATCGGCGGCCTGGATGATCAGGCTGCCGGTGATCACCGCATTGAAGCGCTGCGCCTGCTCACTGAGCCAGCGGCTGGTCGGCCCGTCTTCCGGTTCGGCCAGCTCGGCGGACTGCATGGAAAAACCGGTGCTGAACATCTCCGGCAGGATGACCAGATCGGCGCCCGCGGCCTGCAGCACCTGCGTCTCGAAGTGAGCGCGGTTGCCCGCAGGGTCGTGCCAGGCCAGGTCACTCTGGATCAGCGCCAGTTCGAGATGGTCTTGTTTGCTCATCGATGTCGCTCCCGTGATATCGCTTGCCAAGCGGTGGACAACGTTCGCGGTTGTCCACCCTACGAGGTGCTAGATGGCGCTGAGTTTTTCCGCGGCCTGGCGCAGGGTGTCCTCGCGCTTGGCGAAGCAGAAGCGCACCAGAAGCTGTGAGGGGTCCGGCCGCTCGCTGAACACCGACACCGGAATCGCCGCCACGCCATGCTCGCGGGTCAGCCACTGGGCCATGGCCACATCGTCCAGGTCCGGGCGGATCGCCGAATAATCGGCCAGTTGGAAATAGGTACCCGGCGTACGCGTGAAGGTGAAACGCGAGCCGGCCAGCAGGTCGCAGAACAGGTCGCGCTTGGCTTGGTAGAACGCCGGCAGCTCGGCCACATGCTCCGGGCAGGCGGCCATGAAGTCGGCCAATGCGTACTGCAGCGGCGTCACCCCGCAGAAGCTGACGTACTGGTGTACCTTGCGCAGCTCGGCGCTCAGCGCCGGCGGCGCCACCACGTAGCCGGTCTTCCAGCCGGTGACGTGGTAGGTCTTGCCGAATGAACTGACCACGAAGGCCCGCGCGTACAGCTCGTCGTGAGCCAACACGCTGGCATGCTGGCGACCGTCGAACACCAAGTGCTCGTAGACTTCGTCGCTGACGATATGGATGTCGCGATCGCGGATCAGCGCGGCCAGGCGGTCCAGCTCGTCGCGGCTGATAAGCGCGCCACTGGGGTTGTGCGGCGTGTTGAGGATGATCAGCCGGGTGCGCGGGCTCAGCGCTGCCTCCAGGCGTTGCCAGTCGATGGCGAAGCTCCCCTCGGCCAGCGGCACATGGATGCAGCGCCCGCCAGCCAGGGTCACGCTCGGGTCGTAGCTGTCGTAACAGGGGTCGAAGACGATGGCCTCGTCGCCGGGATGGATCAGCGCCTGGATCGCGCAGAAGATCGCCTGGGTAGCGCCGGGCGCGACGGTTACTTCGCTGTCCGCACTGACGTTGCGCCCGTAGAGCCGCTCGATCTTCAGGGCGATCTGCTCGCGCAACGCCGGCAACCCGGCCATCGGTGCGTACTGGTTGTGCCCCGCCGCCACATGCCGGGCCAGGGCCTCGCGCAGCGCTTCGGGGCCGTCGAAATCTGGGAAGCCCTGGGACAGGTTGATGGCGCCCGTCTGGGCCGCGAGCTGGGACATGGTGGTGAAGATGGTGGTGCCGACAGCGGGCAACTTGCTGGTGAACATCGACGCGTCCTGGGCAGTTGAGGCAGACGCCGAGGATAGCCGATGGCGCGAAGCCCACGCACCCGGTAATAATCGCCGCCTTGCCAACGAGAATGCCCATGAACGTCGAAGACCTGCGCCTGTTCGTCACCACCCTGGACGCCGGCAGCTTCACCGCCGCCGCCGATGCCCTCGGGGTGACCAAGCAGTACGTAAGCCGTCGCGTCGCCGCCCTCGAAGCACTGCTCGGCGTCCGCCTGCTCAACCGCACCACGCGCCGCCTGCAAGCCACGGAACTGGGCCTGCTGCTGTACGACAAGGCCATCACCATTCTCGCCGACCTGCGCGACGCCCAGGAGCTGGTATCGGCTCAGGGCGCGTCCCTGCGCGGCACCCTGCGGGTCAGCGCGCCGATGACCTTCGCCACCCTGCACCTGAGCCATGTGCTGCCGCTGTTCATGCGGCAGCACCCGCACATCAACCTGGAGATCGACCTCAACGACCGCGCCGTGGATCTGCTCGCTGACGGCTACGACATGTCGATCCGCATCGGCACCCTGGAAGACTCCAGCCTGATCGCCAAGCGCCTGACCGACATGCAGACCATCCTCTGCGCCAGCCCCGCTTACCTGGAGGAACACGGCACGCCGGCCAACCTCGACGCACTGCAGCAGCATGCCTGCCTGCTTTACGGGCACAGCCGCCACGTGGAATGGCGCCTGCGCGAGACCGGCAAGCCGAGAAGCCTGAGCATGCGCGGCCAACTGCGTGCCAACAATGGCGAGCTGATTCGCGATGCGGCCATCGCCGGCATGGGCATCGCCTACCTGCCCACCTTTATCGTCGGCCAGGCCCTGGCGAGCGGCGCGCTGGTGCCGATACTCAAACAGCACTGGCCGGCGTCGGCGGCGGTGTATGCGGTCTATCCGCAGCACCGCCAATCGGCCCGTGCGGTTCAGGTGTTTTCGGATTTCATCAAGCAACAGATCGAGCACCTGAACGCCTGAAATCGTCAACCTGAAACGGACAATGAGTCCATTTACAGCCAATTAATCAATCCTCAGATAGTCAGTAATATCACCTCCATGCCGCCAATCAAGGCCGCACTCATCAACCGGAGGATTCATCATGCTGGCTATCCGTAAAGCGACCGATCGTGGCCATGCCAACCATGGCTGGCTCAACTCCTTCCACACCTTTTCGTTCGCCAGCTACAACAACCCGAAGGAGCGTGGCTTCTCCGACCTGCTGGTGATCAACGACGATACCGTGGCCGCCGGCCAGGGTTTCGGCGAACACCCGCACCGCAACATGGAGATCTTCTCCTATGTGCTGCAAGGCGCCCTGGAACACAAAGACAGCCTGGGCACCGGCTCGGTGATCCGCCCTGGCGACGTACAGTTGATGAGTGCTGGTACCGGCGTATCGCACAGCGAGTTCAACCACTCGCACAGCGAGCAGGTGCACTTCCTGCAGATCTGGATCGTGCCGAGCGAACGCCAGGCCGAACCGCGCTACCAGCAAGAGCACTTCAGCGAAGCGCAGAAACGCGGCCGCCTGCAGCTGATCATCTCGCCCGATGGCGCCGATGGCTCGCTGACCGTGCGGCAGAACGCACGCGTCTACGCCGGTTTGTTCGACGCTGACGAGCAGGCGCACCTGCAACTCGGCGATGACCGCTACGCCTACGTTCATGTGGCCCGCGGCAGCGTCCAGCTCAACGGCGAGCAGTTGCAGGCCGGTGACGGTGTGCGAGTGCGCGATGCCCGCGACCTGCACCTGAGCAACGGTCAGCAGGCCGAAGTGCTGGTGTTCGATCTGCGGCCCAACGAGCTGCCGTCGTTGTACTGAGGTTGACGCCGTAGCCCGGCGTTGAGCGCAGCGATACCCGGGAGATGCTCCCTGCTGTCGTTGCGCGATTTTCGTCGCCTGCAGCTGAGCGAAGCGAGGCGCGGGGAGCGCTGTTCAGTTTTGCTGGCTAGGGCATAACGAATACCGCTTCCTGGGTTTCGCTTCGCTCTACATCAGGCTATCCAGGCAAAGCGATGCGCGGGGCAGCAGACTCTAGGCGCCCCGATGCTGCAACCTTTAGAATGAGCCTCCGCCGCCCGCCGGCCCTCTGCTCAGTCGAAAATCCCCATGCGCTGGTTGCTCGCCTTCACCCTCTTCTCTTTGGCCCTGGCCGGGCACGCAGCCACTGCGCCTGCCACTCCCGTGGCGACCGTCGACAAGGTTTTGGTGGAGAAATCCCTGCGCCGGCTGCAACTGATCAGCCAGGGCAAGACGCTGAAGTCGTACCGCATTTCTTTAGGTAAACAGCCGGTCGGCGCCAAGCTGCGCGAGGGCGATTTGCGCACGCCCGAGGGCTTTTACTGGATCGACTGGCGGCGCCAGAGCGAGAAGTACAACCTGTCGATGCACATCTCCTACCCCAACGCCCGTGACCAGGCACAGGCAAAGGCCGCCGGGGTGAAGCCGGGTAGCATGATCATGATCCACGGCACGCCGCTGGACGATGAATACCCGGAGTGGTTCTTCCACACCCTGGACTGGACCGAAGGCTGCATCGCCATGAAGAACGCCGACATGCGCGAGGTCTGGACGCTGGTGAAGGACGGTACGCTGATCGAGATTCGCCCCTGAGGTGATCCGCAGGAGCGAAGCCAGGACGAGAAGCGGTGGTTAGAACTGCAGATCGGACAAGCGCCACACTTCGAAGGCGGGCACTTCATAGGGGTGGGCTTTCTTCAAGGCTTTGACGGCGTTGTGGATCAGCTCATCGCCCACCACCAGCTCGACTTTCCACTCAGGCACGGTCGCCAGTTCACCGCTCTGACCAATGTAAGGCTTACTGCCTTCCAGCGGGCGGAACTGGCCGCGGCCCTGGGTTTGCCAACAGCAGTGGTCGTAGCCAGAGGCGCGCCCGGCGCCCTCGGCGAATACTGCCGCTTTCACGCTTTCCAGATGGCTTTCCGGAACGTAGAAACACAACTTGTACATCAACTACTCCACTGCAAGTCGCTGAAAACAATGAGCCAATAATGCCACAGCATGATGGCACATTGCCTAGCAAGATTCGTGACACAGCCAACACTGCTGAAACATTCGGACTTATCCGAGAAGGCACCATTCGGGGTTGCCGCAAGGTGCCAATCACTTCCTGCAGACTAGCTGGTGCCGTTTAAAAACCCAGGCGCCATGTCTCAAAACCGACGATCTGAACCAGCGGTTACTGCTCAATTCCGCAAACGAAAAACGCCAGGCAATGCCTGGCGTTTTTCTGTTTCGTGCAGCGAGCGACTTGATCAGTCGACCCAGACCCGCGCGTTACGGAACATGCGCATCCAGCCGCCATCTTCCTGCCACTCGTCCGGCCGCCAGGAGTTCTGCACGGCGCGGAACACGCGCTCCGGATGCGGCATCATGATGGTCACGCGACCATCGCGGCTGGTCAGGCCGGTGATCCCGCGCGGCGAGCCGTTCGGGTTGGCCGGGTAGGCTTCGGTGACCTTGCCGTGGTTGTCGATGAAACGCAGCGCCACGGTGCCGGAAAGGTCGGCTTCGAGCAGCGCTTCCTCGCTTTCGAACTCGGCATGGCCTTCACCGTGAGCGATGGCGATCGGCATGCGCGAGCCGGCCATGCCACGCAGGAAGATCGATGCCGACTCCTGGACCTGAACCATGGCCACGCGCGCTTCGAACTGCTCGGAGCGGTTGCGCACGAAGTGCGGCCAGAACTCGGTACCCGGAATCAGCTCGTGCAGGTTGGAGAGCATCTGGCAACCGTTGCACACGCCCAGGGTGAAGCTGTCCTTGCGCTCGAAGAAGCCTTGGAAGGCGTCGCGGGCACGGGCGTTGAACAGCGCCGACTTGGCCCAGCCTTCACCGGCTCCGAGCACGTCACCGTAGGAGAAGCCGCCACAGGCAACCAGGCCTTTGAAGTCGTTCAGATCAACGCGACCGGCGAGAATATCGCTCATGTGCACGTCAACCGAAGTGAAGCCGGCGCGGTCGAAGGCCGCGGCCATTTCCACCTGACCGTTGACGCCCTGCTCGCGCAGCACGGCAACCTGCGGGCGCACGCCCTTCTTTATGTATGGTGCGGCGATGTCGTCGTTGACGTCGAAGCCCAGCTTGATCGACAGGCCCGGATTGTCTTCTTCCAGCAGCGCGTCGAATTCCTGATCCGCGCAGTCGGCGTTGTCACGCAGACGCTGGATGCGATGGCTGGTCTCGGCCCACTGGCGCTGCAACAGGCGGCGCTGGCCGCTGAACACCGGCTGGTCGTTGTAACTGATGAACACATCGCCGTTGTTGACCGGTTTGCCGATCACCGCCACGCAGTCTTCCAGGCCAGCGGCGCTGAACTGGGCGAGCACGTCCGGGGTGGCGTCCTGGCGAACCTGGATCACCGCGCCCAGCTCTTCGTTGAACAGGAAGGCGGCGAGTTCTTCGCGGCTTTCGACCAGACCGTCGAGCTGCAGGTTGAGGCCGCAGTGGCCGGCGAAGGCCATCTCCAGCACGCTGACCAGCAGGCCGCCGTCGGAACGGTCGTGGTAGGCCAGCAGATGACCATCGGCGTTGAGGCCCTGGATCACCGCGAAGAAGGCCTTGAGATCTTCGGCGTCGTCGACGTCCGGCGCCTGCTGGCCGAGCTTGCTGTACACCTGAGCGAGGATCGAGGCGCCCATGCGGTTCTGGCCACGGCCCAGGTCGATGAGGATCAGATCGGTCTCGCCCTTGTCCATGCGCAGCTCTGGGGTCAGGGTCTTGCGCACGTCGGCGACCGGAGCGAAACCGGTGACGATCAGCGACAGCGGCGAGGTGACGCTCTTCTCCGCGCCCTCTTCGCTCCACTTGGTTTTCATCGACATCGAGTCCTTGCCGACCGGAATGGTCAGGCCCAGCTCCGGGCAAAGCTCCATACCGACAGCCTTGACGGTGTCGTACAGGCGGGCGTCTTCACCTGGGTGACCGGCAGCAGCCATCCAGTTGGCCGACAGTTTGATGTCGGAGAGTTTTTCGATGTGCGAAGCGGCGATGTTGGTGATGGTTTCGCCAATGGCCATACGCCCGGAAGCTGGGGCGTCGAGCAGTGCCAGCGGAGTGCGCTCGCCCATGGCCATGGCTTCACCGGTGTAGACGTCAAAGCTGGTGGCGGTCACGGCAACGTCGGCCACCGGCACCTGCCACGGGCCGACCATCTGATCACGGGCGACCAGGCCGGTGATGGTACGGTCGCCAATGGTGATCAAAAAGCTCTTGCTGGCCACGGCCGGGTGACGCAGTACGCGCTCGGCGGCTTCGTTGATGTCCAGCTTGCTCGGGTCGAAATCGTCGCCCAGCTCGGCCTCGCGGGTCACCGAACGGTGCATGCGCGGCGGCTTGCCGAGCAGCACTTCGAGCGGCATGTCCACCGGGGTGTTGGCGAAGTAGCTGTCGGTCACGGTCAGGTGCGGCTCTTCGGTGGCCTCACCGACCACCGCGAACGGGCAACGCTCGCGCTCGCAGATGGCCTGGAAGCGCGCGAAGTCCTTGGCGCTGACCGCCAGCACGTAACGCTCCTGGGATTCGTTGCTCCAGATCTCGTGCGGGGCCATGCCCGGCTCGTCGTTGGGCACGTTGCGCAGCTCGAAGCGGCCACCGCGGCCACCATCGTTGACCAGTTCCGGGAAGGCGTTGGAGATACCACCGGCGCCGACGTCATGGATGAAGGCGATGGGGTTGGCGTCGCCCAGCTGCCAGCAGCGGTCGATGACCTCCTGGCAGCGGCGTTCCATTTCCGGGTTCTCGCGCTGCACCGAGGCGAAATCCAGATCGGCCGAGCTGGCACCGGTAGCCACCGAGGAGGCGGCGCCGCCGCCCAGGCCGATCAGCATGGCCGGGCCGCCGAGCACGATCAGCTTGGCGCCGACGGTGATCTCGCCCTTCTGCACATGGTCTTCACGGATGTTGCCCATGCCGCCGGCGAGCATGATTGGCTTGTGGTAGCCGCGCACTTCGTCGCCGTGCGGGGTGGCGATCGATTGCTCGAAGGTCCGGAAGTAGCCGGTCAGCGCCGGACGGCCGAATTCGTTGTTGAACGCGGCGCCGCCCAGCGGGCCTTCGATCATGATGTCCAGCGGCGTGACGATGCGCTCGGGCTTGCCGTAGGCCTGCTCCCAGGGCTGCTCGAAGCCGGGGATGTTCAGGTTGGAGACGGTGAAACCGGTCAGGCCAGCCTTCGGCTTGGCGCCGCGGCCGGTAGCGCCTTCGTCGCGGATCTCACCGCCGGAGCCGGTGGACGCGCCGGAGAACGGCGAGATGGCGGTCGGGTGGTTGTGGGTTTCCACCTTCATCAGGATGTGCACCGGCTCCTGCACCGCGCCGTACTGGCGGGTTTCAGGATTGGGAAAGAAGCGCCCGGCGGTGTGGCCAACGATCACCGAGGCGTTGTCCTTATAAGCGGACAGCACGTTCTCACTGTGCATCTGGTAGGTGTTCTTGATCATGCCGAACAGGGACTTTTCCTGGCTTTCGCCGTCGATGTCCCAGCTGGCATTGAAGATCTTGTGGCGGCAGTGCTCGGAGTTGGCCTGGGCGAACATCATCAGTTCGATGTCGTGCGGGTTGCGCTTCAAGCCCTGGAAGGCGTTGACCAGGTAATCGATCTCGTCTTCGGCCAGGGCCAGGCCCAGCTCGACGTTGGCCTTCTCCAGCGCCGGGCGACCACCACCGAGGATGTCCACGGCGGTCAGCGGCTTGGGTTCGGCATGGCTGAACAGCCCGGCGGCGTCTTCCAGCTTGTTCAGCACGACCTGGGTCATGCGGTCATGCAATACGGCGGCGACCTGCTGCACATCGGCGTCGCTCAGCTCGCCGGCTACATAGTAGGCAATGCCCCGCTCCAGGCGACGGATCTTGTCCAGGCCGCAGTTGCGGGCGATGTCGCTGGCCTTGCTCGACCACGGCGAAATGGTGCCGAAACGCGGGATGGTCAGCAGCAGGCGACCGCTGGGCTCCTGCACCGGCACGCTCGGGCCGTACTTGAGCAGACGGGCCAGTACCTGCTCTTCGTCGGCACTCAGCGCACCGTCGACGTCGGCAAAGTGGGCGAACTCGGCATACAGGCCGGTCACAGCAGGCACTTTACTGGTCAGTTGCTCGAGCAATTTACCGTGGCGAAAGGCGGAAAGGGCGGGAGCGCCGCGCAGGATCAGCATCAGGGGACAGCCTCTGGGAAGGGGGTGTGCTTTGAGGGCGCATATTCTAGCCTAAAGCGACGAGCGCGGCACGCCCGCTCATGCCCTGACCGGCCAGCCGGCGCGCCTCTGGAAAGCGCGTTCGCCTAGCAGAGCGCACGTGCACTGTCCAGATATGGAACGGCACGGCGTTGGCGTATACTGCGCCGATGCCCTCTCCAAACCTGATTGGCAAGCGCTACGCCGGCTGGCTGTCGGCGATCGGATTACTCCTGATGCTCAGCGGCTGCGCGGAACCTCCGAGCAGCCTGGAGCGGATCAAGGAGGAAGGCGTGCTGCGCGTGATAACCCGCAACAGCCCCGCCACCTATTTCCAGGATCGTAACGGTGAAACCGGCTTCGAGTACGAGCTGGTCAAGCGTTTTGCCGACGACCTGGACGTCAAGCTGGAAATCCAGACGGCCGACAACCTCGACGATCTTTTCTCCCGCCTCGGCAAACCGGGCGGCCCGGTGCTGGCCGCCGCCGGCCTGGTGGAAAGCGCAGGCCGCCAGCAAAGCGCGCGCTTTTCCGTGCCCTACCTGGAAGTGACCCCGCAAATCGTTTACCGCAACGGTCAGCGCCGCCCGAGCCGCCCGGAAGACCTGGTCGGCAAGCGCATTCTGGTGCTCAAGGGCAGCAGCCACGCCGAGCAGTTGGCTGAACTGAAAACCCAGGTGCCCGACCTTCAATATGAAGAGTCGTCCGATGTGGAGGTCGTCGATCTGCTGCGCATGGTCGACGAAGGCGAAATCGACCTGACCCTGGTCGACTCCAACGAGCTGGCCATGAACCAGGTGTATTTCCCCAACGTGCGTGTCGGCTTCGATCTGGGTGACTCGCGCAACCTGGTCTGGGCGGTGGCACCGGGCGAGGATGACAGCCTGCTCGAGCAGGTCGACGGCTTCCTGCGCCGCTCCCAGGACAACGGCAGCCTGCAGCGCCTTAAAGAACGCTACTACGGCCATGTCGACGTTCTGGGTTACGTGGGCGCCTACACCTTCGCGCAGCATCTGCAGCAACGCCTGCCGCGCTACGAGAAACACTTCCGCAAGTCTGCCAAGGAAAACGACCTGGACTGGCGCCTGCTTGCCGCCGTCGGATATCAGGAATCACTCTGGCAGCCTGGCGCCACCTCAAAGACCGGTGTGCGTGGGCTGATGATGCTGACCCTGAACACCGCCCAGGCAATGGGCGTATCCGACCGCCTCAACCCGCAGCAAAGCATCCAGGGCGGCGCCAAGTATCTGGTGCATGTGAAAGAACAACTGCCTGACAGCATTCAGGAGCCGGATCGTACCTGGTTCGCCCTCGCCTCCTACAACATTGGCGGCGGCCACCTGGAAGATGCGCGCAAGCTCACCGAGGCCGAGGGCCTGGACCCCAACAAGTGGCTGGACGTGCAGAAAATCCTGCCTCGCCTGTCGCAGAAGCAGTGGTACAGCAAGACCCGCTACGGCTATGCCCGCGGCGGCGAGCCGGTGCATTTCGTGCGCAACATCCGACGCTACTACGACATCCTCACCTGGGTAACCCAGCCGCAACTGGAAGGCAGCCAGGTCGCCGAGAGCGGCCTGCACGTGCCGGGTGTCGGCAAGGATCACCCGGAGCAGCAGGAAAAGGCGCCGCTTTAATCCTTTCCCCAGGCGCCGCTAGCGAACGCTCTTCATGACCTCGATAAATGCCCGCAGCGCCGCCGACACGTGGCGGTGGCCCGGGTAATAAAGACGCAAGCCTCCGACCGGCGGCGACCAGTCCTCCAGCACCGCGACCAGCTTGCCCTCCTCCAGCCAGCACTGCGCCGCCATGTCCGGCACATAGGCAATGCCCAGCCCGGCGGCGGCCGCCTCGATCATCAGTTGCGTATGGTTGAGGGTCAGGCTGCCCGGCACATCCACGGCGACTTCCTGGCCGCGCTGTTCGAACTCCCAGCGATACAGCTTGCCGCTGGGCAGACGCTGGCGGATGCAGCAGTGGTTACGCAGATCCTCAGGCGTTTCGGGCCGCCCGGCGCTGGCCAGGTACTCGGGCGAGGCCACGGCAAGAAAACGAAAGTCCTCACTGAGTGCGACGGCGATCATGTCCTGAGGCACGGCCTCGGCCAGGCGGATACCTGCATCGAAGCCTTCGCGCACCACATCCACCAGATGACCGTCGCTGACCAGATCCAGGGAAACCTGCGGATAGCGCGCTAGAAACGCAGGCACCACGCGCTTGAGCAGTACGCGCATGGCCTCCTCGCCACCGTTGATGCGCAAGGTCCCGGTGGGGTGACCGCCCTCCTCGGTCAACGCGTCGATGGCCTGATCCAGTTCCTGCAGCACTGGCGACAAACGCTGCAGGAAATGCTCGCCCGCTTCGGTCGGCGCCACACTTCGTGTGGTGCGGTGCAGCAGGCGCACGCCCAGCCGGCGCTCCAGCGCGGCGATGGCATGGCTGAGCGCGGAGCGGGAAATGCCCAGCTCATCAGCGGCCTTGCGAAAGCTGCGGTGCTGCGCAACCGCCATCAGGGCAGTGAGATCACTCAGCGACGGCCTGCTCATTGTTGATCCTCATTCACCAGCTCATGCGAATTAACGCCGATTATCACAACAAATAATCTGTTTACAGTGAATGCACCCATCAAGCAACGAAAGAGGTGCACAGCATGAACAAGACCTGGCTTATCACCGGTGCTTCTTCCGGGCTCGGCAAGATCATGACCACCCACCTACTGGAGCGCGGCGACCGGGTAGTCGCCACCGCACGCCGTGAGCAAGCTCTGCAGGAGCTGGCCGACCAATACGGCGAACAGCTGCAGGTGCTCACCCTGGACCTCACCGACACCGCGCAGATCAGCCGCGTGATCGATCACGCCTTCGCCCGCGCCGGGCGTATCGACGTCATCGTCAGCAACGCGGGCTACGGCCTGTTCGGCCCCGCCGAGCAGGTGAGCGACGAGCAGATCGAACGGGTGCTGGCGACCAACCTGACCGGCTCGATCCAACTGATCCGCCGCAGCCTGGCTCACCTGCGTGCCCAGGGTGGCGGCCGCATCGTTCAGGTGTCTTCCGAAGGCGGGCAGATCGCCTATCCCGGCTTCAGCCTCTACCACGCCAGCAAATGGGGGATCGAAGGCTTTGTCGAATCCGTGGCCCAGGAAGTCGCGCCCTTCGGCATCGACTTCATCCTTGCCGAGCCCGGCCCGACGGGCACCAACTTCGCCGCAGCCCTCGACCTGGCTACGCCCTCCGGCACCTATCAGGACACGCCGGCCGGCCAAGTGCACGCAATGATCAAAAGTGGCGAATTCGAAATCCGCGGTGATGCCGTCAATACAGTCGCGGCAATCATCCAGGCGGCCGATGCGAGCAACCCGCCCCTGCGCCTGGCCCTGGGCAGCACCGCCTATGAGAATATCCACCGCGTCCTGACCGAGCGCCGCGAAGCGCTCGAAGCGCAGCGTGATGTGGCTCTCTCGGCCGACAGCCAGGAGGTCTGAAATGCATCTGCATTCATTGACCCGCCTGGCAGCCGCGGCCACGTTGCTGCTGGCTGCCATGAGCAGCAACGCCGAGTCGAAATCGAACAAGGTCGCCGGAACCTGGAACCTGATCGCCGCCAAAGTCGAAAACGACGGCGTAATCAGCCATCCCTACGGGCCCGAGCCGAAAGGCCGACTGGTATTCACACCGGATCTGTACTTCGTGGAGTTTCTGCACGACCCGCGCATTCCGCGCTTTGCCTCCGACCAGCGCGGAGGCGGCACCGACGCGGAGAACCGCGCCGTGATGGCCGGCAGCCTGGCGCTGTACGGGCGCTACAGCGTCGATGACCAAGGCAACTTCAGCGGCAATACCGTGGAAGGCTCATCCTTCCCGAACTGGACCGGCGACGTGCGAACCACCCGGGAACTGCGCATGGAGGTACAGGGCAATCGCATGATCGAAAGTTTCCAGCGCCCTGGCGGTGCCAAGGTCAGCCTGGTGTTCGAGCGCGCTCGCTAAGCGAAAACGCCTCAGCGCGTGACGGTCTGATTGCCCATGGCGCAGAAACTCTGCGCCTGCTTCTTCGCTGGCAAGGCACTCCACTGGGTCGAGCACTGCGCCAGGCTCGGCGGGCGGCTGACGCTCAGCACCGCACCATCATCGATGCTGATCAGATAGGGCTGGTTGTAGTGCATCTTGTCGTACCAGCCGCTGATCTGTAGGTCGCTGTAAACACAGCGGTAATGCATATGCCCGGTGAAGCCCTTGAATTTGTCGCGCTGGAAGATGTGGTGATACTGCATCCAGTCGCGCTCACGCTGCCCCTTGCGTACGGCATCCAGGCAACCCTGCAACTCTGTGATCTGCGGCTCGTGGAGAAAGATGCTCTGGGCCAGATTGGAGCCGTCCAGCTGCACCGTGGCCACCAGATACACCTGCCGCTCCGCCGCCTGGGCAGATGCGCCCAGCAGTGCCACCGCTGCAAACATCCCTGCTTTGATCAATCCCGATACTCCCCATGTATTGTCACGGGCGTAGAAATATCTGGCCCTATAGCCACCGACTATCCCCGCCGCGCCTTGAAAAACGCCCTCAGCACCTCACCACACTCCTCGCCCAGCACCCCGCCCTCGACCCGCACGCGGTGGTTGAGAAAGGCCTGATCGAAGAACTGGCCTCGGCTTACCGCCATGCCCGCGCGGGGTTCGCTGGCGCCGAATACCACGCGTTGCACACGTGAGTGGACGATCAGCCCCGCGCACATGGCGCAGGGTTCCAGGGTCACGTAAAGAGTGCTGCCGGGCAGGCGGTAGTTGGCGATGGCCTGAGCGGCGGCGCGGATGGCGACCATCTCGGCGTGGGCGCTGGGATCCGAAGTGGAGATCGGGCAGTTGAAGCCGCGGCCGATCACTTCGCCGTCCTGCACCAGCACGGCGCCGACCGGCACTTCGCCGCGCAGAGCGCCTTCGGCAGCCAACTCCAGCGCTTCGCGCATAAAGCGCTGGTCCTGGCTGCGGTCGATGATCAGCGGGGCTTTCAAATCAGGGCACTCACGTCAGGCGATCTCGACGGCGGCCATCAGACCGGTTTCCATATGGTCGATGACGTGGCAGTGGAACATCCACACGCCAGGATTATCGGCCACGAAGGCGATGCGCGCGGTCTCGTTCTTGCCGAGCAGGAAGGTATCAGTGTAGTACGGCTCGATCTTGCGGCGGTTGGAATCCAGCACTTTGAAGATCAAGCCATGCAGGTGGATCGGGTGCTGGTACTGGGCCATGTTGCGCAACACGAAGATGTAGTGACCGTCCTTTTTCAGCTTGGCGATGGGCCGGTCGGCGCAGGTCTTGTCATTGATGTCCCAGGCCTGCCCGTTGATCTGCCAGTACTTGTAGCGGCCGGCAGCCTCATCAGCAGGCGATGCCAATGCCGCGGCCCACTCGAAGTTGAAGCGCAGAGTTTCGGCTTTCGTCAAGTCCGGCTCGGCCACCGGGTTCGGCGGCAACGCCGGCGGCCATTCGGCGGCAGGCTCGTCGCTGGCCACCGACTTGATGGTCGCCAGGCGCAATGGCCCGTTACGCAGCGACAATTCTTCGCTGCCAGCCGCCGGCACCTTGAGCGCCAGGTCGATGCGCATGCCCGGGCCCAGCCAGTAGTCCTTGCCCAGCGGGCGTGGTTTTATCGGATTGCCGTCCAGAGCATAGATGCGCGCCTCGCCGCCCGAGAGATTGAGGCGATAGGTGATGGTGCTGTCGACGTTGATCAGGCGCAGGCGCACCACCTGGCCGGCGGGCAACTCCAGGGTCGGCAACGACACGCCGTTGATGGTCGACAGGCGACCGCGGGTGCCCTCCCGCGCCGCTTCGCGGGGCACGCTGAATTCGGTGAAGCCGCCCTGTTCGTCCACGTGCCAGCTCTTCAGGCACAGGGTGCGCTCGTGCTTGAAGCCAGTAGGCTCGCGCTCCTCAATGACCAGCGGGCCGACTAGCCCACGGCCCAGCTGTTTGGCGCTGGACTCGTGGGGGTGGTACCAGTAGCTGCCGGCGTCCGGGGTGACGAAGCGGTAGTCGAAGAATTCCCCCGGCAATACCGGCGCCTGGGACACATAGGGCACGCCGTCCATTTCCAGTGGCAGGCGGATGCCGTGCCAGTGGATAGTGGTGGGCTCGGGCAGGTGATTGATAAAGCGCACGCGCAGCTCGTCGCCCTGGCGGCAGCGCAGCTCCACGCCGGGCGCCTGACCACCGAAGGTCCAGGCTGGGGTGACATGGCCAGGCACCAGTTCGATGTCGTGGGGCGCCGCGATCAGCTCGTAGTCGTGGGTCTTGCGATCAAACGGGCGACCCAGCCAATAACGCGCGCCGCCAGCGCCGAGACCGACCACGCCGAGGCCGACCAGACCGCCCAACACCTGTCTACGGGTGAAACTCATGAAACCTGCTCCTGAAGCGGGACTGCGGTGACACTAATCAGGTCTGAACGATTGCGCCTCTGCGGGCACTGGAGAGCTGCGCACGATACACCTTGAACGCGGGGGCGTTAAGCCGCGATACCGCGACATCACTTCCTACCCGCATTCAAGAGCGGCGATAAGCCCGCGTCGTCAACAAATACACCGGCAACCCCGACACCAGCACGATCAACGCGGCATAAGGCGCGGCACCGGCGTACTCCAGATTACCGGTGTGCGACCAGACCTTGGTGGCCAGGGTTTCCAGGCCGGTGGGGCCGAGAATCAGCGTGGCGGTCAGCTCTTTCATGCAGTCGAGAAACACCAGCACGAAGCCGGCGCCAATGGCCGGTGAGATGATCGGCAGGGTCACTCGCAGAAAGGTCGCGAGCGGCGTGTGCCCCAGGGTGCGCGCCGCCTCTTCGAGCTGCGGCGAGGCCTTTTCCAGGGCGACCCGGATCGGCCCCTGGGCCATGGGCATGAACAGCAATGCATAGGCCACCAGCAACAGGATGCTGGTCTGGTACAACGCCGGCACGTAGCCGAGGGCGAAGAACACCAGCGACAGGGCGATCACCAAACCCGGCAAGGCGTGCAACAGATACGGCAGGCGATCGGCCAGGGTCGCCATGCGCCCGTAATAGCGCACCACCACCAGGCACACCGGCAGCGCCAGCAGGCAACTGAACAAGGCGCCGCCGAAGGAATAGCGCAGCGACGACCACAGCGTTGCGACGACCTCCGCGACCGGGAAGCTGGCCGAGCTGCCTTCGACGATCCAGAAACCCAGCATCACCAGCGGCACACCGCAGCCAACCACCACCAGCACCAGCAGCAGCGCTTGCGCCAGGATGCCCCAGCGCCCCAGGCGCAGCCGGGCGGCGCTGCGCGCCACACCCTGGCCGGTCCGCGCGTAGCCGCGCCCGCGCAGGCGGAATTCACCCCACAGCAGCAGCATGCACAGCCCCAGCAGCAAGGCCGATAACATGGCCGCGTTGCTGCCGCTGAACTCCAGCTCGAACTGTTGATAGATGGCGGTGGTGAAGGTCTGGTAACGCATGATCGACGGCGCGCCGAACTCCACCAGCATGTGCACCGCCACCAGCAGGCTGGTAGCCATCAGCACCGGACGCAACAGCGGCAGGGTGACACGCCAGAACACCTCGCGGCGGCTACAGCCGAGCATGCGCGCCGACTCCTCCATGGCCGGGTCCAGGTTGCGCAGCACCGCCACCACCGGCAGATAGATCAGCGGATATTTGGACAGGATCATCACCAGCACGGTGCCACCCAGGCCCTCGAACAGCGGGCTGATCGACACCCAGGTAAAACCGCTGACGAACGAGGGTATGGCGAACGGCAAGCACAGCAGCACGTTCCATTGGCGGCGCCAGCGCAGGTCGCTGCGCTCCACCAGCCAGGCCAGCGCCAGGCCAATCACCGCGCAGCCGAGGGTCACCAGCACCATCAACTTCAGGGTGTTGGCCAACAAGCCGAACACGAACGGCCGCCACAACAGCGCGAAGGCTTCGTGCGGGCCAACCTGCGCGGCGCGCACCACCACGAAGAACAGCGGCAGCGCCGCGACCAGCAATAGCGCCAGCACCGGCAACTGCAGCCAGATCGGCGGCGCCTTGCGACGCCGGCTGCTGATGGTCGGTGCCGGCAGCGGCAGCTCCGGGTTGACCGCCTGGGGCTGCATGATCAGTTCATACCCACTTCGCGTTGCAGCTCCAGGGCATCCTCAGCCAGGCCGATCTGCGCGGCGGTGATGGCCGGCGGCTTGAGCTGGTCATAGGGCTTGAGCAGCGGGTCGGCCGGCACCTTGGGGTTGACCGGGTATTCGGCGGACTGGGTGAGCACGGCCTTCTGGCCCTCCTCGCTGATCATGAAGGCGAGGAACTGTTGCGCCTCCTTCGGGTGCTTGCTGGCCTTGACCACGGCAGCCCCGGAAACGCTCGACAGGCCACCGGCATCGCCGTCGGCGAAGTAATGCAGCTTGGATTTCAGCTCGCCCTTCTCTTTCTTCAGCGCCGTCCAGTAATAGCTGTTGACCAGCGCCGCGCCGACCTCACCGTTCTCCACGGCCTTCATGGCGATCACGTTGTTGGTGTAGGTGGAGCCGAAGGCCTTGAGACCGGTCAGCCATTCTTCGGCGGCTTCGCGGCCGTTGAGGCGGATGACCGCGGCGGTCTGGCCGAGGAACTCGCCACTGCTCGGCACGAAGGCGATCTTGCCGGCCCACTCCGGGCTGGCCACTTCCAGCACGCTCTTGGGCAGCTCGGCTTCGGTGACCAGATCCGGGTTGTAGGCCAGCACACGCACGCGCGAAGTGATACCGATCCAGTTGCCGTTGTCATCGGAAAACTTGGCGTCGATCTGCTTGAGGGTGCTGTCATCGACCTTGGCCAGCAGGCCCTGGCTGCCGAGTTTGATCAACGGCGGCGCTTCTTCGGTGTAAACGATGTCGGCCGGTGAGCGGTCGCCTTCTTCGGCGATCTGATTGGCCAGCTGGCCACCGCCGCCCTTGCGGATCAGCACCTTGATGCCGGTCTTCTTCTCGAACGCCGCCGCCACGGCTTTGCCGGTGGCCTCGTGCTGGCCGTTGTACAGCGTCAGGGTTACCGCCTCGTCAGCCTGCACACCGGTGGCGAACAGCAGGGAAGACAACACACCCGCGGCGATCGCGCGTGCCAGACCCGTTACTCGATGAGCAGACATTGACCCTTTCCTCACAAAATCCACGCGCAGCTCGCAAAGCCGCGCGGGTGGCCCAACGGGGCCCGCCAGGCGATGGCGGACACAAAAAGTTACGGGTGATTATACGTGCCAACTGCGGCTGATTCTCAAGTAATGTTTGCTCGCAGCTGAACCGCTGATCCTGTGCCCGCTCGACAACCTACCAAAAGTAAGTTACCAATAGTAGGTAAACCTACTGGAGGTAACGCCGATGCACGCCCTGATCGTTTTCACCCACCCGGATCCGCACTCGCTCACTCACGCCATCGCCACCCAGCTCGCCAATGGTGTACGCCATTCCGCGCCCACCCACTCGGTGGAGCTGGCCGACCTGGCCGCCGAAGGCTTCGACCCGACTTACAGCCAAGCGGATGTCGCCCTGTTCCAGAAACGCGGCCCGGTGCCGGCAGATGTCGCCGCCGAGCAGGCCCGCCTCGAACGGGCCGACGCCCTGGTGCTGGTCTATCCGATCTACTGGTGGTCCTTCCCGGCTCAGCTCAAGGGTTGGATCGACCGGGTATTCACCAATGGCTGGGCCTACGAGGAAGCCGAGAACGGCAAGGTGGTGAAGAAGCTGCAGCGCCTGCCCGTCCACCTGGTGGCCATCGGCGGTGCGGACGCCGGCACCTTCACGCGCCATGCTTACGCAGAAGCGATGAAGACGCAGATCGAACACGGCATCTTCGATTACTGCGGCGCCCCGGTCGCGTCGTCGCACTTCCTGATGGCCTCGGCCCCCGGCTTCCCCGAGGCACATCTGCAGACGGCGCAGGCGATAGGCCGTAAGCTGTTCGCCGAGCCGTTCTGAACCACCCCGGAGTATCGATGAGCCCGCAGCCCAACCAATCGCCACGTCGACGCCTGCCACGGGAGGAGCGCACGCGTCAGTTGCTCGAGGTGGCGTGGCAGCTGATCGGTAACGAGGGCACCGACGCCCTGACGTTGGGCCGACTGGCCGAGGCCGCAGGTGTCACCAAGCCAGTGGTCTACGACCATTTCGGCACGCGTAATGGGCTGCTGGCCGCGCTCTATCAGGATTATGACGAGCGTCAAACGCGGATCTTCGATGCTGCCATCGAAGCCGCAGCCCCGACCCTGGCGGACAAGAGCCGCGTCATCGCCTCGAGCTATGTGCACTGCGTACTCACCCAGGGCCGCGAGATCTCCGATGTGGTGGCCGCCCTCACCGGCTCGCCGGAATTAGCCGCGGTGAAGAAGCAGTACCAGCATGCGCTGATCGAAAAGTGCGCAGCTATCCTGGCGCCCTTCTGCGACGCAGGCGGTCTTTCAGTCGCCAGCCTGTGGGCCATGCTCGGCGCCGCCGACTCGCTCAGCGACGCTGCCGTGGCCGGCGACATCAGCGCAGAACAGGCAGAGGGTGAGCTGCAGGCGATCATTCTGGGGATGGTCGAGCGAAGCCATTAAGCCCAGCGCGTTCGGCCGCTATGCCGCTTGCCAAATCTTCGCCGTAGCGGTCTTCTAGCCAGGCTAGCCACCGCCGTCATGGAGAGTTCCACGGATGATCGATTTCAATAACAAAGGCTTTTTCAAACTCAAGCAGAACGACGAATACGCCCAACGCGTCAGCGCCCTGTTACTTGAAAATGAACAGGTCATCGATTCCTACAAATCCATGCGCGACGGCGTGGTGTTCACCAACAAGCGCATCATCGCCGTGAACGTGCAAGGTCTTACCGGCAGCAAGAAGGACTTCACCTCCCTGCCCTACAAGAACATCGTCGCCTATTCGATCGAGACTTCCGGCACCTTCGACCTGGACTCGGAGCTGGAAATCTATTTTTCGGCACTCGGCAAAGTGAAATTCGAATTCACCGGCAAAACGGCGATAGTGGAAATTTCAAAACTAATTTCCGCACATGTTTTCGGCTGACGCTCCGGATAACAACTGACAAATGAAAAGGCGGGATGCATTGTGAATGCGGTCTTGCCTGACGACGTGATATCGGACCAGAAAAGCGCGCAGGTAGCGCAAAAACGCCCAGACGAGAAGTGCATCCACTTAATAGCTGCGGTGCGAAGACGGGTGTTTTTTTTGGGGTGACCTGCCTGCCCCCTCGATCATATGGCGTCATGAGCCGCGCCACCGCATACCCGCAACACGCCGCGCAGTAACTCGGTGCCCAGGTAGGCGTAGCCACCAACGTTATCGGTCAACTCGGCCTCCCTTCCAGCTCAAGGCTACGTGGTCGGCACCTGCCTCGCTGATCGCTATTGCGACCAGCGGACGGAACGAAATCAAAGTGCCACTACTCATAAGATTGCAGTAATCCGAGTACCGGCCGATACAACCCCACGAAAGCAGTGTTTGGCCCTGCGTTGTAACGACTGGAAAGGACAATCCGTTCGGTTATTTAACTGGTTGTATTTTCAGAGCATCGCCCGATGAAGAAAACACTGCTCGCAATAAGAGCATTGATGTCCGTGCCCAAGGACAACCCCGGCCTGGTCAAGGCGCAATACATTGCGCTGGCCCGCCAATTGCCGATGATGTATTTCATCCTGCTGGTCAACACCCTGATGCTGGCCGGCACTCACTATGCAGTCGCGCCACGCTGGCTGGTGGTCTACTGCCCACTGCTCATGACGCTGTTCGGCGTGGTTCGTGCGGTGGAGTGGATACGCACGCGCAAGCTGGAGCGTAGCCCGGAGCACATGCTGACGGCGCTCAAACGCACCAACATACTCGCTCCCTTCGTGGCCGTGGCATTCACCGCCTGGTCGCTGGCACTGTTTCCCTACGGTGACGGCTATACCCAGGCCCATGTCGCCTTCTATATGGCGATCACCGTCATCGGCTGCATCTTCTGCATGATGCACCTGCTGCCAGCCGCCCTGGCCATCACCGCCGTGGTGAACACCGCATTCGTGGTGTTCTTTGCCTCCACCAACATCATCACCTTCGTGGCTACGGCGATCGACGTGCTGCTGGTGTCCATCGCCATGCTGATCATCCTCAAGGCCCAGTACGCCGACTTCACCCGGCTGGTGAACATGCAGGCACATACGGCCAAACTCAGCGAGGAAAATCTGCACCTGGCCAATCAGGACAGCCTGACCGGGCTGGCCAACCGCCGGCAGTTCTTTTCTCGCTTAGACACGCAGCTGTCACATGCCAGTGAACAGCAGACTCGCCTCGCCGTGGGGCTGATCGACCTGGACGGCTTCAAGCCGGTCAACGACCTGTATGGCCATAGCGTGGGCGACAGGCTGCTCTATCAAGTTGGCCAGCGCCTGGCCGGGCTACTCGACGACGGTGTGCACCTGGCCCGCCTGGGCGGCGACGAGTTTGCCCTGATCATCACGCGAGTCATGAGCGACGACCAGCTGCAGGCCTTTGGCGAGAAAATCTGCGCCAGCCTGCGCGAGCCGTTCCTGCTGGTAGATATCCCGATTCAGATCAGTGGGTCACTGGGCATCGCGACCTTCCCGGACCAGGCGTCCAGCGCCATGCAAGTGTATGAATATGCCGACTATGCCCTGTATCAGAGCAAGCGCCATCGCCCGGGCACGGTCTGCCTGTTCAGCGCCGACCATCGCCAGCAGCTAAATCGCGAAGGGCTGACCGAGCAGGCCCTGCGCAGGGCCGATCTGGATCGCGAGTTTTATGTGGTGTTCCAGCCCATCGTGGATATCCAGACCGGGCAAACCGTCGCCTTCGAGGCACTGGCACGCTGGCAAAGCCCGGAGCTAGGAAGCGTGCCGCCCTGTGAGTTCATCCCGATTGCCGAGCGTGCTGGCCTGGTCAATCGCCTCACGCTGCCCTTGCTGCGCAAAGCGCTGGCGGCCGCGGCGAACTGGCCCGCGGGCATGCGCCTGTCCTTCAACCTGTCCGCCCACGACTGTGGCTCGGAGGACGCCGCTCAGCAGATCGTCGAGCTGATCAGGGGCAGCCGCTTCCCCGCTGCCTGTCTCGATCTGGAAATCACCGAAACCGCGGCCATCCAGGACCTGCCGCAAACCCAGCGGACCATCAGCCGGTTGCGCGAACTGGATTGCGGCATCTCTCTGGACGACTTCGGCACCGGCTATTCCAGCCTGAGCCACATCCACGCGCTGTCGCTGACCAAGCTCAAGGTGGATCGAACCTTCGTCACCGACATCCATCTCGACCCGGCCAGTTTCAAAATCGTCAAATCGCTGGTTGCCCTGAGCCAGGACATGCAGCTGGAATGCATCGTCGAAGGCGTGGAAACCACCGACGAACTCGACGCCCTGAAAACCCTCGGCTGCGCCTGGGCTCAGGGCTACCTGTTCGCCAAACCCATGCCGGCCTGCGAAATCGGTGCCTGGCTTGAAGGCGAAAAACTGGCCAAGGCACAGGCGGTTTGACCCGAGGCCAAGGCACGGCGCTACTTGCGCGCCTACCCCGGCAACACTGCCTGATTCAGCTGTGCACCTTGGTTCATGCAATCCCGGCCGCCCCCATAACTATCGTGCCATAGCAGTACTCAGTAGGCCGCTAAGCCTGCCGCGGCACGATCCGCCCAGCGGTCATCTTTGAACATGAACCTCGTACCCTGGCCCCCGTTCGGATGAAGTAGGCCAACTCTTTGGCCTACCTAGAGGTACACCGTCATGAAAGTCATGAATCTGAAAGATGGGACGCCCCACTACCAGGGCAACCCAGGCTATGTCGCGCCCCAAGCATCTGCAGCCGTAAATCCCACACAGGGCTCGGTGAGCGTGATTAGACGGCCCCTGGCCCAGCAGCCAGGCAGAGAGCACGGCAATGAGCACGACGATGACCTGGATCCGGGCACCGGCACCGAAAGCGAGCCCGCCTCGCTACCAGACGAAGCACCGCCCGTGGAACCCGAGGATTTCGATGGCAACAAGGCCGGAATGGATACCAGGCAGACGTAGATTCGAGCCGACAACGGCACCTCCAGCACCATCGCACGCCCGGCTCCGATAGCGGGCGTTGCCTTATGGCTCGGCTACACGCTTAACAGCCCGGCACCCAGGTCGCTTGTGGATCCGCACAACCCGCTACGCCGCTGCCTGGGCAGGCGCAGGTTAAACCCGGTGCCCTGCAGCTGGAGACACCGATACAAGCACGAGTAAGTAGAGGGTGGCTGAGGCAACCACAGTGGCAGATCTGATGCTATGTGCGCCAGCAGACAGACGCTCTCCTGCAAGGATTTCACACTCGTTGTGGCCACACTCCTATTTCGGGCGCCCGCTGCACTTGCTTGATTGTTATCGCTGCAGCGTTGCCCGCACCCCAGGTTGCACCCCAAGGAAAACATGGATAGGCAATGGCTTAGAGCAATCCAACGGTTATGGCAGCCCACACCACGCACCTTCGAGTACGAGCCGGCCCTGCGCGCGGAACTGTTCAGTGCAGAACAGATGGCTACCCACGGTGCCCATCTGGCCCAACAGCATCACCTTAGCCCCGCCCCCACCTCCGACGCCCTTCTTCACCGTCTATCCGAAAACGCTGCGGTACTGGCCAGCAGTTGCCAGGCGATGAGCGTGGCAGCGCTCTCCAACCAGCGGGCGACACCTGCTGCGGAATGGTTGCTGGACAACTTCTATCTAGTCGAAGAGCAGATTCGTACGGCGCAGAAACATCTGCCCAAAGGCTACTGCCG
This sequence comes from Pseudomonas sp. AG1028, assembly GCF_007993955.1. Lineage (NCBI taxonomy): Bacteria > Pseudomonadati > Pseudomonadota > Gammaproteobacteria > Pseudomonadales > Pseudomonadaceae > Pseudomonas > Pseudomonas sp. AG1028. The sequence goes on from NZ_VIVP01000010.1 coordinate 46,889, forward strand.
CGAGCTACCTGGCCTGGATGATGGGCCTTCACGGACCTTGCCACGGGTTTACGACATTGCCCTGGAAACCATCGCCCATGGCGATGGCCGGGTCGATAGCGACAGTCTGAGCCGTTTCGTAGCGGCCTACCAAGTGATCACACCGCTGACGCTGGGCGAGCTATGGGGCATTCCCATCATGCTGCGTTTGGCACTGATCGAGAACCTGCGGCGGGTCGCGTCCCGGGTGATGGCCAGCTGGAGCGACCGCAGCCTGGCCAACGACTGGGCAGACCGGCTGGTTTCAACCGCTGAGCTCGACGCCAAGGATGTGGTGCTGCTGGTTGCCGACCTGGCGCGCTCTGCGCCACCGATGACCAGTGCTTTCGTGGCCGAGTTGGCGCGGCGCCTGCAAGGCCAAAGCACAGCACTGATACTGCCGATGACCTGGGTCGAGCAGGCTCTGGCCGAATCCGGGCAGAGCGTCGAGCGGTTGATTCACCTCGACGCTCAGCTGCAAGCGACAGAGCAAGTGTCGATCAGCAACAGCATCAACAGCCTGCGCCTGCTCTCTTCGCTGGACTGGCGCGAGTTCGTCGAACTCATGAGCGGCGTCGAGCACGCCCTTGGCGAAGACCCGTCTGCGGTCTATCCCAGCATGGATTTCGCCACCCGCGACCATTACCGCCACGTCGTCGAGCGTCTGGCGCGCTGTTGCCGATACTCGCAGGTCGAGATCGCCCGGGCGGCCGTCGCCCTGTGCCATAAGGCAGCGGATGAAGACCCGCTGAAGCGCCACGTTGGCTTCTACCTGTTGGGCCCCGGGCTGGTCGATCTGGAGCAACAACTGGGCGCGCGGCGATCCCCAGCCGAGCGCTGCCGGCGCGTGCTGCGCAAGTCGCCGCTGGCGTTTTTCATGACGCCAGTGGTGGCGCTCAGCGTTCTGCTGGCCTGGCCCTTCTACAGCATGCTGCGCGCCGACGGCTGGGGCCCATGGGCATTGCTGCTACTCAGCGTGCCGACGCTGGTGATGACCAGCCACCTGGCCATCGCGTTGGTCAACCGTCTGGTCACCCTCAGCCTGCCAGCAGACATCCTGCCGCGCCTCGATTACAGCGCCGGCATTCCCCCCCAAGCGCGTACGCTGGTGGTAGTGCCGACGCTGATCGGCAGCGCTCAGGATGTTGAAGAGCTGGTGGACGGCCTGGAGATACGGTTTCTCGCCAACCGTGATGCCAACCTGCATTTCGCCCTGCTCACCGATTTCATGGATGCCCAGAGCGAGGTGCTAGACGGCGATGCGCCCCTGCTGCAACAAGCCAGCCTGGCGGTCGCAGCGCTCAACCTGAAATACCCCGAAACGGCTGCGTCGCGCTTCTTCCTGCTGCATCGGCCACGACGCTGGAACGCCACCGAGCAACGCTGGATGGGCCATGAGCGCAAACGTGGCAAGATCGCCGAGCTCAATGCCCTGTTGCGAGGTCATGGCCACGAGCGGTTTTCCCTGATCGTCGGCGATATCGACGCGCTGCCGAGGATCGAATACGTCATCGCGCTGGACACTGACACCCAGCTGCCACGCGATGTGGCTCGGCAGCTCCTCGGCGCCATCTGCCACCCGCTCAACCAGGCACGCTTCGACCCGCAGCACAATCGCATTGTCAGTGGGTATGCCATCCTGCAACCGCGGGTGGGCATCAGCCTGCCGAGCATCGCCCGCTCCACTTACGCGCAACTGTTTGGCAGCGATGCGGGGGTGGACCCTTACACCCGTTCTGTATCCGACGTGTACCAGGATCTGTTCGGCAACGGCTCATTCATCGGCAAGGGTATCTACGCCGTGGACGCTTTCGAGCAGGCGCTGCAGGGCTGCTTTCCCGACAACTGCATTCTCAGTCACGACCTGATCGAGGGCTGTTACGCCCGCTCTGGGCTGATCAGCGACGTACAGCTGTACGAGGAACACCCGGCGCGCTACAGCGCCAATGCCAAGCGCCGGCATCGCTGGATTCGCGGAGACTGGCAGCTGTTGCCCTGGCTGATGCCCTGGACACCGAAATCCGGCGGCGGCCTGGAGCGCAACCGTCTGACCGATCTGGCCTGCTGGAAGATCGTCGATAACCTGCGCCGCAGCCTGGAGCCGGCGGCCTTTCTGTACATGCTGCTGTGGGGCTGGTTCGCCACCACCCAGCCACTGCTGTGGAGCCTGGGTGTGTTCCTGCTGATCATCGCTCAGCCACTGATCAGTACCCTGTTGGCGTTGCTGCACAAAGCCCACGACATCAACCTCGGTCAGCACCTGAAGGTCACCCTTCGCGATGCGGCCCAGGACTTCACTCGTGCGTTGCTGACTTTGGCGTGGCTGCCCTTCGAAGCCTTCAGCAGCCTGGATGCGATCGCTCGTACCCTGTGGCGCATGACGATCAGCCAGCGCCGCCTGCTGCAATGGAACCCTTCGCGAGAAGTGGAGCGCAGCAGTCGCAACGACCTGCCGGGCTTGTACCGGCTGATGTGGGTCGCGCCGCTGCTGGCGGTCGCCGCCGCCGTACTGCTGTCTGGTCAGCCCGTGGTGCTGGCCATCGCCATGCCCTTCCTGCTGGCCTGGCTGCTGGCGCCTGCCATCGCCTTCTGGCTGAGCAGGACGGCGGTCTATGTCGCCTATGCACCATCGCTCGAGGATCAGCAGTTTCTACGTCGCCTGGCGCGCAGGACCTGGGCCTTCTTCGACGATCATGTGGGCCCTGCGGACAACTGGCTGCCACCGGACAACATTCAGGAGCGGCCAACGGCGGTGACCGCCCACCGAACATCGCCGACCAACATGGGCATGGCGTTGCTGTCGCACCTGGCCGCTCACGACTTCGCCTATCTCAGTGGCGGCCGCCTGCTCGCGCGGCTGGATAACGCCCTGACCAGCATGTCGCGGCTGGAGCGCCATCGCCGCCACTTCTACAACTGGTACGACACCCAGACGCTGCAACCGCTGCCGCCACGCTACGTTTCCACCGTAGACAGCGGCAACCTGGCCGGCCTGCTACTGACGTTGCGGCCAGGCCTGTACGAGTTGCCGAACGCAGCATTGCTCAGCGCGAACTGGCGCCGAGGCGTGGCCGACAGCCTTGGCGTGCTGCATGAAGCACTGCTGGCCGGCGGCCTGGACGAGCACTTGCTCGATGAAGCCTTCAGCGAACTTGCCCCGGCACCGGCTCTCGAAGCCGAGAGCCTGTCTGATATCAGCGCCGTCCTGCAGCGCCTGATCGCTCTGGCCCAGGGGCTGCGATCCACTCTGTCAGCGGCTGTCGAGGCCGATTACTGGCGCCAGGCACTGCTCGCCCATTGCCAGGATCTGCATGACGAACTGGCTTGCCTGACCCTGCCCGGCGACCCTCCAGCCTCGGGCAGCTGGCATGAGCTGGCGCAGCTCGATGCAGCGCAATGGCCGACTGCCGAGCAGGCCCAGGTACGCGCTGTGATCGCCCACGCCAGCGAACGCATCGCCACGGCGCTGCGCCTGGCGGATCTGGCGGCCGAGCTGGCGGACATGGACTTCACCTTCCTGTACGACGCGCAACGCGAACTGCTGGCCATTGGTTACAACGTCGATGACCAGCGTCTCGACAGCGCCTACTACGACCTACTGGCCTCGGAAGCGCGGCTGACCAATTACGCGGTCATCGCCCAAGGGCAGCTGCCTCAGGACAGCTGGTTCACCCTGGGCCGTTTGTTGACCAGCAATGGCGGGGTTCCCGTGCTGTTGTCCTGGACCGGCTCGATGTTCGAGTACCTGATGCCGATGTTGGTCATGCCCAGCTATGCCGACACCCTGCTCGACCAGACCTGTCGCGCCGCGGTCGCGCGGCAGATCGAATACGGCCAGCAACTGGGCCTGCCGTGGGGCGTATCCGAGTCCGGCTACAGCACCCTGGACGCACAACTGAACTATCAGTACCGAGCCTTCGGCGTGCCCGGCCTGGGTCTCAAACGCGGGCTTGGCGAAGACGTGGTGATGGCGCCTTATGCTTCGGTATTGGCCCTGATGGTCGCCCCCGAGGCGGCCTGCAAGAATCTCCAGCGCCTGGCCGACATGGGCATGGCAGGCCGATACGGTCTGTACGAAGCCATCGACTTCACCAGCGCCCGACTGCCACCGGGGCAGAGCGCGACCGTTATTCAGTCCTTCATGGCCCACCATCAGGGCATGAGCCTGCTGTCGCTGACCCATGTGCTGCAGGGTCGCCCTATGCAACGCCGCTTCGAGGCCGATCCGCAATTCCAGGCCACCGCCCTGCTGCTGCAGGAGCGGGTGCCGAAAAGCGCCGCGCAGTACCTGCACACCGCCAATGCGTCGCTGGAAGGCAAGGTCGCCCGGGTCAACGAGAACAAGCTGCGGGTCTACACCGATCCGGGGCGCCGGCATCCGGCCGTGCAACTGCTTTCCAACGGCCGTTACCACGTGATGATCAGCAATGCCGGCGGTGGCTACAGCCGGTGCGACGATATGGCGGTCACCCGTTGGCACGAGGACATTACCTGCGACAACACCGGTACCTTCTGCTACCTGCGTGACGTCGACAGCGGTGATTTCTGGTCCTCGGCGCACCAGCCGACCTTGCGTGCGACACAAAGCTTCGAAGCGATCTTCACCGACGCCCGAGCCGAATTTCGCGTGCGAGAACGGGACTTCGATGCCCACACCGAGATCGTCGTTTCCCCTGAGGACGACATCGAACTGCGGCGCCTGCATATCAGCAACCGAGGTGCGCAGCGTCGCACCCTGGAACTCACCAGCTACGCAGAGGTGGTCCTGGCTCCGGCCCTCAACGACGCCCTGCATCCTGCCTTCAGCAAACTGTTCGTACAGAGTGAATTGCTCACTCCATTGCAGGCGATCCTGTGCAGCCGGCGGCCCCGTTCCAGCGAAGAGAAGGTGCCGTGGCTCTGCCATCTGCTGGCGGCGCATGAGGTGGACATCACGGCGATCTCCTATGAAACCGACCGGGCCCGCTTTATCGGTCGCGGGCGCAACCTGACACACCCTGCGGCGATGGACACCGAGACGCTGTCCGGCACGGCCGGGGCGGTACTCGACCCCATCGTGGCGATCCGCTGTCGGATCACCCTGGATCCAGGCCAGACCGCCACCATCGACCTGGTAACAGGCGTCAGTGACAGCCGTGACGGTTGCCTGCAGCTGATCAACAAGTACCGTGATCGGCACCTGGCCGACCGTGTCTTCGACCTGGCCTGGACCCACAGCCAGGTGCTGCTGCGCCAACTCAACACCTCCCATGCCGATGCCCGCCTGTTCGAGCAGATGGCTGCGTCGATCATCTATACCAACCCTTCGCTGCGCGCTGCTCCAAGCGTTCTGGCGGCCAACCAGCGCAACCAGAGCGGCCTGTGGGGCCAGGCGATTTCCGGCGACCGGCCCATCGTGCTGCTGCAGATTTCCGCGACCGCGCATATCGACCTGGTGCGCCAACTGGTACAGGCCCACGCCTATTGGCGGCACAAGGGCATGATCGTCGACCTGGTGATCTGGAACGAAGACCAGGCCGGTTACCGCCAGGATCTGCAGGACGTGATCATGGGCCTGGTCGCCTCGGGCAGCGAGGCGCATTTGCTGGACAGGCCTGGCGGCATTTTTGTGCGCCCCGCCCAGCAACTTTCCAACGAAGACCGCGTGCTAATGCTGGCCGTAGCCCACCTGGTGCTCAGCGACGAGCGCGGCAGCCTTGCCGAGCAGGTTCATCGACGCCGGGCAGAACCCGCACTGCCCGCCTTCGATGCCAGCCTGCTGCCCAGGCCGGTACCGGCCGTAGCGGTTGCAGTGGCTGATTCGTCGCTGATTCTCAGCAACCCTCATGGTGGTTTCAGCGCCGACGGCAAGGAGTACGTCATCCACTGCCAATCCGGTCAGCCTACGCCTGCACCCTGGGTCAACGTGCTGGCCAACCCGAACTTCGGCAGCGTGATTTCAGAGAGTGGCAGCGCCTATACCTGGCATGAAAACGCCCACGAATTCCGCCTTACACCGTGGCGTAACGATCCGGTCAGCGACCCGGGTGACGAGGCCATCTACCTGCGCGACGAAGACAGCGGCCATTACTGGTCGCCAACGCTACTGCCACGCCCCGGTAAAGGCGCTTACGTCACGCGCCACGGTTTCGGCTACAGCGTCTTCGAACACGAGGAAGACGGGATTCGCAGCGAGCTGTGGGTCTACATATCGCTGCACGAGCCGGTCAAGTTCTCGCACCTGAAAATCCACAATGTCTCCGGCCGAGCACGGCGCCTGTCGGTCACCGGCTACGTGGCCTGGGTACTGGGTGATCTGCGGGAAAAATCGGCCATGCATGTGGTCAGCGAGGCTGATCCGAACAGTGGTGCACTGTTCGCGCGCAATGCCTACTCCATCGAATTCCCTGGCCGTGTGGCTTTCTTCGATGTCGATGCACCGCTGGCCAGCAGCACCGCCGGCCGCTGCGATTTCATCGGCCGTAACGGCAACCTGAGCGCTCCTGCAGCCATGGCGCAGCCGCACCTGTCAGGGCGCAGCGGGCCGGGGCTCGACCCGTGCGCTGCGTTGCGCGTCGATCTGCAGCTGGCTGCCGACGAGCAACGCAGCGTGACCTTCCGACTGGGGGCTGCGCAGGATGCCAGGACCGCCTCGCGTCTGGTGCAGCGCATGCGCGGCAGCAAAGTCGCCAAGGCCGAGCTGGAGCGCGTACGCGACCATTGGCAGGACACCTTGGGCAAGGTTCAGATCGAAACCCCGGAGCCGGCCGTGGATGTGCTGGTCAATGGCTGGCTGATGTATCAGGTAATCGCCTGCCGCTTCTGGGCTCGCAGCGGTTATTACCAGTCCGGCGGCGCCTTCGGCTTTCGTGATCAATTGCAGGACAGCATGGCCATGCTGCATGCCGATCCGGCTGCGGTTCGTCAGCACCTGCTGCTGTGCGCCGCCCACCAGTTCGTCGAGGGTGATGTGCAGCATTGGTGGCACCCGCCGCTGGATCGTGGTGTGCGTACCGGCTGCTCCGACGACTACCTGTGGCTGGCCCAGGCGACCAGCCGCTATGTGCAGGTCAGCGGCGATCACAGTGTGCTCGCGGAAACCGTGGGTTACCTGGAAGGCCGCTTGCTAAACAGCGGCGAGGAATCCTATTACGACCTGCCGAACCATTCTCCCCTGCGCGAAACCCTTTACCAGCATTGCGTCAGGGCCATCGAACACAGCCTGGCACGGGGCGCTCACGGCCTGCCGCTGATGGGCCATGCCGATTGGAATGACGGAATGAACCGCGTCGGCGAAGGGGGCAAAGGCGAAAGCGTGTGGCTGGGTTTCTTCGGCTACGACGTGCTGCGTCGCTTCGCCACCACCGCATTGCTCAACGGTGACGCCGAGTTCGCCAGGCGCTGCGACGAACAGGCCGATGCCTTGAGGCTGAGCCTCGACGCCCACGCCTGGGATGGCGACTGGTATCGCCGCGCCTATTTCGACGATGGCACGCCTTTGGGCTCGACGGGCAACGACGAGTGCCGCATCGACTCCATCGCCCAGAGCTGGTCGGTGCTTTCCGGCGCGGCTCCCGACGGGCGCCGACGCACTGCCATGGACTCACTGGAACGGCATCTGCTGCGCCGCGACATCGGCCTGGTACAGCTGCTTGCGCCACCGTTCGACCAAGGCGTGCTCGACCCCGGCTACATCAAGGGCTATGTGCCCGGCGTGCGCGAGAATGGCGGCCAGTACACCCACGCGGCGGTGTGGGCAAGCATGGCCTTCGCCGAACTGGGCGACAGCGCCCGGGCGTGGGAGCTGCTGCACCTGATCAACCCGGTCAGCCACGGCAACAGCGCCGTAACCATCGCCACTTACAAGGTCGAGCCCTATGTGGTGGCCGCCGATGTCTACGGCATGCCGCCGCATGAAGGCCGTGGCGGGTGGAGCTGGTACACCGGCTCGGCCGGTTGGATGTACCGGCTGATCGTCGAGTCACTGCTCGGTCTGCAGCGCAGCGGTACGCAGTTGCGCATGCAGCCGGTACTGCCGGCGGGCTGGCGCGGATTCAGCCTGCGCTACCGCTTTGGCTCCGCGACCTACCGAATCGTCCTGTTTTGTAAGGCGTCAGGCGATGCGACCGTGCACCTGGATGGCACACTGCTGCAGGGCGACAGCATTACCTTGATCGATGACGGCGTGGAGCATCGGGTGGAGATTCAATGGCCAGACCAGATCCTGGCACACGACGGGCGCTGGATGGACACTCACAGCAGGCCCCTAACGCGATAAGGCACGAGGAACGACCATGGACAGACCATTGAGCACGATCATCGAAGGGAAATGGAAGCGGTTGGTAGGGCCGGCGCATATCATCTGGCACGAACTCACGCGCAACGAACTGCTCAAGTCTGGCGGCGATCTGGACAAGCTCACCACGCTGGTCCACAGCCGCTGCGACATGACGCACGATGAAGCACGCAAGCAGGTCGTGAGTTTCTTCGAGCGGCACCGCACTACCTGACCGGCAACCTGCCCAGGAGATCGCCATGCTCGCTGCCTACTTCGTCGTCGCACAGAGTTCGGGCAACATCATCCGGGTCACTCGTCGCGACGTCCGCCCGGACGACTCGGCGACCATCACCCACGTTCACGCCTCACCAAACCAGCTCAAGTGTTATCAGCGCTTGTTCGACAGGGGCCAGGATCTGATCAGCATCGACAGCCTGCGGCAAGGCACCTGGACGACTATGTGCGGCAACGAACCGAGCCAGGCGTTTGCGAAGTGTATAGTGAAGGGTTCATTAGAATAAATTGCCAAGGGATTCCATGCCCGACGACTACATGCCGCAGCAGAACCACTTGTTGGCTGCTTTGCCTGGCGAAGTCCAGCAGAGGCTCTTTTCACACCTGGAGCACGTCTCCCTGCCGCTCGGGCAAGTGCTCTATGAGTCCGGGGAATCCGTGCGTCATGTGTATTTCCCCACCGATTCCATCGTCTCCCTGCTCAATGTCATGGAAAATGGTGCCTGCGGGGAAATTGCCGTGGTCGGTAACGAAGGGCTGGTGGGCATCTCGCTATTCATGGGCGGTGAGAGCACCCCAAGCCGTGCGGTGGTGCAAAGTGGTGGCTATGCCTATCGCCTGCCGGCACCGCGCCTGAAGGAAGAATTCAATCGCCATGGCGAGCTTCTGGTGCTGATGCTGCGCTACACCCAGGCCCTGATCACCCAGATGTCGCAGACCGCGGTGTGTAACCGCCATCATTCGATTGACCAGCAGCTATGCCGCTGGCTGTTGTTGTCACTCGATCGCCTGCCCGGTAACCAACTGACCATGACCCAGGAATTGATTGCCAACATGCTCGGCGTACGCCGCGAAGGCGTTACCGAAGCCGCCGGCAAACTGCAGCGCCAAGGCGTGATCGAATACAGCCGCGGCCACATCACGGTGCTCAACCGCAAGCAGCTCGAACAAATGAGCTGCGAATGCTATGCCGTGGTGAAAAAGGAAAACGACCGTTTGCTGTCCTATATGTCGCTACACAGCTGAGCCCTGATCCTCTGTATCCACAGGCTCTCTCTGCAATGCCTTCAAGGCACTGGCCAATCATCGCGATGGCTTGCCGTAGCTCACGCCCCCTACCACGCTTGGCGATGCAGCACGCTATCTGGACTTGCCAGCCCCCCCAAAAACCAAAAGCCCGCAATTACGCGGGCTTTTGGTTTTCCTGACCACTGACTACCGACTTACGCCGGACGCGGGATCACTCCCACTCGATAGTCGCTGGCGGCTTGCTCGACACGTCGTAGGTGACGCGGGAGATGCCGTCGATTTCGTTGATGATCCGGCCGCTGACGGTTTCCAGCAGCTCGTAGGGCAGGTGCGCCCAGCGGGCAGTCATGAAGTCCACGGTTTCCACCGCGCGCAGGGCGACGACCCAGGCGTAGCGACGGCCGTCACCGACCACGCCCACCGATTTGACCGGCTGGAATACCACGAAGGCTTGGCTGGTCTTGTGGTACCAGTCGGCTTTGCGCAGCTCTTCGATGAAGATGTGGTCGGCGCGGCGCAGGATGTCGGCGTACTCCTTCTTCACTTCGCCGAGGATGCGCACGCCCAGCCCCGGGCCCGGGAATGGGTGGCGGTAGACCATGTCGTAGGGCAGACCCAGTTCCAGGCCGATCTTGCGCACTTCGTCCTTGAACAGTTCACGCAGTGGCTCGACCAGCTTGAGGTTCATTTCCTCCGGCAGGCCGCCGACGTTGTGGTGTGACTTGATCACGTGGGCCTTGCCACTCTTGGCGCCAGCCGATTCGATCACGTCCGGGTAGATGGTGCCCTGGGCGAGGAACTTGATGTTCGGCAGCTTGCTGGCCTCGGCATCGAACACGTCGATGAAGGTGCGGCCGATGATCTTGCGCTTCTTCTCCGGGTCGGCTTCGCCGGCCAGGTTGTCGAGGAACTGCTTCTCGGCGTCGGCGCGGATCACCTTGACGCCCATGTTCTCCTTGAACATGGCCATCACCTGATCGCCTTCGTGTAGGCGCAGCAGGCCGTTGTCGACGAATACGCAGGTCAGCTGATCGCCGATGGCCTTGTGCAGCAGCGCGGCGACCACGGAGCTGTCGACACCGCCGGACAGGCCCAGCAGCACGTTGGCATCGCCGACCTGCTCACGCACCTGGGCGATGGCGTCTTCGACAATGTTGGACGGCGTCCACAGGGCTTCGCAGCCGCAGATCTCTTCCACGAAACGCGACAGGATGCGACCGCCCTGCTTGGTATGGGTCACTTCCGGGTGGAACTGCACGCCGTAGTAACCGCGGGCGTCGTCGAACATGCCGGCGATCGGGCAGCTCGGGGTGCTGGCCAGCACGTTGAACTGGCCCGGCAGTTGGGTGACCTTGTCGCCGTGGCTCATCCACACGTCCAGGCCCAGCACGCCGTCGGCATCGACATGGTCTTCGATGCCGTCGAGCAGTTTGCTCTTGCCGACCACATCGACGCGGGCATAACCGAATTCGCGCAGATCGGAACCTTCGACCTTGCCGCCCAGTTGCTCGGCCATGGTCTGCATGCCGTAGCAGATGCCCAGCAGCGGTACGCCGAGGTCGAACACGGCCTGGCGCGCGCGCGGGCTGTTGGCTTCGTGAACCGATTCCGGGCCGCCGGCGAGAATGATGCCGCGCGGGGCGAAGGCACGGATGTCCTCGTCGGACATGTCCCAGGGATGCAGTTCGCAGAACACGCCGATCTCGCGCACGCGGCGGGCGATCAGCTGGGTGTACTGGGAACCGAAGTCGAGGATCAGGATACGGTGAGCGTGAATGTCGAGGGCCATGACTCTGTTCTCGTCAGTGGAAGCAGAAACAACGCGGGGCTGTCGATACAGCCCCGTTCTTAATACAGTTCAAAAATCGATTTGCCGCGTCGCGAGCGATGAGCAGGCAAGGCGGAGAGAAGCGAGAAAGCGGAGTTTGCTGGAGCAAATGAGCATTTCGAGCTTCTCTCCAACGCAGCATGCTCAAGCGCAGCAGCGTCAAATCGATTTTTCAGCCTACGCGGTAGTTCGGGGCCTCTTTAGTGATCTGCACGTCGTGGACGTGGGATTCGGCCATGCCGGCACCAGTGATACGCACGAACTCGGGCTTGGTGCGCATCTCGTCGATGGTCGCGCAACCGGTGTAACCCATGGAGGCACGCAGGCCGCCCATCAGCTGATGAACGATGGAGCCCATGGCGCCTTTATAGGCCACACGGCCTTCGATGCCTTCCGGCACCAGCTTCTCGGCACCGGCCGAGGAATCCTGGAAGTAGCGATCCGAAGAACCCTGGGCCTGGGACATTGCGCCCAGCGAACCCATGCCACGGTAGGCCTTGTAGGAACGCCCCTGGAACAGTTCGATCTCGCCCGGCGCTTCTTCGGTGCCGGCCAGCATGGAGCCGATCATCACGGCGGAGGCGCCAGCAACGATGGCCTTGGACAGGTCACCAGAGAAACGGATGCCGCCGTCAGCAATCAGCGGGATACCGGTACCCTCCAGTGCGGCGGCGACATTGGCTACGGCGGAGATTTGTGGCACGCCAACACCGGCAACAATACGGGTGGTGCAGATCGAGCCTGGGCCAATGCCGACCTTGACCGCGTCAGCGCCAGCTTCGGCCAGGGCCAGAGCGGCAGCGCCGGTGGCGATGTTGCCGCCGATCACCTGGATCTCCGGGAAGTTCTGTTTGACCCAGCGCACGCGCTCGATCACGCCCTTGGAGTGGCCGTGGGCGGTATCAACGATGATCACGTCAACGCCGGCATTGGCCAGGGCGGCAACACGGTCACCGGTGTCGGCGCCGGTACCGACCGCTGCACCAACGCGCAGACGACCCTGGTCATCCTTGCTGGCCAGCGGGTAGGCCTTGGCCTTTTCGATGTCCTTGACGGTCATCATGCCCTTGAGGTTGAAGGCATCGTCGACGATCAGCACTTTCTCGATACGGTGCTTGTGCAGCACTTCGCGAACGGCGTCCTTGGCGGCGCCTTCCTTGACGGTGACGAGGCGCTCTTTGGGCGTCATCACTTCACGGACGGTGGCATCCAGACGGGTCTCGAAACGTACGTCGCGGGAGGTGACAATACCCACCAGGTCGCCGTTGCTCAGCACCGGCACGCCGGAGATGTTGTTCTGGCGGGTCAGCTCGAACAGATCACGCACGGTGGCGTCGGCCTCGATGGTGATCGGGTCCTTGACCACGCCGGATTCGAACTTCTTGACCTTGCGAACCTCGGCAGCCTGCTGGTCGATGGTCATGTTCTTGTGGATGATGCCGATGCCACCTTCCTGCGCCATGGCGATGGCCAGGCGGGCTTCGGTGACGGTATCCATGGCCGCGGAAAGCAGCGGGATATTCAGCTCGATGCCGCGGGTAAGGCGAGTCTTGAGGCTTACGTCCTTCGGCAGAACGTCGGAGAAACCGGGAATGAGAAGAACGTCGTCGAAGGTAAGGGCTTCTTGACTGATACGCAGCATGGCGGGGGCTCCCAGGCGGGAAAATTGGAAGCGCGCCATTATACCGAGTCAGCCCTTGTCACTCAATGTAAAGAATGATGATCGACCGTTCGGCGATTAACGGAAATGATTCTCGGCGAACGGGGAACCGAAGCCCATTCGTGCAGCCTGAATACTCTCAGGCTCAAGGAAGAGCTCCCCTTTACCCGGCGGCGTCCCAATCGATGTCGCGTCCGCGTCGCTTTCACGCTTCAACCACCGCAACCGGATAGCCCAGTCGCTCGGCAAACTCTTCGAGAAAGCCTGCCGTGAAGCGCGCTTGCGTCCAGCCATTGAAGATGAAGCCAAGGTTGGAAAACGCGCAGGGCTGCAGGAACAGAAAGCCGTTGATGTCGTCTTCATGTCCACACAGTGGGCAGGTGAAGTTGTCGGTTTCGCCGGGCATCCATTCATCCAGGCTTTCGAACAGCGCCTCGCCAATTTCCTGCCGGCACTCGGGGCAACCGGCTTCCTCGAGAAAATCGTCGGTGGGCGTATAGATGCAGCGCCGGTAGATGACTTCCAGCCCGTTGATCGGCAGACCGAACGGCAGCCGCTCGGCAGACTCCACCACCCTGCTCGCCCCCGGCGCAATGGCGTAGGCCATGCCGCTGCGCCCACAAGTGGTCGGCAGCGCCTCGACGATATCGCGCTTGGCCAACCAGCGCAGAATCTGCTGGGCCTTGCGCTCGTGACCGGGAAAGCTGGAGATGCGCGGAACGATGATGCTTTGCGTGGGCATGCCGACTCTTCGAGTGCCTGAAAACCGCGCAGCTTAGAGGGAGCCGCCAGGCGCCCACAAGTCGGTCGGGCCTGACGGTTCCATGCGCTCGCGTCTCAGGAGCATGCCAGGGTGCGAGCCTGGCGGCGGTCGACATAGCGTTCGCGCAGCTTGTCGTAGGCCAGGTTGTAGAGAAAGGCATACGGCAGAAAGAACAGGATCAGGCCGATATCCATCAGGAAAGCAGTGACCAGGCTGACCGACAGCCACCAGGCCGCCAGCGGCACCAGCACCAGCACCAGACCGCCCTCGAACAGCACGGAATGGCTAATTCGCGCCCACAGCCCACGCTTGAAGCCCATGCGTCGCTGCGCTGCATCGAACAGCACGTTGAAGATCATGTTCCACAGCATGGCCACCGCCGAGAACATCAGGGTCAGCACACTGGTATGCGCCAACGGTTTGTCCAGCGCCCAGGCCAGTACGGGTGCACAGATAAACAGCGCGATCAGTTCGAATAGAGTGGCGTGCAGCACGCGCTCTTTCATGGAGCGCACCGCGACGGCGTTGGATTGACTCATGTCAGGCTCCCAAGGGGATGGTGATGGCGCTATTATCATCGGCAAAACTGCCAGACCAAAGTTAACTGCCATCGGCTTAACCGATATGAACTTATCTCCCGAATCACTCCACGCCTTCGCACAGGCCGCCGCGACCGGCTCGTTCAGCGCCGCCGCCCGGCGCCTGGGCAAAAGCCAGTCGACCATCAGCGAGGCGGTCTCCCGGCTGGAAATGGAGCTGGATGTCACCCTGTTCGAGCGCGGTGCCCGCCAACTGACCCTGACCGAAGCCGGTGGCAGCCTGCTGAGCCATGTCGAGGACGTGCTGGCCGCCTCCGACCGCCTGCAACGTCAGGCCAGCCAACTCGCCTCGGGTCTGGAGCCCAAGCTGACCCTGGTGCTGTCCGATGCGTACCAGGCTAGCCGCTATCAGGCGCGCCTGGCGGAGCTCGATGAACGCTATCCGGACCTGGAATTCGAGTGTTTCTTCGCCGAGCACGCCGACGTGCTGGAGCTGGTCGGCCAGGGCCGTGCGCACCTGGGCCTGCTCGCCGCGCGGGCGGTCTACCCACCCGAGTTGGCCCACGCCAGCCTGGCGGATGCGGCGGATTTCGGGCTGTTCGTGGTCAAGGGGCACCCACTGAGCCAGCTGGCCCGCGTACGCCTGGAAGACCTGGCACACTGGCGCGTGTTGCGCCTGAGCAGCCTGGCCGATCACCACGGCGAACTGGACGACCTGCCGGGCAGCGGCGGCCGCTGCTGGTCGGCGCCAGATTATCTGTTACTGCTGGAAATGGCGGTGCTGGGGTTCGGCTGGGCTGCCTTGCCCCGCCAACTGGTGGTGAGCCACGGCGGTGACAGCCTGCATGAGCTGAAGGTCAACGGCTGGCCCAAGCAGCTACCGGTCGATGTGGTCTGGTCCCGCGGCCGGACACTGGGCCCGGCCGCGGCCTGGCTACTGGAACGCCTGCTCAGTGCCTGAGCTGTGGCCAGCCTGGATCACTTCTGCACGACATCTACCGATGGCAACAGCCCGATCAGCCACATGACTGCACGCACGTCATCGTCCTCTGGCAGCAGGTGTCCGTTGACGTACAGTTTCTTATCGGCGCCAAACCTCAGCTTGCTTTCCAACGTTTCTCGCCCAAACCAGGCGAGCCCAATAGCCATGGGAGGTTTGAGCCAGGAGCGAATCAGCTCTTTTGCCATGAGGTCTCTGTCCGCGGGAGTAGCCAGAGCGCCTCTGGGACTCGCCTGTACGATTGTTTCAGCCGTTTCGAACAAGGCAGCCTTGGCGAATGACAGCTGCGCGGAAAATTCCGGCACCAGGCTGAAATCCACGGCGCTGTCTCTGACGATAGCCGGCGAGGCGTTTTGGCGGTCGGGCATAAGCTTCAATGAAATTACCCCGCCACTGTTGCCCGCCAGAGTGCGCCAGGAAAAGTGCTGCAGCGACAGCGATGGCTGCTCGTCGACCACTTGCACCAACGAATTGGCAAACTGCTGACGCGTCGCAGGATCACGACCTTGTCCGGCGGGCTCACGCGGCTGCAGATAGATCTCCAGCACTTGCTGTATTTCGTTGACGCGCAGGCGCTCGGCAGCAAGCTGGGCAGAGATCAGGCCGATCGAATTCTGGCCGATTTTCAGCGACTCGCCAGAGTCGACTTCAAGCGACACGTCCAGAGTGGGCGCACGCTCGCTGGAGCGCAGGGTGAATTGCACCTGCCGAGCCGTGAGGGGAACGGGGCCGAACGGGGAATCCAGTTGCTGCCGCAGCTCGCCAATCTGGCCGCGTACCTGGCCCAGTGGCCAACCCAGTTCACCTTGGCGCAATGTGGCATCGAGGGTGACATTCTTGATGGCCATTAAAGTCGCACCCTGCGGATCGACGATACTCAGCGATTCGAGTCGTGCCTGGAAGGGAAAATCGCTCACGTCCGGCTGCTGGGTACCACTGATGGCGATGGCCGAGGTTTCCAGGCGCTGGCCAGACGGCAGCCGAGCATCCAGCCCCGGCAGCTCGACGCGATAATCAAGCGAGCCATCGAAATTCAGCACCGCCACCGACTGCATGGGGGCGGCAGGCTCTTCAAGTGGCAATCGGGCGAGCAGCCCAACGTAATGGCGCAGATCGAAATCGCCGGCAGCCAATACCGGTTTCAGCTGGCCGGCGGCCAGGCGTTGCCACGGAAACGGCCCATGCTGGAGACGGCCCTCGACTTGCACGACCGGCTGATCCGCGGCACCTAGAAGCCCGGAAACCTGCAGCCTGAAACGGCTGCTGAACAAGGCACGGTCATAGCGCGTGAGCACGACCTTGGCATCACCACGCTGGTTGGCACGCTCCACCGCTTGCTGCAAGGTAGCCTGCAGGCGCTCGCCAGCAGTCCACGCCGCGAACGTCCAAGCGCCAGCCAGCAACATGCTGGTGGTCGCGAGCAAAAGAAGTTTTTTCTTCATGCGTAGGGGTCCTGATGCATGAGGCAGCTGCTTGCAAAGCGGCCACCGAGGCAGGGTCCGACCTGCCGTGATTAGGGGTAATGGCGCACGGCGGTCCCAATCTCGTTGCACAAGCGCTTGCAGCGCGGCTTTGCTAGAGTGGGCATTCCGTCAAGGAGAAGACCATGATCACCTGTTACCTGCGCTACATCATCGACCCATACCAGTTGGCCGAGTTCGAGCACTACGCCAAGTTGTGGATTCCTCTGGTGGAGAAATTCGGCGGCCAACACCACGGCTACTTCCTGCCGTCCGAAGGTGCCAACAACGTCGCCCTGGCGCTGTTCAGCTTTCCCAGCCTGGCGACGTACGAGGAGTATCGCGAGCGTTCCATGCAGGATGAAGAGTGCCTGGCCGCCTTCGCCTACGCCCAGCAAAACCGCTGCATCCTCAGCTACGAGCGCAGCTTTATGCGCCCCATTGGCGTCGAGACTCGTTAACGATTCTTTGGGTTTCTGAGAGTTTGTGGCAAATGAATCGACTGCGATAAAGCAGAAGCAGCCGCCTGTTTCGTGGCAGAAGCTTTAGTCTCGATTGTTCCTGGCTGGGCATAAAGGGCTCGCGGCTAGAGCCGCTCCCACCGGTTCGCAATCGCCCGCTCTCGCCGCGCATGGCGCCACTTCACGCAGCCATTGGTCATGATGCAGCTGATCCTTGGGCATGCCCCATGGCCACAGCCGGTCGACCAGTACCCGGTAGCCGTCAGCCTCTTCAAAGGGCTCTTACACGCGCTTGCAGCGAATCATTACAGGCCCTCCTTGAGATTGCCCGGCGGCCTCGGTAACGTGGCCGCTCGCCAGACGGAGAGCCCCATGCACATCAGCCGCAAAGTCCTAGTATTCACCCTGTTGCCCCTGTTTGCCGGTTGCCAGGTGTACAAGAGCAAACCCGTCGAGGCGGAAAAAGCCCAGACGCGCCTGCAGGGCGAACTGACCCGCGAGAACGGCCAGCTGTGGCTCAAGCCATGCCAGGACCCGCGCCGCTTCGCAATCAGCGAGGGCAGCACGACGCTGATTCAGGATGCCAACGAGCTGCTCGGCAATGGCCACTCGGCGCTGTTCGCCGACCTGCGCGGCAGCATGGGCGCGACGCCGATCAGTGGTGCCGATGGTGCGATGCAGGTCGGGCGCGTGTACCGCCTGCAACCCGAAGGCCATGGCTGCGACGATCCGAACTTCAAACGCACGCTGGTGCGCGCCGCCGGCCAGGAGCCGTTCTGGAGCGTGACGGTGAGTAACCAGGGCATGGTACTCAGCGCTCCGGACCGCGAGCCTGTTGCGTTGCCTTATATGGAAGAACAGCTGCCCGAGGGGCGCATCAACCTGACCAGCGAAGCCAACGGAGAGCGTGTGGAGTTGTGGCTGGCGCCGCAGCGCTGCGTGGACAGCATGAGCGGCGCGGTGCAACACATGAGCGCCCAACTGCGCCTCAATGGCAAGCTGATGCGCGGCTGCGCCGCGTTTGGCGGCGCACGCAACGACTAAACAATGAGCAGGGATGCGCCAAAGGCAGCGCATCCTGTTAGATGCCTACCCGTGTTTTCTGGCTTGAATTCATCTCTTTGGACTGCAAAGGGGCGCGAGCGGCCGGTGAACGGAGTACTTGTAGGAGGGGCTTCAGCCCCGAGCTCTTTGTTTGCCTTGATAAAAAGCTCGGGGCTGAAGCAGATCGCCGCCCGGCCCCTCCTACGGGTTACGCGAACGGCTGCTTCTGCCTTGTAGCAGCCTGTTGATGTCGCTTAAAAAGACCGCAAACAGATCCTTAAAGCAAAATGCCCTTGTCCCGAGCCCGCTCGTGGCAAAGCTGCAGCACCTGACGACGCTCGTCGTTTTCCATGCGGCTCCAGCGGGTGATCTCGTCGACGTTGCGCTGGCAACCGATGCAGATGTCCTCTTCATCCAGCGCACAGACATGCACGCAGGGCGAGGCGACCGGGCGTTCGAGGCTTTGCATCAGTCGTCCTGCTCGGCCAGTTCAGTGGCGTAGCGCTTGGCGTTGTGCACGTAGTGGGCGGCGCCGGCTTCGAGCATCTTCTTCTGCGGTTCGGTGAGCTCACGCACCACCTTGCCCGGCGAGCCCACCACCAGCGAGCCATCGGGAATTTCCTTGCCCTCGGCGATCAGCGCGTTGGCGCCGATGATGCAGTGCTTGCCGATACGCGCACCGTTGAGCACCACGGCGTTGATGCCGATCAGGCTGTAATCGCCTACCGTGCAGCCATGCAACATGGCGTTGTGGCCAACGGTCACGCCGGTACCCAGGGTGAGTGGCGAGCCGGGGTCGGTGTGCATCACCGCGCCGTCCTGCACGTTGCTGTTCTGGCCGATATGAATGAGTTCGTTGTCGCCACGCAGCACGGCGCCGAACCACACGCTGGCGCCCTCGTCCAGGCGCACGTTGCCGATCACCGTGGCGTTGGGGGCGATCCAGCTTTGTGGATGCTGTTCGACGCGGGCTTTGCCCAGGCGGTATTTCATGACGGGAGTCTCGCAGGCAGGTTCACTTGAGGTGAATGTAGTGCTCGGGCGGGCGGCGCATGTCGATGTCAGCGTCGTAAACCAGGTTGACCAGCTCGACCAGCATGATCGCCGTCAGCCCCCAGATCTTGTACTCGCCGTAGCGATAGCTCGGCACGTACCAGCTTTGGCCGAGGTAATCGATGCGGTGAGTAACCTCGCGGGGGTCATTGCGAAAGAACTCCAGCGGCACGGAAAACACCGCGGCGATCTCGCCATCGTTGGCCTGGTAGTCGACGAAATCCGGCACCACGCCGACATAGGGCGTGACCTGAATGCCATGGCGCGACACCAGGGTGCCCAGCGGCCCGACGATCTCTACCAGCCCCGGTGGCAAGCCGATTTCTTCTTCGGCCTCGCGCAGGGCGGTTTCTATCAGGTCATTATCTTCCGGATCACGCCGGCCACCTGGAAACGCGACTTCGCCGCCATGGGTGGACAGGCCGCTGGCGCGCAGCGTGAGCACCACTTCGGGCTCGTCGCTGCGGGTGATGGGCACCAGCACCGCCGCTTCGGGAAAGCCCTCCTGGGTTTCCATGAAACGTGGGCTGTAACCACGAACGCGTTGGAGTAACTCGTCCAGCATGGGCATTCTCGGCATTCTTCTGCGCCGGATAATGGCATGAAAGCGTGGCGCTGCCCAACCCTGCGCTGCCAGAGTCAGCGCAGGGCCAGTGCATCAGCTCTTGAGGCGATAACCGGTTTTGAAAATCCACCCAACAGTCAGGATGCAGGCCAGCAGAAAGCCCAGGATCATGCCCAGGCTGACCATCACGTTGACGTCCGACACGCCGTAGAAGCTCCAGCGAAACGCGCTGATCAGGTACACCACCGGGTTGAACAGGGTCACCGTCTGCCATACCGGCGGCAGCATGCTGATCGAGTAGAAGCTGCCACCGAGAAAGGTCAGCGGCGTGACGATCAGCGCCGGGACGATCTGCAGCTTTTCCCAGCCATCGGCCCATACGCCGATGATGAAGCCGAACAGGCTGAAGGTCAGCGCCGTGAGCACCAGGAAGGCCAGCATCCACACCGGGTGCAGAATCTCGAAATCGACGAACAGCCGCGCCGTGGCGAGAATGATCAAACCGAGCACGATGGACTTGGTGGCCGCCGCGCCGACGTAACCGACAAGAATCTCCAGGTAGGAAATCGGCGCCGACAGCACTTCGTAGATGGTCCCCGAGTACTTGGGCATGTAGATGCCGAACGAGGCGTTGGAAATGCTCTCGGTCAGCAGTGCCAGCATGATCAGGCCGGGAATGATGAAGGCGCCGTAGCTGACGCCGTGCACCTGGGTCATGCTCGAACCGATGGCCGAACCGAACACCACGAAGTACAGCGAAGTGGTGATCACCGGGGTGGCGATGCTCTGCAACAGGGTGCGCCAGGTGCGCGCCAGCTCGAACAGGTAGATGGCGCGGATCGCGTAGAAATTCATGCCTGCTCCTTCACGAGACTGACGAAAATATCTTCCAGCGAGCTCTCGCTCGACTGCAGGTCCTTGAAGGCGATGCCGTGCTGGGCCAGAGCTTGCAGCAACTCGGCGATGCCGGTGTCGTCCTGCTGGCCGTCGAAGCTGTAGACCAGTTCGTAACCGTCATCGCGCAGTTGCAGGTCATCACGCTGCAGCGCTGACGGTAGCTCGGCGAGTGGCTGTTGCAGGTGCAGGGTCAGCTGCTTCTGGCCGAGCTGGCGCATCAGGGTGTCCTTGTCCTGCACCAGGATGATCTCGCCCTTGCGGATCACGCCGATGCGGTCGGCCATCTCCTCGGCCTCCTCGATGTAGTGGGTGGTGAGGATGATGGTCACGCCGCGCTCGCGCAGCTTGCGCACCATGTCCCACATGTTGCGGCGCAGCTCGACGTCGACGCCGGCGGTCGGCTCGTCGAGAAACAGGATCTCCGGCTCGTGGGACAGCGCTTTGGCAATCATCACCCGGCGCTTCATGCCGCCGGACAGTTCCATGATCCGCGCGTCCTTCTTTTCCCACAGCGACAGGTCGCGCAGCAGTTGCTCAAGGTAGGCGTTATCCGGCGACTTGCCGAACAGCCCACGGCTGAAGCGCACGGCCGCCCACACGCTCTCGAAACCTTCGTTGAACAGTTCCTGGGGTACCAGGCCGATCTTCGAGCGCGCCGCGCGGTAGTCGCGCAGGATGTCGTGGCCGGCGACCGTGACCGAACCGCTGCCCGGATTGACGATGCCGCAGATTATGCTGATCAACGTGGTCTTGCCCGCCCCATTGGGGCCGAGCAGCGCGAAGATCTCGCCCTTGCGGATATCCAGGTCGATGGATTTGAGCGCCGGGTGGCCGGACGCGTAGGTCTTGTTCAACTGCTGAATGGAAATGACCGGTTGCACGATACGCCTCGATCCTGAAAACAGCGGCCCATTGTAAAGAAATGTTGCCCTGGGCGCTGCGCCGCCCGGCGATCACGGCCATGCCGACACGAGCTCGGCTGCTGCCTTCAGCAGCCAGGCTGGCGAAAGATGATCGCGGCGCCATGCACCGAATTCGGAACACGGGCACGACAACCGAGTCCGATACACGGCACACTCACGCACTTCACCGCACAACCTTCACACACAAGGATCATGCAATGGCTTTCAAACACCTGATTGGCGGCGCCGCTCTGCTCGCCCTGCTCGCCGGCTGCAGCTCGACCGACACAGCACCCACCCAGGCGTCGAAACCCGCCAACAACAATGGCAAGTGCAGCGCCGAAGCTGCCCAGAACCTGCTCGGCCAGATGGCCAGCGCCGAAGTGGTCGAAAAGGCCCGTGAACAATCCGGAGCCCGCACCGCCCGCGTGCTGTCGCCTGGCGACATGGTGACCCTGGACTACGATTCCCAGCGCCTGAACATCGACATCACCGAAGCCGAAATCATCGAGCGCATCACCTGCGGCTGATTCGCCACAGCGCCAGGCATCTGCGGCACAATCGGGCCACTTCCATATCACCAGGGATTGGATCTGGCCCATGCAGATCGATGAAGAACTGACGCTCAAGAAGCTGGAAATCTTCCTGGCGTTCATGCGCTGCGGCAACCTGGCCCGTGCCGCCAGTGAGCTCAACACCAGCAACGTCAGTGTGCACCGCGCCATCCACTCGCTGGAAAACGCCCTGCGCTGCCCGCTGTTCAAGCACCAGGGCCGCAACCTGATTCCCCTGGAAAGCGCCTACGTACTCGAAGAAAAAGCCCAGAAGCTGATCCAGGACGCCCAGGACATGGTGCGCCTGGCCCGCGAGGCCGCTGGTTTCAGCGCCGAGCGCTTCAAGCTCGGCTCGCTCTACTCACTGACGGTCAAGACGGTTCCGCAATTGATCATGGGCCTCAAGCTGCGCCGTAGTGAGCTGAATATCGATCTGATCCTCGGCTCCAACGTCGACCTGATGTACAAGCTCAAGAACATGGAGCTTGACGCCATTCTCATCGCCCTCGATGACAGCGTCAGCGACCCGGACTGCGAACAGCTGCCGCTGTTTTCCGACGATATCTTTCTGGCGGCGCCCAACGATTCGCCCTTCGCCGAGCACACCGATGTGGATCTGGCGGCCCTGGCCGACGACACCTTCATTACCCTGACCCAGGGCTACGCGACTTTTCGCGATGGCGAGCGGGTCTTCGAGCAGGCTGGTTTCGAGCCCAAGGTAGCGATGCAGGTGAAAGACATCTTCACCCTGCTCAGCATGGTCAGCTCCGGCGTCGGCTATGCGCTGCTACCGGGGCGTGTGGCAGCGGTCTATGAGAACCGTATGAAGTTGATTCCACTGCAGGCCAAATACCAGATGCAGCAGCACATTGGCGTGGTGTTTCTCAAGACCCGGGAACGCGATCCGAACCTGCTGGCACTGCTCGCCGAATGCCGGATGTACAGCCGCCAGGCCTGATGTGCAGCAGGGCACCCCGATTTGCCGAACCGCGACATCCACCGGAATAAAAAAGCCCGCCATGACGGCGGGCAAACAGCATCAACCCATCAAGCCACGCATCAGGAAGTACAGCAGCGATGGCCCCAGCAGGCAGCCCAGCGCGGTATAGAAGGCCGCGGTCAGGCAGCCATAGGGCACCAGCTTCGGATCGGTGGCTGCCAGGCCACCGGCCACACCGCTGGAGGTACCCATCAAGCCACCGAAGATCACCGCGCTGCGCGGATTGTTCAAACCGATGTAAGGCGCCACGAAGGGCGTGGCCACCATCACCAGAATCGCCTTGATCAGCCCCGCGGCAATGGACAGCGCCATCACGTCGGAGCTGGCGCCCAGCGCCGCGCCAGTCACCGGGCCGACGATATAGGTCACCGCGCCGGCGCCGATGGTGGTCAGGCTGACCACATCGCTGTAGCCGAAAGCCATGGCCACCGCCACACCTGCGACGAAGGACGATCCGACGCCGACGAACAACGCCAGCACCCCGGCAAACCCAGCGCGCTTGAGCTCGTCGACACTGACGCCAAAGGCTGTGGCGACGATGGCGAAGTCGCGCAACATGGCCCCGCCCAGCAGGCCAAGGCCGGCGAACAGGGGAATGTCGACCAGACCCTTCTGCCCACCGGTGTAGATGCCGCCGATATAGGACAGCACCAGTCCGAGCAGAATGGCGATGGCCGAACCATGCAGACGCCCCTTCGTGAGCGTGTTGGAAAGCCAGTAGGACAGCCACATGGTGACGCCGATAATGGCGAAGCTGCTGAGCATGGCGTAGCTGTCGACCACTTTCATCATCGATTCATACATGGAGGTCACCGTGGCGCTTTGTTCAGGGGCTGGGAAACAACCTTCGCCTCGACGGCCTGCGTCGGTTGCTGGCCGAGCCGGCACAGCACGGGCACCAGAGCGAAACCGAGAACGACAGCGAGGGTGCCTGCGATGATCGCCATCGGCCCACCGCTCAGCGCGCCGTAGACGTTCTGCTGGGCCGCCATGGCCACTACGATGGGAATGTAGATGGCGCTCCAGAACTCCACGCCCTGCTCGGACTTGCTACTGAGCAGGCCGCGCTTGCTCAGGTAACTGCCGAGGAATATCAGCAATATCATGGCGATGCCTACCCCGCCGACATTGGCGGGTACACCGATCAGTTTGCCCAGCAGTTCGCCGACGAAGATGCCGGCCAGCGTACAGATCGCCAGGAAGGCGACACCATAGATGATCATTGTTGTTGTCCTCGTTTTACGTGTCGAAGTGTTGTTGTTTTTGTGCTTCGCCAAGCACGCTGGCCCCGTGGTAGAGGCTCACCTCCTGACGCCCGTGGCGCCAACTGGCTGTTGTTGCTCACTCGATTGCTAATGGTCCGAACCACGGCTTACAAGGTGAAGATCAATTGCTCCTGAAAGATAGAAGTGTGTTCACCGGCAGTCCGCTCCCTGCACCTGCAGGTGGCGACCAAAGGCCGCCACCTGCGCGGCTTACATCCAGCCTGGCACCACGAATATCAGCCAGGCCAACAGGGGGCCGAAAGCTACCACCAGCCCGCTGTAGACCAGGAAACGACGGAACAGCGCTTCACGCTCTTCCTTCGCCGCTGAAGCCACCACCAGCGCACCGTTGGTGGAGAACGGACTGACGTCCACCACCGTGGAAGATATCGCCAGCGCGCAGATCACCCCGGCCGCGCCGAGCTGGCCCTGCATCAGGAACGGCACCGCCAGCGGAATGGTGGCGCCCAGCACGGCTGCCGAAGACGCAAAGGCCGAGACAATGCCACCGACATAGCAGACCAGCAGCGCCCCCAGGAGCGGAATGCCGATGGCACTGACGCCATGGCCGACGAAATCCACCGCACCGGCCTTCTGCAACACGGCCACATAGGTCACCACACCGCTGATCAGCAGCACCGTGGACCAGCTGATGCCATCCACCGCACCTTTTTGCGCAGACGGAGAAACCAGCGCGATGGCGACCGCGACGGTGATCGCCACCAGACCGACGTTGAGGTCGTACACCAGCGCCGCGATACCCAGCCCCAGCAGCCCGACCAGGGTGATCAGGTGATCGCGGTTGATGCGCACTTCATCCAGCGCCTGCGGGTTGTTGGAAAGCGTGCCGCCGCCTGCACTGACCACCGCACCATGACCTTCGATGGCGAACTGCCGCGACGACGCCTGCACACCGGCGATCAACGGCTCATCTGCCACGGCACGGCCACGGCGCAGCAAGGCGATGCCGCCAAAGGCGAAGAAGCAGATGAACGCCATCAGCAGGTTGAAGCCCAGGCTGGTGAGAAATACCGCCATTTCGGTAACGTCCAGCCCCGCCTTCTGCACCACCTGATTGGTGATGCCGCCATACACACTGATCGGCGAGAAGCCGCCCGCCTGAGCGCCGTGGATCACCAGCAACCCCATCATCAGCGGGTTGATCTCGTACTGTTTGGCAAAGCGCAGCGCGACCGGACCGATGATCGCCACCGCCGCCGGCCCTAGCGCACCGAACGCGGTGAGCACCGCGGTGACGATGAACATTACCCACGGAATGGCCACGATAAGGCCGCGCACGCCTTTGACTGCCCAGTGCACCAGCAGATCGATGGTGCCGTTCTTCTGAGCGATGGCGAACAGATAAGTGATGCCGACCAGCGTCAGGAACAGATCAGCGGGAAAGCCTGCGAGAATCTCCTTGCCAGTGGTGCCGACCCAGATGCCGCCCACGATAAAGGCCAATGCAAAGCCGACTGCGCCCATGTTGATGGGCAGCGCCGTGGCCACGATAAACATGATCACCAGACCGACGATGGTTGCGATTTCCGGACTCATACGCCCTCCGAATACACCTGGTTCGGTTGACTCGACGACGACGCACCACTCATGGGTGCTGCCTGCCCTTGCGATTGCGCGCGCCTGCTCATGCGCGCCTCCGGACTACGCCTACTGGTGACACAGAAATCTGCGGGGTACTGAAACCGGCCTGGGGGAATATGGCGAAGGGGATTTTTCGGTAGGTGATCATTGTTCTTATCCTCGTGACGCATCGAAGTTATTGTTCTTGTGCTTCGGCAATCGGACGTTTGTTATCGGCTCTGGCTCACCTCCTGGCGCAACAGCGCCTCCAGGGTATCCAGGCGCGCGCCCTGAAAGGCAACGACCATTGCCGGCTCGAACACACGCCGGGCCAGGCCACTGAGCACGCTGCCGGGCGGCAGTTCGAGGTGCAGCCGCACGCCTCGCTCGAACGCCGTTTGCAAAACGCCAGCCCAGTCGACGATCCGGCACATGTTGTTGGCCAGGTCGTCACGCAGGGCCTCGGGCTCGCTCAACAGCCGCGCGGTACTGCCGCTCAGGTAGCGAACGGCAGGTCGCCGCAGTTCGACATCGGCGAACGCTTCCCCCAGCCTCGCCGCCGGTTCGGCGAGCAGCACGCAATGCGAGGGCACGCTGACCGCCAACGGCTTCACCGCCCCTGCCCCGGCCGCTCGGGCGCGCGCGCCCACGGCCTGCATCGCCGTGTGGCTACCGGCGATCACCAGCTGATTTTCGGCATTGATGTTGGCCAGGAACACTGGCGACTGCGGCCCATTCACCTCGGCCAGGAAGCGCTCGATGGTATTCAGGTCGAGACCGAGAATCGCCGTCATGCCGTAGCCCTCGGGATACGCCTGCTGCATCAGCTGGCCACGCAGGGCCACCAGCCGCAGCGCATCGGCGAAACTCAGGGCCTCGGCGACCACCGCTGCGGCATACGCGCCGATGGACAGGCCCGCGACGTAATCGGCCGCAAGACCACGGGCCCTCAACAGTCGTGCTCCCGCTACCCCGGCAATCAGCAGGCACAGCTGGACGGCGCGGGTGCCTTGCAACGCCTCGGCTGAATCCAGCTCGGCAAGGGGCTGGCCGAGCACGGCCTCGGCTTCCGCGAGGCACGCGGCTACGATGGGGTCAGCCGGCAAACTATGCAGCATGCCGGGCTGCTGGGCGCCTTGCCCCGGAAAAGCCCACAGCGCGCTCATGCCGCCACCTGCTGGAGTTGCCACGGGTCGCTGACCAGCAGCGGGCCGTTCTGGGTTTTCAACAACACGCGCGGCGCCTCGCCGGCCCATTCACGCAGCGCCACGGCGCCATGGGGTGTTTCCAGTTGCAGGTCGATACGCCCCGGCGCGCCGTCCAGCAGGTGGCACAGGGCACCGGCCCACGCCCGAGACAGAGGGTGGGGTGCGCGCAGCGACAGGTCGAGGTCGCTGTCCGGGTGCGCGGCAGCGATGCCGCTGGCCAGCTCGAAGCCCAGGCTACCAGTGACGCCCCAGGCCAGGCCCCGGGCGTCGAGACGTGGCGCCAATTGGCTGAGAGCCCGCAGCGCCGGCCAATGGGGCTGGGCATGACGGTGCCAGCGCCCGGCCCTGGCGACCGCCTGGGGGCTGACCAGACGACTGATGTCGGTCAGGCGCATCCAGGCCGCATACCGTTGTTCACGCGCAGCGCCGCGTACGCCCACCGCGACCCAACCAGGCTCGGCCGGCGCACGGCGCACCACCACCGGCACATGCCCGCCCAGGGCAGCGCGAGCCCAGGCAGGCGCCTCTTGGGGCAGGTGCTCGGGGCGCAGGCCCCAGAGCAGGTCATGTGGACGGGGGCAATGCATGATCGGCTCCTACCACTGCGCGCGCAGCAATTCGCGCACCTGCGAAGAGGCCGCACGGTTGGCGGCGCCCAGGCGGTTGCGCAAGTCAAGGGGGCTGGCGGCGATGTCGGCCAGCGCGCGACCCAGGGCGCCCTGCACATGGGTCAGGTCGGCAGCCGTGGGCTGCGTCACCTGCTCGACGTCGAGCACCTCGGCGAGCAGGCCGAGCGAGGCGTAGTTATCCAGGTCGTAAGCCATTGGCGGCACGCTGGCGGCCAGCGCTTCCAGCTCATCGACGCTGCGCAGGGTGATGCGCGCCGCGGCGGCCTTGCCCATGGCGTGCACCATCACCCCGGCATCGCGCAGGGCGATCAGTCGATTGGCCTGGTAGCCGTGGGCGAGAAAGGCGCCGGACATGGCCTTGCCGACCAGCAGACCGACCACCCCATGGCCGGCCAGACGGGCACGGGCATAAGCGTCCACCGCGCCGGCCAGGGCCTGATGAATGCCGTAGGCTTCTTCGCGACGGCCATAGGCCTGGCTCGGCACGTCGACGATGGCGATCAGTGCGCGCTTGTGCGCCTTGTCGCGATCCGCCTCGATGGCCTCGTCGACCGCCTGGGCCAGGCCCCAGCCTTCGAGCAGGCCGACCTCGCCGTTGCGAGCCCGGGGAAAGGGGTTGCCGGCATCGGCGATCACCGCCAGATAGCGCGCCGGCTGGCCGGCCAGCTCGCCGTCGGCTACCCGTAGCGAGGCGGGCAGCCCGGAAATCGGCTGCGCGTTGCCGGCCAAGGCGTTGAACCAGTGCAGGCCGCGTTGTTCCAGTGCAGTGGTCATGGTCATGCTCCCTGGTAGGCGCTGCGCACGGCAGCGGCATCGGCCTGGATCGAGGTGTCGACGTCACGCAGGCACTCGAGGAACCAGGCATGGCGACGGCTGCGCTCAAGCTCAGGCTTGCCCTTGGCGAACAGCCCATGCAGCTCGCTGCGAATGGCCTCAACGTCATCACTCACGTAGCCGTCGACCAGGCCGCTGGCGTGGCGCTGCTCGCCGCCGGTCAGGCTCCAGATAAAGGGGCGGTCGCGCGAGTCGTATTCATCCAGCCCGGCTTCCTGTTCGATCACCTGCGGGCCGTTGAGGCCCAGGCGCGCTTCGCGGGTCACCAGCAGATAGCTGCACAGCCCGGCAGCGATGGACATGCCACCGAAGCAGCCGACCGGGCCGGCGACCAGGCCGATCACCGGCTGATACTGGCGCAGCTCGACGATGGCAGCCTGGATCTCGGCGATGGCCGCCAGGCCCAGGTTAGCTTCCTGCAGGCGCACGCCACCGGTTTCCAGCAGCAACACGGCACGGGTCGGCGTACCGGCCTTATTGTCTTCAGCCGCCAGCTCCAGGGCACCGGCGATCTTCGCCCCACCCACTTCGCCGAGGCTGCCGCCCTGGAAGGCACCTTCGATGGCGATCACCACCGCAGACTGGCCGTCGATCAACCCCTTGGCCACCACCACGCCGTCATCGGCCTGCGGCACGATGCCCTGCTTGGGCAGCCAGGGCGACATCAGCCGGGCGAAGGGATCGAGCAGCTCGCGGAAGCTGCCGGCATCGAGCAGTGCGCGAGCTCGCCCGCGGGCACCGAGTTCAGTGAAGCTGCGCTGCGCCAGCAGGCGCGCAATGTTTTGCTCAGCCATGGTTCAGTTCCTCCAGGCCTTGCTCCAGGCGTAGGCGCACCACGCCGGGCGTGGCGCCAAAATCATGAATGGCGATGTTCAGCGCGGGCAGCTGCTGCTCACGGAACATGCGTTCGAACAAGAGCTGCCAGCGCGGTGCGCTGCCGTTCACCGAGGTCACCACCTGGATGGCCAGGGTGCCGGCCTGGCCGGGTTCGAGCAGCACTTCCAGGTCGCCGGAGCCAACGCAGCCCACCAGCGCGCGACCCTTGGCCGGTTGCCCGGCGGGGAATTGAAAAGACAGGGTTTCCATTTCACAGACTCCCAAGCTGCGCCGGCAGGCCATGCTGCAGGCGGTCGAGGAACAGGGTGGCGGCGAGCAGATCGGCAGCGCCGCCAGGCGAGGCACGCAGGCGCAGCATGTCGCGTTCGAGGTCACGCAAATGGCGACGGCCGTCGAGGCTGGCGCAACCGCCGGCAGCGAGCACCGCGCGGGCGCCGCTCTGCATGCTGACCAGCCCGGCCATGCCGGCGCGATAGAGCACGCAGGTGTCGGCCAGCTGGGTCATGATCGCCAGCAGCGCATCCAGGCGAGCGTTCTGCTCCCCTGCCCCGGCGGCGCGGCTGCGCGCCAGTTGCGGCAGCGCCTGCTGGATCACCGCCGGGAAGCCCAGCTGTGCTTCCTCACGGGCGCCATGCACACCGTACAGACGGCAGACCTGGGCGCCATGGCTGTCGCCAGTGACGGGCGCGGCGCGGTCATTGAGCAGGGCCAGGCGTGCGGCGCGCACCGCGACCTGTTCTGGTGCCAACTCGCAGGGTTCGAGTGCGGCAGCGGCACTGAGCAGCCCCAGCGCCCAGATCGCGCCGCGATGGGTGTTGACGCCGCCAGTGACGCGCAGCATCTCCACCTCACCTTCGCGACCGATGCGGCCAACGTCCTCACGCAGTGCCTGGTCGATGGCACCGCGTTGCTGCGCGGCATCGGCCATGGCCTTGAAGCTCGGCCACAGGGCCAGCGCCGAAGCGTGCATCAGGCCCAGGTGCAGATCGGTGTGCGCGCCACTGCCGCGCCGGTCGACCAGCCCTGGCTTGGGCGACAGGTCGGCCTCGTCGATCAGCGCGTCCACAGTCAGATCGGCCAGCCAGTCGCTCAGCGAAAGCTGGGGCTGAATTGCAGTGAGTGCATTCATCACCAGCTCCTGAACTTGGCAGGCGGGTTGTACAGACCGCCCGACCACTCGACCAGCTCGGCGATACTCTTGGCTGCGAGCAGTTCGCGGCTGGCATCGGTGCGACGGATGCCGAGGTCTTCGGGCAGGGCGATCAGCCCTTCACGGCGCATGCGTGCAGTGTCTTTCGGGTCGTGGCGCAGGCCGATGGAAGTGACGCCGGCCACCGCGGCGATCATCGCCTGGCGCTCCTCCAGGGTGCGCGCCTTGTACAGGTAGGCGATACCTTCCTCGGTAAGCAGGTGGGTGACGTCGTCGCCGTAGATCATGATCGGCGCCAGCGGCATGCCGACCTTCTGCGCCATCGCTACCGCATCGAGCTGCTCGACGAAGGTGGGTTTGCCGCCCTCCTGGAAGGTCTCGACCATCTGCACCACCAGCTTCTTGCCACGCTCGAGCAGCGGCGCGTCGCTGTCGCCTGGGCGCATGTCCAGCCAGGCAGGCGTCGAATGACGCCGACCGCGCGGGTCATGGCCCATGTTCGGTGCACCGCCGAAGCCGGCCAGGCGGCCACGGGTCACGGTGGAGGAATGACCATCACCGTCCACTTGCAGCGTGGCGCCGATAAACAGGTCGACCGCGTACTGCCCGGCCAGCTGGCACATCATGCGGTTGGAGCGCATCGAGCCGTCGCGACCGGTGAAGAACACGTCCGGGCGCTGGGCGATGTAACCCTCCATGCCCAGCTCGGTGCCGAAGCAGTGCACGCTTTCCACCCAGCCGGTCTCGATGGCCGGGATCAGCGTCGGGTGCGGGTTGAGCGTCCAATTGCGGCAGATCTTGCCCTTCAGCCCCAGCGATTCGCCGTAGGTCGGCAGGATCAGCTCGATGGCGGCAGTGTTGAAACCGATGCCGTGATTGAGCGACTGCACGTTGTGTTTTTCGTAGATGCCGCGGATCGCCATCATCGCCATCAACACATGCACCGACGTGATGTGGCGCGGATCGCGGGTAAACAGCGGCTCGATATAGAAGGGCTTGTCGGCCACCACCACGAAGTCGACCCAGGAAGCGGGGATGTCCACACGCGGCAGCTCGTCGACGATCTCGTTGACCTGGAAGATCACGATGCCGTCGGAGAAGGCGGTGGGTTCGACCAGCGCCGGAGTGTCCTCGGTGCTTGGGCCGGTGTAGATGTTGCCGTGGCGGTCGGCCTGGAAGCCGGCGACCAGCGCGACGTTGGGAATCAGGTCCACCAACAGGCGCGAGTAGAGTTCGATGTAGGTGTGGATGGCGCCGACTTCCAACAGGCCGTCTTCGAGCAACTGGCCGATGCGCAGGCTCTGCGGGCCGGCGAAGGAGAAGTCGAGCTTGCGGGCGATGCCGCGCTCGAACAGGTCGAGATGCTCGGCGCGGCTGACGCTGGGCATGATCATGTGCAGGTCGTGGAGGCGACCGGGATCGACCTGGGCCAGCGAGCGGGAGAGGAAATCCGCCTGCTTCTGGTTGTTGCCTTCGAGCACCACGCGGTCACCGGGCGCGATCAAGGCTTCGAGCGCCGCGACGATCTTGTCACCCGGCAGCACCACACCATCGGCGAGATGACGCACCTGGTCGAGCCGCCGCGTTTTCTCGACTCGGCGCCGCGACCATTGCGACGGTGGGGATATTGTTATTGTCATTGAAGACTCCACGAGTTCCGCTGTCGTGGAGGCACCTTAGAAGTCGCGGCGAAGGCCATCAATCAAGCCCGACGGCAGATCGTTACGCTCAGATTAACTATCCATGGCGGTTAACAGCCGCAGCGCAGACCGGGCATACTGCGCCACCGTTCTCCCCTCGCCCGGCTCGTCATGCGCATTCACGTCACCTTCATCGATCGCGTTGGAATCACCCAGGAAGTGCTCGCCCTGCTGGGCGGTCGCAACCTCAATCTCGACGCCGTGGAGATGGTGCCGCCCAACGTCTACATCGACGCACCGACGCTCAGCGCCGAAGTGCTCGACGAACTGCGCGATGCACTGTTCAAGGTGCGCGGCGTGCAGGCGGTGACGGTGGTCGACATCCTGCCGGGGCAACGTCGGCGCCTGCAGCTCGACGCCTTGCTGGCCGCCATGAGCGATCCGGTGCTGGCGGTCGATGGCGGCGGCCGTGTGCTGCTGGCCAACCCGGCGCTGATTGCCCTGTGCGGCCGGGAGCCGGAGGGCGAAGCGTTGGGCGAGCTGTTCGCCGACGCCGATCTGCATCAGGCGCTGCTCGACCAGCAGTTTCGCCTGCCGCTGCGCGAGGTGACGCTCAACGGCCAGGCGTTGTTGCTCGACGCCGCGCCGATCAGCGAAACCGCCGAAGCCGGCCAGTTGGCGGGTGCCCTGCTCACCCTTTACGAGCCCAGCCGCATCGGCGCGCGCCTCGCCGCGCTGCACCACGATCATGCCGAGGGATTCGATTCGCTGCTGGGCGACTCGCTGCCCATCCGCACCCTCAAGGCTCGCGCCCAGCGAGTGGCGACGCTCGATGCACCACTACTGATCCACGGCGAAACCGGCACCGGCAAGGAGCTGGTCGCGCGTGCCTGCCATGCCCTGAGCCCACGCCATGGCGCACCGTTCCTGGCACTCAACTGCGCGGCTTTGCCGGAAAGCCTCGCCGAGAGCGAACTGTTCGGCTACGCCCCCGGCGCCTTCACCGGCGCCCAGCGCGGCGGCAAGCCCGGGCTGCTGGAGCTGGCCAATCACGGCACGGTCTTTCTCGACGAGATCGGCGAGATGTCGCCGTACCTGCAGGCCAAGCTGCTGCGCTTTCTCAGCGACGGCACCTTTCGCCGGGTCGGTGGCGACCGCGAAGAGCGCGTGAACGTGCGCATCATCAGCGCCACGCACCGCGATCTGGAACGCATGGTCGCCGAGGGCGAATTTCGCGAGGATCTGTTCTACCGCCTGAACGTGTTGAACCTGCAAGTGCCGCCGTTGCGCGAACGCGGCCAGGACATCGTGCTGCTGGCTCGTCATTTCATGCAGCAGGCCTGCGCGCAGATTCAGCGCACCCAGTGCCGCCTGACGCCGGACACCTATCCGGCCCTGCTCGGCAATCGCTGGCCAGGTAACGTGCGTCAGTTGCAGAACGTGATCTTCCGGGCTGCCGCCATATGCGAAAGCAATCTGGTGCAGGTCGATGATCTGGACATTGCCGGCACGGCAGTGGCTCAGCAGCAATCGGGAGGAGAAGTGATCAGCCTGGAGGCGGCTGTATCGGCATTCGAGAAGGAGTTGCTGGAACGGCTCTACGTCAGCCATCCCTCGACGCGCCAATTGGCGGCACGCCTGCATACGTCACACAGTGCGATC
The DNA here is from genome assembly GCF_007993955.1 of Pseudomonas sp. AG1028. Lineage (NCBI taxonomy): Bacteria > Pseudomonadati > Pseudomonadota > Gammaproteobacteria > Pseudomonadales > Pseudomonadaceae > Pseudomonas > Pseudomonas sp. AG1028. Next base: position 80,959 of record NZ_VIVP01000010.1, read on the forward strand.
GCCACGCGCCTGCGCAAATACGGAATCAAGGCCACTCGCTAGGGCCTGGCCATGGGCGGGTGTTCCCAACCCCTTGGGGTAGAAACACCCACGCCGATGAGCGCTTACTGGCTGGCGCCGCCGCCAGTGCCACCTGCACCGCCGCTACCACCGGTGCCGCCACCCATGCCGCCGCCGGTGCCGGTGCCGGTACCTGTCCCGGTGCCCGAACCTCCGGTGCCGCCACCGTTGGTACCGGTGCCGCCAGGCATCGGATCGGAACCAGCGCCCGTGCCATTGCCGGTCCCCGTTCCGGTGCCCGGGGTGGTGCTGGTGCCATCGGTACCAGGCGCAGGAGTGCCCGGGGTCATCATGCCGTTATCGGTAGGCGGGGCACCCGGTGTGGTCGACGGCTGCGGCGTAGTGGTGCCCGGGGCCGGCGCGCTGGAATCCGCAACGGCAGGCAGAACGGCACCGGCTAGCAGGCCGCTAAGTACGAGGGCAGGAATCTTCATCTTGTTCATTGTCGTCACCTTTCATCCAGTTGGTGGGCAAGCTCATCCGCTTTCTTCAATGAAAGCGAACGCTCCCTACACCCGACTGGCCGAGGTTCGACAACGTTCGTAAATCAGGATAAACGGTCGTTTTCCTGCAACATCTCGACAAATTCGCCGATCCACGGCTCCGCATCCTGCTCCGGGGTGACGCTTTCGCTGGCATCGATACGCAGCATCGGCAGCACTTCGCGCACGCCCAGTTCGCCATACAGTTCGCGGGCCTGTTCGCCGCCTGCGCAATAGGTATCGCCATAGCTGGAGTCGCCCAGGGCGATCACCCCGCCCGGCAGACCACTCCAGGCCGGCAGCTGATCGCGGATATGGTGATACAGCGGTTGCAGGTTATCCGGCAGCTCACCCATGCCGGTGGTCGACGTCACCACCAGAAAGGCTTCAGGGGCGAAAGCCTTGACCTCATCCAGGGTAGCGCGCGGGTTGTGCCAGGCTTGGATACCGGCCTTTTTGAGCAGCGACTCGGCATGCCGGGCCACTTCTTCAGCAGTGCCGTAAACCGAACCGGAAAGAATCGCGACTTTCATGAAAACTCCATCGATTAGAACTGCGCGCCATTATGCCGTATCACGCGGCGCTGCCGCGCACAGCGAAGCGGCATTAGGAGTACCTCTGATAGACTGGCGAAAATCGACGGGGGCGCTTGTGATGATCAATGCCAACTTGCTGCAACGGGTGGTCGAGGCTTCAAACGACGGCATCGTGGTCGCGGAACAGGAAGGCGATGACCACATTCTCATCTACGCAAACCCAGCCTTCGAAGCACTGACCGGCTACAACGGCGAAGAGATCCTCTATCAGGACTGCCGATTCCTGCAGGGCGAGGAGCGCGATCAGCCCGCCTTAAAGCTGATCCGCAAGGCCATCCACAGCCGCCAGCCCTGCCGTGAGGTGATTCGCAACTACCGCAAGGACGGCAGCACCTTTTGGAACGAGCTGTCGATCACCCCGGTTTTCAACGAAGCCGATCAGCTGACCTACTACATCGGCATCCAGAAGGACGTCAGCGAACACGTCGCCAATCAGCAGCGGGTCAAAGACCTCGAAGCCGAGCTGATGCAGGTGCGCGCCGAACTGGCAACGCTTAAAAACGCTCGGTAGCGGTAACGAAAGGGGTTGCGAGTTGTCACAAGGGAGCCCCACTCCCTTGCGTAGAAGCAGTCATGCAAGACTCGTCGCTGTTAACCCCGCTCGAAATGGAATTCATTCAACAGCTTACGGAAAGCGCTCCCACACCCGCCGAGCCAGAACCGGTTCTGCAGGTCGATGCTGCACGTCAGACCGCTGAGCTGCTGGCCAGTTGCGCTGCCAAGGAGCAGTTGACCATCGAAGCGCACATCGACAATCAACGCCTGACCTTCAAACCGCACCTGGTCACCGATGCCCATAACACACCGCATCTGGAGCTGGGCGTGCCGCAGATTTTCGAGGAAGGTTCCTTCAACCGCGCCTGGCGCCTGCCACTGGACCCGCCGCAGCCGTTACTGCGCCGTGACGGCCAGCCGAGCAGCCTGGAGATTCATGAACTTTCACTGAGCGGCCTGCTGGTGGCGCAAACCGCCAAGGCCTCGCCGCCGGAGCGCTTCAGCCTGGGTTTGGATATCGAGGATATCGAGCCGGTGATCCTGCAGGGCAGCCTGGTGCGCATTACCGACGAGGGTATGCTGGCCTACGAACTGGCGCTCGACGAAGACAGCAGCGAGCGCCTGCAGGCGCACCTGTACCAGCAGCACCGCAAGCTCTACCCCGAAGCGCACAGCCTCTAAGGCCACTTAGGTATCCAGCCGCCCGGTCAGAAACTGCCGCAGACGGCGTCTGATCAGTCGTCCGTCGCTGCCCAGACAAGCGATGGCCGAGCCGCGGAAGGTATCCTCCAAGAGATCGGCACCCTCGCCTACGATGGCCAGTGGGCATTCCAGGCTCATCGACAGACGCTCCAGCTGTTGCGCGGTGTCGGCGGCCGGCGCTTGATTGGAAAACACCACCACCGCCACCGGTTGCATCTTGTCGCATACCTGCGGCAGCTCTTCCAGCGCTTGCCCAATGCCAAGTACATACACCGCGGCGTCGGGCGGATTGAGCAACAGCCCGGTCACCAGCAACTCCAGCTCGCGGCAGCGCCCCGGCAACGCCACCAGCAACAGGCGACGGCCTGGCTCGTCCCGCAGGTTGTGCAGGCGCTGCAACACCCGGGTGCGCAGGTAGGTGTCGAAGAACAGCCACTCGCTGCCGTAGCCCGGCCGCCCGTAACGCAGCAACAAACGCTGCCAGAGCGGCATGATGATGTCTTGAAAGGTCACTGCTTGCGGATAGCTGGAAAACACCTGGCCGTAGACCCGATCAAGCTCGGCCTCGTCGAATGCCTGCACAGCCGCCAGTAGCCGCGTTTGCCACTGCGCCCACTCACCCGAGGTGGCCGATTCGTAAGTCGGCGTGACGCTGGCCTGAGTGGTTTCATTGCGCGCCAGGATGCGCCCAACCTTGCTAACCGGCACGCCGCGCTCGATCCACGCCAGTACGCTACGCACCATTTCCACGTCTGCCGGGGAATAAAGCCTGTGGCCACTGTCGGTGCGAACCGGCTGAATGAGGCCGTAGCGCCGCTCCCAGGCGCGCAGCGTCACCGGGTTCACGCCAGTCAAGCGCGACACCTCGCGGATCGGGAACAGGTCCTCTTCCTTAAAGGCATTGACGTTGAAAGGTGCGGAACCAACCAGATCGGACATAGAAAAAACCGTTGCTGAGGTCAGAATTTCACAAGTCTACTCCAGCTCGGGCCGCCATTGACGTTACTTGTACAGGCCCTGTACAGGCGATAAGAACTCCCGGCTGCTGTGCTCCCTAACGAATCCAGACTGCCCAAGCCGGTGCAAAGTTGAAGTGAATCGCGGGTGGCCGACTGGCGAATGCCGCTTTGGCCGACGAACGGCAAATTGCCTTTCGTCCCTGTAGATGCAGGCACCTGGCCATATTTTTCAGTTTGCCCGAAAAGGCCTCTAGCTAATTGGCCGGAAATAGGAATAATCCTTGCTGCAATCACGACGCGGCTCAACACCCCGAACCGCGTCTATCGCCTGGCCCTACCCTGGTCATGTGCTCAGCAGGAGATACACGATGTCTACCGAACCGGTCACCCTCATGGTGGCGCGCCGCGTCGCTGGCGAGCGCTATCACGACTTCATCGCCTGGCTGCGCGAAGGCGAGCAACTGGCTACCGACTTTCCCGGCTATCTGGGTTCGGGCGTACTCGCCCCGCCGCCTGGCGACGACGAATTCCAGATGATCTTCCGCTTCACCGACGAGCACACCATGGCCACCTGGGAGCACTCCGCTTCCCGCCGGACCTGGCTGGAGCGCGGCAAGGGCCTGTTCGCCCAACCCCACGAACATCGTGCCCTGGGTCTGGATGCCTGGTTCGGTAGCGGCGTGCGCCAGCCGCCGCGCTGGAAGCAGACCATCGCCATCTGGCTGGCGTTCTTTCCGGTTTCGCTATGTTTCAACCTGCTGTTTGGCGGTCTGCTGGCCGATGTGCCACTGGTCACCCGCATATTGCTAAGCACCCTGGCGCTGACGCCGCTGATGACCTACCTGTTCATTCCGCTGGTCACCCGCATGCTCGCCCCCTGGCTGCAAGGTACCCGCAGTGCAGCAATGCCGCGCCGCGCGAGCCCTTCGACAAACAGCTGAATCAGTACGCCGGCGCCTTACGGTGACGGCATTTCACTTTCCCGTAGAAGTCGAAGGGTTGTACAGGTTGTACGGCTGCTATAACGTTGTACAACCTGATTAGCCGGCATGCATTGCGGCGCCTCCTTCGTTCACCTGCGGTCGACTTCTATGAGCGCCAGCAACGCCCCGATTCTGATCACCGGTGCCAGTCAGCGCGTCGGTCTGCATTGCGCCGAACGCCTGCTCGACGACGGCCATCAGGTGATCCTCACCTTTCGCAGCGAAAGACCTGCTCTGCTACGCCTACGCGAGCGCGGTGCGCTGACCCTGCAAGCCGACTTTCGCGACGAAGCCAGCATCCTGGCCTTCATTAGCGAACTCAAAACACATACCGATAGCCTGCGCGCCATCGTGCACAACGCCTCGGCCTGGTTCGCCGAGGCGCCCGACGAGGAGGCCTCGGCCTTCACGCAGCTGTTCACCGTGCACATGCTGGCGCCCTACCTGATCAACCTGCACTGCGCCGAACTGCTGCAGCGCAGCGAGCAGGCAGACATCATCCACATCAGCGATGACGTGGTGCGCAAGGGTTCGAGCAACCGCCCGGCCTACTGCGCCAGCAAGGCAGGCCTGGACAGCCTAACCCTGTCGTTCGCGGCCCGCTTCGCGCCCGACATCAAAGTCAACGGCATCGCCCCGGCGCTGTTGATGTTCAACGAAGAAGACGACGCCCAATACCGCGCCAAGGCCCTGAGCAAATCCGCCCTGGGTTTCGAACCCGGCCCCCAGGTGATCTACCAGAGCCTGCGCTACTTGCTGGACAACCCCTACATCACTGGCACCACCCTGACCGTGAACGGCGGCCGCCATCTCAAATAAGCCGCTTTGAGGACCTGACGATGAACCCATTACTGCCCAACCATTACCGTGAAATCCTCGTTGGCCTCGGCGAGAATCCCGAGCGCGAAGGCCTGCTCGACACGCCCAAGCGCGCCGCCAAGGCCATGCAGTACCTGTGCAACGGCTACGAGAAGAGCCTGGAGGAAGTCGTCAACGGCGCGCTGTTCAGTTCGGAAAGCGATGAGATGGTGATCGTCAAGGACATCGAACTCTATTCGCTGTGCGAGCACCACCTGCTGCCTTTTATCGGCAAGGCGCACGTGGCTTACATCCCCACCGGCAAGGTGCTCGGCCTGTCGAAGATCGCGCGTATCGTCGACATGTACGCGCGCCGCCTGCAGATCCAGGAAAACCTCACCCGGCAGATCGCCACCGCCATCGAACAGGTCACCCAGGCCGCCGGCGTGGCCGTGGTGATCGAAGCCCAGCACATGTGCATGATGATGCGCGGCGTGGAGAAGCAGAACTCGGTGATGAGCACCTCGGTGATGCTCGGCGCCTTCCGCGAGTCCTACAATACCCGTCACGAATTCCTGCAACTGATCGGACGGAGCAAGTAAACATGCCCAGACTCGAACCCGGCATGGCGCGCATCCGCGTCAAGGACCTGCGCCTGCGCACCTTCATCGGCATCAAGGAAGAGGAGATCAACAACAAGCAGGACGTGTTGATCAACCTGACCATCCTCTACCCTGCCGTCGACGCGGTGCGTGATAACGACATCGAGCATGCACTCAACTACCGCACCATCACCAAGGCCATCATCGCCCACGTGGAAGGCAACCGCTTCGCCCTGTTGGAGCGACTGACCCAGGAGATTCTCGACCTGGTGATGACCCACGAGGCCGTGCGCTATGCCGAAGTGGAGGTCGACAAGCCCCACGCGCTGCGCTTCGCCGAGTCGGTATCGATCACCCTCGCCGGGCATCGCTGAGCCATCGGCCGCCCGGTTGCCGAGCGGCCTGCCGGCTTCTATCATCGCCGCCATCCCTCCCGGAGAGAGCATCGCCATGAACGACCAACAACGCCTCGAACTGGAAGCTGCCGCCTATCGCCGCCTGGTTCAGCATCTGCGTGAACGCCCGGACGTGCAGAACATCGACCTGATGAACCTAGCCGGTTTCTGCCGCAACTGCCTGTCCAAATGGTACAAGGCCGCAGCCGACGACCTGGAAATCGCCATCACTCCGGATCAGGCCCGCGAAGAGGTCTACGGCATGCCCTACGCCGAGTGGAAAGCCAAGTACCAGACCGAAGCCAGCCAGGAGCAGCAGGCTGCCTTCAACGCCAAGAACCCGAAAGGATCCGCATGAGCCACCTGAACGATTTCCGCACACGCCTGGGCGCCGAGCATTTCGCCTTCGCCGAAACCCTAGCTTTTATTGCTGAGCATTACGACTACCAGCAGAGCGCCTTTCGTAACGGCGAAATGGAAAACGCTGCTGGGCAGAACGAAGGTTCGTGCAAGACCTTGGGCCTGGCCCTGCTCGAAGGCCTGAGCGATCAGGAAGCCCTGCAGTGCTTTGGCGAGCACTACCGCAGCGTTTTGGCCACGCCCGAAGGCAGTGACCATGGCAACATCCGCGCCCTGATGAAGAGCGGCTTGGCCGGCGTTGCGTTCGACCAGCAACCATTGACTCGCAAAGCCTGACGATCTCCCCTCACCCGCCAGCACGCCTGGCGGGCATTCCCCGCCCCAAATCATCACGCCCACAGCCAATCGCCCCTGCCGGCCGTAGAGCCAGAGCGGTGAAAGAGGTGCGGGTGATGGAAACAGAGTCGTGAATCGCCCAGCGCAGCCCCGACGAATGCGGGGCTGCGCTGTGAGCGGGATGCCAGCGTTTACAGCAGCTTGCGATCCTTACCGGCTGCGATGCGCAGACGCAGGGCGTTGAGCTTGATGAAGCCCGCCGCGTCGGCCTGGTTATAGGCACCGCCGTCTTCTTCGAAGGTGGCGATGTTGGCATCGAACAGCGAATCGTCGGACTTGCGGCCGACAACGATGACGTTGCCCTTGTACAGCTTCAGGCGAACCACACCGTTCACGCTGGCCTGAGATGCGTCGATCATCTGTTGCAGCATCAGACGCTCCGGGCTCCACCAGAAACCGTTGTATATCAGGCTGGCGTACTTGGGCATCAGTTCGTCTTTGAGGTGAGCGACTTCGCGGTCCAGAGTGATCGACTCGATGGCACGGTGAGCCTTGAGCATGATGGTGCCGCCCGGGGTTTCATAGCAGCCACGGGACTTCATGCCGACGAAACGGTTCTCGACGATGTCCAACCGGCCGATGCCGTTCTCGCCGCCGATGCGGTTCAGTTCGGCCAGCACGGTGGCCGGGCTCAGTTCCTTGCCGTCGATGGCGACGATGTCACCGGCCTTGTAGGTCAGCTCGATGTAGGTCGGGGTATCCGGCGCCGCTTCCGGCGACTTGGTCCAACGCCACATGTCTTCTTCGTGCTCGGTCCAGGTGTCTTCCAGCACGCCGCCTTCGTAGGAGATGTGCAGCAGGTTGGCATCCATGGAGTACGGCGACTTCTTCTTGCCGTGACGCTCGATCGGGATGGCGTGCTTCTCGGCGTAGTCCATCAGCTTCTCGCGCGACAGCAGATCCCACTCGCGCCACGGGGCGATGACCTTGACGCCTGGCTTGAGCGCGTAGGCGCCCAGCTCGAAACGTACCTGGTCGTTACCCTTGCCAGTCGCGCCGTGGGAGATGGCGTCGGCGCCAGTCTCGTTGGCGATCTCGATCAGGCGCTTGGCGATCAGCGGACGGGCGATGGAGGTACCCAGCAGGTACTCGCCTTCGTAGATGGTGTTGGCGCGGAACATCGGGTAGACGAAATCACGCACGAACTCTTCGCGCAGGTCGTCGATGTAGATTTCCTTGACGCCCATGGCCTGAGCCTTGGCGCGGGCCGGCTCGACCTCTTCGCCCTGGCCGAGATCGGCGGTGAAGGTCACCACTTCACAGTTATAGGTATCTTGCAGCCACTTGAGGATCACCGAGGTGTCCAGGCCACCGGAATAGGCCAGAACTACCTTTTTGACGTCCGCCATGCCATCCACTCCACGGGGTTGTTCGAAAGCCCGTGATTCTACTGCCCATGGCCGCCGATTTACAGGGGCGCGACAGGCGATGGCGTCGAAGCGACAGGCTCAGGAGGTGGAAGCCGGAGTTGCCGGCACCGGCGGCGCTGCGGGTGCGGCCTGCTCGGTCGGCTGCACCGGCGCCTCCGGCACCCTGTCCAGGCGCACGGACACCCGGCGGTTCTTGTCACGGTTGGCAGGACTGTTGTTGGGCACCAGCGGATAACGCTCGCCATGAAAACGCATGATGATGCGTTCGTCTGGCACTCCCTGGGCCTTCAGGTAATCCATCACGGCCAGGGCACGGCGGCGCGACAAGTCGCGGTTGGTAAGGCGATTGCCGCTGTTGTCGGAATGCCCGTCCAGCTCGATGCGGTTGACCGTGGGGTCGGCCTTCATGAAGTCGAGAATGATCTCAAGCTTGGCCTTGGCCATGGCATCGAGCTCGGTGCCACCGCCAGGAAAACCGATGTTGGACTGGCGCACCTGGTCGAAATTGACCGGCAGCAGCTTTGTCGTGCAGTTGAGGTAATCCTCGTAGGCCTTGCGAAAACGCACCGGCAACAGCCGCACTTCCAGGCTCTCTCCGCCCATGGAAGTGCGATGGCGTACCAGCGGGCTGCGCCCCTCCAGCAGGCCGGTAAGCAGGCGCCCGGCCTGTTCCTGGCTGCTGTTGAACGGCACCTCGCCACTGACCACGCTGACTGCGCCCAGATTGATATCGCCGCGCCCCGGCTGCCACGGCGCCGCGGCCGCCAGCAAGGTGGCCGAGCCGCTGCCCAGCCAGCGCTCGCGAACCTGCAGGCGGAAGGTGGCCTGCTCGCCAGCGCGCCGCACGAATTCTCCAGCACCGAAATCGGTGATTGGCTGGCTAAGGCGGCACTCGAACTTGTCGCCAGCCACCTGCCACTCGACCTTTTCCAGGCGGGTCTGGAAGCTGATCGCCATGGCAGGCAGGCTCGCGCCAGCACTGACGATCAATCCGATGAGAAGGAAAAGAGGCTGACGCACAGCGAGCTCCGGGAAAAACGACCACGTACCCTCTGGGTATCGGTGGCCACCGGGAAAACTTGAGTGCGCAGCCTGCCTATCTGCGGCGTGCCCCCGTCGCCCTTTTCCGGTAGCATTCCGGGCATGTTTTCGCCCCGCCTGGAAGCCTCAATGACCGATCGCATCACCCTGCTGCGTCCTGACGACTGGCACATTCACCTGCGCGACGGCGCCGTACTGCCGCACACCGTTGCCGATGTGGCCCGCACCTTCGCTCGCGCGATCATCATGCCCAACCTGGTTCCGCCGGTGCGCAACGCCGTCGAGGCGGGCGAGTATCGCCAGCGCATTCTCGCCGCACGGCCAGCCGGCAGCCAGTTCGAGCCGCTGATGGTACTTTACCTCACCGACCGCACCACGGGCGACGATATCCGCGCTGCCAAAGCCAGCGGTTACGTGTATGCGGCGAAGATGTACCCGGCGGGCGCGACGACCAACTCCGACTCCGGCGTCACCAGTCTGGACAACATCAGCGGCGCCCTGGAAGCCCTGGCGGAAACCGGCCTGCCGCTGCTGGTGCACGGCGAGGTGACCCGCTCGGAAATCGACGTGTTCGACCGAGAGAAAGCCTTCATCGACGAGCACCTGTGCCGCGTCGTCGAGCGCTTCCCGACGCTCAAGGTGGTGTTCGAGCACATCACCACCGCCGATGCCGCGCAGTTCGTCAAGGAAGCGCCGGCCAACGTCGGTGCGACCATCACCGCCCAGCACCTGCTGTATAACCGCAACCACATGCTGGTCGGCGGCATTCGCCCGCATTTCTATTGCCTGCCGATCCTCAAGCGCAACACCCACCAGCAGGCGCTGCTGGATGCGGCCACCAGCGGCAGCCCGAAATTCTTCCTGGGCACCGACTCGGCGCCCCACGCCAAGCACGCCAAGGAAAACGCCTGCGGTTGTGCCGGCTGCTACACCGCCTATGCAGCCATCGAGCTGTACGCCGAGGCGTTCGAGGAGCGTGGTGCGCTGGACAAACTGGAAGGTTTTGCCAGCCACTTCGGCCCGGACTTCTATAGCTTGCCGCGCAACACCGACACCATCACCCTGGTGCGTGAACCCTGGGTCGCGCCGGCCAGCCTGCCGTTCGGCGAGCAGACGGTGATTCCGCTGCGCGCCGGCGAAACCCTGCGCTGGCGCCTGCTGGAGGCCGGTCAATGACTGAAGAACTGTACGACGACGAACAGGACCTGCCGACCAGCAGCGGCGCACGCCACCCAATGGCCGCGCGCTTTCGTGGCTACCTGCCGGTGGTCGTGGATGTCGAGACCGGCGGTTTCAATAGCGCCACCGACGCCCTGCTGGAAATTGCCGCCACCACAGTCGGCATGGATGAAGGTGGCTTCCTGTACCCGGACCACACCTACTTCTTCCGGGTCGAGCCGTTCGAGGGTGCCAATATCGAACAGGCGGCGCTGGATTTCACCGGCATCAAGCTCGACCATCCACTACGCATGGCGGTCAGCGAAGAGCATGCGCTGACGGAAATCTTCCGTGGCCTGCGCAAGTCCCTCAAGGCCAACGGCTGCAAGCGTGCCATTCTGGTCGGCCATAACAGCAGCTTCGACCTGGGTTTTCTGAACGCTGCGGTCGCCCGCTGCGACCTCAAGCGCAACCCCTTCCACCCCTTCTCCAGCTTCGACACCGCGAGCCTCGCCGGCCTCGCCTACGGCCAGACCGTCCTGGCCAAGGCCTGCCAGGCCGCCGGCATCGAGTTCGATGGCCGTGAAGCCCACTCCGCCCGCTATGACACCGAGAAGACCGCCGAGCTGTTCTGCGGCATCGTCAATCGCTGGAAGGAAATGGGCGGCTGGGAAGACTTCGACGAGTGAATGCCATGAAAAAATATCAGATCTTCATCGATGGTCAGGCCGGCACCACTGGCCTGCAGATTCGCCAGCGCCTGGCCAATCATCCGCAGATCGAAGTGGTCACCATCGACCACGACAAGCGCCGCGACGTGGACGCCAAGCTCGCGCTGATGCGTTCGGTCGACATCACCGTATTGTGCCTACCTGACGACGCAGCCAAGGAAACTGCCGCCCAGGCCCGCGAAGTTGGCTGCCGCGTGCTGGACGCCAGCTCCGCCCACCGCACCGCCAGCGACTGGGTGTTCGGCATGGCCGAACTGGCCAAGGGTCAGCGCGAAGCGATCGCCAAGGCGCGCGCCGTCAGCAACCCGGGCTGCTACGCCACCGGCGCCATCCTGCTGCTGCGCCCGCTGATAGATGCAGGCCTGCTGACTGCAGATCGCGAGCTGTGCATCAACGCGGTATCCGGCTACACCGGCGGCGGCACCAAGATGGTCGAGCGCTATGAAGGTGAAGGCGCGCCAGTCTACGCCGCCTACGGCCTGGGCTTCGATCACAAGCACATTCCGGAGATCCAGCACTGGAGCGGCCTCAAGGCGCGCCCGATCTTCCAGCCGGCGGTCGGCAGCTACGACCAGGGCATGCTGGTGATGGTCCCGCTGCAGGGCAGCAACGGCGCCGAGCTGCACAAAGCGCTGGCCGGCTACTACCGGGGCGAGCAGTTCGTGCAGGTGCAGCCCTACAACGAGATCGCCGCGGACACCGCACCGTTCATCACGCCCCACGGCCTGAACGGCAGCAACCGCGCCGAACTGCAGGTATTCGGCGCCGCCAACGGCCAGCAGGCGCTGCTGGTGGCCAAGCTCGACAACTTGGGCAAGGGTGCCTCGGGCGCTGCCGTGCAGAACCTGAACATCATGCTCGGGCTTGAAGAAGGACTCTGCACGCAGATCGGCTGAGCCCTGCCCGTCCCCGAAAAAACCGGCCACATGCCGGTTTTTTTATTGCCTGCATGTCAGCTGTCCAGCCGATTTGCAGGGCCGTTTACCAGCGTAGAGTACCGCCTGTCCAAAGTGTGCCAATCAAGAGTCGGTTTATCTTTGACACGCATTCTCATTAACATTAGTATCCTTCGCCATCAGCCACAGCCAAGCGACGGGCCCAAGCCTATGTACGTCTGCCTCTGCGAAGGTGTCACCGACGGTCAGATCCGCGAAGCAATCTATGAAGGTTGCTGCAGCTACCGTGAAATCCGTGAAACGCTGGGCGTTGCCAGTCAGTGTGGCAAATGCGCGTGCCTGGCCAAGCAAGTGGTGCGCGACACGTTGAGCGAAGTGCAGCAAAGCCAGGGCGTAATGGCCTACTCGGGAAATTTTGTTGCAGCTTGAATCGCCCTGTTTTGAAGAACCGGATCTCGCATCCGGTTTTTTTATGCCTGAAATTCAATGAGTTAGCGCCAAGACGCACAACTTAAACACTCTCATTTATATTTATTTTCACTTATATTTCAATAACTTACGTTTGACAGCCGTATTGTGCAAGCCCAGAATTCGCCATCGGTTACTCAATTTCGGTGGGCATGCACATGAAAGGCGACAAGAAGGTCATCCAACATTTGAACAAGATCCTCGGCAACGAGCTGGTCGCGATCAACCAGTACTTCCTGCACGCCCGCATGTACGAAGACTGGGGCCTCACCAAACTCGGCAAGCACGAGTACCACGAGTCCATCGACGAGATGAAGCACGCCGACAAGCTCATCAAGCGCATTCTGTTCCTGGAGGGCCTGCCCAACCTGCAGGATCTGGGCAAGATCCTGATCGGCGAGAACACTCAGGAAATGCTCGAGTGCGACCTGAAGATCGAACACAAGGCGCACATCGACCTGAAAGAAGCCATCGCCTACTGCGAAAGCGTCGGCGACTACGCCAGCCGTGAACTGCTCGAAGATATCCTCGAGTCCGAGGAAGAACATATCGACTGGCTGGAAACCCAGCTGAGCCTGATCAAGGCTGTTGGTCTGCAGAATTACCTGCAGTCGCAGATGGACGAGTGATTGGAAGCAGTTGCTGGAAAACGGGAGTCTTGACTCCCGTTTTTTATGCCTGTGATCTGGGCACAAAAAAAACCGGAGCGCCTAAAGACGCTCCGTTTTTTTACTGACTCAGGGAGCTTGCGAGCTAGAGCCATGCAAGGCGAAAACTGGCGAAAAAGCGGAGTGTACTTTTGTACATGAGCATTTTGAGTCAGTTTTCAACGCAGCAGGGCCGACGCGCAGCTGCTCAACAGATCACTTCTCGACGAAGGCGCGCTCGATCAGGTAGTCACCCGGTTCGCGCATACGCGGCGAAATCTTTAGGCCAAAGCTGTCGAGCACTTCGCTGGTTTCGTCGAGCATGCTCGGGCTACCGCAGATCATCGCGCGGTCATCCTGGGGGTTGATCGGCGGCAGGCCGATGTCCGCGAACAGCTTGCCGCTGCGCATCAGGTCGGTCAGGCGACCCTGGTTCTCGAACGGCTCGCGGGTCACGGTGGGGTAATAGATCAGCTTTTCCTTCAGCGCCTCGCCGAAGAATTCGTTCTGCGGCAGGTGCTCGGTGATGAATTCGCGGTACGCCACTTCGTTTACGTAGCGCACACCGTGAACCAGGATCACCTTCTCGAAACGCTCATAGGTTTCCGGGTCCTGAATCACGCTCATGAAGGGTGCCAAGCCGGTGCCGGTGCTGAGCAGGTACAGATGCTTACCGGGGTTGAGGTCATCGAGCACCAGAGTGCCGGTGGGCTTTTTGCTGATAATGACTTCGTCACCTTCCTTGAGGTGCTGCAGCTGGGAAGTCAGCGGACCATCCGGCACCTTGATGCTGAAGAACTCCAGATGCTCTTCCCAATTCGGGCTGGCGATGGAATAAGCGCGCATGAGCGGACGGCCGTTTTCCTGCTGCAGGCCGATCATCACGAACTGGCCATTCTCGAAGCGCAGGCCCGGGTCGCGGGTGCACTTGAAGCTGAACAGCGTGTCATTCCAGTGGTGAACACTCAGAACGCGTTCGTGGTTCATGTTGCTCATGTACGGGGGCTCCTGAAAAGTCGGGGCGCTGATGTTAAAGCGCAATTGCGCGGCATTCTAATCGCGCCCAGAATATCTGTTAAATGAATTATCAAGATATGGGTTATCGGTTATATAGATATGCGATTTACACTTCGTCAGCTCCAGGTCTTCGTTGCCGTCGCTCAGCAGGAGAGCGTGTCCCGGGCTGCTTCCCAGCTCGCCCTGTCGCAATCGGCCGCCAGTACCTCGATCACCGAACTGGAACGGCAATCGAGCTGCCAGCTGTTCGACCGCGCCGGCAAGCGCCTGAGCCTCAATGCCTTGGGCCGCCAGTTGTTGCCCCAGGCGGTCGCACTGCTCGATCAGGCGAAGGAAATCGAAGACCTTCTGAACGGCAAATCCGGCTTCGGTTCACTGGCAGTGGGCGCCACCCTGACCATCGGCAATTACCTGGCCACCTTGCTGATCGGCGGTTTCATGAAGGTCCACCCGGAAAGCCAGGTGAAACTGCACGTACAGAACACCGCGCATATCGTGCAGCAGGTGGCCCACTACGAAATTGACCTGGGTCTGATCGAAGGCGACTGCAACCACCCTGACATCGAGGTGCAGAGCTGGGTCGAGGACGAGCTGGTGGTGTTCTGTGCGCCGCAGCACCCGCTGGCGCAACGCGGTCAGGTGGGCATTCGCGAATTGAGCGGCCAAGACTGGATCCTGCGTGAACAGGGCTCTGGAACCCGACTGACCTTCGACCAGGCTATGCGCCACCACTCCGCATCCCTCAACGTGCGCCTCGAGTTGGAACACACCGAGGCAATCAAGCGCGCCGTGGAGTCCGGCCTGGGCATCAGCTGCATTTCACGGCTGGCGCTGCGCGACGCCTTTCGCCGCGGCAGTCTGGTACCGGTAGAAACGCCGGACCTAGACCTGCGCCGGCAGTTCTATTTCATCTGGCACCGGCAGAAGTACCAGACTGCCGCCATGCGCGAGTTTCTCGACATGTGCCGGGCACTGACCGCCGGCATTCGTCGTAGCGACGAGATCGTACTGCCCGAAGTCCGCTAGCCAAGCAGGATAAGCGCCCACACGCTACCGATCAGCGTCAGGGCCACCAGTTGAGCGGCGCTGCCCATATCCTTGGCGGTTTTGGACAACGGATGCAAATCCAGAGAGATGCGGTCGATGGCGGCCTCGACGGCCGAATTGAGCAGCTCGACAATCAACGCCAGGAGGCAAACGGCGACCATCAGCGCGCGCTCGACCCGGCTGACATCGAGCAATAGCGCAACGGGGATCAGCACCACGTTGAGCAGCACCAGCTGACGGAAGGCTGCCTCGCCAGTAAACGCCGCACGCAGACCATCGAGCGAATAGCCTGCAGCGTTGAGGACACGCTTTAAACCGGTTTGACCTTTGAACGGTGACATGGGCATCGGACTATGACGGGAAAGGCGCGCAGGGTACGCGAGCGTACCGTGAAAATCTCGTGAAATGCGCCAGCAACGCGTCAGGCGGCCGGCACGCTCTCCAGTTGCTGCAACAGCAATGCCGCCTGGGTGCGGGTGCGCACGCCTAGTTTGCGGAAGATGGCCGTCACGTGAGCCTTGACCGTCGCTTCGGAAACGCTCAGTTCATAGGCGATCTGCTTGTTCAGCAGCCCTTCGCAGACCATGGTCAGCACGCGAAATTGCTGGGGCGTCAGGCTGGCAAGCCCGGCGCTGGCGGCCTTGGCTTCGCTGGACAGGCTGACCGCCTCCTCGCTTTGCGGTGGCCACCATACCTCGCCTTCCAGCACCTGGCGCACGGCCTTCTGAATCACTTCGAGGGAGCTGGATTTGGGAATGAAACCGCTGGCGCCGAACTCACGGGCACGTACCACTACCGCCGCTTCTTCCTGAGCGGAGATCATCACCACCGGAATCTGCGGGTATTGCCCACGCAGCAGCACCAGCCCGGAGAACCCGTAGGCGCCGGGCATGTTGAGGTCGAGCAGAACCAGATCCCAATCGGTCTTCTCGGCCAGCCGGGCTTCCAGCTCGGCGATGCTGGCGACCTCCACCAGGCGCGCGCCAGCGCCCAGGCCCAGCGTCAGGGCCTGCTGCAGCGCACTGCGAAACAGCGGATGATCATCGGCAATCAGGATTTCGTAAGCGACCATGGCAGATCCTGTTCTTCTTATAGGCATACCGTGCTGCAGACCCCATTTGCCTGACAGCGTGACGTACGGTGCCCACCAGCATGCCCAGCGCAGGCGGGGTGGTCAAGCGCAGCGCTTTGCGGCAAAGTCTGCGCCTTTTTTGCAGGAAGCTTTCGATGCCCAACCACGCACTGCGCGCCGATCTGTTGATGCTGCTTACCGCGCTGATCTGGGGCTCGTCCTTCGTCGCCCAGCGCCTGGGCATGGATGCCGTCGGCCCCTTTCTATATAGCGGCCTGCGTTTCGCCCTGGCGGTGATCGTGTTGTTGCCGGTGATCATGCTGCTGCGCCGCCGTAGCGCCCAGTCGGCCTCGCCCATCAGTCGCCCGGTGCTGCTTGGCGGCAGCCTGATGGGTGCGGTGCTGGCCCTGGGCATCAACCTGCAGCAGGTCGGCCTGCTGTTCACCAGCGTCACCAACTCGGGTTTCATCACCGGGCTCTACGTGATCGTGGTGCCGCTGCTGGGGCTGTTGCTGGGTCACAAGACCGGGCTGGGCATCTGGCTCGGTGCCTCGCTGGCGGTGATCGGTATGTTCCTGCTCAGCGTCGGCGACGGTTTCCACGTCGCCTCCGGTGACCTGCTGCAACTGGCCGGCGCCTTTGTATGGGGTATCCATGTGCTGCTGGTGAGCTTTTTCGCCACCCGCCATGACGCCCTGGTGCTAGCCCTGGTGCAGTTCATCACTTGCGCTCTGATCAGTCTCGCCCTGGCGCTGCTGTTCGAACCGCTGCCCGGCGCTGATATCGTCCGCGCACTGCCGGCCATCGCCTACGGCGGCATCCTCGGTGTGGGCGTGGGCTTCACCCTGCAGGTGATTGCCCAGAAACATGCCATCGCTTCCCACGCGGCGATCATTCTGTCCCTGGAAGCCGTGTTCGCTGCCATCGCCGGCGCACTGTTGCTTGGCGAGGCGCTGTCTTCACGGGGCTATGTCGGTTGTGGGCTGATGTTCGCCGGCATGCTGCTCGCCCAGCTGTGGCCCAAGCCGGCTGCAGTCAGAGAAACGGCTTGAGACGCTGGTGCAACGCGTCGTCGAGATCCACCGCGCGCGGCGCCTTGGAGGCCAGGTAATGCGCACTGAATACGTCGAGATAGGCGTTCAGGGCATCGGCGGCGCGCTCATCGCCGGCCAGTTCCAGGCACATCGCCGCGACCTCGGCGGTGCACAGGTGATCATCACGCTTGGAGCGCCTTAGCCGGTAGCGCGACAAGGTCTCCGGCTGCAGGCTGAGCACCGGCAGGCTGTCGAGATACGGACTCTTGCGAAACATCTTGCGCGCCTGGGTCCAGGTGGCGTCGAGCAGTACGAACAGCGGGCGCTTGCCTTCTGTAGCCTCCACAGAGGTCACCACCCGTTCAGGCTCGGCATATTCGCCGGGAAACACCAGGTAAGGCTGCCATTGCTCGTCATCGAGCAGGGCCGGTAGCGCCGGATCGACTTCGGTGCGCGACCATCCAAAGGCCGAGGTATCGGCAACCACATCGGCGATCAGCCAGCCGGTATTGCTCGGTTTCAGCGCCTCGACATCGTGCATCACCAAGCACACGCCCGCGCGGGCAGAAACCTGCGGCTTCCACGCACACAGGCAATGGCTGCTGGCCAGACGGCACTGCTCGCAGCGCGCCGCCCGCGAGCCCCGTGCCAGAAAGGGTTTGACGCTGCGCGCCAGACGCGCGGCGCGCAATGCGTGAACGGCGTGGCTCATGGACGCACGCTCAGTTTGGTGAAGATCACGCGGTGCAAAGCAGGAGAACACATGATGGGGCGCATCGCCTGGCAAAAAGGGCGCGTAGTCTAGCTGTGCCACACCGCTCAATACCACGCCGCGGCGACAACAAGCTTGGTAACATCGGGCATCGGTTGCCGGCCTGGTTCGCCAGAACGAACATAACCAGAAGAGCCCGGTCTATTAACGCTCACTGCCTTCAGGAGTCTGCCCCATGCAGCGTATTGCCCTATCCGTTCTTCTTACCAGCCTGCTCCTGCCCGCTGCCCACGCCGCCTCGCTCAACGAGTACGAGCTGACCAAAACCCTGGAAAAAGTGGCCAAGGAAAGCAGCGTCGGCACCCCGCGCGCCATCAACGAGGACATCCTCGACCGCGGCTATACAGTCGAAGGTAACCAGCTGATCAACCACCTCAGCGTACGCCCTGCCCATGGCGCACAGATGCGCAGCAACCCCGATACCGTGCGTGCACAACTGACCAACAGCGTGTGCAGCAACCCCGGCTTTCGCAAGCTGCTGGCCAGCGGAGCGGTGCTGCGTTACGAGTTCAGCGAGATCCAGAGCAATCGTCCCATCACCACCGAGCAATTCGGCAAGGCCGACTGCCGCCTGTAAGTCATGTGAGCGTGGTAAAACCCGGGGCATTGACGCATAAGGAGTAGCGCAATGAACGATCACAGCAATGGCACCCTACCGCTAGGCGGCGATGTACTGGCAGCCGAACTGGATGCACTGGCGACGCGGATAACTCCCGCCGGCAGCGTCAACACCGCGCTGTACCGGGAGATGCTCGCCACCGTGGCGCGCATGGCCCAGGCCGACCGCAACCGCTGGGACGCCAAAATCATGCTGCAGACCCTGCGTGAACTCGAGCGCGCCTTCGCCATGCTCGACCGCTTTCGCCATCGCCGCAAGGTCACCGTGTTCGGCTCGGCACGCACCCAGCCCGGCCATCCGGTCTACGCCCTGGCACGGGAACTGGGCAAGACCTTGGCCCGCCATGACCTGATGGTGATCACCGGCGCCGGTGGCGGCATCATGGCCGCAGCCCATGAAGGCGCGGGCCGCGACAACAGCCTGGGCTTCAACATCACCCTGCCCTTCGAGCAATCCGCCAATGCGGTGATGAAAGGCAGCGACAACCTGCTGTCCTTCCACTTCTTCTTTCTGCGCAAGCTGTTCTTCGTGAAAGAGGCCGACGCCCTGGTGCTCTGCCCCGGCGGTTTCGGCACTCTGGATGAAGCGCTGGAAGTCATCACCCTGATCCAGACCGGCAAGAGCCCGCTGGTGCCGGTGATCCTGCTCGACGAGCCGAGTGGCACGTTCTGGCAGGGTTTGCTCGATTACATCCGGCAAAACCTGGACAGTAACGGCTACATCCTCTCCAGCGATATGAATCTGATGCGCCTGGTACACGACGCCGAGTCAGCAGCCCAGGAGATCGATCGCTTCTACGCCAATTACCATTCCAGCCGCTGGCTGCAGGATCAGTTCGTGGTGCGCATGCGCCACCCGCTGAGCGAAGCTGCGCTGGCGTACCTGAACCTGCAGTTCAGCGATCTGTGCAAGCAGGGCGACATCCAGCAACAGCAAAACGGTGACGAACTCGTCGACGGCCCCGAGCTGTGCAAATTGCCAAGGCTGCTGTTCACTTTCAGTGGACGCAATGCCGGACGGCTGCGCGAATTGCTCGACGTGATCAACAAGCCGGAACACTGGCTGAGCTGATACATCGGGATGGGAAGGGACGTCTAGGCGTCAGGATGGCGAACCGGACGACTCAACCTTGAAGATCAGTCGTCGAAACCGCCGCGCAGCAGTTGACCGACCAGATCCATCGGATAGCCGCGATAGACCAGAAAACGCATCTGCTTGGCCCGTTCGCGCGCATCGCCAGGCAATTGACCGGCAAACTTGCGTTGCCAGGTTTCCCGCAAGCCTTCACGCCAGTCGATACCGCTGTCGCGCAGCGCCTGCTCTACATCCGCGCGGGCCAGGCCACGCTGGGACAGGTCATCGCGGATGCGCTGCGGGCCGAAACCCGAGCGCGCCCGGTAACTGATGAAACTCTCCAGATAACGCGCCTCGGACAACAGCCCTTCTTCGCTCAGGCGATCAAGGGCTGCTTCGATATGCTCGTCGCTGGCGCCGCGCTGGCGCAACTTGCGCGACAGCTCGACACGCCCGTGTTCGCGGCGCGCCAGCAGATCCATGGCGGCATGCCGCACCGCGGCAACGTTATCCAGAACAGCGGGCATCAGAAGTCGGCTTCGGTATCCACCAGGTCATTGGCCGGCGCGTTGGCCTTGGCAGGGCCGGAAACCACCAGCAGCTTGTCACGGATCTGACCTTCGATCTCGCGGGCTACTTCCACGTTGTCTTCCAGGAACTTGGCGGCGTTGGCCTTGCCCTGACCGATCTTGTTGCCCTTGTAGCTGTACCAGGCACCGGACTTCTCGACCAGGCCCTGCTGCACGCCGAGGTCGATGATCTCGCCGTTACGGTAAATACCCTTGCCATAGAGAATCTGGAACTCGGCCTGGCGGAACGGCGGAGCGACCTTGTTCTTGACGACCTTGACGCGGGTTTCGCTGCCGACCACTTCGTCGCCCTCTTTCACCGCACCAGTACGGCGGATGTCGAGGCGAACCGAGGCGTAGAACTTCAGGGCGTTACCACCGGTGGTGGTTTCCGGGCTGCCGAACATCACGCCGATCTTCATGCGGATCTGGTTGATGAAGATCACCAGGCAGTTGGCGTTCTTGATGTTGCCGGTGATCTTGCGCAGCGCCTGGCTCATCAGGCGAGCCTGCAGGCCGACGTGCATGTCGCCCATCTCACCTTCGATTTCTGCTTTCGGTACCAGGGCCGCCACGGAGTCGACGATGATCACGTCGATGGCGTTGGAACGCACCAGCATGTCGGTGATTTCCAGGGCCTGCTCACCAGTGTCCGGCTGTGAGACCAGCAGGTCGTCGACGTTGACGCCCAGCTTGCCGGCGTAGTCCGGGTCCAGTGCGTGCTCGGCGTCGACGAAGGCGCAGGTTGCGCCTGCCTTCTGGGCTTCGGCGATGACCTGCAGGGTCAGCGTGGTCTTACCCGAGGATTCCGGACCGTAGATTTCCACGATACGGCCTTTCGGCAGGCCACCAATACCCAGTGCGATGTCCAGGCCCAGGGAGCCGGTGGAAATGGACGGAATGGCCTGACGGTCATGATCGCCCATGCGCATGACCGCGCCTTTGCCGAACTGTTTCTCGATCTGGCCCAGGGCAGCCGCCAACGCGCGCTTCTTGTTCTCGTCCATTGTATTCCTCACGTGATCAGAAGGGCCTGACGGCCAATAACTGTATAAGTAGCCAGTATTATTCCACAGGGTTCGGCACTCGCCTACCCCGCAGCGGGATTTTCTTCGACCAGTAGTCGCAACAACCCCTGCAACGCCGCTTCCACAGTTTGCAAACGCACGGCATCGCGGTCCCCGGGGAATTGGAAGCGCCGACTGAACAGGGTGTCGCCATCGCCCCAGGCGATCCAAACGGTACCGACCGGCTTCTCCAGGCTACCGCCGCCCGGCCCGGCGATACCGCTGACCGCCGTAGCGTAGCGCGCGCCACTCTGGGCCTGGGCGCCGCGCACCATGGCCTCGACCACCTCGCGGCTGACTGCGCCTACCGTAGCGAAGTGCGCTTCGGGCACGCCCAGCTGGCGGGTTTTCTGGGCATTGGAATAGGTGACGAAGCCAGCCTCGAACCAGGCCGAGCTGCCCGCCACACGGGTAATGGCTTCGGCAATACCACCACCGGTGCAGGACTCGGCGGTGGTGACCTGGGCACTCTTTTCCAGCAGGGCTTGGCCGAGACGGGCGGCGAGCCCGGTGATGGGCTGATCGTCGATATTCATCTGCGCTCCGGGGTTAAAGCGGGAGGGGTCGATACCGTACACTACGCGCTTTTGCGATTCAGCCGGACACTCGACACGATGAGCCAAAGCGACCTCTCCAGCCACACCCCGATGATGCAGCAGTACTGGAGACTGAAGAATCAGCACCCGGACCAGCTGATGTTCTATCGCATGGGTGACTTTTACGAGATCTTCTACGAAGACGCCAAGAAGGCCGCCAAACTGCTGGACATCACCCTGACCGCCCGCGGGCAGTCGGCGGGGCAGTCGATTCCGATGTGCGGCATTCCCTTCCACTCGGTCGAAGGCTACCTGGCCAAGCTGGTCAAGCTCGGCGAGTCGGTGGTCATCTGCGAGCAGATCGGCGACCCGGCCACCAGCAAGGGCCCGGTGGAACGCCAAGTGGTGCGCATCATCACTCCGGGCACCATCAGCGACGAAGCGCTGCTCGACGAACACCGCGACAACCTGCTGGCTGCCGTATTGGGTGACGAGCGCCTGTTCGGCCTTGCCGTGCTGGACATCACCAGCGGCCGCTTCAGCGTGCTGGAGATAAAAGGCTGGGAAAACCTGCTGGCCGAACTCGAGCGCCTCAACCCGGCCGAGCTGCTGATTCCCGATGACTGGCCCCAGGGCCTGCCGGCCGAGAAGCGCCGTGGCTCGCGTCGTCGCGCGCCCTGGGACTTCGAGCGCGACACGGCCCAGAAGAGCCTGTGCCAACAGTTCGGCACCCAGGACCTCAAAGGCTTCGGCTGCGAAACCCTGACCCTGGCCATCGGTGCAGCCGGCTGCCTGCTGGCCTATGCCAAGGAAACCCAGCGCACCGCCCTGCCCCACCTGCGCAGCCTGCGCCATGAACGCATCGACGATACGGTGATCCTCGACGGCGCCAGCCGCCGCAACCTGGAGCTGGACGTCAACCTCGCCGGCGGCCGCGACAACACCCTACAATCGGTGGTGGACCGTTGCCAGACCGCCATGGGCAGCCGCCTGCTCGGCCGCTGGCTGAACCGCCCGCTGCGCGATCGCACAGTGCTCGAAGCCCGTCAGGAGTCGATTGCCTGCCTGCTGGATCGCTACCGTTTCGAAACCCTGCAGCCGCAGCTCAAGGAAATCGGCGACCTGGAGCGTATTCTCGCCCGTATCGGCCTGCGTAATGCGCGCCCGCGGGATCTGGCGCGCCTGCGCGATGCCCTTGGCGCCCTGCCCGAGCTGCAACAGGCCATGGCCCAGCTCGACTGCGCCCACCTGACCGCGCTGGCAGGCACCATCAGCACCTACCCGGAACTGGCCGAGCTGCTCGCGACGGCGATCATCGACAACCCGCCCGCGGTGATTCGCGATGGTGGCGTGCTGAAAACCGGCTATGACGCCGAACTCGACGAGCTGCAGTCGCTCAGCGAGAACGCCGGCCAGTACCTGATGGATCTGGAAGCCCGCGAGAAGGCCCGTACCGGCCTGGCCAACCTCAAGGTCGGCTACAACCGCGTGCACGGTTACTTCATCGAGCTGCCGAGCAAGCAGGCCGAGTCGGCGCCGGCCGACTATATCCGTCGCCAGACCCTCAAGGGTGCCGAGCGCTTCATCACTCCCGAGCTCAAGGAGTTCGAAGACAAGGCACTTTCAGCCAAGAGCCGCGCGCTGGCCCGTGAGAAGCAGCTCTATGAAGAACTGCTGGAGCGGCTGATCGGCCACCTCGGCCCGCTGCAGGACAGCGCCGCCGCGCTGGCCGAATTGGACGTGCTGAGCAATCTGGCCGAACGTGCCCTGAACCTGGACCTCAATCGTCCGCGCTTCGTCGACGAGCCGTGCATGCTGATCGAGCAAGGCCGCCACCCGGTGGTCGAGCAGGTGCTGACCACACCGTTCGTCGCCAACGACCTGAAGCTCGACGACGCCACGCGGATGCTGATCATCACCGGCCCGAACATGGGCGGTAAGTCGACCTACATGCGCCAGACCGCACTGATCGTGCTGCTCGCCCATATTGGCAGCTTCGTGCCGGCGGCGCGCTGCGAACTGTCGATGGTCGACCGCATCTTCACCCGCATCGGCTCCAGCGACGACCTGGCCGGCGGTCGCTCGACCTTCATGGTGGAAATGAGCGAGACCGCCAACATCCTGCATAACGCCAGCGACCGCAGCCTGGTGCTGATGGACGAAGTGGGCCGCGGCACCAGCACCTTCGACGGCCTGTCGCTGGCCTGGGCAGCTGCCGAGCAGTTGGCCAACCTGCGCGCCTACACGCTGTTCGCCACCCATTACTTCGAGCTGACCGTATTACCGGAAAGCCAGCCGGCAGTGGCCAACGTGCACCTCAACGCCACAGAGCACAACGAGCGCATCGTCTTCCTGCACCACGTTCTGCCCGGTCCGGCCAGCCAGAGCTATGGTTTGGCCGTGGCGCAATTGGCAGGCGTGCCGGCGCCGGTGATCCTGCGTGCCCGCGAGCATCTGGCGCGCCTGGAAACCACCAGCCTGCCCCACGACCTGCCGCCGCAAACTCCGGGACAACCAGCTGCACCGATGCAGAGCGATATGTTCGCCAGCCTGCCGCACCCGGTGCTGGAAGAGCTGCAGCTGGTCGATCCGAATGATCTGAGCCCGCGCCAGGCACTTGAACTGTTATATGCATGGAAGGCGCGGGTCTAACGCCAGAGCCAACTAGCTGATAGAATCCCGCGCGCTCCGGGAGCGCTGCGGCCTTTAGCAGGCCGTTGAAAACGTAGGCGAGGCAGGCAAGACAAGGCAAAAACGGCCGAAAAAGCGCAGTTTACAGGCTGTAAATGAGCATTTTTTGGCCGTTTCTAACGCAGTATTGCCAACGCAGGTAGTTTTCGACGGCTTGTTAGCCTGGCCCGCAGCCCATTCCAGAGCCTAAGAGCGGCCGTTCAAGAAACCGCTCGCTGCCGTAGCCCGAGGAGAAAACTAGAAATGACCTTCGTCGTCACCGACAACTGCATCAAGTGCAAGTACACCGACTGCGTGGAAGTCTGTCCGGTGGACTGCTTCTACGAGGGCCCGAACTTCCTGGTGATCCACCCGGATGAATGCATCGACTGCGCGCTCTGCGAGCCGGAGTGCCCAGCGCAGGCCATCTTCTCCGAAGACGAGATTCCCGATGGCATGCAGGAATACATCGAGCTCAACGCCGAGCTGGCGGAAGTCTGGCCGAATATCACCGAGCGCAAAGAAGCCTTGCCCGATGCCGAAGAATGGGATGGCGTGAAAGACAAGCTTCAGCACCTCGAGCGCTGAGCGAGGCGGCACAGGCCGCTAACAAAAATGCCGCTACCCCAGAGGGTGCGGCATTTTTTATGGGCGCTTGAAAAGTCGCCTGCCGCCGCGCTCGTAACAGCACGGTGACGCCTGGCGGCTATTCAGAATCGCGGATAAGCAACGCGGCTTGAGCACTTTTCTGCAGGCAAAAAAAGGGGCGGTTTTACCCGCCCACTCTTTTGTCCCTATTCCCTGAAACTCCCAACTCATCATCCTGATGAATCGCTTCCCGCGATGTCCTGATCGTTGTCCCTAACGACCTGCGCTTGTCCCTAAGCACGGTTCAGATATTAACGGCCTCGAGATTTATCACAACGCCCTCTCAACCGACGCAGGCAGCCAAGACACTCAAGCATCCAATAAATAAATCCTTTATTTACAATAACTTGAAAATATAGATGGCTCAGCGTCAGTTTCCCAACGCGAAACCGTCACCCAGGCTTACAGGGCTTGTAAGCAATCACTTACATGATCTGGGCGAAAACGTGCGGAACAATGGAAGCGATGCAAGCTCACACCGGTGCGGCGAGCGGATGGAAGCTGAAGTAGTAGCGAAGGGCGTCGACCATCTCCAAGTAATCCTGAGGCGGCGACTGCAGCGTGAAACCCGAATCGAAGCTGCCAGGCGTCACGTCTTCCTGGCACCACAGGCAGGTGGCGGTGAAGTCGATATGGCGAAAGCCGTCGCAACCCGGAATTTTCAGGCGCAGATCGAAGCAGCCCCCCACCAGCACTGGCAGTTGGCTGATCAGCATCAGGCCGTCTGCCGATACATTGCCCAGGTAACCGACCGGTTTGTCGGTAAAGGCATTGAAGACCTTCAGGTAGTAAGGCAGCTGGTGCCGTTCGATATGGCGGTTGGCGTTCATGATGGCAGAGCGCTATGAGTGTGAGGCGAGTATGCCGCCTGCCCAACTGACTGACCAGTGCTCAGTGACAGCGGCCTGACAACTGGTCGCGAAGCTGGCTGCGTGCGGCGTTCAGCTGCTCGTCGCTGTAATAGTGGCGCTCGCCACTGGCGCCTTGATGAAAGTAACGTCGCCCCTCGGGCATCGAAGCCAATTGCGCACGCAACTGAGCGCACTCCTTGACGAGCTGCGCCTGCTGCTCACGGCGGGCTTGAGCAGCCTGGGCCTGTTCGTCGCGGCGCGCCTGGAAGTAGCGCTCGGCACGCTGCTCGCGCTCCTGGGTGGCGGCGTCGCGTTCGATTACCTGGGGCTTTACCTCGACAGTTTGAGCATTGGCAGCCTGGGGCTGCTGACCGAAATGCACTTGACCGTTTTCATCGACCCAGCGATAGACCTGCCCGAAGGCCAGGCAGGGCAATAACAGCAAACCAACCAGAGCACGCGTCACGGCCTTCTCCAGGCAATCAGTCCCGTGCCGTCAAAGCGTGCCGGCAGGCGACACCTTGGCGGGCTCCGAGACGCCTTGATGGCCGAGCTGGCGCAGGGTTTCCAGCCGCGCGCGGGCACGGAAGGCATATTCGCTGGTGGGGTAACGGCCGATGATGAACTGGTAGGTCTGCGCCGCATCGAGGTACAGGTTCTGCCGCTCAAGGCATTGGCCGCGCAGCAGGGAAATCTCTGGCTGTATATAGCTGCGCGAGCGGCTCGAGCGCTCGGCCTGGGACAGATACAGCAGGGCGTCTTCGCAATCGCCCCGGTCGTAGGCCTGATAGGCCTTATTCAGATGGTGATCGAGCGACATGCGGGTGCACCCGCCAACGACCAGGACACAGCACAGCAGCAACAGAATACGCATGGGTTTCTCCTCCAATGAGCAGCGTATCGGCGCGGCCCGCAAAAACTGAACAGTCGCAACATGCTGCATTGGCTTGGACGACTAACGATGGGTAGCGGTCTTCTAGGCTGATTCAGGTCAACGCATGCCCACCGAGGATGGGCTGCAATGCCAGACAACCACTTCGCGAGGTCGCCTCCATGAAACTCGAAACGCTACTGGTCGTGATCGACCCCAGCCAACCCAGCCACCCGGCTCTGGAACGTGCCGCCTGGCTGGCCCGTCGTGCCCAGGCGCGCGTGCATGTGCTGCTGGTCGAGTATAGCCCCGCGCTGGATGGCAGCACCCTGGAGCAGAGCTTGCAGAGCAGAGCCCGGGACGCCCTGATCGAGCAACGCAGCAGCTGGCTTCAGGAGATGCTGGCGCCGCTGCAGGGCGAAGGGCTGGCCGTGAAGCAGGACGTTCGCTGGGGCAAGCGGCTGCATGAAACGGTGCTGGAAGTGGCCGAACAGCTGCAACCGGATCTGGTGCTCAAATCCGCTGCCCACAACAACCTGCTGCGCCGCTTGCTGCTCACTGACAGCTGCTGGCAACTGATGCGCCACTGCCCTTTCCCGCTATGGTTGGTGCACCACGCGCAGTGGCGCGGCAACAACCTGTGCACCGCCGTCGACCCACTGCACAAGGACGACAAGCCGGCCGCGCTGGATCATCACCTGATCGACACCAGCCAGGCGCTTGCCAAGGACCTCGGCATGCATGCCGATGTCGTGCATTGCCACGCGCCACTGCCGCGCACTCTGCTCAACAACGCCGAGCTGCTGGCCACCTATCAGCAGTACGTCAACGATGATGCGCAGCAGCATCACCAGGCCTTCGAAGACCTGATTCGTCAGCACGGGATCGAGCCGGACGCCGCTCATCTGCTCGAAGGTGCGCCGGAGAACATGCTGCCGCGCTTCGTACGCAAGCACGAAATCGATCTGCTGGTGATGGGCGCCATCGCCCGCGGGCGGCTGGATACCATCCTGATCGGCCACACCGCCGAGCGTCTGCTCGAGTCGGTGGACTGCGACCTGCTAGTGGTCAAGTTGCCGGTGGAAAAGTAGTGCAGTGGAACAATGACTACAGCGCGGCGGCGTAGTAGCCTCGCGGTCTGCTTCAATAAAGGAGTCCGCGCATGACCGTTCGCCGCACCAAAATCGTCGCCACCCTCGGCCCAGCCAGCAACTCGCCACAGATGCTGGAAAAGTTGATCCTGGCCGGGCTGGATGTTGCCCGCCTGAACTTCTCCCACGGCACGCCGGAAGAGCACAAGGCACGCGCCCAGCTGGTACGCGACATCGCCGCCAAGCATGGCCGCCATGTGGCTCTGCTGGGTGACCTGCAGGGCCCGAAGATCCGCATCGCCAAGTTCGCCAACAAGCGTATCGAGCTGGAAGTCGGTGATCGCTTCACCTTCTCCACCAGCCATCCGCTGACCGAGGGCAACCAGCAGGTAGTCGGCATCGACTACCCGGATCTGGTCAAGGATTGCGGCGTCGGCGACGAGTTGCTGCTCGACGATGGTCGCGTGGTCATGCGCGTTGAAAGCACCACCCCCGACACCCTCGAATGCGTCGTGCTGATCGGCGGCCCGCTGTCCGACCATAAAGGCATCAACCGTCGCGGTGGCGGCCTGACCGCCCCGGCCCTGACCGAGAAAGACAAGGCCGACATCAAGCTGGCTGCTGAAATGGACCTGGACTACTTGGCCGTTTCCTTCCCGCGCGATGCCGCGGACATGGAATACGCCCGCCAGCTGCGTGACGAAGCCGGCGGCAAAGCCTGGCTGGTCGCCAAGATCGAGCGCGCCGAAGCGGTAGCCAACGACGAAACCCTCGACGGCCTGATCAAGGCCAGCGACGTGGTGATGGTCGCCCGAGGTGACCTCGGTGTGGAAATCGGCGACGCCGAGCTGGTCGGCATCCAGAAGAAGATCATTCTGCATGCACGTCGCCACAACAAGGCGGTGATCGTCGCGACCCAGATGATGGAGTCGATGATCCAGAACCCGATGCCGACCCGTGCCGAGGTGTCCGACGTGGCCAACGCCGTGCTCGACTACACCGACGCAGTCATGCTGTCGGCCGAGAGCGCCGCTGGCGCCTACCCGCTGGAAGCCGTGCAGGCCATGGCGCGTATCTGCCTGGGCGCCGAGCGTCACCCGACCGGCAAGAGCTCCAGCCACCGCATCGGCAAGACCTTCGAGCGTTGCGACGAGAGCATCGCCCTGGCGGCCATGTACACCGCCAACCACTTCCCAGGCGTGAAGGCGATCATCGCCCTGACCGAAAGTGGTTACACCCCGCTGGTCATGTCGCGCATCCGCTCCTCGGTGCCGATCTACTCCTTCTCCCCGCACCGCGATACCCAGGCGCGCTCGGCGATGTTCCGTGGCGTGTACACCATCCCGTTCGACCCGGCGGCCCTGCCGGCCGGCGAAGTCAGCCAGGCGGCGGTGGACGAGCTGCTCAAGCGCGGCCTGGTCGAGCAAGGCGACTGGGTGATCCTGACCAAGGGCGACAGCTACCACACCATCGGTGGCACCAATGGCATGAAGATCCTGCATGTCGGTGACGTTCTGGTCTGAGGATTGGCGCAGTAACAGGAAGGCCCGCATCGATGCGGGCCTTTTCATTTGTGCAGCGTTCAGGCGTGAGGCAGAAACAGGTCGCTGAACAGCTGGCTGCGCGGCAGGCCAGCCAGGTACAGGCGCCGCGAAAGCGCCTCGACGGTTTGCGGGCCGCCACAGAGCAGCGCTACCGTTTGCCGCGATGCGGGTCGCAGATTGCCCAGAAATGCCGGCAAGGCGGCCGTCTCGATCAGCTCGACCTGTACCTGCGGGTGCCGACTGGCGATGCCCTGCAGGGCGTCGGCCAGGTAATGCTCAGCAGGCGTGCCGGCCACATGCACCACGCGAATCGGCCCCTGATGATCCTGGCGCAGCGCCTCGCGCAATACCGCCCACAGGGGCGCCAGGCCGGTGCCGGCGCCGAGCAGCCACAGCGGTTTTTCCTGCCAGTCCGGGTCGTAGTGCAGGGATGCGCCGCTGAGTGCGCCCAGACGCAGGCTGGCGCCGACCTGCAGTTGGCGCACGGAATCGCAGAAGGCGCCGGGCCGGCCGCAATCGATATGAAACTCCAGCCAGGCATCCTCACAGGGCAAAGAGGCCAGCGAGTACGGCCGGGCGATGCCGTCCGCTGTCCACAGCAGCAGATGCTGACCCGCTCGATAACGCATGGGGTGCTGCGGCAGGAGGCGCAGGCGCACGACGCGCTCGCTCAACCAGTCCAGCGCCTGAATCTGCGCCGGCATGGCATCACGGGTGGGATCGAAAACCTCCAGTTGCAGCGGCTCGATCACGCTGCACTGGCAGGCCAGACGCCAGCCCTGCTCGCGGCGCGCCATATCCAGCGCATCGGGTTTGGCATCGTGCGGCTCACCGGCGACGCAGCGTACCAGGCAGGCCTGGCAGCTGCCGGCGCGGCAGCTGTAGGGCACCGGCACACCGGCGGCGAGTAGCCCATCGAGCAGATTGCTGGCCGGGGCGACGTCCCAGCAGCGGTCACTCAGTCGCAGCTGGGGCATCGGTCAGCTGCCAGGTCGAGGCGCTGCGGTTGCGACCGCTACGCTTGGCCTCATAGAGGGCCTGATCAGCCCGGTGCAGGGCATCGTCGAGATCGTCGTACAGGGTCACCAGGGTCATTCCCACGGAAAGGCTGAGGTTGGTCACCTTAACATTAACCGGCTCGCACTCGCTGAAGGCCACGCGCAAGCGCTCGCAACAGGCCATGAAAGAGTCGGCATCGGTATCGGGAATCAGCAGCACGAACTCCTCGCCGCCGTAGCGGGCAATCACATCGCCCTCGCGCAGGCAGGCGCTGGCCACCCCGGCAAACGCCTGCAGCACGCGATCACCGGCGGCATGGCCATAGCGGTCGTTGATGCTCTTGAAGTGATCCAGGTCGATCAGCGCCAGGCCATGCTGGCTCAAGGGTGTCAGGCTCTCGAGCGCCTGGGCGGCCATGCGCAGGAAGTGGCGGCGGTTAAACAGGCCGGTGAGCTCGTCGGTGGCCACCATGTCTTCCAGCTGGCGCATCATGCCACGCAGGGTTTCCTGGTGCGCCTTCAGAGCGAAGCGCCGATTGCGCATGCGCTGGCGCATCTGCTGCATGTACCAGGCGAACAGGTTCAGCCAGATCAGCACCAGCGCCAGCATGCCGGTCTGCAGCACCGCCAGGCTGACATCGCGCAGGGTACCGGCCTGGTGCTCGTAGAGGTTGATGCCCACGAAACCGACGAACGCCAGGAAGGCGCAGCGAAAGAACACCCAGGTGCGCAGCTGGAACAACCCGAACAGCATCGACATCGGGTAGACCACCAACAGGGCGCCACGCCCATAGTCGATCATGGCTACCAGGGTCGTGGTCAGCACCAGGCTGATCAGCACCTGCGCCTCGGTGAGGCTCGGGTCATTGAAACGTAGATTGCGGCCACTCAGGAACAAACCCAACAGCAGCGCCTGGGTGGCGAAGGTGGCCACCAGCACAGCGGCGACGGCGATGCCTGGCGCCCGGAACAGATCGCAGAAATAAGCCAGCAGTACCACGACGGAAATCGTCAGGTAGGTGGCGACAGCCAAGGCGAAGCGCTTGATCAGCAGACGCTGCAGGGTCTTTTGATTGAGTGGACGGTTGCTGGAGGTCATGGGCTCCCTCCCATACTGGCAACTGGCCTCTACTGTAACTGGGCGCTCGTAAAAAACCTAGAGATTATGTGGAGTTATCGCAGCCGCCCAACGGGTGTCCCGTGCCCTGCCCGCGCGGTATACTGCGGCGCCTTTTTGAACCAGCCGGCCATGTTCCGGCATTTGAAGTTCCTGCCCTACAAGGGAGCGCCCCACATGACCGTGATCAAGCAAGACGACCTGATCCAGAGCGTCGCCGACGCCCTGCAGTTCATCTCCTACTACCACCCCGTCGACTTCATCCAGGCGATGCACGAAGCCTACCTGAAGGAAGAGTCGCCGGCCGCGCGCGACTCCATGGCGCAGATCCTCATCAACTCGCGCATGTGTGCCACCGGCCACCGCCCGATCTGCCAGGACACCGGCATCGTCACCGTATTCGTCAAGGTCGGCATGGACGTGCGCTGGGACGGCGCCACCATGAGTCTGGATGACATGATCAACGAAGGCGTTCGCCGCGCCTACAATCTTCCCGAGAACGTGCTGCGCGCCTCGATCCTGGCCGACCCGGCCGGTGCCCGCAAGAACACCAAGGACAACACCCCGGCAGTCATCCACTACTCCATCGTCCCTGGTGACAAGGTGGAAGTGGACGTCGCGGCCAAGGGCGGCGGCTCCGAGAACAAGTCGAAGATGGCCATGCTCAACCCGTCCGACTCGATCGTCGACTGGGTACTGAAAACCGTGCCGACCATGGGCGCTGGCTGGTGCCCGCCGGGCATGCTCGGCATCGGCATCGGCGGTACCGCCGAGAAGGCTGCGGTGATGGCCAAGGAAGTGCTCATGGAGCACATCGACATCCATGAGCTGCAGGCCCGCGGCCCGCAGAACAAGATCGAAGAACTGCGTCTGGAGCTGTTCGAGAAGGTCAACCAGCTGGGCATCGGCGCCCAGGGCCTGGGCGGCCTGACCACCGTGCTCGACGTGAAGATCATGGATTACCCGACCCACGCCGCTTCGCTGCCGGTGTGCATGATCCCCAACTGCGCCGCCACCCGCCACGCCCACTTCGTGCTCGATGGCAGCGGCCCGGCCG
This sequence comes from Pseudomonas sp. AG1028, assembly GCF_007993955.1. NCBI lineage: Bacteria > Pseudomonadati > Pseudomonadota > Gammaproteobacteria > Pseudomonadales > Pseudomonadaceae > Pseudomonas > Pseudomonas sp. AG1028. The sequence goes on from NZ_VIVP01000010.1 coordinate 113,752, forward strand.
AGCTGGAAGCGCCGTCCCTGGACGCCTACCCGGAAATCGTCTGGGAAGCCGGCCCGTCGGCGCGCCGCGTCGACCTCGACACCCTGACCCCGGAAGACGTGCAGAGCTGGAAGCCGGGCGAGACCATCCTGCTCAACGGCAAGATGCTCACCGGTCGCGACGCCGCGCACAAGCGCATGGTCGAGATGCTCAACAAGGGTGAAGAACTGCCGGTCGACCTGAAAGGCCGCTTCATCTATTACGTGGGCCCGGTCGACCCGATCGGCGACGAGGTGGTAGGCCCAGCCGGCCCGACCACCGCCACGCGGATGGACAAGTTCACCCGGCAGATCCTCGAGCAGACCGGCCTGTTGGGCATGATCGGCAAATCCGAGCGCGGCCCGACCGCCATCGAAGCGATCAAGGACAACAAGGCCGTGTACCTGATGGCCGTCGGCGGCGCCGCCTACCTGGTCGCCCAGGCGATCAAGAAGTCCAAGGTGCTGGCGTTCGCCGAGCTGGGCATGGAAGCGATCTACGAGTTCGAGGTCAAGGACATGCCAGTCACCGTCGCCGTCGACAGCAACGGCGAGTCGGTGCACATCACAGGCCCTGCGATCTGGAACAAGAAGATCGCCGAAAGCCTGGCGGTGGAAGTGCAGTAAGCATCGCCCTGCGATAAACAAAAGCCCGGCCTAGTGCCGGGCTTTTGCGTTCTGGGATTCGAGCGTCAACCGTCCCCGGGTATCGCTACGCTCAACGCTGGGCTACAGACAGCTCGTAGGATGGGTGAAACCCATCAACGCTCGATGGGTTACACCCATCCTACAGGCCTGTGGTCGAACGCAGCGATACCCAGGTCGGCCATCCAGTCAGAACTCTAGGGTGCTGGAGAGCTGCACCTGGCGCGGCTCGCCGACGGAGACGGCAAGGTTGTTCACCGACGAGCTGTAGTAGGTCTTGTCGAACAGGTTCTTCACGTTGAGCTGCAGCTTGAGCTTGTTGTCGCCCAGGCGCGTGTCGTAGCTGGTGAAGGCATCGGCCACGGTGTAGGACGGCAAGGTGAAGCTGTTGGTCGCATCGCCTTCCCGGTCACCCACATAGCGAGCGCCCACACCGGCACGCACACGGTCGCCACCGAACACCTGACCGAAGTCGTACACGCCGTACAGCGACGCGGTGTGCCGGGCCACGTTCTGCAGGCCATTGCCCTTGAGCTCCGGGTCCTTGGTCACCTCGGCATCGGTAAAGGCGTAAGTGCCAATCAGGCTGAGGTCATCGGTCAGCTGCCCGGTCACATCCAGCTCGACGCCGCGGGAGCGCACTTCGCCGGCGCCAGTCGCCACTGTGAGCCCTGTAGCATTGTCGGTCTGGGTCACCAGCACGTTTTCCTTGACGATATCGAACAGCGCCAGGGTGCCGGTGATGCGTCCGGGCCTATCCAGCTTGGCGCCGATCTCCCAGCTCTTGCCCTCCTCTGGCGACACACCGTTTATGGAGACCCCATTGGTCAGCGGTGCGATGGTCGAGTTGGGCTTGAACGATTCGGTGTAGCCGCCATACAGCGACAGCTCGTCGTTAAGTTTGTACACCAGGCCGACCCGCGGCACCCAGACCTGACCGTCGATATCGGTGTTCTTGTTGAACGGCCGGCCACGCCCGGCGAGTTGGTCATAGAGCTGATAGCGGGCGCCTGCCACAAAGATCCATTGCTCGTTGAGGTGCACCGAATCCTGGAAGAAGGCGGACTGGGTAACCACGCGATCGGTCTGGTCGCTGTCCGATGCAGCCACGGTGGTGGGCACCGGCACGTTGCCGTAGACTGGGTTGAACGGGTCGAAACGAATGGCGGTGTTCTGGCGCAGCAGGTCCTCGCGGTAGAACTTGCGGTACTCATGGTCCACGCCCATCAAAAGGTCGTGCTGCATGCCGCCGAGTTGCACGGTGCCGTCCAGATCGAAGGTGGCGAAATGCGAGGTGCTGACCGCGCCGCGGGTGCCATCCAGGCGGCGAACATAGGCGTTACTGCTATCGGAGGGCGGCTCGCGAAAGATCCGCGCCTGGTAGTCGTCGTAGGTATCACGGTTGTAGCTGTAAGCGAAGTGGGCTTTCCAGTCTTCGTTGAGCTGGTGCGAGAGGTCGAAGATGGTCAGGTTCGAGCGGCCGTCGGTGACGTTATAGGCCTCGTCCATGCGCCGCTCGGCGGGAATGTCCAGTGGCTTGCCGTGGCGAAAAATGGTGCCGCGGTCGAACGGCACCGAATACTCGCGGTATTCGTGGCTGAGGGTGATCGTGGTGTCCTGGCCATACCAGGCCAGCGAGGGCGCGAAGGTCTTGTCGCGGTTGTGGCCGAAGTCGCGCCAATAGTCGGCGTCGTCGTAATCGGCGACCAGCCGGTAAGCCAGGCCGGTTTCACCCAGCGGGCCGGTGACGTCCAGGGTACCGCCGCTGCCGTTCTTGCCGTGGCCATAGGTCGAAGCGCGGCCGGTGATGGCGCGATAGCTTTCCAGCTGCGGCTTCTTGCTGACCACATTGATAACGCCGCCCGGGTCGAGAATGCCGTAGAGCATCGACGACGGCCCCTTGAGCACTTCGACGCGCTCGGCGGTGGCGGTGAAGTTGCGGCCCTGGATGGTACGCATGCCGTCACGCAGGATGGAGCCGTCGCGGTTATCGCCGAAACCGCGCTTCATCACCGCATCCAGGGTGCTGCCCAAGGTGTTGGACTGGGTGATGCCACTGACGTTGACCAGCGCCTCGTCGAGCGTCTGCGGCTGTTGATCCTGCAGTACCTGGGTCGGCACCACCGCGACGGCCTGGGGGATTTCCAGCAGCGGCGTGTCGCTGCGCGTCAGCGAAGTGGTTTCCGGCGGCTGGTAGCTGGAACTCGGCGTGCGCTGCGACTGGATGTTCACCGCACCGAGGTTCACCGCGCCGTCGGCGGGCAGCGCCTGCAGGGTAACGGTGGTGGCGCCGACTCGGGCGAAGGTGAAGCCGGAGCCGGCCAGCAACCGGGCCAGCGCCTGCTCGGCGCTCATGCGCCCCTCGAGCGCTGGCGCCTGTAACGCGTAGGGCGCTTCGTCGGTGTACACCACATTGAGGCCGGTGACGCGGCTGAAGGCGTCGAGCGCCCGTGGCAGCGGCTGCGCAGCGATGGCGAAGTCATAGGTCGCGGCCTGATCGGCGCTGACCTGGGCCTGGGCCGGCTGCGCCAGGGGCAGGATGGCCGAGCCCAGCAGGCAGGTGGCCAGACCGATGTGTTTCAAGGAGGCATCCTGCCGGCGCATGGTGCGGTGGTTCATGGTGGTGTTCATCCAGAGGCGGGCTGTCAGTGCGAAAAAGTCGCATTCAAAGCACTACACGAATGCCGCGCGGCTCTACCTCACCCCGGCCTGAAAATATTTTTCAGCGCAGGATGATCAGCCGGCCAAGCACCTTGTGCTGCTCGAAGCCCACCACGCCCTGCAGGGCATCGAGAATCGCTTCGGGATCCTGGCTGGCGAAGCTGCCGCTGACCCGCTTGCCGCGCAGCGCATCGTCGAGCAGCACGATGCGCCCCGGGTAGTAACGGCGCAGCTCATCAAGCACCTCGCCCAGCGGGGCGCGATAGAAACTCAGGCGGCCATCGCGCCAGGCGGTCAGCGCAGCGGTATCGACAGCCAGGGGATTGCCGCTGACGCCATCCCGGTAACTGACCTGCTGATCAGCCGTCAGCACTCGCGGGGCTTCCAGTGGCCCGCCGCGCACCGCCACCCGCCCCTGCTGCACCGAAACCCGCGCGCCCTCGCCCAGGCGCCGCACCTCGAAACGCGTACCGAGCACCCGCGACTCGCCACCGGCCGCGGCAACGGTAAAGGGAATCTCGCCCCGCACCACGCTGAAGTAAGCCGCTCCACGGCGCAGTTCGACATGCCGCTCAACCGCGCTGTAGCGCACGGCGATGGCGCTGTCGGCGTCCAGCACCACGCTCGATCCGTCGCTTAGCGTCACGGTGCGCACCTCACCCGGCGCCGAGACCATATCCGCGCCCAGGTCATCGACCCAACGCAGCGGCTGCCAGCCGCCGGCCCACACCACCACCAGCAGCAGGCAGGCGGCCATCGCCAAGGTCGGCGTCCAGTACCGGCGCCGGCGCTTCGGCGCACGCAGGTATTGCTGCAGGGCGGCATGCTCCTCATCGGCCAGTTGCTGGGCAGCCGGGCGACTCAGGTGCCAGAGCGACTGCATGCGCACGAAGGTATCGACATGCTCGGGCGCAGCGGCCAGCCATTGCTCGAACGCCATCTGCACGCCATCGTCGGGCTGGCCCTGCAGGCGGCCGAGCCATAGCCAGGCGTCCTGCTCGATAGGCGACAGCGGTGGGGATGACTCGAGGCTCATGGCGCAGCGCTTCCGTGTGAATGGCTGGCCGGCGTATCGATGACGCTGGCCTTGCAAGCTTCCAGGGCGCGCATCATATGTTTTTCCACCGCGCTCTGGGAAAGCGCCATGCTGCGGGCGATCTGCCCGTAGGTCTTGCCGTGAATGCGGTTGAGCAGAAAGATGTGCCGGGTGCGCTCTGGCAAGGCGCGCAAGGCGGCCTCCACGCGGCGCAGATCACTGCCGGCTTCCAGAACAGCATCCGGGGAAGCAGCACCGTCATCACACTGTGATGGCAGTAGCCCTGCCTCGCTACGGGAACGGGCGCCCTCGCTACGCAAATGATCGATGGCCAGGTTGTGGGCGCTGCGGATCAGGTAGCTGCCCAGATCTTCGAGGGGGGCGCTGGGCCGCCGCCAGAAGCGCAGGAACAGCTCCTGCAACAGATCAGCCGCCGTGGCCCGACAGCCGACACGACGGCGCAGCACCGCTTCCATCTGTTCTCGCCGGGCAAGAAAGGTGCGCAGGAAATCATCGCGCTGCGGTGCAGGCGCAGCGGCTGGATCCGGTTGGTGGGTATCGGGCAAGGACGGCAGGTCGACCATGAAGGAAAGCGGCTCGTGGCGATGCCGACAGGAGCGTGGCGGCAAGCGGAGCGAATGATAATGCTTATCAAATAAATTCGGTAGTGCCCCAATACGCCGGCGGAACGATCCGTCATCGCCCACGGCCTAAGCCACACGCGCCTATAGGAGTTGCCCATGACCTTTTCCATCGTCGCCCGCTGCCCACGCACCGGCCAGTTCGGGGTTGCCGCCGCCACCGCCATGCCCGCCGTAGGCAAACTGCTTAGCCATGCCAGTGCCGGTGCCGGCGCGGTGGCGACCCAGGCCCAGGTCAATCCGTATCTGGGGCTCGACGGCCTGGCGCTGTTACGTGACGGCCATTCGGCGCCAGCAGCCCTGAAAAAGCTGATGGGCACCGACCCCTGCATGCAGCTGCGTCAGTTGGCGCTGATCGACCGTAATGGCGACAGCGTATGCTGGACGGGCAGCGATTGCATTCCCTGGGCTGGCTCGCTGTCCGGCGAACAGTTCTCCGTGCAGGGCAATCGCCTGGCCGGGCCGCAAGTGCTCGATGCCGTAGCCGATGCCTTTCGCCGCGGCGAGGAACGCCCGCTGGTTGAACGCCTGATCGATGCCCTGGAAGCCGGTGATGACCGCGGCGGCGACCGCGAAGGCGAGTCCTCGGCGGTCATTTATATTGTCGACCGCGAGGAGTATCCGCTGTGGGACATCCGCGTCGACCATCACCGCGACCCGGTCGCCGAGCTGTGGCGCCTGCACGCGGTGTTCGCCCGTGAGGTGTTGCCGGAAATTCTCGATATGCCGACCCGAGAAAACCCAGCGGGCAAGGCGGCCGAAGATTCGGTATGAGATCTCGCGCTATTGCGCTGGAGCCGCAAAGCGCTTGCGATAGTCACCCGGCGACAGACCGACCAATCGGGTGAACACACCGCGGAAGGCGCCGCTGTCGCGGTAGCCCACCTGCCACGCCACCTGATCGATGCTCTGGCGAGTGAATTCCAGCAGATCCCGCGCCCTGGCCACCCGCAATTGCTGGCAGTACTGGGTCGGGTTCAGGCCCGTGGCCGCCCGGAAGCGACGCAGAAAGGTGCGCTCGCCCAGACACGCCCGCTCAGCCATCTCGCCTAGGCTCGCCTCCACCGTGGCCTGTCCCTGCAACCAGTGCTGCACAGCGAGGATCGGCGCATCGCCATGGTCGAAAACCGGCACGAAGTGGCTGAAGTGCAGCTGCGAGGTGCGGTTCAGGTCGACCACCAGAAAGCGCGCGGTTTCCACCGCGATGGTGGCGCCGAGCAGCCGGTTGACCAGCGCCAGGCCCAGATCCGTCCAGGCCATCAGGCCGCCGGCGGTGATCAGGTCACCGTCCTCCACCAGCATGCGCTCGGGCAGCACGCGAACCTGCGGGTACTGCTGGGCCAGCTCGTTGCCCAGCGCCCAGTGAGTGGTCACCGAGCGGCCGTCGAGCAGCCCGGCCTCGGCCAGCGCAAAGGCGCCGGCACATACCGAGGTCAGGGTCACGCCCGCCGTATGCTGGTCGCGAAGCCAGCTCAGATAAGGCTCGCCCAGCAAACGCCCCGGCGCCGGCTGCAGACAAGGCGGCACGATGATCACCCGCAGGCTGCTCTGCTCAGCGGGCATGCTGTCGTACACGCGATGCAGCGTACCTTGCTCAGCGACTTGCCAATGGCTGATGCGCAGCGCAGCCAGGCCCTCTCGCCCCTGGCTGCCGGCCATGCGGTTGGCCACTGCGAACAAGTCGCCCAGGCCATGCACCGCCGACAGTTGTACACCGGGGTACAGCAGCAGGCCGATCTCCAGGTAGCGCGTCATTGTCAGTTTTTCCCCGTAGATTGTCGGCCCTGCCCGTGCCCGCAGCGGCGCGCCGGGGCTAAGGTGTAGGCCATATATCCCACGGAGAACACCATGAGCAAGCGCGCCCTGATCCTTATCGACATCCAGAACGACTACTTCGCCGGCGGCAAGTGGACCCTGCACGGCATGGACGCCGCCACCGCCAACGCCGCCCGCGTGCTGGCCGCTGCCCGCGCCGCCGGCGACACGGTGGTACATGTGCGCCACGAGTTCGAAAGCATGGACGCGCCCTTCTTCGCCCCGGGCTCCAGCGGCGCGCAGATTCACAGCGAAGTGCAGCCGCTGGGCGGCGAAGCCGTGGTGCTCAAGCACAAGGTCAATGCCTTTCTCGGCACCGACCTCAAGGCGCTGCTAGACAAGGCCGGCGTGGAGCAAATCACCCTGGTCGGCGCCATGAGCCATATGTGCATCGACGCCGCCGCCCGCGCCAGTGCCGATTTCGGTTACGCCACCACGGTGATCCACGACGCCTGTGCGACCCGCGACCAGGAGTTCGAGGGCAAGCAAGTGCCCGCCGCCCAGGTACAGGCCGCTTATATGGCTGCCCTGGCATTTGCCTATGCCACCGTGGTGTCGACCGAGCAGTATCTGGCGGACTGAACACGCGCTCGTAGGAGGCGCTTTAGTCTGTAGGATGGGTCGGGCCGTGTAGGTGCTAACCCATCGGCAAATTGATGGGTTGCCACCCATCCTACATGCGCGCGACGCCACACTCCTTGATGACGCTGCAACTCCGTAGCCTGCGGTTGAGCGCAGCGATACCCAGGGCAATCGCTCCCGGGTATCGCCTCGCTCAACGCCGGGCTATAAACACCTCACGCCAGCTCTCTACGCAGCTGCCGCGCCGCCGCGACCATATTGATCAACGCCGCCTCGGTCTCCGGCCAGCCGCGGGTCTTCAGGCCGCAATCCGGGTTGACCCATAGGCGCTCGGCGGGAATGCGCCGCACCGCCTTGCGCATCAGCTTTACCATCTCGGCGGTGTCCGGCACCCGCGGCGAGTGGATGTCGTAAACGCCCGGGCCGATTTCGTTGGGGTATTCGAAGGCCTCGAAAGCGTCCAGCAACTCCATGTCCGAGCGCGAAGTCTCGATGGTGATCACGTCGGCATCCATGGCGGCGATGGACTCGATCACGTCGTTGAACTCGCTATAGCACATGTGGGTGTGGATCTGGGTGTCGTCGCGCACACCGCTGGCGCACAGGCGAAACGACTCGGTCGCCCAGTCCAGGTAGCGCTGCCACTCGGCCTTGCGCAACGGCAAGCCTTCCCGGAACGCCGCCTCGTCGATCTGGATGACCTTGATACCGGCCGCTTCCAGGTCCACCACCTCTTCACGCAGCGCCAGGGCCAGTTGGCGAGCCTGCACCTCGCGGCTGACGTCCTCGCGGGGGAACGACCACATTAGCATGGTCACCGGGCCGGTCAGCATGCCCTTCATCACCTTGCCAGTGAGGCTCTGGGCATAGCGGATCCACTCCACGGTCATGGCTTTCGGGCGGCTCAGGTCACCGTAGATGATCGCCGGTTTGACGCAACGCGAACCGTAGCTCTGCACCCAGCCGAAGCGGGTGAACAGGTAGCCGTCGAGCTGCTCGGTGAAGTACTCGACCATGTCGTTGCGCTCGGCCTCGCCGTGCACCAGTACGTCCAGGCCCAGGCGTTCCTGAATCTCCACCGCATGGCGAATCTCGGCGTGCATGGCATCGGTGTAATCACCCAGCGACAGCTTGCCCTGCCTGAACGCCTGACGGGCCAGGCGAATCGCCGAGGTCTGCGGAAAGGAGCCGATGGTGGTGGTGGGGAATGGCGGCAGGGCCAGGCCAATGCGCTGCTTGGCGATACGCTGGGCGAAAGGCGAACGGCGCTGGCTGTCGCCCGTTTTAACCGCGGCGAGACGCGCCTGCACCTGGGGTTTGTGAATGCGTGGCGACGCCGCCCGGCCGGCCTGCACGGCGCGGCTTTCGGCCAGCGCCTTGTGTACCTCGGGGGCATCGGGCTGGTTGACGGCCCGCGCCAGCACCGCCACTTCGGCGCACTTCTGGGTGGCGAAGGCCAGCCAGCTTTTCAGTTCCGCATCCAGGCCATCCTCACGGGCCAGGTCTACCGGGCTGTGCAGCAGCGAGCAGGACGGCGCGATCCACAGGCGTTCGCCAAGCCGACTGTGGGCATGGCCGATCACCGCCAGGGCCTTTTCCAGATCGCAGCGCCATACATTGCGGCCATTGACCACACCAAGGGACAGCACCTTGTAGGCCGGCAGGCGGTCGAGAATGGTCGGGTACTGCTCCGGCGCGCGCACCAGGTCGATGTGCAAACCGTCCACCGGCAGGTTGGCGGCCAGGCCGAGATTGTCTTCCAGGCCGCCGAAGTAGGTGGCGATCAGCTTCTTCAGTGGCTCGCGCTGCAAGATGTTGTAAGCGCGTTCGAAGGCATTCTTCCAGTCCTGAGGCAAATCGAGCACTAGGATCGGCTCGTCGATCTGCACCCACTCCACGCCCTGCTCGGCCAGGCGCCGGAAGATCTGCCCGTATAGCGGCAGCAGGCGTTCGAGCAGCTCCAGCTTGTCGAAACCCTGAACATCGCCCTTGAGCTTGCCCAGCCACAGGTAGGTCAGCGGCCCGATCACCACCGGCTTGACGTTGTGGCCAAGAGCATGGGCCTCGGCCACTTCCTCGAACAGCTGCTCCCAGCTGAGAGCGAACTGCTGGTCGGCGGTGAATTCGGGCACCAGGTAGTGGTAGTTGGTATCGAACCACTTGGTCATCTCTTGGGCGTGAGAACCACCGCAGCAGGCATCGCCACTGACGCCACGGGCCATGGCGAACAGCGTCTGCAGGGTCGGTTTGCCGCCCGCCGGGCGGAAGCGCTCGGGAATCACGCCGAAGGTCAGCGAGTGCGCCAGCACCCCGTCATACCAGGCGAAATCGCCGACCGGCAGCAGCTCGATGCCGGCGTCCTTCTGCACCTGCCAATGGCGCGCCCGCAGCTCGCGGCCCACGGCGCGCAGGCCGGCTTCGTCCAGTTCAACTTTCCAGAACGCCTCCTGGGCTTTCTTCAATTCACGGTCACGTCCGATTCGGGGGAATCCGAGGCTGTGGGCCAGGGCCATGGTGATCTCTCCACTGCATAAATGATGGCGTGCATTGTCGAGACTCGGCCCAAGTGAAACAAACTCAACGTGCTAACGTTAAAAACAAGTTTCCCTCATGTTTCATCGATATGGCTCATGCGCCTCGCTCAGCGGCTTGAGGTAAACGGTGCAGTTCGGGCAAGCTGGCTGCAGCCCTGTGGACACGACCGGCATGCCTGAGCTTCCCGACGACCCCGCCCAGACCGAGCGCACCCGCGAAACCGTGCTGCGCTATCACTACAGCTGGAAATACCGCGACCTCGACGCGGTGATGGCGCTGTATCACCCCGAGATCGAGTACCACGACTTCTTCCTCAACCGCGCCATGGGCCTGGCCGAGCTGCGCGACTACGTGCTCAGCACCATGCCGCGCCACCCGGACGAGGCGCTGGAACACACCGACCGCATCCGCATCGACGGCCATACCGCGTTCATCCAGTACCGCACCACGCTGCATGGCGGCGAGGGGCTGGTGTCGTTTCGCACCGCCGAGGCCATCACCGTGCGCGACGGGCTGATCTGGCGGGTCAACGAATACGCTTCGCTGGTGCACGAAGGACCCGATGCGCGGGCGCCGATCCAGAGCAGCGCGGCGATCAGCAAGCTGGGCCTGTCGACCCGCCAGCTGGGCTTCATGGCCCAGGACCTGCAGGATTACTTCCAGAGGCGCCAGCCCTTTCTCGACCCGGCCCTGAGCCTGCAGCAGGTGGCCAGCGCCACCGGCTACAGCCGCAACCAGATTTCCTACCTGCTCAACCAGGTGCTCGGCCAGAGCTTCTACCGCTACGTCAACCAGGCGCGCCTGCAGCACCTGCTCGAACGCCTGCAGGCCGGCAACGATCTGCGGCGCATGGACGAACTGGCCTTCGAGGCCGGCTTCAACTCCCTGACCGCCTTCTACAGCACCTTCCGCCGGCATACCGGAATGACGCCCAAGGCCTACCTGAAAGACCTGTACGCGCGGGCACGCAAGCAAGACAACGCCTGAGTCGGTCACTAGTCTTGCCCCATACATCTTGTGTGGAAGCGGTGCATGAACGACTGGCGCAACATCAGCCTGTGGATGGATCAACTCGATGAGCCCCTGACGCCGCGCCCGTCGCTGCGCGGCGATCTGCAGGTCGACGTGGCCATCATCGGTGCGGGCTACACCGGCCTGTGGACGGCCTACTACCTCAAGCGCCAGGCGCCCAATCTGCGCATCGCCATCCTCGAGGCGAAGATCGCCGGTTTCGGTGCTTCCGGTCGCAACGGCGGCTGGCTGATGGGCAACCTGCTCGGCGAGGATCGCCTGCTCGCCGGCCTCAGCCCGCAGGCACGGCGGGAATCCTACGACCTGCTGCACGGCATTCCCGACGAGGTCGGCCAGGTGCTGGAGCGCGAAGGCATCGACTGCGACTACCGTAAGGGCGGCGTACTGTATTGCGCAGCCCGCTACCCGGAGCAGGAGCTGCGCCTGCGCGAGTACCTGCGCGGCTACCGCGAAGAGGGGCTGAACGACGACGATTATCGCTGGCTGCCCGCCGAGGAGTTGGCCCAGCAACTGCGCATTCCCGGTGCCTACGGGGCGATCCACACCCCCCATTGCGCGACCATCCAGCCGGCCCGCCTGGTTCGTGGCCTGGCGCGTTGCGTCGAAGCCATGGGCGTGAGCATCTATGAAGGCACCCCTGCCCTGAGCTGGCAGGCCGGAAGCGTGCGCTGCGAGGCCGGTGAGGTGCGCGCCGACTGGGTGGTGCCGGCCGTCGAGGGCTACTCACCCAAGCTGCCGCCACTGGGCCGCCATCAGATTCCGGTGCAGAGCCTGATCGTCGCCACCGAACCGCTCCCGGCCTCGACCTGGGCGGAAATCGGCCTGGAGCGCGGCCAGGCGTTTTGCGAAGCCAGCCGCCAGGTCACCTACGGCCAGCGCAGCCGCGACGACCGACTGATCTTCGGCGCCCGCGGTGGCTATCGCTTCGGCAGCAAGCTGCGCAGCGACTTCAACCTCAACGACGAGGAGCGCGGCCTACGCCGCTACCTGTTCAGCGAACTGTTCCCGCAGTTGCGCAACGTGCGCATCACCCACGCCTGGGGCGGCAACCTGGGCATGGCGCGGCGCTTCCACCCGCACATGCTCTGCGACCGCAGCGCCGGCATCGCCCTGTCCGGCGGTTATGGCGGCGAAGGCGTGGGCGCCAGCAACCTCGGCGGGCGCACCCTGGCCGACCTGATTCTCGGCCACAGCACCGTGCTCACCCGCCAGCCCTGGGTACGCCACGAAACCCGCGTGCAGGACCTGCCGCGCTGGGAGCCGGAGCCGTGCCGCTGGCTGGGTTACAACGCGATCATCCGCAGCTTCGTGCGCGAAGACCGGCTGCTGGCCGACCCATCCAGCCGGCCCTGGCAGCGCTACATGGCGCAGCGCATCGCCAGCCTGGTGGAAGGATTCATGAAGTGAACGCCCTCTCCCACATGCAAGGTTTGAAGTCATGACCATCACCCACTTCCGTAATACCGACAGCGTTGCACTCGACGAACACAACCCGGTCGCGGTACCGCTCAGCGAGCCCGCCGCCGTCACTTCGGTGACCTGCGTGGAGCGCGACGACGGCGTGGAAACCGGCATATGGGAATGCACGCCCGGCCGCTGGCGTCGGCAGATCGTGCAACAGGAGTTCTGCCACTTCATCGCGGGGCGCTGCACCTTCATTCCCGACGTGGGCGAGCCCATCGAAATAAAAGCCGGCGACGCGCTGATGTTGCCGGCCAACACCACAGGCGTGTGGAACATACAAGAAACGCTGCGCAAGACCTACGTACTGATTTTCTGAGGATCTATTCAAAGTCTCGCGAGCTAGAGCAATGCAAGGCAAAAACAGGCGAAGAAGCGCAGTTTACGTGCTGTAAATGAGCATTCTGAGCCTGTTTTTAACGCAGCAGTGCCGACGCGCAGCAGGCTTTGAACAGGTCCTGACCGCTGCCTCCACAACATCGACAACAACGGTTGAGGTTTCCCATGCTGAAAACGCTTATCCCGCTGATGCTCGTCGCCTCGGTCAGCCAGGCGGCGCAGGACGTGCGCATCTACAACTGGACCGACTACATCGCCCCCGACACGCTGAAGAGCTTTCAGCAGGCCAGCGGCGTGACGCCCCACTACGACGTTTACGACAGCAACGAAACCCTCGACGCCAAGCTGATGGCCGGGCGCTCCGGCTACGATGTGGCGTTTCCCTCCAACCACTTCATGGCCCGGCAGATCCAGGGCGGCGCGCTCAAGGAGCTGGACAAGAGCCAGTTGCCCAATTGGAAGAACCTCAACCCGACGCTGCTCAAGGCCCTGGAAGGCAACGACCCAGGCAACAAGCACGGTTTCCCGTATCTGTGGGGGAGCACCGGCATCGGCTATAACGTCGAGAAGGTCAAGGCCGTGCTCGGCGACGACGTGCCGCTGGACTCCTGGGACCTGATCTTCAAGCCCGAGCTGATGGCCAAGCTGAGCAAATGCGGCGTGGCGATTCTCGACAACGGCCCGGAAATGCTGCCCATCGCCCTGCACTACCTGGGCCTGCCGCACCACAGCCAGAAGCCCGAGGACTACAAGAAGGCCGAAGCGCTGCTGATGGAGATGCGCAAGAACGTCGCCTACTTCCACTCCTCCAAATATGTCGGTGAGCTGGCCAACGGCGACGTGTGCATGGCGGTGGGCTTCTCTGGCGACATCATGCAGGCCAGCGCCCGTGCCAAGGAGGCCGGCAATGGTGTGAACATCGCCTACGTGATCCCCAAGGAAGGCGCGCCGATGTGGTTCGACATGGTCGCCATGCCCAAGGACGCGCCCAACGAAAAGGCAGCCTATGCCTTCATGAACTACCTGCTCGAGCCAGAGGTGATCGCCGGCATCAGCGATCATGTGCACTACGCCAACGGCAACAGCCAAGCCGACGCGCTGGTCGACACGGCGCTAAAGGCCGACCCCACCGTCTACCCGCCCGCTGACGTGATGGAAAAGCTCTACGCCCTGGAAGCCATGCCGCTGAACATCGACCGCATCCGCACACGGATCTGGACCAAGGTGAAAAGCGGCACCTGAAACGCTTGCCAAGGGTTGGCGCTCGCAGGAGCGCCAACCCGGCCGTCAGATCCACAGATCGTGGATCGCCGTACGCTCCCCGCCCTCCGCCCCGGTGTTCAGCACGCCGCGCGGCTCGATCAGCAGCAACTTCACCTCATCCTCGGCATAGGGTTTGTGCTCCACGCCCCTGGGCACCACGTACAGCTCGCCGCTGCCCAAGGTTACCGAACCGTCACGAAAATCCAGGCGCAGCTGGCCGTCGAGCACCAGAAAGGCTTCATCGGTTTCGGCATGGGCATGCCAGATGAAATCACCCTGCAGGCGCACCACCTTGAACTGGTAGTCGTTTATTTCCGCAACCACCCGCGGTGACCATTGTTCGGCGATCAGGTCAAGCTTGCGGATCAGGTTGATGGATTGTTTGGCAGACGAAACTGGCGGGTTCATGGAGCGTTCCTCGGTTGGTTTTCACCACTCTAGCGAGGGGCCCCAGGCGCTATCTTGTACGATCCTGCAACTTCTGCATGGCCAGCCAGCGCGCCGGGGCCAAGCCGAAGCTGGCCACGAAATGCCGGGTCATATGGCTCTGGTCGAAGAACCCGGCAATCAACGCCGCATCGGCCAGGCCGACACCCGACAGGGCCAGCTCGCGGCAGCGCGCCAGGCGGCGCATGGTCACGTAGCGATAGGGGCTGGTACCGAACAGGGCACGAAAATCCCGCGACAGGCTCCAGCGATCCCGCCCGCTGACATGCTCCAGCTCGTCCAGGGTAATGCTCGCGCCGTTACGGCTGTGGATATACTCGCGCGCCCGCTGCGTAGCGGGGTAATCGAAGGCGCGGCGGCCGCGGGGTTTGCCGGCAACGGCTTCGAGAGCGCGTGCCAGGTCGTATATGGCGCCATCCTCTTCCAGCGACTCCAGCGGGCCGTCCATCGCCTGCAGGAAGCGCTGAGTCGCCCGGCGCAGGCGCACGTCATCACTCAAACCACCCTGAATGAACGGCAGCGGCTTACCGCCGAGCACCTGCTGGATCAGCACCGGGTCGATATACAGCATGCGGTAATGAAAGCCGGCCTCGGTGCCGGCCATGCCGTCATGGAGCTCATCCGGGTGCAGCACCAAAGTGCCGCCGGGCAGGCTGTGACGCATGGCGCGCCGGTAACGAAAACTCTGCACACCGGACAGCGTGCAGCCGATGGCGTAAGCGTCATGGCGATGAGGGTCGTATCCATGGCCGCTGAAATACGCCTCGATGCGCTCCACCCGCCCCTGATCAGGGCTGCGCAGCAACCAGTCGCTGCGGCCTGTCGATTTGCCCATGTCGTTCTCCGTGCCGCTGCCAGGCAGGCGATACGGTAAACCGTCGGGCGCTAAAAAGCTCGTGGCTCGCTAACCCGGGCGACGTCAAGGCATCCGTTGCGCCGCCCTCCTCACCGGGACCACTGCGGGTCCGTGGTGAAGGCGATGGTCAGCCAGCGGTTGGGGCCTTCGTCACCGATGGCCTGGCCGATGACGTCGCGCACGGCGTCCCACTCATCGAGGGTTTGCGCCGGCCAGTCGACCGGCACGATGAAGTACAGCTCGATCTGCCGGGCACGGCCGACTCGCGCAACATAGGCCTGGTGGCTGATGAAACCGTACTGCTCGACGATGCCCTGGGCCACATCATCCACATGTTGTTTGAGCGCCGGAGGGGTGACCAGCAGGATATCCGCCAGTGCCTGGCGAATGGTCGCCAGCGGCATCGGCAGGATCACCAGGCAGATCAATGCCAGCACCGCCGGGTCGATGTACGGGCCAAGCCAGGCGTAGCGCGTCTGCTCAATCAGGTAGCCGACGACGAAGGCAATCAGCAGGGCCAGGGAAATACACCCGGACATCACCCAGCCTTTGGCGTCGAGGGCAAGGAAGTCCGAGCGGATACGCCGGTTGGCACGAAACTCGTAGCTGGCGAACGCGAAGCAGATCAGCGTGGCGACACCGGCATACAGCGCCGCCAGGCCGAACGCCAACGGTGTACCGCCGGACAGCAGATTGGCCAGAGCGTTGATCAGTGCATAGGCCACCACCCCACACAGCAGCGTACCGTTGAGGGCAAGCACCATCGGCTCCAGGTGCCAGAAGCCCATGTTGAAACGCTCGGCCAGCCGGCGGCTGGCCTCGTTCTGCGTGGTGTGCCGGAGAATCAGCGTGGAAACCACCAGGGCCAGGCCGCTCATGCTGGCGTCGGCCAGGGAGTAGACGCCATCGAAGACGATGGAAAACGACCCCGAGAGCAGGCCGATGACGACGCCGAAGGCCGCCACCAACAACGTCATGGCAATCGAGCCACGCAGGATGCCCTGCTCCGTATTCATCTGCGCCCTCCTGCGTTTCAGGGCTGCAAGGGTACCGCGAGGCGGTAGACCTTGCAGCCGCCCTGCCTCAGACCAGACTGCTGACCGGCTTGTGCAGGTTACGGCGCCCGAAGGTCAGCATGATGACCACCAGGACGCAGCCGACCAGGATCGCACCCGAGGACAGCACGAAGATGCTGAAGCGATCATTGCCTTCAATGAACAGGCTCAGCAGGGTCGGCGCCGCGGCGGCCGATGCCACCTGCACCACACCGACGATCTTGGTGAGGCGGCCGGTCGGGTCGTGGGTGACCACCGAGGACATGTAGTACGACAGCGCCAGGTTCCAGCCGAAGTTCATCAGGAACACGGCGATCGCCAGGTCCGAAGCCACGTGGATACGCGTTGCAAACATGTAGATGGCAGCGAGCACGGCCAGCGAGCCGAGCAGGATCATCGGCATGCGACCCAGGTGGCGACCGGCGATGCTTGGCAGCGCCGCACCCGGCAGGCCGCCGAGCAGACCGATGCTGATCGCCCAGCCAATGTCCACCGGTGCGATGCCCGCCTCGCTGGCGATACCCTCAACGAAACCCCACAGTGAGTAGATCGACAGCTGCAGGAACAGCATGCCGAGCAGCGAGCAGACGCCAATCAGGGTCAGCCCGGACAGCATCGGCTCGCTGGAGACGATCTGGTCTTGCTCACTCTGCTTGGTCGGCAGGCAGAAGCACACCAGGCAGAGCAGCACGAACCAGGCCACCAGATAGTAGATTGCCCCCGTAAACCCCTTCCACTCGGCGATCATTGGCAGAATCACCGCGCTGCTGGCGAATAGCGCGGTCTGCACGAACAGCAGAATGCCGAACGAGCGATCCGGCCCATTCATGCGGCCCAGACAATAGATGGCATAGGAATACAAGATTCCGGAGCAGACGCCGGAGATGCAACGCAGTACCAACAGCATGTCTAGCTCGGTGACGCTGGCGGTGGCTACGTTGGCAAATAGCAGCACGAGAGACGTGCTCAGGGCGATGGTGCGTGGCCCGAGAAAGCGCAGCATCGGCACATACAGCAACGTGCCGACGATGGAGCCGCACATCTCGGCGGACATGGTCCAGCTCTGCTGGAGCAGAGTCAGGGTCAGACGTTCGGTCAACAGACCGATGAAAATCGGCTGCACGCCGATGACGATGATCGAAGCAGCCGCGATGAAAATACAGGCGGCACGTACAAGGTTCTGGTTGGCGGTGTTCATGGTCGTTACCTGCCGGCTGGGCCACCGGGTGGCCTGCCGTTTCAGTGAAATTCAGGAATGGCGAAAAGGAAAGCCGGTCAGGCGAGTCGGTAGCAGTGAATGACCACCTGATCGGCGGCGGGATAAACCACCTTGCCGATCAGCGCACTGCGGGTCAGCCAGTCCAGTCGCCCGCTCGCCACCTGAAAGCGCGGCGAACAGGTGCATTGGTACTTCTGCTCGTCGACCGGCCAGATGCCTTGCGCGTCGAGTTCGCGGGCCTTGTCGCTGAGCACGATCACGCCGACGTTGTGGATGTTGATCCGCTCGCCGCGGTCGCTGAGCAGGCTGTAGCGGGCATCCAGCTCACCCACGCCGTCGCTGCGCTGCAGGTAGAAGTCGGCGCCGCCGGCGAGCACTTCGCCACGTACGTCCAGGCCTTCGAAATGCCCACCGAGGATGGGAAAATTGCTGCGCTGGCCATCCGTGCAAGCGCCCAGCCCTTCTCCTGCGGCGATCAACACATGGATGCTCATTACCCATTCCAGAGTCGGCACGCCGAGCCCGGTTTGCGCTGTGGTTGTCATCACGCACTCCTGCGCCCCAGAGGGCGCTGCTGGCTCGGTTTCAGTAGCGGTAGGTCATGTACAGTTCGAGGGCGCTGAACTGGTCGTCGTCGCCGAAGGCCTGCTTGGCCGCCGACTTGGCGTTCACCCAGTTGTAGGCCACCGAACCGTAGAAGCTCGGGGTGGGCGTCCAGTCGAGGAACACCACGGTCTCGTCGGCGAAGCGGCGATCATCCACGGCGGCACCGCGGAAATTCTTCTCGTCGAGCCAGAACTGGTAATGGATGGTGCCCAGGGCCAGGGTGTCGGTCAGGCGGGTACGGATCGAGAACTGCTGAACCCGTTCGTTGCTGTTGAACAACAGGTAGTTGCCCACCACGTCGCCGACCAGCCAGCTGCTCCAGTCCACGAAGCCCTTGCTGAGCGGATCCCAGGCCTTCTGAGTGTTGTCGGTCAGGTCGTCGTCGCCGGAGAACACCGCGTAGCGGTAGCCCAGCGTCGGGGTCAACGGCAGATCCTGAAACAGATAATCGGCTTGCGCGTACCAGGCATCGGCATCGAATTTCAGCGTGGAGTCGCCACCGCGCTGCACGGCATATTCGCCGTTGAGGGTCAGGTTCGGCACACCCGGCAGATGACCACGCAAGGCGCGGACGTTGAACACCTCCATGCCGTCGCGGCGTACCGCGTTGCTGCTTTTGCTCGCCTCCGTGTCGACCTTCATGGCCATCGCGCCGAGGGTTACCTGGCCGTCGAGATCGTAGTCCAGGTTGCCACCGGTCATGCGGTAGTCGCCGTAATGATCATCGGTGCGCAGGGTGAACGCCTGGGCCTTCACCGGGCCGTGGCTCCAGTCGAGAATCGCCGAATCCTTGAAGGCCGTGCGCGGGCCGAGCCAGTAGGCGCCATCGCCGAACAGGTCGAGGTTACCGTCCATGACGATGAAGCCGGTGCCGATGGTGTAGTTCTGCCGGCCGGCGGTGAACTTCCAGTCGCCGGCGCGAAAACCGACGTAGGCCTCTTCTGTGTTGATGCGGTTGTCGGAGCTGCGCGTGGTGCCAGCGGCATCGCCGTCACCGAAGGTCCAGGCGCCAACCGCTGAGGCACCGGCCAGCAGGCTGACGGTTTCATTGAGGGAGTAATCGAGGGTGATGCCTGGCTTGAGGTAAGCCTCCTGCCAGTTGATCTTGGTGCCTTTGTCTTCGCCGTTACGGGCGTCAGCCACACCTGCGCCGAAGTTGACGCCGCGGGTGGAGACGGAGGCCGCGCCGAAGGTCAGGTTGAGTTCGCCTTTGAGGTTTCCTTCTTCGAACTGGTAACCCGCCAGAGCCGGTTGGCTGAGCAGCGGGAAGCCGAGAGCGAGCAACACGCAGGGGATACGCTTGGACGTGTACATATGAAGCTCCTGTGTATTTTTTTTGTATTACAGGGCAGTGAGTGGTGGCCAATTCGACCACCTATTACCTGACGCAGCAGGCAGGAGCGCCGGCGAACCCGCGCTCTTGGATCTTGTTCTGTTGAAGCAGCGTTGAATCAGCCGCGCAGTTGAGCGGTGATGGTCCTGAGCATTTGTACGGTGTCGATATCCAGCTCGGTGACGGCCTCGGGCAGCGACGACTGCTTGACGATCACCACCTCGGAGTCGAAGTCGACGAACAGGTACTGGCCATGGATGCCGCTGGCCATGATGGCCGGGCTGTGGTCGTTGAAGACGTACCACTGGCTGCGGTAGGAGGCGCCCGGGGTCCACTCGGAGAAGTCCTTGTGCACGCCGTAGATAGCCGGATCGGAACCGGCGGCAATCGCCTCGATCACCGCCTTGTCGATGACCAGCTTGCCGTCGACCTTGCCGCCGTTGCCAAGCATCAGGCCGAAACGGCCCATGTCGCGCAGGGTGGCGTTGAAGCCGGCACCGGCGACGCTGCGGCCCCAGGGGTCGGCCATGAAGTAGGCGTCGCGCTCGCAACCCAGTTGCTGCCATACCGCTTGCAGTTGCTCGGCGCAGCCCACGCCACTGGCGCGCTCCATCACCCAGGCCAGCACTTCGGTGGTGGCGGTCACGTAATGGAACAGGCCGCCATGCTCGCAACGCTTACGCAGCGACGGCAGGTACTGGTACAGCGATTCGTACTGGGCATATTCGGGCAGCGCCGGCTTGAAACCGCAGGCATAGCCGTACTGGGAGCTTTCCGAAGCCGGATCGTCGTACATCTCGGTGTAGTGAACGCCAACGGCCATATCGAACAGATGGCGCACGGTGGCGTCGCCAAAGGCGCTGCCGGCCAGCTCGGGCACGTAATGCTGGGTCTGGGCGTTGGGGTCGAGCACGCCGTCGTGGACCAGTTGCTCACCGAGCACGCCAATCAGCGACTTGGTGACGGAGAACATGATGTGGCGGTCGCTGGCGACCTGGCCGTTGAAATAGTTTTCATAGACCACGCGGCCCTTGTGCAGAACCAGGAAGCTGTCGGTCTTGCTGGCGCGCAGGTGGTCGAGCACGCTCACGGTGCGTCCGCAGCTGCTCTGGAATGTCAGACCTTCGACTTCTGCCGGCGCATGGGCCAGTACCGAGCTTGGCCGCGAACCAGCGGCGACCTCGATGGTGGGACGCAGGCGAGCCAGGTTACGGAAGCCCCAGCGGTTGAACGGCGGCGACATCCAGTTGGCCCAGGTCACGCGCTTTTCCGGCTCGGCAGGAAAGCCCTGCATCAGTACGGGCTCTTGTTCTTGTTTGTCGTACATCTCACTGACTTCCGTATTACGGGAAACCAGGGAGCGGTCGAGGATATGGTTCATCTGACTCATCCTGGAAGTGGCCCTGCGTGCGGCAGGTACGGGAAAATAATTAATCCTATTAATTGTTTTAGTCAATAAAATATTTTCGCGAAAAAACCTAGCCAGCTATCATTCCCGCTAACCCCACGAACCCAGGAGCGACGGTGAGCGGATTACGCGAACGTCAGAAGGAATTACGCCGCCAGGCCATCTCGGCAGCCGCAGTGTCGCTGTTCCAGCGCCAGGGTTTTCGCGAGACCACCATCGAGCAGATCGCCCGCGATGCCGGCGTATCGGCGCCCACGGTTTTCAAGTACTTCGGCAGCAAGCACGAGATCATCCTGGAGATGATCAAGGAGTCCGATCGCCGTGCGCTGATCGACGTGCACAAGCGTATTCCCGAGTTCGACGACCCGGTCGACGCGCTCTGCCACCTGGAAAACATCCTTGTCAGCTATGCCCTGGAAATGTTGCCGCCGGCGCTCTGGCGCGAGCTGTTACCACTGGTGCTGGTGGGCGGCGATGGCGGCCTGCCGGAGGCCTACCGGCAGATGAACCGCGGCCTGCAGGGCGAGATTGCCAACGTGGTGCGCGAACTGCAGGAGGCCGGCAAGCTACGCGCCGACCTGGACGTGGAGCTGGCGGCGTTCCTGCTCAACGACTACTCCCATCTGCAACTGCTGCGCCTGACCGCCAGCGACGAGCCGGACATGCAGGCCCACTCGGCCACCGTGCGGGCCTCCACACGGCTGATTTTCGAAGGCATGCGCGCCTGAACCCCGCAGCGCACGCGTCATACCGTGCGCCAACAGCAGTTGCCCAAACACTGAGCCGCGGCCCGCCAATCATCTTCAGACTTCGTTAAGGTTCGGCCCCGATAGTGTCTCCAACGCCTAGTCACTGGAGCGCTGTCGATGATCGATACCCAATGGAACCTTGCCCTGCCGCTGCACATTGGCCCGTATGCCGGGCGCGATCTGTCGCTGTCGCTGGTGCCGCAACAACACGCTGATCGTGAATCGCTGGAGTGGTTCGTGCGCGAGTGCTTCGCCACTGTGCACCACGCCGACATCCGCCATTTCATGCCTACCCTGATGGCCCTGCGCGATTCGCACGGGACCTTCTGCGCTGCCGCCGGCGTGCGCACCGCCGACAGCGGCGCGCTGTTTCTCGAGCAGTACCTGCAGCAGCCGATCGAGCGCGTGGTGTCGCGGCTCGCAGGTGCCCCGGTGGAGCGCCAGCAGATCGTCGAGGTCGGCAATCTGGCCGCGCGCAGTGGCGGCAGCGCCCGACTCATCATCGTGGTTATGACTTGGCTGCTGGCCCATCGCAAGCTCGACTGGGTGGTCTTTACCGGCGCCGCTTCGCTGATCAACAGCTTTCAGCGTCTGGGCCTCAACCCGCTGTTGCTCGGTGATGCCGACCCGCAGCGCCTGGGTAGCGAACAGCACAGCTGGGGCAGTTACTACGCGCAGCGTCCCCAGGTGTTCGCCGGCAGCATCCGCGCCGGTCTCGCCCATCTGCAGGTCAGCGGCATGGCCGCACGCCTGGGCCTGCCGGCCTTCGATATGGAGCAAAGTCATGCAGCCTGAACTGACTGACTTCAAGGCCCTGCTACTGCTGCACGCTCATCGCCAACCGTCGTGCGCGGCGCTGCGCGACGACAACGGGAGCATCGACTACGCGCAGCTGTGGAGCGAGATCGAAACCCATAAGGCGCTCCTGCTCGCCCAACCCGGCAAGACCTTCGCGCTGTTGATGAACAACAGCCCGCAGATGCTGCTCTGGGACCTGGCCGCGCTGTTCGCCGGCATTCCCTGCGTGACCCTGCCGCCGTTCTTCACCTGGGCGCAGACCGCCCATTGCCTGGAGCAGAGCGGCGTCGACCTGCTGCTGACCGACGCGCCGCTGGCCGAGCAACTGGGTGATGCAGGCTTCCGCCAAGCCGGCGGTTTCTGGGTACGTGAAACCCCGGCCGGCGAATCATTGCCGGCCGGCACCGCCAAGGTTACCTACACCTCGGGGACCACCGGCACCCCCAAAGGCGTGTGCCTGAGTGCCGAATCCCTGTTGCGTGTGGCCCAGGAACTGTACGCCGCCAGCCGTCCGGCCGCGCCGCGCAATTACCTGGCACTGCTGCCGCTCGCAGTACTGCTGGAAAACCTCGGCACCTACGCAGCCCTGCTAGCCGGCGCCAGCGTCACCCTGCTGCCACAACCAAGTCTGGGCATCGAAGGCGCTACCCGGGTCGACTGGCCGCGCCTGCTCGGCCAACTGGTGCGCCAGCAGGCGCAGAGCCTGATCCTGGTGCCGCAGCTGCTGCTCGGCCTCATCATAGCCGTGGAGCACGGGCAGGTGGACGCCGGGCAATTTCACTTCATTGCGGTCGGCGGTGCGCGGGTCAGCGACGAGCTGCTGGAACGTGCTGCGCAGCTGAATCTGCCGGTCTACCAGGGCTATGGTCTTTCCGAATGTGCCTCGGTGGTGTGCCTTAACACCCCGGCCTATAACCGCCCTGGCAGCGTCGGGCGCCCCCTTCCCCATGTCGAGCTGCGCATCGCCGAGGATGGCGAGGTATGGGTACGCGGCTCGGCGCTGCTGGGTTATCTGGGCGAGGCGCCATTCGCCGGCGACTGGCTGGCCACCGGAGATATCGGCGTGCTCGATGCCGACGGTTACCTGTTTCTGAAGGGCCGCAAGAAACATCAGTTCACTACCAGCTTCGGGCGCAACGTCAATCCGGATTGGGTCGAGGCCGAGCTGACCCAACGCGGGGTGATCGCCCAGGCCTTCGTCCACGGTGAAGCCATGGACCACAACATCGCGCTGCTCTGGCCGCTCGACCCGCAGTGCAGCGACGAGGCCCTGGAGAACAGCGTTGCCTGGGCCAACATCGAACTGCCTGACTATGCACGGGTGCACCAGTGGCAGCGCTTGCCCGAACCCTTCACCCCTGCCAACGGCCTGCTCACCAGCAACGGCCGACTGCGCCGCGAGGCCATTATGGCCCGCTACGCCCATCGTTTTTCCACCCCAGTTGCCCAAAAGGAGCAGCCATGACTTTCTTCGACGAACTGCAGAACACCACCGCCGCAGAGCGCCAAGCGCTGTTCGCCACGCCGGTGATTCGCGACGCCCTGGCTGGGCAGGTGAGCCTGGAGGGCTATCGCGCCTTCCTGACGCAGGCCTACTACCACGTGCGCCATACCGTGCCGCTGATGATGGCCTGCGGTGCGCGCCTGCCGGCACGCCTGGAATGGCTGCGCGGCGCGGTATGCGAATACATCGAGGAGGAATACGGCCACGAGCAGTGGATCCTCAATGACATCCGCGTGTGCGGTGGTGAAGCCGAGCAGGTGCGCGATGGCCAGCCATCTCTTCCCATCGAGCTGATGGTCAGCTTTCTCTACGACCTGATCGCCCGCGGCAATCCGGTCGGCCTGCTCGGCATGGTCAACGTGCTTGAGGGCACCAGCATCGCCCTGGCCACTCAAGCCGCCGGCGCCATACGTGAAGGCCTGCAGCTGCCGCCTACGGCATTCAGTTACCTGGCTTCCCACGGTTCGTTGGACATCGGCCACATGGACACCTATCGCAGCCTGATGAACCGCCTCGACGACCGCGCCGACCAGTTGGCAGTGATCCACGCCAGCAAGGTGGTCTACCAACTCTACGCTGAAATGTTCCGCGGCCTGCCACGCCTTGAAACGGCTCATCGGGAGACCCGCCATGCGGCTGTCTGATTGCCGGGTGGTGCTTACCGGCGCCAGCGGTGGCATTGGCATGGCACTCGCCGAACAGCTGTGCGCCGAGGGTGCCCAGGTGCTGGCCGTAACGCGCCAGCCCCAGGTGCTCGAAGCCCTGCAGCGCCAGTACCCACAGCGCATCCACCCGGTGGAGGCGGACCTGCGTGACGCCGCCGGCCGCCACGCCGTGCTCGATGCCGCGCGGCGCATGGGCGGCGTCAACCTGCTGCTCAACGCCGCCGGAGTCAACCGCTTCGCGCTGTTCGAGCAGGTCGATGACGAGCAGATCGACGACCTCCTGACCGTAAACCTCATTGCCACCCTGCAGCTGACCCGCGCCCTGCTGCCGACCTTGCGCAATCAGCCCCATGCGCTGATCGTCAACGTCGGTTCCACCTACGGCTCCATCGGCTATCCGGGCTACGCGGTGTATTGCGCCAGCAAATTCGCCCTGCGTGGTTTCTCCGAAGCGCTGCGCCGCGAACTGGCCGACACCGAGGTCGATGTGCTCTACGTGGCGCCCCGGGCGACCCGCACCGGCATGAACAGCAGCGCCGCCATGGCCCTCAACGAGGCGCTCAACAGCCGCATTGACGAGCCCCAGCGCGTGGCCATGCAGGTGACCAGCGCCATCGAGCGCAATCTGGCCGAGCTCTATCTGGGCTGGCCGGAAAAACTTCTGGTACGCCTCAACGGCTTGCTGCCGGGCCTGGTCGACCGGGCGATCCGCAAACAACTGCCGATCATCCGCCGTTTTATCCACTCCACCGAGATGCCTCCACGATGAAAAAGACGCTGCTTCATCTCACTTTGGCCCTTGCCGCCCTGAGTGCACAAACCGGCGCCTGGGCGCTGGACGCCGCCGGTACCCAGCAACTGCAGGCCATTCAGCAACGCTGGGCGCAGATCCAGTACGACACCCCGGATGACCGCAAGGAGGCCGAGTTCGAGAAGCTGGCGGTGCAGGCCGAAGCCTTCACAGCCGCCGAACCGAAAGCCGCCGAAGCGTGGATCTGGAAAGGCATCGTCACCAGTAGCTGGGCCGGTGCTCAGGGTGGCCTCGGTGCGCTGGGCAAGGTCAAGCAGTCGCGCAGCGATCTGGAAAAGGCCCTGCAGCTCGACCCCGACGCCCTGCAAGGCTCGGCCTACACCAGCCTGGCGGCGCTATACGACCGGGTGCCCGGTTGGCCCATCGGTTTCGGCGATGCCAAGAAGGCCGATGAGCTACTGCGTCAGGCCCTGCTGATCAACCCGAACGGCATCGACAGCCTGTATTTCTGGGGTGATCATCTGGCCCGCGAAGGCAAATATGCCGAAGCCAAGCAAGCATTGCTCAAAGCTCAGCAGGCCGCGCCACGCCCGGGTCGAGAACTGGCCGACCAAGGACGTCAGCGCGAGATATCTGCTTTACTCAACGACGTCGAGCGCAAGATCGATTGATACCTCCATTGATGGAAGTTGGCTGATTAAGGACACGCATGCGACTGCTCCTGGTTGAAGACGATATCCCCCTTGGCGAGGGCCTGCGTAACGGGTTGCAAGCCGAGGGTTACACCGTCGACTGGCTATACGACGGCGCCAGCGCGGCGCATGCCCTGCTCAGCGAAACCTTCGACCTGTTGGTTCTAGACCTGGGCCTGCCGCGCCTTAGCGGCATCCAGGTATTGCAGCAGCTGCGCAAGAACGGCTCGCAGCTTCCGGTGCTGATTCTCACCGCCCGGGACGAACCTCGTGATCGCGTCGCCGGGCTGGACGCCGGCGCCGACGATTACCTGGCCAAACCATTCGACCTCAACGAACTCAAGGCGCGTATCCGTGCCCTGTTGCGCCGCAGCGCAGGGCGTGGCCAGGCGCTGGTCGAACACGCTGGTATCACCCTCAACCCCGCTAGCCAGCAGGTGCAATACCAAGGCAACCCCGTTGCGCTGACGCCCAAGGAATACCTGCTGCTGCACGAGCTGCTGGCGCATCCGGGCAAGGTGTTCACCCGCGAGCGCCTCGTACAGCTGCTCTACGGCTGGGACGAGGAAGCGGAAAGCAACACCCTGGAGGTACACATCTCGCATCTGCGCAAGAAGCTGTTCAGCGAGCTGATCAAAACCGTACGCGGCATCGGCTACCTGGTGGAGGCCTGAGATGACTTCACTGCGTCGCCGCACACTGGTCTTGGTACTGGGCCTGTTGTTGCTCGGTACCCTGACCATCAGCCTTTACAATTTTCACGACAGCCGCCATGAAATCGGCGAGATTTACGATGCCCAGCTGGCGCAGAGTGCACGGCTGTTACAGGGCGCCATCCGCGCCCAACTGCCGGACGAGCAGCGCCAGGCGCTGTATCGCGCCTTCAATGCGGCCCTGAGCCAGGCTGGCAACCACCGCATCGGCCACCCCTATGAAGGAAAGATGGCCTTTCAGGTGTGGGACAAAGAGGGCAACAGCCTGATTCGCTCCTCCAGCGCACCGGCATTCGAGCGCCCGCTGACCACCCCCGGGTTTTCCGATCAGCGCCTCTACGACGTCAACTGGCACGGTTTTCTGCTACCTGATGAACGCCACGGTCTGCTGATCTGGGTCGGTGAGCGCGAGGATGTGCGCCAGGACCTGGTCAATCGCATCGTGCGCCACACCCTGATCCCCAATCTGATCGGCATCATCGTGCTCTCTGCGCTGATCTGGCTGGCCATCGGCTGGGGCCTGCGGCCCTTGCAGAACATGGCGCAGATCATCCGCAAACGTCACGGCGGCTCTCTTGAACCGCTGCAACTGACACCCCTGCCCCGTGAGTTGGAACCCATGCAGGCGGCGCTCAATCGGCTGCTCTCGCAGATCGAGCAGTTGCTGCAGCGCGAACGGCGCTTTATCGGCGATGCCGCCCACGAAATGCGCACGCCCCTGGCGACCTTGCGCATCCATGCCCAGAACGCCCTGCAGGCCACCCAGGCCGAACCACGAGACAAAGCCCTGAACCATCTGGTTGGCGGCGTTGACCGCCTGACCCGGGTGGTCAACCAATTGTTGACCCTTGCCCGCGTCGAGCCGGAAATCGCCCGCCAGGCCTGGCAACCCGTGGACCTGGAAAGTACCGCTCGCGAGACGCTGGTAGAGCTCACCCCGTGGATGCTCGGCAGGGGCCTGGAGCTGGCCCTGGACGTGAAGCCCGGCAGTTACCTGATTCACGGCAATGCGCAGCTGGTCGCAATTGCCCTGCAGAATCTGGTCACCAACGCCGCCAACTTCTCGCCGCAAGGCGCCGAGGTAGAGGTAACTCTAGCGGCCGACGACGAACAGCAAGTCAGCCTCAGCGTGCGAGATCACGGCCCGGGCATCGACGAACAGAAAATGGAGCGGCTGTTCGAGCGTTTCTACAGCCGCGACAACCCTGGCGGTGCCGGTCTGGGCCTGTCCATCGTGGAGATGATCGCCAGTCATCTGGGCGGTCGTATCAGCCTGAGCAATCACCCTGACGGCGGCCTGCTCGCGACCCTGACATTCGCACGCCATTTGGAGGTGACCTGAAGGCCGAGCACCGTGCTTCTTCAGACTCCCTTAAGGCAATTCACCAAAACTATTTCCACAAGGCCGGACAAGGTTGTCCGGCCAGTCACTCGCAGAGGTCGACATGAACCAACACAACAGCTCATCGCCCCGGCAACTCTCAACTGGCCAGGCCACCTATAGCGCAGCCAGTCGTCATCTGCACTGGCTGATGGCCGCGCTGGTGGTACTCGCCTACATATTGATCAACGGTCGTGGCTGGTTTGAAAAAGGCAGCGCCCTGCGTACGCTGTTTGTCCAGGGCCACTTCTGGGTAGGCTTGCTGGTTCTGGCATTGGTACTACCGCGCCTGCTGGCGCGCTTCTCCAAGCCGGTGCCAGCGATCGAGCCGCCCCTCAGCCCGATGATCAACCTGTTCTCCAAGCTGACCCACGTAGCGCTCTATGCTTTCCTACTGTTGCAACCGCTGATGGGCGTACTGGTGGTCCTGCTCGAGCGCGGCGGCATCCCCTTGGGCAGCATGATGGTGCCCTCGCCTTTCGCACTCGACAAAGCGCTGGCCCACAATATCGAGGAGCTGCACGTGCTGGTCGGCACCGCGTTCTACTACGTGATCGCCCTGCATATCGCCGCGGCGCTCTGGCACCACTTCGCACGCCGCGACAACGTGCTCAAACGCATGCTGTAGACGGGTTGCAAAGGGCTGAGAGGTAGTCTGGCGGCCCTGAGTCAGATTAAAAAAATATGTATTCTTTATGCACCAACTGTTGTTTCTGGATCGATTTTGGCGGTAAATCGCGTCCAGATATTTCAGGTGGCGGGATCGACGCCTGGGCAAGCAGCGTAAAAAGCAGATCCGTGAGCCAAATCGGCTCGCGCTGCGCAGGCGCTTGCTGACCCTCGTGGTACCCCGCCCGCATCGATTGCACGCTGCCAGGTCTTGCCTGGCAGCGTGCCTTGGCTTTCGACGGGTAGAGAGCATCGCAGGCATGGCACACCGCTTTAGTGCTCACTCCACGACTGCCGGCTGTCAGGCCATACAATCGGTCGACAACGCCCTGCGTTGCCTGGAACAACCCACTTTTTCCTTGAGCCAGACGTAACCCCCCATGTTCGAACTATTCAGCGGGCTTGATGCCTGGTTGGCGCTGAGCCTCGCACTCGCCCTGCTCTTCGTCCTAACCTTCGAATTCATCAACGGTTTCCACGACACGGCCAACGCCGTGGCCACGGTCATCTACACCAAGGCTATGCCGCCAAACCTGGCGGTGATCATGTCCGGCATCTTCAACTTCCTCGGCGTGCTGCTCGGCGGCGTCGGCGTGGCCTATGCCATCGTCCACCTGCTACCGGTGGAGCTGCTGATCAACGTCAACACCAGTCGCGGCCTGATCATGGTGTTCTCACTGCTGGCTGCGGCCATCACTTGGAACCTGGGCACCTGGTATTTCGGCATCCCGGCGTCCAGCTCGCACACCCTGATCGGCTCGATCCTCGGCGTCGGCCTGGCCAACGCGCTGCTCACCGATATTCCCCTGGGTGACGGCGTGAACTGGCAGAAGGCGATCGATATCGGCCTGTCGCTGGTGTTCTCGCCGGTGGCTGGCTTCGTGGTCGCCGCCCTGCTGTTCCTGGCGCTCAAGTATTGGATGCCGACGCCCAAGGTGCACAGCACGCCGGTGGTGCGCAAGGAAACCAAGGGCAAGAACAAGCCGCCGTTCTGGAACCGCCTGGTGCTGATCGTTTCGGCCATGGCGGTGAGCTTCGTGCACGGCTCCAACGACGGCCAGAAAGGTATCGGCCTGATCATGCTGGTGCTGATCGGTATCGTGCCGGCCAAGTTCGTGCTCGACCTGAACAGCACCACCTACCAGATTTCCCGGACCCGCGATGCGGCCGTGCACCTGGGTGAGTTCTATCAGCGCAACGCGCCGACCCTGAGCGAATACCTGGCCCTGGGCCAGGCTGCCAATACCGAGCTGCCCAAGCAGTTCCGTTGCGACCCCAAGCTCACCGAGCCGACCATCAACGGCCTGCTGCGCACCCTCGATGGCGTCAACGACTACCGCGACCTCAACGAAGAGGCGCGCATCGACATCCGTCGCTACCTGCTGTGCCTCGACGACTCGGCGAAGAAGGTCGGCAAGCTGCCGGACCTGCCGGCACGCGAGAAGGCCGACCTCGACAAGCTGCGCAAGGACCTGACCGCCACCACCGAATACGCGCCGTTCTGGGTGATCCTCGCCGTGGCCCTGGCCCTGGGAATCGGCACCATGGTCGGCTGGAAGCGCGTGGTGAAAACCGTCGGCGAGAAGATCGGCAAGCAGGGCATGACCTACGCCCAGGGCATGAGCGCGCAGATCACCGCGGCCTGCGCCATCGGCCTGGCCAACGTCTACAGCCTGCCGGTGTCGACCACCCACGTATTGTCCTCGGGCGTGGCCGGCACCATGGTCGCCAACCGCAGCGGCCTGCAGGGCAGCACCATCAGCAACATCCTGCTGGCTTGGGTGCTCACCCTGCCCACCTCCATGGCCCTGGCCGCCGGCCTGTTCTACGTCTCGACGCTGATCTTCGGCTGATCGAATAAACGAGGCACCCGTTCCGGGTGCCTCGTCCCTTCTCCAATCGTTACTTGCAGCTCCAGCGCATGCTCTGCGCGAGGATATGCGGGTGGCTGTCGATCGGTTCCCACTCGTCGAGGAATTCGAAACCGTGCCGGCGGTAGAACTGCACGGCCCTGATGTTCTCCGGGGCGACTTCGAGAAACAGCGCATCGACGCCCAGCTCTATCGCAGATGCCTTCACGGCCGCTACCAGCCCGTCCGCCATGCCTGAACCGCGAGCAGCCGGCTCGACCCACATGGCGATCAGCTCATAGCGGGCGGAATCCCGAAAACCCGCACCCACCAGGCCGACCGGCCTGCCCTCGTCGAGTGCCAGCCAGAACCGCGTCCTCTCCCCCGCCGCCCGCACCTGCCAGTGGGCATCGCTGTCGGCCGCTGCCATCTGGTAACTCACTCCGAACGCGGTAGGCGTGTCCTGCAAGGCGGCCAGGCGGATCCGTTTCAGTAGCGTCCAGTCTTCCTTTTGGGTGGCGCGGATATCCATGGGTCTTCCGATCCTCCAGATTGAAATTCAGATCAGCCAGGCGCTTCACATCGAGCAACCCGCCAGCAGACCTACAATGCCGTACCGACGGCCATCACTGCCAGCAAAAGGCACCAACCGAAGCCGCCAACGGGAAAGAGAGACTCCATGAGGCACAGCCTCAAACAACTGGCGATTGCATTGGCCGTCATTGTCGCAGCGCTGGGTGCGCTGTTCGTCGCCATTGCCTACTGGGCCGTGCCGACCGCCGAGGTGCGCAACGAGTCGGCCGCTGCCGTGCAGGTGGTGGCCCAGTGGCGTAACCAGAGCCACGACCTGGGCGCGATCCGGCCTGGGCAGACCGAGGTGTTCAGGGTGCCTGGCGAGGGCGGTATCACCTTCAGCGTGACCTATGCCGATGGCCGCCAGATGATCAGCCCGGAGATCTACTACACCCTGACCACCACCGTGCGGGCAGTGGTCAGTGAACAGAGCATCAGCGTCGATAGCGAGCTGGTGCTGGCGACCGCTGACCAGAATCCGCGCAACGCGCCTGGTCAGAAGCGGTAACGCGCCAAGCCGCGTTGATCAGCCCAGCGATTCGAGCCCCAGTGCCTTCGCGCACTCGGCCAGCGAGCGGCGCTGGGTTTCGGCGTACAGCGCCAACTCGTCGTGCACCGTGGCGCCGAGGGCGGCATGGAAGGCCTGCTGGTTGGAGGTGGCGTCGTAGCTGACCTGGGCGTCGTCACCGAGGTTGGACTGGAAGATGCCAGCAGCGCTCACCGGCAGAAAATCCTCGTAGACCAGCGGCTCGAAATGCACATGGCCGGCCTCGATCAGGGCGTCCAGGCTGCGCGGTGCGGTTTCGTCTCGGCGCGCGGCCTTGCCGGCTTCGGTGACGAAGTAGCGGAAGTAGGCCAGGCCTTCGCGGCGCATGGCCAGGTAGCTATCCGGGAAGGCTTCGAAGCGTTGTTCCAGCAAGTCTGCATAGCGCTGGGCATTGGCTTCGCTGGGGAACTCGCCCAGGTCGTCGCGCGCTTCGTTGAGCAGCCGGTCGTACAGCGCGCGACCGGCAGGGGTCAGGGCGGCACCGCGCTGCTCGATCTCGCCAAAGCGCGCGGTGTGGCTGCCGGCCGCGCTGGGCTGGCCGACGAAGGCCACGCGTTCCTGCAGCGCCTTGAAGCTGGTCTGGCGCAGCAGGATCGGGCACTGGCGCCGGGGCGGGCCCTCGACCACCGCCTTGGGCGTGATGCCGCGCCGGGGCATGGCCGCCTGCACTTCATCGATATCCAGGGTGCGCGGCGTCAGGTGATTGATGTGCGGCCCCTTGAAGGCCACCACGTCGGCGATCAGGCGGTGCTGGCCGTGCAACCTGTCGTACTCGGCGGCGCTGACGGTGGCCTCGGTGTGCCAGCGAAAGGTCTCCAGGGCTTGCTTGACGAACTCCTCGGCATCGGCGGCATTCAGGCCGCCCTGGGCTTCGCATTGTTCGATCAGCGCCCGCGCGCGCGGGGTGAAGATGTCGCGCTTGGTGAGAATCTCGGCGGCCAGGGCACGCAGTGCTTCGTCCTCGATCAGCTCCAGACGCAACAGCGAGGTGAACACGCGAAACGGGCTGACCTGCAGGTCGGTTTCATGCACAGCGCGAAAGGCGGTGGAATGCACCGGCACGCCGGCCGAGCTGAGGTCGTAGTAGCCCACCGGCTGCATGCCCATGACCGCGAACAGGCGGCGGATGGTCGACAGCTCCTCGGCAGTGCCGACGCGAATCGCGCCGTGGCGCTCCATGGCCAGGCGCTCGATTTCCCCGGTCCACTCCAGTTGCTGCTTCAGCGCGGCAGAGCCCGCCAGCGCCTGGGCGTTGGTGTCTGCCACCAGATCCAGCAGGTCGCCGTACAGCGGCACTTCGGCGCGGTACATGGCGGACATGGCGCTGGAAAACTGCGCACGGATTTGCGAGGGATCGACGAATCCTGAGGTGTTCATAGCGGGCGAATCTCCTGTCGCGCTTGTCGGTTGGCCCCGGCGGCGCTCGCGGCCCTGAAGGTGGCGAATGCGCTCAGCCGAGGTTGGCCAGGCAGTGTTCGATGATATCCAGGCCCTGCTCGAACAGCGCCGGCTCGATGGTCAGCGGTGCGAACAGGCGCACGATATGGCGGTTCTTGCCGCTGGGCATCAGCAACAGGCCCCTGGCCCGCGCTGCCTCCAGCAGTTCGGCCAACTGCGCAGTGCCGGGCTGGCCGTCGCGGGTGAGCAGCTCGATACCGCGCATCGCGCCAACCCCGGTAAGCCGGCCCAGGTACGGCGACAGGCCCGTGGCGCGCCACTGCTCGTAGCGGCGCAGCAGCGCCTGTTCCTGGGCCTCGCCCCAGGTGGCCAGGTTGGCGTCGGTCATCTGCCGCAGGCTGGCCAGGGCCGCCGCACAGGCGATGGGGTTGCCCGAGTAGGTGCCGCCGAGCCCGCCTTTGGGCAGCGCGCCCAGCAGCTCGGGGCGGCCAACCACGGCGCCCAGCGGCAGACCGCCGGCGATGCTCTTGCCGAGCAGCAGCAGGTCGGGCTCGATGCCCAGGCGGGTGAAGGCGAAGCGCTGCCCGGTGCGGCCGAAGCCGGACTGGATTTCATCAAGCATCAGCAGCACACCGTGCTCGTCGCACCAGCGGCGCAGGCGCTTGGCGAAGTCCGCATCCAGAGCCAGAAAACCGCCCTCGCCCTGCACCGGCTCGATGATGAAGCAGGCAACATCGTTGACGTCCACCTCGACGCTGAACAGCCGCTCGATGGCCTTGAAGGCCTCGTCCGCGCTCACCCCGGTATCCGCGCTCGGGTACGGCACGTGATAGACCGGGCCGGGTAGCACGCCGACCTTCTGCTTGTAGGGCGCCACCTTGCCGTTGAGGTTGAGGGTGGCCAGGGTGCGACCGTGGAAGCCGCCGTCGAAGGCGATCACCACGCTACGGCCGGTCGCCGCACGCACCACCTTCAGGGCATTCTCGGCAGCCTCGGCACCGCTGTTGGTGAGCATGCCCGCCAGCGGATAGCTGACCGGCACGAAGGCCGCCAGCGCGTCCATCAGCTCCCGGTAGCCCTGGTGCGGTAAGGCGTTGAAGGTCGAATGGGTCAGCCGCCCGGCCTGCTCGGTGATGGCACTGACCACCTGAGGGTTGCAGTGGCCGAGGTTGAGCACGCCGATGCCGCCGACGAAGTCGATATACGACTTGCCCTCGGTGTCCCACACTTGGGCGTTAAGGCCATGGGACAGGGTGATGGGATGCACCACGGAAAGGGACGAGCTGATGGGCGAAGCACTCATGGATTACCTACCTGGGCCGCCATCACCGCGGCGCGATGACAGACAGCGGTGCCTGGAAACGATGCGCCTATCAAAGCGAGTCAGGCGGGCCTGCCACAAGCGAAATAAAGTGCTGCCGTCATTCCTTAAATTCAGGAACTGGCTGAACGCCACCGGTTCCGGCCCTGGCCTTTTCCACAATCCAGTCGATCAGCGCCCTGATCTTGGGTACCTCGGCCGACTGCTCGGCGAAGGCGATGAAGTGTGCGCCCTGACTGGGCTTGTAATGCTGCCAGGGGATCACCAGCTTGCCTTCCTGCAGTTCGTCCAGCACCAGAAAGCGCGGCACCAGGGCCACGCCGCAGCCCGACTCGGCGGCACGGATGCACATGTAGAAGGTGTCGAAGCGCGGCCCGTGGTAGCTGTTTTCGGTGCTGATGCCCTGCTCCTCGAACCATTCGTGCCAGGCACCGGGGCGCGAGGTGCATTGCAGCAGCACCAGGCTGGTGAGGTCGCCGGCATCGAACAGCGGCTCGCTGGGCAGGATGTCCGGTGCGCACACCGGGATCACATCCTCGCCGAACAGCTCGATGCAGATGGCGCCCGGCCAGGAACCGGTACCGTAGAAGAACGCCACATCAGCCTTGGCCTGCACCAGATCGAAGGGTTCGAGTTCGTTCTTGATGTCCAGGTGGATAGTCGGGTGGCGCTTCGAGAAGCCTTTGAGGTTGGGCACCAGCCAGCGCGCGCCGAAGGTCGGCTGGGTCGCCACCTTGAGCACCTCGGTTTCGCCGCCGTAGGAGAGAATATAGCGGCTGGAGATATCCACCTGGGTGAGGATCTTGTTGACCTCGGCCAGGTAAAGCTCGCCGGCCGGCGCCAGTTGCAGGCGGCGGCGCACGCGATGAAACAGCGGGTGCTGGAGCATGTCCTCGAGCTGCGCCACCTGCTTGCTCACCGCGCTCTGCGTCAGGTGCAATTCCTGGGCGGCGCGGGTGAAGCTCAGGTGCCTGGCTGCGGCCTCGAAACATTGCAGGGCGGTCATGGTTGGCAGCAGGCGTTTGGACATGGGTTTCTCGAGGTCAGACGGGGCGACTTGATTCCATGACGGAATGATATGGTGCGTAAACGTCGTTTGTTGAGCGCAGATTCGGGATTAATACTGATCCTCATCCCGGATTTCAACTTCACGACTCAGGAGATCGTCATGGTCAACTCGCTACTCGAACGTCTCGGTGTCAGCGCCAGCGCCTACCAGAACGGCAGCCACGCAGTTTACACGCCGATCGACGGCAGCCAGATCGGCAGCCTGACCCTTGAGGGCGCCGATGCCGTGCGCGCCAAGATCAC
Source organism: Pseudomonas sp. AG1028 (assembly GCF_007993955.1). NCBI lineage: Bacteria > Pseudomonadati > Pseudomonadota > Gammaproteobacteria > Pseudomonadales > Pseudomonadaceae > Pseudomonas > Pseudomonas sp. AG1028. The sequence goes on from NZ_VIVP01000010.1 coordinate 149,625, forward strand.
CGCCGGCCACAACGCCTTTCTGGCCTGGCGCAAGGTGCCGGCGCCGCGCCGTGGCGAGCTGGTACGCCTGTTCGGCGAGGTGCTGCGCGAGCACAAGGCCGACCTCGGCGAACTGGTGTCCATCGAAGCCGGCAAGATCACCCAGGAAGGCCTGGGCGAAGTGCAGGAAATGATCGACATCTGCGACTTCGCCGTCGGCCTGTCGCGTCAGCTCTACGGCCTGACCATCGCCTCCGAGCGCCCCGGCCACCATATGCGTGAAACCTGGCACCCGCTGGGCGTGGTCGGGGTGATCAGCGCCTTCAACTTCCCGGTCGCCGTGTGGGCGTGGAACACCACCCTGGCCCTGGTCGCCGGCAACGCGGTGATCTGGAAACCGTCGGAAAAGACCCCGCTGACCGCCCTCGCCTCTCAGGCGCTATTCGACAAGGCTCTCGCCCGCTTCGGCAACGACGCTCCGCAAGGCCTGGCGCAACTGGTCATCGGTGACCGCGAAGCCGGCGAAGTGCTGGTCGACGACCCGCGCGTGCCGCTGATCAGCGCCACCGGCAGTACCCGCATGGGCCGTGAAGTCGCCCCTCGCGTAGCCGCCCGCTTCGGCCGCAGCATCCTGGAGCTGGGCGGCAACAACGCCATGATCCTCACTCCCAGCGCCGACCTTGACCTGGCCGTGCGCGGCATCCTGTTCAGCGCCGTGGGCACCGCCGGCCAGCGCTGCACCACCCTGCGCCGCCTGATCGTCCATCGCTCGATCAAGGACGAGGTAGTCGCCCGCGTCAAAGCCGCTTATGCCAAGGTACGCATCGGCGACCCACGCCAGGGCAACCTGATCGGCCCGCTGATCGACAAGCAGGCGTTCAGCGCCATGCAGGACGCCCTGACCAAGGCCCGCGACGAAGGCGGCCAGGTGTTCGGTGGCGAGCGTCAGCTGGCCGACACCTTCCCCAACGGCTACTACGTGAGCCCCGCCATCGTCGAGATGCCGGGCCAGACTGCAGTGGTGCGCCATGAAACCTTCGCGCCGATCCTCTACGTGCTCGCCTACGACGACTTCGAGGAAGCGCTGCGCCTGAACAACGAAGTACCCCAGGGCCTGTCCTCGTGCATTTTCACCACCGACGTGCGCGAGGCCGAAGCCTTCCAGGGCTCGGCCGGCAGCGACTGCGGCATCGCCAACGTCAACATTGGCACCAGCGGTGCGGAGATCGGCGGCGCCTTTGGCGGCGAGAAGGAAACCGGTGGCGGTCGCGAGTCCGGCTCCGATGCCTGGAAGGCCTACATGCGCCGCCAGACCAACACCGTCAACTACTCCCGCGAACTGCCGCTGGCCCAGGGCATCGTGTTCGACTGATTGGCACCCGCCATGTCGATCTGGATCGGCATGGCGTTTCCCACAAAGACGGATAACCAGTAGCTGTTGACCGTTACACAGCGGCCCCTGCCTGCGTGCAGCAAAGGCAGAGGAGCCAGTGACTGCAGCCCAATAAAAACAAAAGAGGCTCGCGATGCGCACTCCCCCCTTTTCGCGTACTGCCCCAAAAACAAAGGAGTTTGACCTTGGACGCCCGTAAGGAAGTGACCAGGGAGGCGCCGTCCTTTGCTGTGGCAGTGGCTCCCCTGATAATTACCGCCATCTTGCTGATGGTTCAGTTCTTCCTCTTCGAGGATTTCACCCCCCATGTACCGCTCGCCTTGGGTGTGCTGCTGTGCGGACTGTTCGCAGTAGGCCGGGGCATGCCCTGGTTCAGTATCGAAGCCTCGATGTTCAAGGTGGTGCGTATCGGCATCCCGGCCATCTTCATTCTGATGTGCATCGGCATGCTGATCGGCTCGTGGATCGCCTCCGGTACCGTGCCCACGCTGCTCTATTACGGTTTCAGCTACCTGTCTGGTGGCAGCTTCCTGGTGGTGACGTGCCTGCTCTGTTCGTTGATCTCACTGATGACCGGAACCTCATGGGGCACCGTGGGCACGGTAGGCCTGGCACTGATGGGCGTAGGCGAAGGGCTGGGCGTACCGGCCTACCTGACCGGCGGTGCGATCGTCTCCGGCGCCTTCTTCGGCGACAAGATGTCACCGCTTTCGGAAACCACCAACCTGACCCCGGCCGTGTGCGGTACCGATCTTTGGAGCCACATCAAGGGCATGCTGCCGACCACCGTACCGGCCATGCTGATTTCCCTGGTGCTCTACGCCTGGATCGGTTCCGGCTACGCAGCTCAGGCGGTGGATGCCAGCGGTATTGAGCTGATGCGTTCTGGCGTAGAGCAGCATTACCGTATCGGCCTGTTGACCATGCTGCCACCGCTGGCGGTGATCATCCTGGCCATGCGCAAAGCGCCGGCCCTGCCAGTGATGTTCGCTGGCGTAGTGCTGGCCGCCGTTGTGGCGGTGTTCTACCAGGGTGTCAGCCCCAAGGAGCTGACCAATATCCTGCATAACGGCTTCGTCAGCCAGACAGGGATCGCCTCAGTGGACAAGCTGCTGTCCAAGGGCGGCATCATGTCGATGACCTGGGTCATCACCCTGACGCTGATCGCACTGGCTTTCGTCGGCGCCCTGGAGGCCCACGGCACGCTCGACGCCCTACGCAAGAAGCTCGATCAGGTGATCAAGAATCGCTTTGGCCTCGTGCTGAGCAGCTACACCAGCGTACTGGGCGTTGGCACCCTGGTCGGTGATGTCTACACCTCGCTGGTACTACCCGGGCAACTGCTCAAAGACAAGTACGCCGCCATGGGCTACAAGCCGACGGTACTGTCGCGCAGCATCGAAGATTGCGGCACGCTGTGTTCACCGCTGATTCCCTGGAACATGGGCGGGGCATTCGTCTCATCCTCGCTGGGCATACCGACCCTGCTGTATGCGCCAGTCGCGTTCGCTTGCTGGCTGTCGCCGGTGATCGGACTGATCTGGGCGGCCACCGGAAAGTTCATACCTAGGGTCAGCCGCAGGCACCAGTTCAAAGCAATACCGATGGCCTTTTCAGTCCAATCCGGGTACTGGAAAAATAACGGCCCCAACCTGGGCGGGCTGCCACACCAAAACGTAAGAGAGCAGGTCCTTTCGCAGCGTCGCCGGAAATGGGCCTGCTACCGCGCTAACCGATGTTGAAGGGAGTGGGTGAAATGACAGTTTTCCAGCAACAGTGCCTCTGGGAAGTGGCAACGCCAGCGCCCATTGACGCCGGTGTAATGGTTGGCGAGGTTAAAGTCGATGTCTGCGTGATCGGCGGCGGAATCACCGGGCTGTCGGCGGCGTTGCAACTACTTGAGGCAGGCAAGCGCGTGTGCGTGCTGGAGGCCTTCGAAGTCGGCCATGGCGGTTCGGGGCGCAACGTCGGGCTGGTCAACGCCGGCACCTGGATCAAGCCCGACGACGTGGAAGCCACGCTGGGCGAAAAGGTCGGTAGCCGCCTCAATAAGGTATTGGGCGATGCGCCGGCCAAGGTGTTCGAAGCCATCGCTCGCTACCAGATCGACTGCCAGGCACGCCATCAAGGCACCCTGCACATGGCCCACAACGCCGCAGGCCTGGAAGACCTCAAGGCCCGCGAATCGCAGTGGCGCCGCCGTGGCGCGGATGTCGAGCTGCTGACCGGCGCCACCTGTGTGGAGCATTGCGGCACCGACAAGATCACCGGCGCCCTGCTGGACCGTCGCGCCGGCACCATCAACCCCATGGGCTATACCAAGGGCCTCGCCGGTGCCGTGCTGCGCCTGGGTGGTGTGCTGCACCAGCAATCGCCGGTGAGCGAGCTGCACAGGCAGGCCGATGGCTGGCTGGTGCGCACGGCCCTGGGCACGGTCACGGCCGAGAAGATCGTGATTTCCACCGGTGCCTACACCGAGGGCGACTGGACCGAGGTGCAGCGCAACTTCTTCCGCGGCTATTATTATCAGGTCGCCTCGAAGCCGCTGAGCGGCACGGCGGCCGACAGCGTGCTGCCCCACGGCCAGGGCTCGTGGGACACCCGCACGGTGCTCAGCAGCATACGCCGTGATGACCAGGGCCGCCTGCTGCTGGGCAGCATGGGCAAGTCCAACAACAAGCCGGACTGGTTCGTGCGCAGTTGGGCGGACCGCATCCAGGGCCATTACTTCCCGCAGCTCGGCAAGGTCGATTGGGAAATGCACTGGACCGGTTGCATCGACTTCACCCCGGATCACCTGATGAAGCTGTTCGAACCGGCGCCTGGCGTGGTCGCGGTGACCGGCTACAACGGCCGCGGCAACACCACCGGCACCGTGGTGGGCCACGCCCTGGCCGACTACCTGCTCAAAAGCGACACCAGCGTGCTGCCCATTCCGCTGTCGCGGATGAAAGCGCTGCGTACCGCCGCGCTGCGCGCCTGCTACTACGAAGCGGGCTTCTCGCTGTACCACGCCGGCCAGTGTCTGCGGGTGATCCTCTAGAGCCTGTTCACGGTCTTTTCAGGCGGCGCCGATGAGGCTGCTACAAGGCAGAAGCGGACATCTAACAATCCGGTAGGAGGGGCTTTAGCCCCGAGCTGTATTAGAGCGCAAAGAGCTCGGGGCTAAAGCCCCTCCTACCGATTAAGCGACCGGCCGTTTCCGCCGCTTAGAACCTGTTCAAAGTTTGCTGCGCGTCGGCACTGCGGCGTTAAAAACAGGCTGGATTGCCAGCGCAGTCGGACTGCTCATTTACAGCTCGTAAAGTCGAGCGCGACTCCGACCGGTCCTCGCTTGTTTTTGCGGGGCCGCCTAGGCCTTGCATTGCTCTAGCTCGCGAGACTTTGAACAGGCTCTTAGACCGTAGGATGGGTGAAACCCATCAATTCTACGACTGCACTCTCTCGTGGGAGCGGGCCGTGCCCGCGAAAATTCCAGCCCTGCAGCGATGCTCCCTGCCCTACCTAGCCACAGGAATCGCCACTACTCCTCCTCCTACTGCAGATGCTCCAGCAATGCCTGGATCGGGTGGCGCAACGTGGCGCTCTTCAGGCGTGCCACCTGACTGCGGCACGAATAACCGGTCGCCAGGGGCTCGGCGGCGGCGCCGGAATTCAGTGCAGGTCCCCAGGACTGGGCGAAGATCGTCCGCGAGGTTTCCAGGTTGCGCGCCTCGTGCCCGTAGGTGCCGGACATGCCGCAACAACCGGTGGCCTCGGCCGACACCTGCAGCCCGGCCTGCTCGAACACCTTCACCCACATCGCCGCACTCGGCGCCGCGTTGGTCTTCTCGGTGCAGTGGCCCAGCAACCGGAACGCCACGTTCTTGGCCGCCAGCTTGGGCTGGCCGTCGAGGGCCTTGAGCAGCCATTCCTGGGGCAGCAGCACGTCCGGGCATTGCAGGCCGGCGATCTTGCGGTATTCCTGGCGGTAAACCAGGGTCATTGCCGGATCCAGCCCCACCAGCGGGATGTCGAAGCCGGCCAGCGCCTGCAGGCCTTTCGCGGTGCGCCGTGCGGTGCGTTCGAAGGCCGGCAGAAAGCCCTGCACGTGCAGCGGCTTACCGTTGGCCATAAACGGCGCCAGCCATACGCGATAGCCCATCCGGCTGGCCAGTTCGATGAAGGCGGCGAACACCGGCGTCTCGAAATAGCGGGTAAAGGCGTCCTGCACCAGGATCAGGCTCTTGCCCCGCTGCGCCGCGCTCAGCCGCGCCAGCTCGGCCGGCGTGGCGGTCGCCAGGCGATGGCGCGCCGCCAGGGCCTTGAAGTCGAAATCGCTGAGCAGCGGGCTGTCGACCATGCCGATGTGCTCGGCCAGCAGGCGCGTCACCAGGGGCGAACCCATCACTCCGTTGTACAGCCGCGGCATGCGGGCGAACAGCGGCAGGCTGAATTCCAGCGAGCCGATCAGATAGTCGCGCAGCGGGCGCAGGTAACGCTGGTGGTAGCGCTCCAGGAAGCGCGAGCGAAACTCCGGCACGTTGACCTTCACCGGGCACTGCCCTGCGCAGGACTTGCACGCCAGGCAGCCGGCCATCGCCTCGTAGACCTCGTGGGAAAAGTCGTCATCGCCTGCGCGGGAATGGCGCCAGCGACTCGGCAGGCTGCGCAGGAAATCCAGCGGGCCGCTGGCGATCGGCGCCAGCACGTCCACGCCGGCCTGGCCCTGCAGGCGCAGCCACTCGCGCACCAGCGAGGCCCGGCCCTTCGGCGAATGCACGCGCTGGCGCGTGGCCTTCCAGGACGGGCACATGGCGTCGTCCGGGTCGAAGTTGTAGCAGGCGCCGTTGCCGTTGCAGTGCACCGCGGTGCCGTAGCTCTGCCACACACGCTCGTCGATCTGCCGGTCGAGGTCGCCGCGCAGGGTCACTTCGTCGATCTTCAGCAGCGCCTCGTCACTGCCCAGGGGCGTGGCGATCTTGCCGGGGTTCAGCTGGTTGTAGGGGTCGAACGCGGCCTTGAGTGCCTGCAGCGAGAGATACAGCTCACCGAAGAACGCCGGCGCGTATTCCGAGCGCACGCCCTTGCCGTGCTCGCCCCACAGCAGACCGCCGTAGCGCTGGGTCAGGGCCGCCACCGCATCGGAGATCGGACGGATGGCCGCGGCCTGCTTCGGATCCTTCATGTCCAGCGCCGGGCGCACGTGCAGCACGCCGGCGTCGACGTGGCCGAACATGCCGTAGGTCAGGCCGTGGCCGTCGAGCAGCGCGCGGAATTCGGCGATGAAGTCGGCGAGGTTTTCCGGCGGCACCGCCGTGTCCTCGACGAATGGCTGCGGTCGCACCTCGCCGTCGACGTTGCCGAGCAAGCCCACCGCGCGCTTGCGCATCGCGTAGACCCGCGACACCGCCGCCCGCCCGCTGGCCAGAGTGTGGCCGAGGCGCACCACGCTGGTGTCCTGCTGAATATGCTGGATGAAGCGCTCGACGCGGCCGTTGACCTCATCGGGGTCATCGCCGCTGAATTCCACCAGGTTGATGCCCAGGGTCGGCCGCTGGGGGTCTTCGGGGAAGTACTCGGCGACGCCGTGCCAGACGATGTCGTTCATCGCCAGCAGCAGCACCTTGGAATCCACGGTCTCGATGGACAGCGGCTGCAGGGTGATCAGGTTGCGCGCATCGCGCAGCGCGTCCATGAAGCCGGCATAGCGCACGTTGACCAGCACCGAGTACTGGGGAATTGGCAGCACGTTGAGACGCGCCTCGACGATGAAACCCAGGGAGCCCTCGGAGCCGCACAGCACGCTGTTGAGGTTGAAGCGCCCGTCCGCCTCGCGCAGGTGCGCCAGGTCGTAGCCGGTCAGGCAGCGGTTGAGCTTCGGAAAGGTCGCCTCGATCAACGCCGCCTTCTCGCGCTGGATCTGCTCGGCGCACTGGTACACCTGGCCGGTGCGGTCGCTGCGGGCCAGCTGTTCGCTGAGGGTCGACTCACTCAACGGATGGCTGTGCAGGCGTTCGCCGCCGAGCAGGATGGTGGTCAGCTCCAGCACGTGGTCACGGGTCTTGCCGTAGGTGCAGCTGCCCTGGCCGCTGGCGTCGGTGTTGATCATGCCGCCGATGGTCGCGCGGTTGGAGGTCGACAGCTCCGGCGCGAAGAACAGCCCGTGGGGCTTGAGCGCGGCGTTGAGCTGGTCCTTGACCACCCCGGCCTGCACCCGCACCCAGCGCTCCCCGGCATTGATCTCCAGGATGCGGTTCATGTGCCGCGACAGGTCGACCACCACCCCATCGGTGAGCGACTGGCCATTGGTACCGGTGCCGCCGCCCCGTGGCGTCAGCTTGACGCTGCGGTGCGCAGGCTCGCTGACCACTCGCGCCAGCACCTGCACGTCGTCCTCGTTGAGGGGGAACACCGCCGCCTGGGGCTGACGCTGGTAGATGGAGTTGTCGGTCGCCAGCACGGTGCGGCTGGCGTGGTCACGAGCGATCTCGCCGCGAAAGCCGGCGGCGCCGAGCGCGTCGAGAAAGGCCAGGTAAAGGGCCTGGGTCGGTTGTGGAACACTCAGGTTGGCGATCATCGGTTATCTCCCATTGAGCTACACGCCTCTAACGGGCGATTACATCAGGCGGTTAATAGCGAGCATTTTCGAGAGTGCATGCCTGTGCTACAAGGGTATTCGCCGTAGCAACCCATGAGTTTTACGAATGAATCTGCGCAGACTGACGCCGTCGATGTCCCTGCTGCTGGCCTTCGAGTCGGCGGCGCGCCACCAGAGCTATACCCGCGCCGCCGCCGAACTGTCGCTGACCCAGAGCGCAGTGAGCCGCCAGGTGCAGGCGCTGGAAGCCTTCCTGGGCATCACCCTGTTCCAACGCGAAGGCCGCAACGTGGTGCTCACCGACGTGGGCCGGCTGTACGCCGACACGCTGTCCGACGCCCTGGCGCGCATTCGCAACGCGACGCTGCAGGCCATCGACTACGGCTCCGGTGGCGGCACCCTGCGCCTGGCGCTGCTGCCGACCTTCGGCTCGAAATGGCTGCTGCCGCGGCTGCACGAGTTCTACGCCGCCAACCCGGGCGTACAGGTGCACATCCATTCGCGTATCCACGCCGACTTCAGCGACGGTCAGCTCGACGGCGCGATCTGCGTGGGTGACGGCGCCTGGCCGGAACTGGTGGCCCACCCGCTGCTCGAGGAATCCATGGTGCTGATCGCCAGCCCGGCGATTCTCGCGGCCGGCGAGCCGCTGACGCCCGAGCTGGCGGCCAGGCAGTTGCTGCTACAGGTGGCCAGCCACCCGCCGATGTGGTCGACCTGGTTCGCTCGGCATGGGGTGAACAGCGGGCAGTTGCAGGACGGCCCCAACTTCGAGTTGACCTCGCACCTGATCCAGGCCGTGCGCGCCGGTATCGGCGTCGGCCTGGTGCCCCAGGTGCTGGTCGAGGAAGAACTGCGCCAGGGCCAGCTGCGCACCACCGGCACACCGGTTGCCAGTGGCCGCACCTACTTTCTCGCCTACCCCAAACGCAATGTCGTGCTGCCGGCGCTGGGCGTGTTCCGGCAGTGGCTGCTCGATGGTGTGGCCAATGCTGGCGAGTTTGGCTGAGTCAGCAATTCCGCCAGCCATCACCAATATAATGATCAGCACGCTACAAGGCTCTGACTCAGCAATGAACAATGCCCATATACAGGCGCAGGCCTTGTCTCACGAAGATCCAGCCGGTCGTTCGCCCCGGGCGCCTTACATCAGCGCTTCCAGCGCCGCGACCAACTCCTCAGAAGCGTTGTACAGCGGCACATGCCCACGCTGCAGCACCTGGGCGCTGCGTCGGTAGGCCACGGTTCTGACTTCCAGCCCGGCGCCAGCATCGCGGGCCACCACCGTGGCGTCGAGGATGCCGGCAGGGTTTTCCATGGCCACGGCGTATTCGGCGAATTGCTCGCCGACCTGCGGTGTAGCGGCGGCCAGGCGGGCGGCGACGGTGCCCGGTATCAAGGTGGCAGCGGCCAGGCAGCAGCCGCCGGACACAGCCATGGAGGCGTGAAGCGTCTGCGGGGTGAAGTAGCGCACCGAGAGCGTGCCGCCGTTCGCGGCCGGGCCGATGATGCACACCTTGGGGATGGTCTCGCTGCGGCTGATCTCCTCGCGGCTCATCGGCTCGCCACTGCGTTTTTTCAGGCCCATGCGCAGCCCCGCCTCGATCCACACTTCGCGCAGCGCCTGCATGAAGGCGCTATCGGCCTCCAGCTCGACGAGCGGCTCGCGTGCCGTCTTGCCGAAGGATGCTGCGTCGATGATCACCATCGGCACCGCCACATCCACGCAGGACACCGGGTGGCCGAGAATCTCGTCGAGCGCATTGCCGGTCGGCAGCAAGGCACCGGTCTTGGCGCCGACCGGGTGATGCAGGAACAGGTCCACACCTGGAAACTGCCCCGGCACACCGGGAATCGCCACCTTGCGCAGCGCTTTGTCGGCATCGCGCAGCACCCGCCCGGTGGTGATCACACCGGTGTTGGTGTTGCGGATATCGATCTCGAAATCACCGTTCGCGCCGTCAGCCAGACCCATGTCCAGCGCCCACAACGGTAGTGCCGACGACATGTTCCCGCAGTTCACGCTCCAGTCGATGGCCGGATGGCTGGCGGCCAGTTGCGCCAGAGTGCTGACCAGGCGCAGCTTGCCCTCGACGTTTTCCAACTCGACGAAGAACACCTTGTTACTGGTCGCCGGGCCACGACCCAGGCCGGTGAGCTGGCGGTTACCGGGCGCCTCGCCTTCTAGCGGCACGCCCATCAGGTGGCGCAGCAGTTCCTCGCGCAGGACGATGTCCTGGGGCGCGACGCGCTCGTCGATCACCAACCCTGTGGAGGTGCCGCCGCGCATGAAGTGCACGGGAAAGTCCACCACGCCACAGTCCATGCGGATGCCTGTCGGGAGGGGCTTATTCATTGCGCGTACTCCTGCTGCGGTAGGCGATTGTTCGAATGTTTCGCTATTCGGGCCGGCCGCCCCTGAAGCACAATCCCGTATCACAGGCGGCAGCCGGCGATACTTTAAACCTCACAGCAGCCCCCTGCATGCCTGATGGCCTCGAAGTGCTACGCTCGCTCAGCCCTGTAGCATGCCCTTCTGCCCTTCACCACTCGGAGCGCTCGTGCCCAGACCTCGCTTGATTTTTTCCGGCGGCGCCTTCTGCCTGGCCATGCTGCTGGGCCTTTGCGTGGTGTTTCTGCTCGACCCAATGCCGGTACAGAAGGCACGCCACGCGGTGTTCGATCAGTACCAACGCTTGCAGCCGCGGCCTTATCAGGACGCGCCGGTGCGGGTGGTCGACCTGGATGAGGAAAGCCTCAAGCGTATCGGCCAGTGGCCCTGGCCGCGTACCCAGGTGGCAGACATGGTACAGCGCCTCGAGCAGGCCGGCGCGGCGGCGGTGGTGTTCGACGTGCTGTTCGCCGAGCCTGACCGCACCTCGCCCGAGCAACTGCTGCGCGGCAACCTGCTGCCGCCGACGCTGGCCACCCAACTGGCCGCCCTGCCAGACCATGACGAACAATTCGCCGAGGTGCTCAAACGCAGCAATGTCGTGCTCGGTTTCGCCGCCGAGCAAAGCCCCCGCGATGGCGGACCGCCAATGAGCCGCTTTGGCCTGGTACAACAAGGCCCCTCGCCACTGGCTTTCGTGCCCGGTTTCCAGGGCGCCGCGCGGCCACTGCCACAACTGGAACAGGCCGCCCGCGGGCTTGGCGCCATGACCTTCAGGCCCGACGCCGATGGCGTGGTGCGGCGGGTTCCGCTGTTCGTGTCGCTGAACGGCGAGTTGCGCCCCTCGCTGGTGGCCGAAGCCCTGCGGGTGGCGCAGCGCACCGGGCGCTACCGGCTGATCAGCAGCGACTCGGGCGTGCAGCGCGTGGATATCGGCCGCGTGCAGATTCCCACCGCAGCCAGTGGCGAGCTGTGGGTGTATTTCACTCGGCCCCAGGCGAGCCGCAGCATTCCCGCCTGGCAGGTGCTGGACGGCTCGGCGCCGCCGGTAGAAGGCAGCATCATCCTGGTCGGCACCTCGGCCCAGGGTCTGCAGGATCTGCGTTTCAGTCCCCTGGGCGGGATCATTCCCGGCGTCGAGGTGCATGCCCAGACGCTGGAGCAGGTACTGACCGACACCCTGCTGCTGCGCCCCGGCTGGGCCACGGCGGTGGAAGGCCTGGCCCTACTGCTGGGCGGCCTGGCGCTGGGTTTGCTGGGGCTGTACGCACGGGCCCTGTTGTCGGCGCTGCTGATGCTGGCCCTGGTAGCGGTGCTGAATGCGGCGGCCTGGTACGGCTTCGTGGCGCACCGGGTGCTGCTGGATCTGTTCACGCCATCCATCGGCCTGCTGCTGGTCTACGGCGCTGCCAGCATCGTGCGCCATATGGCCGCCGAGCGGGAGCAACGCTGGATCCAGGAAGCCTTCTCGCGCTACGTGTCGCCCAACCTGGTCAATCATCTGGTCGCCCACCCTGAACAACTGGCGCTCGGCGGGCAGCGGCAAAGCTGCAGCTTCGTGTTCACCGATATCACCGGCTTCACCACGATGATGGAGCGTCAGAAACCGGAAGCGGCGGTCAGCCTGCTCAACGATTACCTGGAACAGGTGATCGGCATCGCCTTTCGCCATGAGGGCACCCTGGATCGCATCGTCGGCGACGCGGTGGCGATCATGTTCTCGGCGCCGATCCCCCAGGCCGACCACCAACGCCGTGCCCTGGCCTGCGCCCTGGAGATCAACCGTTTCGCCCAGGGGTACGTCGCCGCCCTGAGCGAGCGCGGCATCACCTTTGGCCACACGCGCATCGCCGTGCACAGCGGTGAGGTAGTGGTCGGCAACTTCGGTGGCTCGGTGATCTTCGATTACCGCGCCCTCGGTGACCCGGTGAACACCACCTCGCGCCTGGAGAGCCTGAACGGCCAGGTCGGCACCCTGCTCTGCGTGTCCAGCGCGATCCGCGAGCACTGCCCCGAGGTGCCGATGCGCCCGGTCGGCGAGGTATTGCTCAAGGGCAAGGCCGAGGCCGTCGCAGTGTTCGAGCCATTGGAAGCCATGGCCGTGCCGATGAATGACAGTGATGAGGATTACGAAGCGGCCTACCACCTGCTGGCAAGCCGCGCGCCCGAGGCACTGGCGGCGTTCGAGGCGCTGGCTGCGCAGCGCCCCAAAGATGGACTGGTGGCCTATCACCTGCAGCGCCTGCGCAGTGGCGAGCACGGCAACCGGTTGGTGATGGCCAGCAAGTAAGACCTCAGCGGATGGTGATTTCCACCCGGCGGTTGGCAGGCTCCGGCGTGTTGTCCGGGGTTTTCACCAGCAGGTTGCCTTCGCCGTGGGAGGTCACCACCAGCTCAATCGCCTGCAGGCCGTTATCCTGCAGCTGTCGGGCGATGGCCCGGGCACGTAGCAGGCCCAGATCCTCGTTATCGATCTTGCTGCCGACGGTGTCGGTATGACCGATCACCGAAACCGCCGACGGCCCGCGGTCACGCACGGTCTGCAGGATCTCGGGGATCTCCGCCTGGGATTTCGCGGTCAGCTTGGCACCGCCAGTCCTGAAATACAGCAGGTAGCTTTTCGGCAGTGCTGGCTGAGCGGCGCGGGCGGCAGAGAAATCCTTCTCGACCCTGGGCTGCTCGACCTGGAACGGCGCGGCGCTGCTGCCATCGAGATTGACCGCATAACCTTTCTGGTCGACGCGGGTCATGCCCTTGTTGGTCTTGACCTCGATGGCGCCGGTACTGCCGTCCGGGCTTTCCACCAGCACCACGTAGGATTTCGACGCGCAGCCGCTGGCCAGCAGCGCGCAGAGCAACAGACCGATCAGGCGCAATGGATTGGCAAACATGCGAGCTCAATCCACCTTGACGAGAAAGTGCGTGCCGCGCACGCCAATGGTGCCGGTCGGGGTGTTGATCTCGACGGCCTGGGGCTTGAGCTTGGCGATGGTGCCGGAAATGTAATCCAGCGTGCCGTGGGTGATCTTGGCGCTCAGTTTCAGATCGTCCTGGGCCGGGTCGAAGATGAATTCGTCCAGAGTCAGCTCGCTGTTGGGGCCGAAGGACATCACCGTGTTGTCCTCCAGGGTCACGCCCATGGAGCCCGCCGGGCCGGTCTTCACCGTGCTGCCGACGTACAGCGGCGTGCCGATCGTCGCAGGCACCGTCGCGCCGTCGCGGATGACGCTAGCCTCACCCTGTACCTTCATCACGTAGCCGATCGACGAGCCAGGTTCCGCGGCGAAAAGTGAAGTAGCTAGCAATACGCCAGCAAGTGGCCATATCCTGAAAGGTGCAAACACAGTACTCTCCTTTTTTAATCTCATTCCCTGAGTCGAACTGAGCGTTGCACATCCAGCCGCAGCACCGTTGCCTGGTCGGATGGTACGTGAAATACGCGATGGGACCGTAGCGCAGGTTGCAGTATGTCATCAGGGCAAATCAAGCAGCGATTCCGACTGCGGTTCAGAAGCAGGAGCCTGGTCGTCGGCCTGTTCCTGCTCCTGCAGCTGGCGCCGCTGCTCGCCCTCACGCTGGGCGCTCCCTCGCTGCTGGTACTGGGCCTGTCCGTCGGCATCCTGCTGTGCACCATGCCGTTGGTGCTGGGCGGTATGCAGAGCATAGATCGCACCATCGATCTGTTGGTGCAGGACACACAAAAAATCCGCCAGATGGATTTCTCCGGTGAACTGCCGCCGGCCTCGCTGTTCGCCGAGATCGAGACGCTAAACCGCAACCACATCGAGATGAAGGACGCGCTGCAGAGCCAGACCCAGGCGCTGCAGGCTTCCCAGCTCAAGCTCGCCAGCCTGGTGGAGAACGGTCTGCTGCTGTCTTCGGAGCGCGACCGCGACGCGCTGCTGCGCCACATCCTCATGCAGGGCAAGCGCACCTGTAACGCCCAGGCGGCGACCATGTACCTGAAGACCGAGCACGGCACGCTGCGCTTCGCCCTGCGCTCGATGGACGATGAGCTGCCGACGGTCGAGATTCCCCTGCACGACCCGCATACCGGCCTGCCCAACGAGCGGCACGTGTCCACCTACGCGGCGCTGCACAACGAAACCGTGGTGATCGACGACGTATACGGCGAAAGCCGCTTCGATCTGAGCGGCACCCGCCGTTTCGACAGCGAGTCGGGCTTTCACACCGTGTCCATGCTTACCGTGCCCCTGGCGCCCCGCGGCGGCGAAGTGATCGGCGTGCTGCAGTTCATGAACGCCCTGGACGTCGAGACCGGCGAGGTCATCGCCTTCTCGCCGCCGGTGGTGGCCTTTATCGGCGCCCTCGCCTCCCAGGCCGCCGTGGCCCTGGAAAACCACAACCTGATCGATTCGCAGCGGGCGCTGATCGACGGCATGATCGAAATTCTCGCCGGCGCCATCGATGCCAAGAGCCCGTACACGGGCGCCCACTGCGAGCGTGTGCCGGAGCTGGCGATGATGCTCGCCGAAGCGGCCAGCGAGGTGAACGAAGGGCCGCTGGCCAATTTCCGCTTCACCACGGCAGATGAATGGCGCGAATTCCGTATCGGCGCCTGGCTGCACGACTGCGGCAAGATCACCACGCCCGAGCATGTGGTCGACAAGGCCACCAAGCTGGAAACCATCTACAACCGCATCCACGAGGTGCGCATGCGCTTCGAGGTACTCCTGCGCGATGCCCAGCTCGAGCGGCTGCAGCAACTGCTCGACGGCCAGGACCGCGCACAAGCCGACGCGCAGTACCAGGCGACGGCCCAGGCGCTGCAGGACGAATTCGCCTTTATCGCTGGCTGCAACATCGGCAGCGAGCTGATGAACCCTGAGCACGTCGGCACCCTGCAAAAGGCCGCCGAGCGCACCTGGCTCAGGCATTTCGATGATCGACTCGGCTTGTCCCACGGTGAATTGATGCACATGGCCGCGCTGCCCGCCGAGCCGCTACCGGCGCGCGAGCGGCTGCTGGCCGACAAGCCGCAGCACATCTTCCCGCGCCCGCAAACCAAGGACTTCGACCCCAAGTACGGCTTCCAGATCAGCGTGCCGGAGCACCTCTACAACCACGGCGAGCTCTACAACCTGAGCATCAGCAAGGGCACCCTGACCGCCGAAGAACGCTTCAAGATCAACGAGCACATCATCCAGACCATCGTCATGCTGGAAAACCTGCCGCTGCCCTCGAACCTCAAGCGCGTACCGGAATATGCCGGCACCCACCACGAAACCCTGCTCGGTACCGGATACCCGCGCAAGCTGGACAAGAGCCAGCTGTCGATCCCGGCGCGCATCATGGCCATTGCCGATATCTTCGAAGCGCTGACCGCCGCCGACCGACCCTACAAACAGGCCAAGACCCTCTCCGAATCCATCGAGATTCTCGCCCGGCTGCGCGACAAGGGGCATATCGATGCCGACCTGTTCGCCCTGTTCCTGCGCAGCGAAATGCCGATGCGCTACGCCGAACGCCACCTGCAGCCGGACCAGATCGACGCCATCGACATCGAGCGCTTCCTGCCAAGCGCCCAGCCCGTGATCTGATCACCGAGCACGCCGCTAGAGGCTCAGGCGCAACGCGAGCGCCGACAGGGTAACCAGCAGCACCGGCACCGTCAGCAAGGCGCCAACCTTGAAGTAGTAACCCCAGGTGATGCGCAGGCCCTTGCGCTGCAGCACATGCAGCCACAACAAGGTGGCGAGGCTGCCGATGGGCGTGATCTTGGGACCGAGGTCGCAGCCGATGATGTTGGCGTAGATCATCGCCTCGCGCACGATGCCGCTGCTCTGGCTCGCCTCGATGGACAGCGCGCCGATCAGCACGCTGGGCAGGTTGTTCATCACCGACGACAGCAACGCTGCCAGAAAGCCCGTGCCCAGGGCGGCTGCCCACAATCCCTGCTCGGCGAGCCGGTCGAGCAGCGTCGCCAGGTAGTGGCTCAGGCCGGCATTGCTCAGCCCGAACACCACCAGGTACATGCCCAGGGAGAAGATCACGATCTGCCAGGGCGCTTCGCGCATCACCCGGCGCGTCGAGATCACATGCCCCTTTGCCGCGACGGCAAGCAGCACCACCGCGCACAGCGCCGCGACGGCGCTGATCGGCACGCCCATGGGTTCGAGGGCGAAAATGCCGATCAGCAAGAAAGCCAGCACCCACCAGCCATAGATGAAGGTGGTGCGATCGCGAATGGCCTCGCTCGGGGCCTGTAGTTCGGTTGCCTGGTAGCTGGCCGGAATGCTGCGGCGAAAATACAGGTACAGCACCGCCAGGGTGGCCGCCACGCTGACCAGATTCACCGGCACCATCACCGCCGCATAGTCGGCCACGCCGAGCTTGAAGAAGTCGGCAGACACGATAT
This sequence comes from Pseudomonas sp. AG1028, assembly GCF_007993955.1. Lineage (NCBI taxonomy): Bacteria > Pseudomonadati > Pseudomonadota > Gammaproteobacteria > Pseudomonadales > Pseudomonadaceae > Pseudomonas > Pseudomonas sp. AG1028. The sequence continues at coordinate 166,348 of NZ_VIVP01000010.1, forward strand.
TGACCAGGTTCGAGACCACCAGCGGCAGGCTGGCGGTATCGGCGATGAAGCCCGCGGCCATGACGAACGCCAGGGTCGCCGCGCTGGAAAAACGCAGCGCCACCAGCAGCGACATGACGATGGGCGTGAGAATCAGCGCCGCACCGTCATTGGCGAACACCGCGGAAACCGCAGCGCCCAGCAGCACCACGAAAGCGAACAGGCGCGGGCCGCTGCCACCGGCCCAGCGCGCTACATGCAGCGCCGCCCAGGTGAAAAAGCCGGCCTCGTCCAGCAGCAGGCTGATGATGATGATCGCCACGAACGCCGCCGTGGCATTCCACACCACCGCCCACACCGTGGGAATGTCCTGCAGAGATACCGCACCGACACCGAGCGCCAGAACCGCGCCAATCGTCGCGCTCCAGCCGACGCCGAGCCCTTTGGGTTGCCAGATGACCAGAACCAGTGTGAAGACGAATACGGCAGCCGCAACAAGCATCTAAATCTCCTGGCAGGAATCATCGAGTGGCGTATGGGATCACGCCGGCTTCATAGGTTTGCAATTGCACTAGACCGTTTTCAGCGAAAACCTTCGTCACGGCCTGCAAGGTAAGCAGCAAGAGTAATTGGCTCGCTCGGAGGCGCTGAAGTTTCGCCCTGCTCGAGTAGCCAGTAGCCCACGTCATGCCAGGCGCCATGTTTGTAGCCAACCCGCGGAAAGGTGCCGATGTGGCAGAAGCCGAGGCGCTCATGAAGCCCGATGCTGCCATCGTTCGGCAGGGCAATACCCGCATAGGCGCTGCGGTAGCCCATCGCTTGGAGCATCGGCAGCAGGACTTCATACAAACGCCGCCCAACGCCCTGGCGACGAGCATCTTCTGCAATGTACACCGTCACATCCACGGCCCAGCGGTACGCTGCCCGGGCGCGGTGCTGGCTGGCGTAGGCATAGCCGACCACGGCGCCTGCCTGCTCGGCGACCAGGTAGGGATAGGTCTCAAGCGTCGCCACAATCCGCCTACGCATATCCTCCAGTGACGGAGGGATCTCTTCGAACGAGATGGCGGTGTTCAGCACCACAGGTGAATAGATGGCCTGGATTGCCTCGGCATCCGACGCGGATGCCAGTCTCACGTCAATCACTCTACGGCACCTCAGATTGAACGCTGATTAACGCGGGCGGAAAGTTGTTCTGCGGTTTCCTTGCGCTCGGAGTAGCGATCTACAAGAAAGTCCTTCTGGTCGCGCAGCAACAGGGTGAACCTCATCAGTTCCTCCATCACATCGACCACCCGGTCGTAATAGGCAGACGGCTTCATCCGCCCCTCAGCGTCGAACTCCGTGAATGCCTTGGGTACCGAGGACTGGTTGGGGATGGTGAACATCCTCATCCAGCGCCCGAGTACGCGCAGCTGGTTGACCACGTTGAACGACTGCGACCCGCCACAAACCTGCATCACGGCGAGCGTCTTGCCCTGGCTGGGTCGAACCGCCCCCAACGCCAGCGGAATCCAGTCGATCTGCGCCTTGAATACCGCGGACATGGCGCCATGCCGCTCCGGCGAGCACCAGACCTGCCCTTCCGACCACATCACCAGGTCCCGCAGCTCCTGCACCTTGGGGTGCTCAACCGGTGCATCATCGGGCAGCGGCAGGCCCGATGGATCGAAGATACGGGTCTCGGCGCCAAAGTGTTGCAGCAGCCGCGCCGCTTCCTCGACCAACAGACGGCTGAAGCTGCGCTCACGGGTGGAGCCGTGCAGCAACAGGATGCGTGGTTTGTGAGCGCTGGGTGCGATCTGGAAGGAGAACTGGCCGATCAGGCTGTGTTCGAGGTTGGGAAGTTCAGTGGTCATGCAAGGAGTCCTCAGAATCGGCCAATGCGATCCAGCTCGCGCTTGAGTTCATCGCGGCTCAAGTCGGCAAAAGGCAGCGCCAGAAAAGCGCGGCAACGCCGTTCGATCTGCGCAAGCGTCGCCTTGAAGGCGGCTGAAATATCGGCGTCGTCACCCTGTACGTCGGAAGGATCTGCCAACCCCCAATGCGCCTTGAGCGCCGGGCCGAAGTAAACCGGGCATGCTTCACCCGCGGCCTTGTCGCACACGGTGATGACGATATCCGGCGGGTTCGCCTCGAAGGCATCGTTCCCCTTGCTGCTCAAGCCCGCGGTAGATATAGCTGCCTCTTGTAGCGTTTGCAGGCTGCGGGGTAGCACTTGCCCCCTGGGGAAACTACCGGCACTCACGGCCTCGAATCCCTGAGGTGCGATGTGGTTGAACATCGCCTCGGAAAGGATGCTCCGGCAACTATTGGCCGTGCACATAAAAAGCACTCGCATTACTGACTCCTGCCGCCATTGGCGGGCTTCAACGAAGGTTTCAAAAAACGGCAGGCCTCAGCAGCAACTGGCGGCGCGCTGCGGGCGTCCATCCATCGTGCTCAGCCGGGATGTGCTATCGCTCAGCCAGGCAGCGTTGCCTTCGCAGGTAATGCGCAGCACGTCCTTGAACCACTCAGGAAGGCCGGGATTGAGCCGGTAGTACACCCACTGCCCCTGCCGACGATCCAGCAGCACGCCGGCTGCTCGCAGCTGAGCCAGATGACGGCTGATCTTGGACTGATTGTCGTGTAGCGCACACATCAACTCGCAGACGCAAAGCTCGCCATGCTCGGCAATCAACAGGGTTGCGCGAGCCCTGGTCTCGTCTGCCAAACATTTGAAGGCTTCGGGTGGAGTCAGCATGGCAAATATACATACATGGAAAATCGAATATGCGGATATTCACATATATAGCCAACCCTTAGCTAGTGCGCCCTAAATATTGAAGAGATCGCGGCATCATGAGATGCATATGAGTGCGCCACAACGACCGCATCCAAGCCTGACCTACCGCTGCTTGTTAATAGGCACTCCTTTACATGTGCATACTTGCACACATATATTCACAACCATGAAAACAGCCGCCACTTCCCGAACCCAAGCCATCGAGGCTGCCGTCGCCTCGCTCGATAGTGCATTCTTCAAAGCTCTGTGCGAGCCGTCGCGAATAGCCGTTTTAAAGCGAGTCATGCTGTTGGGCCGCGCGGACGTGAGCGAAATCTCTGCAGGGCTCCCCCAAGAACGCTCGGTGGTTTCACGACATCTGCAGATACTGCTGGAGGCTGACATCGTTCGGGCAGCCAAGAGCGGCCGCCAAGTTTTCTACGAAGTGAATGGTTCTGCAATCATCACTCGGCTTGAGTCCATCCTTGATCACATCAAGAAAATTGCGCCGCACTGCTGCCCAAGTTAAGGGCCATTTTGCTCAAGCCATTATGTGTACAGGTACGCATATATGAACATTAAAAAACCGCAACTCGATGCGATCATCATTGGCGCAGGCCAGGCAGGCCTTGCTGCCGGACGGTTGCTACAGCAGCATGCCCTGAGATTCTTGATCATCGATGAACAAGGTGCACCAGGCGGAAACTGGCGAAATTACTACGAAAGCCTGCAGCTCTTTTCACCAGCTGAGTACTCTGCTCTTCCAGGGCAACCTTTCCCTGGCCCGCAAAAAAACTATCCGACCAGAGACCAGGTGGTGGCATACCTTGAGGGGTACGCAGAACATTTCCGACTGCCGATCCGCCAAGGCGCGCGAGTGGCGCATGTACGAACCCACCCTCAAGGATTCGAAGTACAAACTGCTAACGGCGAGAGCCTTTGCGCGAAGTCGGTGGTTGTCGCTTCTGGCGGGTTCAACAGACCGTACGTCCCGGACATCCCAGGCCTTGGCATGTTTGAAGGACGCATAATTCACAGCGCTCAGTATCGCAGTACATACCCTTTCCATGGCGAACGAGTTGTAGTGATCGGAGCAGCCAACTCGGCCGTTCAGATCGCTTACGAGCTTGCGAACGTTGCGGTGACCACCTTGGCGACAAGAGAAAAAATACGCTTTTTCCCTCAGCGGATGCTGGGAGTCGACTTTCATACATGGTTGAAATGGACCGGTTTTGGGAAAACGCGCTGGCTGACTGATCAAGGAACCCCTGTGCTTGATCAGGGCAAATATCGTCGGGCGATAAGGTCTGGCTTGCTGCAGCGCAAGCCTATGTTTACCCGCCTTACCTCAGATGGGGTCATATGGGCAGACGATCATCACGAAACCGTCGACAGCCTGATCTTCGCTACCGGTTTTCAGCCGAACATTTCCTTTCTAGATAACCTGCCAGTACGAGATCAGCATGGGCGCCTACTGCAGAAAAATGGGGTGGCTCAGACGCTACCGGGACTGTTCTTCGTTGGCTTGCCTCGACAACGTAACTTCGCGTCAGCCACGCTTCGAGGTGTAGGCCCCGATGCAGAATACATCCTTCCCCATCTGATACGACATCTAAAACAGGCTCAATCAAGTCAACGCTACGTTGGTTGATCGCTCACCATCCATGGCAAGTCCGACGCACTCGACCAGCTACTGAAACACTAAAAAGATGTTCCGGCCGGACGAGCTATCCAGCTGCTAGCGAGTGACCTAGCAGCCCGTCGGAAACGCACGCTGATATTTAAATATTCCCTGGGCAAGGTCGATAGCTCACTCAGGTCATCCACCTTCAACGCCCGGAATCTTTCCCATGAGCCTTAGAAATCTCAACCTTGCTCCACGCGCTGCCCTCTTCTTCGCACTGATCGTAGGGCTCGTTTTCGTGCTCGGTGTGGTCGCCGTTCTACAGATGGGAAAACTGCGCGATATCGAAATGGACGTTGAACAGAACTGGATGGCCAGTGTGCGCCAAACCGGGATCATGAACGCGGCTACGCTTCGGCTGAGGCTCGAAACCCAACGTGGCTTGGCTGATCCCAAAAGCATCCAGCGCACCATCGAAAGCTTTCCCGGGTACCGCAAGGCCTTAACGGATGCCGTCGCAAACTACGAGCCGCTTATCGCCAGCGATACCGAACGCACACTATTTAACGCAGTGAAGGGCAGCGCCGAGGCCTATGCCAAGCAGTTGGACCTGTTGGAACCCATGATGAGGGCTGGTGACATCGCCTCAGCTGTGAGTCTTGTCAGCACAGGCATCCGACCGCTGACAAACAAGATGGAAGAGCAGATCAAGGACCTCACCGACTTTAACGACAAGGGCGCAGAGCACGCCGGTCAAAACGCAGCTGAAATCTACTCGTCGGGTATGGCGCTTACTATCGCGATAGTGATCGCCGTGGTGCTGTTGACCATTGCTCTTGCAGCCCTGCTGGTCAGGAGCATTACAGCGCCGATAAACGATGCACTGACCGTTGCAGAACGAATCGCAGGCAGCAACCTGTCCAAAGAAGTGCACGTAAGCGGAACCGACGAAGCAGGCAGGCTGCTCAGGGCGCTCGCGCAGATGCAGCAGAACCTGCGCCATACGATCGTGCAGATCTCGGACTCTTCGACCCAGCTGGCTTCAGCCGCCGAGGAAATGACGGCGGTCACGGAGGCCTCCAGCCGCGGCATGGTCGCGCAGAATGACGAGGTCAATCAGGCCGCGACGGCCGTCACGGAAATGAGCGCTGCAGTGGATGAAGTAGCCCGCAACGCCGAGTCAGCCTCAGAAGAATCCAAGCGCACCCAGGGCTTCACCGAGGCCGGTTTGGAGCGAGTGTCGCAGACGCTGAAATCGATCCAGCGCCTGAGCGGCAACGTGGAACAGACGAGCGAACAGATCCAGGGGCTGTCGGATCGTGCGCAGAATATCTCCAAGGTCGTGGAAGTCATTCGCGGTATCGCAGAACAGACCAACCTCCTGGCCTTGAACGCCGCAATCGAAGCGGCCCGTGCTGGCGAACAGGGGCGCGGCTTCGCAGTGGTCGCTGACGAAGTCAGGGCATTGGCGCATCGCACCCAGATGTCGACCCAGGAAATCGAGCAGATGATTGCGGCCATTCAGACTGATTCCGAACACGCTGTTCAGGCGATGGGCACCAGCCGTGACCTGGCCAACCAATCCCTGGACATCGCGCAGGAGGCAAGCAGCTCCCTGGATCAAATCGCAACGGCGATCACCCACATCAATGAGCGCAACCTGCAGATTGCCACTGCATCTGAAGAGCAATCGCATGTTGCGCGTGAGGTGGATCAGAACCTTCTGCGTATTCGTGATCTTGCTTCGCAGAGCGCCGCAGGCGCCAGCCAAACAGCCAGCGCTTGCGGCGAGATGTCCCAGTTGGCCATCAATCTGAACCAGCTGGTGACTCGCTTCGTAGTCTGAGGCACGTCCAAGGCGGTTACTTTTGCCTGGGGCAGATACCTCCCAGGCAATGACATGCATGACCGAGCGGATGACGAGCGCTACTGAGCGTGATCGTCATCACCACCTGGCGGCGTGATCTCCAGGATTCGATCCCGGCCCCCCTCTGCAAGCAGGTAAGTGCCTTGGGGTGTAGGCGTAAGCATCTGGGGAGCCTTCAGGAAAGACAGTACGGTCTGCAGGCGCCCCTGTGAGTCGAGCAGCAGAAGACGCGCACGGTGCGTGGCGTCTTCGCCGATCCACAGTCCGCGCCGGTCGCACAGCAGGTACGTAGGTTGGTTCAGGTTGTCCAGTACGACAGGATCGCTTCCATCGTCGGTCAACTGACGTACCACGCCCTTCTGCTTTTCCGTGTAGAGCATCCTGCCATCGCCACAGCGCGTGACGGACTCCGCTTCGTCGAGGTGATCACGGACCGTCTCAAGGGCACCATCGCTCCACCGATAACGTAGCAGCCGCCCGTCCCCCTTGCGGTCCTCTATCGCATACAGGTAGTCACCGTCGTCCCACAAGCCTTGCACTTTCTGGCCCGTGAAGAGATCGGTGGATACGCCATCCTTGAAGTAACGCACCACCGCCCCTTCAGCTTCCTGGCTGTAAACCCAGCCTCCCCGAGCCGCTATCATGCCGTCGGGTTTGGACAGGTTGTTCAATAGGGTTTTCTGGCTGCCGTCAGGAGCTATCTGCACGATGCTCCCCTGTCCATGATCAAGCTCCTGCGACAGGATCAGTGCCCCATCTGCCAAGGGAATCAACGAGGCGACCTTGGGCAATCGATCATGGGCGACGCTATAACGCCAGCCCTCCGAAGCCTGTACCGGGTAGAAGTTCTGCCAGGCAAAAAATGCCAAAGCAGCTGCGATCAATAGCGCGCAGGCGCTAAGAGCGAAACGTACACGGCGAGCCCTGACGGTAGGCTGATTGTGTTCACGCATCACCTCGCTCATTGATCACACCGCTGACAGATGTTCAAAGAGGATGCCGGCGCCAACCAGCATCAACACTACACCACCAATGATCTCGGCACGTTTGCCGACGACGGTTCCCAAGACACGCCCAAGCATCACGCCAAGGGTCACCATCACCGCCGTAGCGACGCCGATGGCAGCTGCTGCAACCAAGATGTTGACGTCGACAAATGCCAGGCCTACGCCAACGGCGAGCGCATCGATGCTGGTCGCAAATGCCGTGACGGCCAGAACCCAGAAGGAGTGCTGGCCGGAACGCTCTTGCTCCTCTTCGTCCTCCTGCAAGCCGTTGTAGATCATATGAATACCAAGCAGCACGAGCAGCGTGAAGGCGATCCAGTGATCCCACTCCTCTGCGAAGCTGACGGCAGCTTGGCCGATGAACCAGCCGATGATGGGAGTGATGGCTTCGATGGCGCCAAAGATGAGGCCCGTGCGCAGGGCTTCGGTAAAGCGAGGTTTATGAAGGCTGGCGCCTTTGCCAATGGCTGCTGCAAAGGCGTCGGTCGACATCGCCAAGGCGAGGAACAGGAGAGAGATGGGATTCACGGTTAACTACCAGCCGGGCTATGAGTCAACGACACGTCCACACGCCCGACTTTAGGTGTGGATGCATCGTTGGTCTCGCCAACCGGCAGGTGTTCGTGCCACGGCATGTTGCCGATAATGTTGACACGAACGCTCTACGACCAAAGCCGTGAGCAGGCTACTCCCCAACAAGGGCGGCTACTATACTCAAAGTCATAGCCTGTAGAAAGCCTCATTGCGGCTACTCACGCGAGGCAGCTTTCACTAGTCTCAAGCCATCACATAGCCGGGAAGTGATCATTGCAAATCAGCGCGAAAGACCAGCAGATCCTGACAGGCTGAATCACGCCCGGAAAAGCGATTCATCCGACCTAGTGGCTCTACCTAATATCTCGGCTCTTCAAGGATCAGGATCAACCGACGCAAGGATGCAAAGCATGCTGCACCACACCCTCAAGTACGGTATTTGCCCAGACGAACTCGCCCGAGTTCTAGGCCTGGCGATGGACAAACACCGCCACACCCTGCTGGCAGTGCCTGGGGACATGAGGAACCTCAATGTCCCTCTGGAGAAACTTCTTGGCGCCATGGGTACAAAGCAGCTTCTCAATGAGCACGAGGTGACGGTTCTCAGGCATGGCGGGGAAAGAACAGTGCATCTTGTCTCGTTATGTGGCTGCAGTTCGTTTCAGTCGGGCTCGATAGTCCTGCCTTGGCTACCGCCGGACAACGTTGCCAAAGCGCGGGACAGGTACCCAAGCGCAGATACTTACTTCATCCCGAGCGATGGGCCAGGCGCGCCTTATCGGGCACCTGGTAGAGATGAGCTATCACGGTATCTGGCGACTTACCCCAACTCGAAAGCGATCTGAGCGAGGCCGGATCGCCTGTGGCCTGGCTTACGCGCCAGATGCATCTCAGCTGGAGCTCGCGGGACTGCCTGGTGCATCGAGCGCTTCTATAGCCTCGAAACGACTGCTGTTACGGCCGGATTGCTTGGCGGCATAGAGCGCCCTGTCTGCCACGCTGAGCAATTGCGCGGCGCCGAACAACAACCCCGGCGGGTTGGCTGATATATGATTCAGCAGGCTCCAGCCGGCGCTCTGTGCATCGAAACTCGCAACACCTACCGACACAGTCACAACGCCAAGCTCACTCGTCGCATGTGCAATGTTCAAGGCGCGTACATTTTCGATGACCTTGTCGGCAACCCGGCATGCGCCATCACGCGTGGTTTCGGGCAGCACGATCGCGAACTCCTCGCCCCCATACCGTGCCGCCAGGTCCATGGGGCGCTCTGCACAGCGAGCAAGCACGCGCGCCACCGCACTCAGGCATTCATCCCCCATCAGATGACTATAGTGGTCGTTGTAGCGCTTGAAGAAATCGATATCGAGCAGCAACAGAGAAAATGCACGCTGCGTGCGCAGCACCGACTGCCATTCGCGCTCGATCGACTGATCCAGCGCACGTCTGTTGGCCAGCCCCGTCATGCCGTCGGTCTGCGCCTGGCGGTTCAATCGGTCCATTGCCAGCTTCAGATGAAGATGGGTTTTGACCCGCGCGGCGACGATAGCAGGACGGATCGGCTTGCCGATGAAATCCACGGCGCCGAGCTCCAGCCCCTCCTCTTCCATGCTCGCTTCGGTATGGGCGGTGACGAAGATCACTGGAATGTTGCTGGTCGACGGGTCGCCTTTGAGAATGCGGCAGACCTCAAAGCCGCTGATGCCTGGCATCTGCGCGTCGAGCAGTATGAGGTCAGGCTGTTGCTGACGAGCCAACTCCACAGCCGCGTCGCCCTGGGTAGCAAACAAGACCTGTCCAAGCCCCGAGATGGCCTTGCTGAGGGCTCGGACAGCCGAAACATCATCGTCAACGATCAATATCGTCGTAGCGCGCTCCATCGTTCTAACGCTCCTTGCTCTTGGCACGGGCCTGGTCTAGTAACACCAGCGCCAACGCGTAATCCAGATTGTCGACTGCCTGCCAAATCTCGGCTACTTGAGAATCGCCTGCCATCTCGCGAATGGCGCTGGCAGCATGGGCAAAGCTGTCCAATGCGGCCATGTCGCGGTTGCGCAATTGTTCTTCAAGCATGGCGAGTGCCTGTTGCGCCTGGGTTTGATCGATATCGTCCACTGGCAACGAGGGTGCCTTATCCCGGAGCAGACGAGTGTGACCGTCCAGTTCGGCATAAGCGGCCAACAAGGCCTCGAGCGCAGGTCTTGTCGCCGCATCGGCCGCACCGTCACGCAGCAATTGCTCTACATTTCCCGCGCGGGCGGCGAGCTCCTTGGCTCCCAGCAACGCCGCGGTCCCACGCAGCTTGTGCAAGCGCGCTACCAACTCATGGGATGGCTGTGACAAGAGACGATGGTCAGCGAACTCCACGAAGTCCGCAAAGAACCGCTTCAGCGAAGACATGAAAAGAGCCTGATCATCTCCCAGTCGATTCGCGACATCCTGGCCATCAATTCCCGGGATACTTGGCCAATCGTCCGGGCCTTTGCTTGGCGAAGACAGTGCGAGTACCGGAAGCGGGCCCCCACGCTTGCGCTCCACAGCGAGGCGTAGGGCACGAATCAGGGCAGAAGGCTCCAGAGGCTTGGTCAGGAAATCATCCATGCCCGCCGCCTGGGCCTGCTGGCGCTCCTCGGCCATGGCGCCAGCGGTCAGGGCAAGCACAGGCAGGAGAGCCAACCCAAGATCGTCGCGTAGCCTACGGGTGGCTTCATAGCCATCCATTTCCGGCATCTGCACGTCCATCAGTACGGCATCGAAATGATCGGGCATCTGCTTGAGACGCTCGAGGGCCTCACGGCCATTGCTGCATGTCTGCACCTGGGCACCTTGCTGGGCGAGCAGCAAGCTGGCGACCTCGAGGTTGATGGCGCTGTCATCGACCAACAGTACCTCCATGCCCTCCAGCCAGCGGGCTACAGAAGTATCGAACTCGCTGGCGAGATTGATCCGCGTGGTATCGCCATCGCGATACACCAGGCACTCATTGACGGCATTGAACAAACGCGCACCGTCCACAGGGCTGGGTACTACTCGCTGCCAAGGCTCAAGGGGTTCGCGTTGCATGGCCAATTGCTGCGTCTGCTCCATGATCAACACCAGCGGCAGCCTCTCGCAGCCACAACGTTGCATCACCTGCCGCAGCAGCCGCACCTGGTCGAGAGAGGCAAGCAAAGCGTCCGGCAGGCGATGCTCCTGTGTGTCGGGCCGTTCCAGAAGCACCTGAAAATCGGTCGGACTTTCTACATGAGTCGTGCGCCAACCAAGGTCTTTAGCGATCCGAGTGAGTTGCTGAGTCTCACTCAGACCATCACTGAGCAGCCAGACATCGAGCGCTTTATCTGACCTAGCATGCTCGTCTGACTCACTCGCCATTTGCAGAGGCAAGTCGACAGTGAACTCGCTACCAGTACCCAACTGACTGTGCACGCCCACTCGCCCACCCATTTGCTCGGCAAGGCCACGCACCACCGACAGGCCCAAACCGGTTCCGCCGAACCGTCTGGTTGTAGAGGCATCAGCCTGCGTGAACGGTGAGAACAACTGCTCGGCAACGTCATGGGCAATACCACAGCCGGTATCAGCGACCGTGATATGCAGCCAGCAGCGAGCATCGCGTTGCTGGTCGCAGTCCAGTGTGACTTTCACGCTGCCTTTAGCGGTGAACTTGAGGGCGTTGCCGATCAGGTTCATGAGGATCTGATTGATTCGCAGCGCATCGCCCAGCAGTAAATTTGGCAGCGGCCCGGCCGTTTCGACGGTAAATTGCAGCCCCTTGAGTTCCGCCTGGGGGGTGAAGAGCTGGACGAGGTCATCCATCAACTGGCGTGGACTGAAAGGCGCATGCTCGAGTTTCATCGCCCCGGCTTCGATTTTCGCGATATCGAGAATATCGTTGATGATGCCCAGCAGCGACCGCCCAGCGATCTGCAATTTGCCAAGCAGCATGCGCTGCTGGTCGTCCAATGATGTGTTCTGCAGCAGGTGAGCGACACCAATTACCGCGTTCATTGGCGTGCGGATTTCGTGGCTCATATTGGCTAGGAACAGACTTTTTGCAGCGTTGGCAGCCTCTGCCTGAGCTTTGGCTGCGTGCAACTGCTCGCTGCTCTGTAGCCGCTCGGTTATGTCTTGAGCGATGCCCAGATAGCCGCTGAGCTCGCCCGAGTCCATGCGAATTGGCGTCACGACCATCGACACGGGGACCTGAGAGCCGTCCTTGCGGACATAGGTCCACTGGCGTGTTTCGGCCCCTTCCCTGTCAGGCTTGTAGCGAAACACATCCACATCTTCCAAAGGATCTCCATATTCTGCAGCGAGCTCCTCTACGCGCGCGCCTATTTCAGACTGAAGATGAAAGTCGAGAACACTCTTGCGGCCGATGGTTTCCTCTGCGCTGTAGCCAAGTAGCAGTTGCGCGCCGCGGTTGAAGACGATGATTTCGCCCTGCACATCGGTCGCGATGATCGACACTTCCGATGATGCGTCCAGCACCGTTTGCAACAGCCCGGCCACCCGAGACAGTTCGGCCGTGCGCTCGCTGACCTGCTGCTCCAACTCGGCATTGAATTCCATCAGATAACGCTGCACGCGCTTGCTGTCACTGATGTCGTGCATCATCTTGGCCGCGCCCAGGATCCGACCATCAGCCTCCCTGATGAAACTGCAGGTGATGGTCACGTCGATCAACCGTCCCGACTTGTGCAAGCGCTGAGTTTCCAACGGTGCCCCGCGGTCCCCCCGACCAATGCGTTCGAGCAACTCCTCATCTTCTGCGAGTCTCGAGGCAGGTACCAGCAGAGGTGCCAGCGGTCTGCCCAGCACTTCTGCCTCGGCATACCCGAACATCACCTCTGCGGCACGATTCCAGGTGATGATTCGGCCGTCGAGAGCCTCACCGATGATGGCATCACTGGAGTTCTCCACGATGGTGGCCAAGCGGCCCTGCTCAGCGGCTACTTGCTGCTTGCGTTGGCGAGCGACCAGCAAGGTGCCGACCAGACCGGTCAACAGAATGCTGGCCACCAGGCCAATCAGAAAAAAACGCCCAGGTGGCGTCGGGTCGACAGCATCGACGAAAAGCGGGTGCGCGCTTACCTCGATTCGCCAGAGACGGCCATAGACCTCGCGCTCGAATGAGCGGGTATGCAGCAGCTCAGGCTCGGGGCCGTCTTCCTGGGTCTCGTAGATCAGTTGCTCGCCAGCGGATGCCACATCGTAGAGTTTCAGATGCAGACGGTGGTCAGGCAGATTGAGGTTGCCCATCACCTCGCGCATGACCAAAGGCGCATAAGTCCAACCAATCGCCATGGCTTCTCGCTGCGACTCGGGAGGCATTTCCGGCGTGCTATAAACAGGCAGCAGGAACAGGAACGAGCTGAGCTTTTGGCCCGCATCCTGAAGAAGCGTTATCGGTGCTGTCAGCGTAGCCTGGCCGTTGCGCATCGAATCGACAGCAGCCCGCCGCCGCAAGGCCTCCGACGCGATGTCCAGCCCGATCGCCTGCGCATTGCGCTCGACAGGATCGATGAACTGAATGATGAAGCGCTCTCCTTCATGCGCCTTGAACTGCTTCACCTTGAAGTCGGGTTGTCCGCCACGGCGTATTTGCGCGACGTATTGAGCTTCATCGGCCGGCGCGACGCGACGAATGAAGCCAAAGCCACGGGCGCCCGGATATTCCTTATCCAGGTTACGACCGCGACTATAGCGGCGCATGAGATGGGTGCTGACATTGTTCGCATCGAGCATATGCACGGCGCCGCGCATGCCCCTGAGCCGGTATTCGTAGACGCGCAGGCGAGCTAACAGATCGTTTTCCAGCTCTCGGCTGGCATCGGTTAGCGCCCTCTCCACATGCTTGTCGACATCCTTGCTCTGCTCACGCTCGATCAGCCAACTGATGGTGATACCGACCGCCAGCACCAAAGCCATCCAGAGGGTGATGCGCGCAGGTGAGGAAACTTTCATTAGCTCGGGACTCTTGGTGGATCGGGTAGCTTGTCGATGGCTTCAGGCCTTGCCTAAGCGTTTCTAGACTTTGAAGCGTGCCACTGTCCCCTGCAGATCGAGCGCCAGATCCGACAGCGCGCGGCTCGCCAGGCTGGCTTGCTCCGAGCCCGCCGAGTTCTGTAAAGAGAGGTCGCGAATGTTCACCAGATTGCGGTCGACCTCTCGCGCCACATGGGTTTGTTCCTCGGTAGCGCTGGCAATCACCAGGTTGCGCTCGGTGATGTTGGCGACCGATTCGATGATTTGCTGCAAAGCGGATCCCGCGCCCTGAGCCACATCCTGAGTCTGCTTGGCGAGATCATTGCAGGTGTCCATCGAGCGAACCGCCTTGGCGGTATCCACTTCGATGTCACCGATCATGGATTCAATTTCACGGGTGGACTGTTCGGTTTTATGGGCAAGCGCGCGTACCTCATCGGCCACCACCGCAAAGCCGCGGCCGGCCTCGCCTGCGCGGGCAGCCTCGATAGCCGCGTTCAGCGCGAGTAGGTTGGTCTGTTCGGCGATGCTGCGGATGACATCGAGCACCTTACTGATACCGTTTATCTTGCTGGCCAGCACGTCGACGTTCGACGATGTCGAGCCAACGTTTTCGGCCAGTTGCGTGATGGTCGCCAGCGTCAGGCGAATGCGCTCATCGCCGAACTTGGCGACGCGATCAGACTCCTGAGAACTCTTCGATGCACTCGCCGCGTTATGCGCAACTTCCTCGACCGCACTACTCATCTGGGTAACGGCGGTAGCCGCCTGATCGATTTCAAGGCTCTGCTGGTGAAGATTGCGCGCAGAGCTTTCCGTGACAGTGGAAAGCTGCTCTGCCGCCGAGGCCAATTGGCTTGATGCCTGGGCAATCTGGCCGATGGTACCGTGCAAGCGTGTCTGCATACTCTGGAGCGCCTTGAGCAGCCGAGCAGGCTCGTCATTGCCTTCGGATTCGATCTGCACGGTAAGGTCACCTTCAGCCACCGAGTCTGCGACCTGCACGGCATCGGCCAGCGGCCGAACGATGCTCCGCGTCAACATGGTCGCCAGTATCACGGTAGCGATTGCCGCCAGCGCCATGGCCAACAGTGTTCCATGCTGTGCAACGCTATAAGCTTCATTCGAGGCCTTGGCAGCCGCCGCAGCGCCCGCGCGATTGAGCGCGATCAGCTCGTTCAGTGCGGCGATCATCTCGTCGGCACGCTGATTCAATCCGGAGTGGACGATGGACAGTGCTGCTGAGCGATCGCCTTCCTCAAGATACTTGGTCAGTTGCTGCTGCAATTCGAGGTACGCCTGTTCGGCCATTTCGAAGCGCTGAAACTGCTGCTCCTCCTCTGCGGAGCTGACAAGCTTTCGATAGCCCGACTGGGCTTTTTGCAGTCCTTCGCGCAGTGTCTGGGCCGTAGCGAAGCCGCTTTGCAGCTGCTGCTGATCTTCGCTCAGCAGCAGCCGCAGGGTGGCGGCACGGAGCCGCAGGATATCTTCCGAGACATCACTCAGTGCATTGAGGCTGGGTACCCAGTTCTGCTCGACCTCGCTGGATCGCTGATGCATGACCGACATCTGCATGAGCGCGAAACCGCCCAGGACAAAGACCAGAAGCGCAATAATCGAGAAGCCCAGTGCGGCTCGCGGAGCGATGGAAATCGATCTTGAGTTCATCATCTAATACTCGCGGTAATGGATGGTTCTGCCGGTACTGCTGGTAAATCGGTATCGCGTTACGGATCCCCAAGGCGCTGACGAATCGCTTCGATATCGGGAATCAGGGCCTCCAGAATGACGACGAGAGCAGGGTCGAAATGCAGGCCTGACTGCTCATGGATATGAGCGAGCGCCTGCTCGACCGGCCACGCCGATTTGTAGGGGCGCTCCATTCGCAAGGCGTCATAGACGTCGCAGAGCGCAACGATGCGAGCGCTCAGCGGTATCTGCTCGCCCTGCAGCCGATTGGGGTAGCCACTGCCGTCCCATTTTTCGTGATGATTGAGCGCAATCTCCGCAGCCATCTGCGTAAGCGCCGATGGATGGTCATCATTGAGTATCGAGAACCCGATGAGCGGATGCTCATTCATGATCAGTCGCTCCTGCTCGTTAAGAGCGCCCGGCTTGAGCAAGATGCTGTCGGGTATGCCGATCTTGCCTACGTCATGCATGGGCGCGGCCTGGCGGAGCAGCTCGACCCAGGCCTCATCCATCCCCATGACACTGGCAACCAGGGCGGAGGTTTCACCGATCCGATTGATGTGATTGCCCGTCTCGTTATCACGATAGGCTGCGGCACGGGTAAGCGTACGGATTACCGCGCCATAACTCTGGTCGAGCTGGGCAGTGCGTTCACGCACTCGATCCTCGAGCCCGGCCTTGGCATTCAACAAGGCTGTCCGCGCCTCGCTCAGCGCCAGGTTGCTGCCCACGCGCAGGATGATTTCCGGCAAATCGACAGGTTTGCTGATGTAATCGTTGGCCCCCAGCTCCAGGCCGGTACGGCGGTTTTCGGCATCCCCCAGGGCAGTGATGATCATGATGGGGCTGGCACTGCGGTCCCGATCCGCAAGCTGACGAAGGATCTCGAAGCCATTCGGCGCCGGCATGTCGATATCCAGCAACAGCAGGTTCCAGGGATTCTTCTTCAGCCAGTCCAAAGCGACGGCAGAATCCGAAAAGCTGATGGTATTGCGCAGGCCGAAGGCTTTTAGGCTCGACTCGAGCAGACGTACGTTGGCAACCACGTCGTCCACGATGACGACACGACAATGGCTGAAATTCTTAGAGAGCACCGCCTACCTCCTTGTTGGTAAGGGCATCGACCAGTTGCTGGAGCTCCAGCCCATCGATAGGTACCGACAACAGCCCATTCGCGCCGAGCGCCACCATTTGCCTGACTTGATCCTCCCTGCAGAGTAGAACAATTGGCACACTTGAGAGCTGCGGCGTTCGACGGATCTCACCCAGCAACTCGGCTGCGCTCAAGCCACCAAGATCGCCACTGATGAGCACCAGATCCGGACGCTCGCGCAGCAGTGCCTCGAGCAGATCCTGTCCCCGATCAAACTGCTCGAGCGCTATGCCCTGCAGTGCGCTGCGTACCGCCTCGATGGTGGTCCGATCCTGGTCACCGAGATAGACACGTATTGCCCTGGCTCGCTCCGGCGCGCTTTCGATATAGAGAGGCAGTTCGATCCAGAACTGACTGCCAACACCGACTTGGCTTTGGAAGCCAAGCTCACCGCCCATCAATCGCGCATAGTCTCTGCAAATGGACAAACCGATGCCCGTGCCTGGTATCGAGGTTTTCTCCTGACCGAGCCGCTGGAACGGCTCGAACAACCGTTCATAGTGCTGCGGCGCAATGCCTGGGCCGGTATCGCTGACCGTCATCCGCACGACACTATCGCGCAGACAGCAATCTAGGCTGACTGAGCCCTGAGTGGTGTACTTGATGGCGTTGGATAACAGGTTGAGAAGCACCTGACGCAAGCGCCGCACGTCGGCATTCACGTAGAGTGCTTCAGCTGGCAGGTCCAGTTGCTGACTCAGGCCATTGGCGGTCGTATCGAGTGCCACGAGTTCAGCGCACTCATGCATCAACGCAGTGGCGTCGACCTTGCGCATATCGAGACGAAGCTGTTCGCCTTCTGCCGTCGACCAATCGAGAATATCGCCCAGCACCTGATTCAGATGCCGACTGGCGAGAAGTATCTCTTCCAGGTAATCCTGCTCACCATTTTCTGAGCGGGTACTTCCCTTCATTCGGATCAGTTGCGCGAACCCCTGTATCGCATTGAGCGGGGTTCTCAACTCATGGCTCATGCTGGAGATGAAGCGTGATTTCGCCAGGTTGCCTTGTTCAGCTTCCTGATTGGCACTGGCCAGGCGGGACGAGCTGCATTCGAGCTTCTCGCCCATCACCAGCACATTGTCGATGATGCCCTGCAGCTCGACGATATTCGTGTCTGGCCGCGCTGGACGCCATTTGCCGGCACCAATGTCCTGCAGCATCGAATCGATACCCACGATCGGCGTATTCAGCCGGCCACTGAGGATGCGGATCCGCCCCCACATCATCGCGAAAAACACCAGATAGAACGCTACCAGGCCGGCGATAAGCAGATATCCGATGGCCCGGTACTGGCTGGCCAGAGTATTGGTTTGCTGGAAAACCTGCTGCTCCTCGACAACGGTCAGAAGCTGCCAATTGGTCTCCTTGATCGTGGCCCAGGCCACAAGGTGTTGGTGACCGCTGAACGAAGCGGACATGACACCGCTGTCATGCACAGCCATCGCCTCGGCCAGCGGGCGCGTATCGGTTCGCGCCAGCAAGTTGAACGTATCGGGAATGAACCTAGGCTCATCCGCCGATGAGCTCTCTGAGCTACTGCCTTGAAGGCCAAGGTCAGCTTTTCCATCCTCGGAAAGCGCGATGACCCCCATATGATCATCGACGATCAGGGTATAGCCACCCCAAGGCATATCCAGACTATCGAGATGCTCGAGTAGTTTATCGACCGTGATGTCCAGCCCCACCACACCTTCGAGAAAATCCCGCAGGAAGACCGGAGCGATTGCCGACAATATCCAGCCCTGCCCGGCCGGATCGAGATAGACGTCCGTCCAGGTGGTCTGCCGATAAGGATTGTGCTTTTCGGTCGCCAGGTAATAGAAGTTGAAGGAAGGAATCACCGTACCTGGCGGGAACTGATTCAGCGTATCGATCCACGGGTAGCTGCGGCTGTAGTTATCCCAGCTATTGAAGTAGATGCTCGATACCAGGTCGTTATTGCGAACGGTTTCGCGCATGAACGGATCCAGCTGCGCCAGGCCGGCGACCTTGTGCAGATCCTGCTGCGCCAGTGGCGTGGCATTGGAGTAAAACGAGGCAGCGCCACCATCATCGTGCTCGCTATAGCGAACCCCATTGGCGCTCTCGCTCAGCTTGGCGGCTGGCAGAGCATGAGCGGAGCGCAGTGTTTCCTGAGAGAGCGAAGCATAGGTATCGGCCAACTTGGCAATATGGTGGAGCTCGCCTTGCAGAATTTGCGCTTCCTGGCGTGACGTTGACTCTAGGTTCTCGAGCACCACCGACCGCAGGTTGGCAATCTGCGCGTCGCGAATAGACGCATTGGTATGCAGATAAGCCGCAATCAACAGCGTTTCGACCAGGATGAGCGGTATCAACGCCGTTTGAACGAAAAGGCTCCATATCCACGAGCGGATAGTGACCTTCGATTTGCTACCCATGGTGCACGCTCCGCATGATGCGCGGTCGACAGGATGAGATAGCAATATGATATTGCTCGCAACAAACTTTGGCACTCATCCATTAGTAGTAGCGGCAGATTTCGCCGCGCCGAGCAGCCTTCCAGGCCGAGCGTCGCAGAGGGGCGTCCAGCAACGCATCGCGTCGTGGATGTTCTTGTTTCGCGAGGGCCTTGATTTGGCGTAATCGCCCTAAGCGTAGGAGCGATTGATGGTTCCCGCACAACCGCATCTCGGTGCAGTGGTTGGCCCACGGTGACATTGCGTCAGCGCAGCGCCTATGAACGGCCAAAAGAAAGGATCAGAGAGATAAGCCGGGGCGTGAGGATTCACGCCCCGGCAACGCCAGGAGGAGGTTCCGGCTAGCGGTTGACCAGCTTGGCTGGCAGGGCGATCACCAGCAGGCAGCTGAGGATCAGGCAGCCGGCGAAGAACCACAGCGCGGCATGGCTGGTGCCGGTCAGGTCAGTGACCAAGCCCATCAGCGAGTTGCTCACCAGGCCGGCGATGTTGGCCACCGAGCAGGCCAGGGCGAAGCCGGTCGCCGCTGCCGTGCCCTTGAGGAAAGTCGCCGGCAGGCTGAAGAACACCGGCACGGCACCAATGATGGCGGCCGAAGCGATGGCGAACAGGGTCACGGTCATCACCAGGTTATGGCTGAACAGCGTACTGCTGGCCATGGCGGCGGCACCGACGATGAAGGGCACGATGATGTGCCAGCGGCGCTCGCGATGGCGGTCCGAGCTAGCGCCGATCAGCAGCATGCCGGCCAGCGCCGCCAGGCTGGGAATGGCGGTCAGCAGGCCGATGTGAAAGGTGTCGGTCACCCCGGTGTTGCGGATGAAGGTCGGCATCCAGAAACCCATGGCGTAAGCGCTGAGCAGGATGGAGAAGTCGATGCCGCCCAGCATCCACACCTTGAGGTTGAAGAAGCCGTCGCGAAAGCTGTGCTTGCTGTCTTTGCCTTCCGCGTCGTCGGCTGCCAGGTCAGTGGCCAGCTGCGCCTTCTCCTCGGAACTGAGCCACTTCGCCTGGTTGAAGTGATTGGGCAGTGCCCAGAAGGTGAGGATACCGAGCAGCACGCTGGGAATCGCCTCGAGCAGGAACAGCCACTGCCAGCCACGCAGGCCGTTGACCTGGTCGAAGTGGTTCATGATCCAGCCGGAAATCGGCCCGCCGATCACGCTGGAAAGGGGCAGGCCGATCATGAACAAGGCGATGATGCGCCCGCGTCGGTAGGTCGGGTACCAAGTGGTCAGGTAGTACAGCACGCCCGGCAGGAAGCCGGCCTCCGCCGCACCGAGCAGGAAGCGGATGATGTAGAACTCGGTGGTGGTGGTGACAAACATGGTGCAGGCCGACAGCAGGCCCCAGGTGATCATGATGCGGGCGATCCACACCTTGGCGCCGACCTTCTCCAGCACCAGATTGCTGGGCACCTCGAAGAGGATATAACCGACGAAGAACAATCCGGCGCCCAGGCCATAGGCCGCCTCGCTGAATTGCAGGTCGCTGAGCATCTGCAGCTTGGCGAAGCCGACGTTGATGCGGTCCAGATAAGCGGCGAGGTAGCAGAAGCACAGAAACGGAATGAGCTTCCAAGTCACTTTGCGGTACAGCTCGTTCGAGCTGTCGGCAGCACTGCCCATGGCGGTGCTGGTAGCGGGTACGTAAGGCATTGCGTGTCTCCTGGCGGTGACTTGTGATTTTTGTTGAAGCCAGCAGTCGTCGACGCGTTGAGCGTCGCAACGGCGACTTCCCAAGGCAGCGTCAGTGCCATGCATGCATGGCGACCGCCCTCGGTGGGGCGATCAATGGAACAGGCAGCGTACCGCCAGCTCCTTATGGTGAATCAGCGGGCGAGCCGCTGCAGATAGTCGAGTGTTTCCTCCAGGCTGACGACATCGCCATACTTGCTGTCGATGTCGAACAGATTGGCCTCGTGGGGCGCCTGGTGGCGATCGCCGACGCACTCGCGCACGACGATGGTGCGAAAGCCATGCTGCACGCCGTCCACGGCGCTCGCCCGAATGCAGCCGCTGGTCGAACAGCCCGCCAGGATCAGGGTATCGACACCCTGGGCATGCAACTGTGCAGCCAGGCTGGTAGCGAAGAACACGCTGGCGTACTGCTTGGTCACCACCTGCTCCCCCGGCAGCGGTGCGACCGCTGCGCAGAACTCGGCCAGCGGGTTGCCGTCGACCATGTCCTTCATCACCGGCGCCTTACGCACCCACATGCCACCGTCAGCACAATCGGCGGCGTGGTAGCGGATGTTGCTGTGCACCAGCAGAACACCCAGCCTGCGCGCCGCATCCAGCAACGCCACCGACTGCTCGACCGCGCTGACCACACCCGGCGCATACAGCGGCGCGCCTGGCGTGGTGTAGCCCTGCATGAAGTCGATCATCAACAGGGCAGGTCGCGCACCGAAGCCGATACGCTGCCCCCAGACGCCTTGATAGTTGTCGCTAAGGCTTTGCGCGCTCATGGTCGTCTCCTCAGTAGGCGCCTGACAACAGCGCGCCGGCGCCCGGCACGATCGGCTCCAGATCCAGCGCCTTGAGCATGCAATAGGTGGTGGCAATGGCCGCCGTGACCACCGGCTTGCCGGTCAGCGCCTCGACCTTGGCCACCGCCGGCAGCGACTGCATCTGCACGCACGCCGACAGCACCACCACATCCACACCTTCCAGGTTCATGCCGGCAACGATGTCCGGCAGGTTGGCCGGGTCGTGACGCGCGACCTGCAGGTTGTCGGGAATCTCCAGGGCCCGCCAGTCGACCACCTCGAAACCTTCCTCGCGGATGTAATCGACCACCAGCTCGGTGAGCGGCTTCATGTAGGGCGCGACGATGGCGATGCGCTTGGCCTTCATCACCTTGAGCGCCTCGACCAGGGCACCGGCGCTGGTGATCACCGGCGAGTTGGCGTCGTTGTCGGCGGTCACCTGGCGCAGGCGTTTTTCGGACTGGCGATGGTAGCCCAGGCCCATGGCCATGATCGCCACCAGGCAGGCATAGCCGAGCACGTCGACCTTGGCGTCGGACAGCTCCAGCGCGCAGCGGTCAGACTCGGCATCCATGGCCGCCAGCTCTTCCTTCTTCACCTGCTTCATGCGCATGCGCGCCGAGTGAAAGGTGAAGCGCTCCGGGCGGATGGCCTGGCGCGCGGTGAGCATCGCCGGGATCTCGGTTTCCATTGTGGTGTTGGAGCTCGGCACGATCTGGCCGATGCGATAGAGCCTGTTCATGGCAGAACCTCGTGATGAATGGGTTGCCCGAGGAAATCGCCGAAGGCGGCGAAGAAGCCGTCCAGGTCGTCCCAGGGAATCATGTGGCCGGCATCGCTGACGCGCGCGATCTGCAGGTCCGGCTTGAGTTCGCGCAGCTCGGCCTCGTCGACCGCCTCGATCACTCCGCCACGGCCGGCTACCATCAGCAGCGCTGGCTGCTGCACGGCGGGCAGGTGCTGATGGATATCCACGCTGTGAAACTCTTCGAAGGCCTGCACGATGGCCGGCTCGTAGCAGGTGTGCAGCCATTCGGCGCGCAACTGCAGTTGCTCGGGCGTCCAGCTCGGGCAGAAGGCTTTCATCGCCTCGCCGTCCATGCCCTGCTCCGCCTGGCGAATGGAGTCGACGTACCAGGGCAGCTTGCTCGGATAGTCACGGCGCCCCGGCCCGGACACGGGCGGGTCGATCAGCACCAAGCGCTCCAATCCCTCGGCGCCCATCGCTGCGGCGCGAATGGCGAAGCGCGCGCCCATCGAGTGGCCGAGCAGGCTGTAACGCTCGAAACCAAGGGCGGCCGCGAAGGCGATGATGTCCGCGGCGCAGGTGTCGGTGTCGTAGGCCTGCTGCGGCCCGCTGGAAGAAAGGCCGCGCCCACGTACATCGAGAATGTAGGTGTCGAACTGGCGGCCCAGCACTTCGCCGACGAAGCCCCAAGTGATCGCCGGGCTGGTGATGCCCGGCACCAGCAGCAACACCGGCCCCTTGCCGCCATAGCGCAGGTAGTGCTGGCGAATGCCATTGGCCTGCACGTTGCCGCCGCCGATCAGCGTGCTCATGCTGCGACCCCACTCTTCAACGGCTGGGCATAGACGTCATACCCGTAGACCCAGGCCGGGTCTTCCTGGGTGCGCAGGAAGGTGTTGGCGTTGGAAACCGCCTGCACGCGCGACGCCCGCTCCTTGCGGTTGGCCTCGTAGAGTTCGAACGCGGTGCGGTAGTCGGTCAGCCCGGTTTCCTGCAGGCAGCGGGTGAGCATGGCCGCATCTTCGATGGCCATGCCGGCGCCCTGGGCCATGTGCGGCTTCATCGGGTGGCAGGCGTCGCCCAGCAGTACCAGCCGGCCACGGCTCCACAGCGGCAAGGGATTGCGATTGCGCAGTGGCCACTTGGTGATGTCCTCGGTAGAGCGGATCAGCTTCTGCACCGTGGGGTGATAACCCTCGAACGCCGCCAGCATTTCTTCCTGGCTGCTGTCCACGTAGTTGCCCTGAAAGTCCCAGGCCTCGTGAGGCACGCCAGTGACGAAGTAGTACTCATCACGCTTGGCGGTGGTGTGATAGACCATCATGTGGCGGTCGTCGGTCCACCACTTCACGCAGGGCTCGAACACATCGGCATGGCGTACCAGATTCTCGCCGCGAATCAGCGCCCGGTGCGCGACCCAGCCGCTGTAGATCGGCGCTTCGACGCCCAGTAACTCTTCGCGGATCTTCGAGTGAATGCCGTCAGCGCCGATCACGATGTCCGCCGTGGCCTGGCTGCCGTCGGTGAAGGTCAGGCGCACTTGGTCGCCCTCGTCGACGATGGTCTCCAGCTTCTTGCCGAACTGCAGCGTACCCGGCGCGATGCTGTTGATCTGCAAGTCGTGCATGTCGCCGCGGTGCACGGTGACGTAGGCTGCGCCGTACTCGCGCCGTGCGAACTCACCCAGAGGGATGCGCGACAGGTAGTCGCCGCTGATGCCATCGCGGCTGTGCCAGAAGTCCGGGTGCGAGCCCATCTGCTCCAGCGGCTGCTCCAGCCCCATGCGTCGGAAGATCTTCATCACGTTCGGGCCGACATGGATACCGGCTCCCAGACGCGAGAACTCCGGCGACTGTTCATAAACGGTCACCTCGAAGCCAGCCTGCTGCAGCAAGGTGGCGGCGGCGGCCCCGCCGAGGCCGGCACCGACGATGGCGATTTTCTGCTGAGCGCCCATGGGCATCTCTCCTCTTCTTGGCTACGAAGCGGGACGATGCCCGCAAGACAATTACAGTGTATGCACTATATTTTTAGAAAGTGAAGAGGCTTTCTCGAAAAATATCCGGAGGGTCTTAAAAAGATCTAAAAACGCTTATAGGCCACACAAAACGGCATTTGTGTAGATTTGTAACGCCAAAACAGAAAGATTGCCAATCGACTTTGCATGAGGTTTTATTTAAACAGATAGAGTGAACACTCTATAAAAATGCACCAACATCCAGCAACACGACTCACCGTGGTGCACAGCCAAAGCAGAGCGACCAGGAGACCTGCCATGCCGGTAAGCGATAGTGAACTGACCCAGATGTTCGAACAGGTGCTGACCCTCTCGCGGGTCGACGAGACTCAGAGCGTGGCCATTCTCAAGAGCCATTATTCGAACCCGCGCACCGTGCGTGCGGCGATGGACGCCGCGCAGCGCCTGAAAGCCAAGGTGTATGCCGTGGAGTTGCCGTCCTTCAACCATCCGCGGGCCATGGGTAACGACATGACGGCCTACTGTGGCGACACCGCCCTGACCGGCAACCTGGCCGCGCAGCGTGCACTGGAAGCCGCCGACCTGGTGGTCGACACCATGATGCTGCTGCACTCGCCCGAGCAGGAGCAGATCCTCAAGACCGGCACACGCATTCTGCTGGCCGTGGAGCCACCCGAAGTACTGGCGCGCATGCTGCCGACCGAGGACGACAAGCGCCGTGTGCTGGCCAGCGAGGCACTGCTCAAGCAGGCTCGCCGCATTCACGTGCGCTCGGCGGCGGGCAGCGACTTCCACGCCGAGCTGGGGCAGTACCCGGCGGTGACCGAATATGGCTTCGCCGACGAGCCCGGGCGCTGGGACCACTGGCCCAGTGGCTTCCTGTTCAGTTGGCCCAACGAAGAAACCGCCCAGGGCACCCTGGTGCTGGATGTCGGTGACATCGTGCTGCCGTTCAAGAACTACTGCCGCGAGCGCATTACCCTGGAAATCGACAAGGGCTTCATCACCGACATTCACGGCGGCTTCGAGGCCGAGTACCTGCGCGACTACCTGAAGTACTTCAAGGACCCCGAGGTCTACGGCATTTCCCACATCGGCTGGGGCCTGCAGCCGCGCGCCCAGTGGACCGCCATGGGCCTGCACGACCGCAACGACGGCATGTGCATGGACGCCCGCGCCTTCTACGGCAACTTCCTGTTCTCCACTGGCCCGAACACCGAAGTCGGCGGTACTCGCAAGACGCCGTGCCACCTGGACATCCCGCTGCGCGGCTGCGATATCTACCTCGATGACAGGGCCGTGGTGCTCGCCGGCGACGTGGTCTACCCGCCGGAATCCAAGGCCGACTGACAACGCCGCAGCGCAGCGTCAGCCACCGCCCCAACGCCCGCAAGCCGGCACAGCGAACACCTCGCCGGCTTGCGCGGTTATACTCGGCGCCCAGCGCCTGTCAGCGAAGTTTTCCCATGTCGATCGACGATTCGTCCGCCACCACCTACCAGGTCACCGAACAGATCGGCCACTTGCTGCGCAAGGCTTACCAGCGCCATACCGCGATCTTCCAGCAGAACGCCTGCGACGCCCAACTCACCTCCATCCAGTTCGTCACCCTGTGCGCCCTGCGCGACCATGGCCCCAGCTCCCAAGCCGAGCTGATCAAGGCCACGGCGGTCGACCAGGCCACCATCCGCGGCATCGTCGATCGCCTCAAGGCACGCGACCTGGTCGCCCTGTCGCCGGACCCCAGCGACAAGCGCAAGGTCATCGTCGAGCTCACCGCCGCCGGCAGCGCACTGCTCGCCGACATGATCCCCTGCGCCCAGCAGATCAGCGAGCTGACCATGGGCAGCCTCAACCCGGGCGAACGCATCGCAATCCTCTACCTGCTGCGCAAGATGAACGACAGCGGCGAGTAGTTAACAGATTGCTGCGCCCTGCTTACGACAAACAGTGCGCCGGTAGCGAACATTCGACTGTGGTGGGCTGAAGCGGATCACCGCCCGCCCCACCCTACAGCCGCGCACCTTCGGGTAGGGTGGGCTTCAGCCCACCAATTGGCGCACCGTCGCCCCGCAACCGTGACAATCAACTGGCAGCCCTTAGGACGGACCGGAACGCCGGCCGTTCCGCCGGCCCATGCCCGCGATTCGTGCGCATGGCGCACTCCCACAAATGCCGGTCAGCCGCAGCTCCCTCCACCCTGCAGACATTGCATCCAAGATCCTCCTCGGAGTCGCGGGCAGCTAGCTGGTGGCAATAATCCCCGATTTACCCAAATCACTCGCCCTGGCCCATTCCTTGCGTACCCAAAAGCATATTTCATGAAGTAAGCACTTAACGAACAAAACGCCTATTTCCTGGGTACTGCGGTAACGCTGGAAATCGGCCAGAAAAGGCGGCCCATGGAAAAGACCCTGACCCTGCAGGTAAACGGACAGACGCTGCAGCTCGACGCTGAGCCGCAGACGCCGCTGCTCTACATCCTGCGCAACGACCTGGCCCTCAATGGCCCCAAGTACGGCTGTGGCCTTGGCGAATGTGGCGCCTGCACGGTAATCGTCGATGGCCGCGCCACCCGCTCCTGCGTATTTCCCGTCGGCGGCGCGGTAGGCCGCAGCGTGACTACCCTGGAGGGGCTCGGCAGCCGGCAATGCCCCGATCCGGTGCAACAAGCCTTCATCACCGAACAGGCAGCGCAATGCGGCTACTGCCTCAACGGCATGATCATGACCATCAAGGCCCTGCTGCTGCGCGACCCCAACCCCAGCGACGAACAACTGCGCCGTGAGCTGTCGGCCAACCTGTGCCGCTGCGGCACCCACGTCGAAATCATGCGCGCCGCCCTGCGCGCCGCCGGCCGCCCGGCCGCCCCGCACGGAGACACCCCATGCAGCTGACCCTCGAGCAATGGCTGGCCCAGCCCGACGTATTGCTGGTCGTCGACACCATCCAGCCACCCTCCGGGCCAATGCCCAAGGGCCGGAGCGCCACACTCAAGCCCAGGGAACTGGGTCTGTTCCTGGCCATCACCGGGGCCGACAAGGTGTATGCCTTCAACGGGCACGTGGATCTGGGAACGGGGATTCGCACCTCCCTGGCGCAGATCGTCGCCGAAGAGCTTTACCTGCAGCTGGACCAGGTCGAAATGGTGCTGGGCGATACCGAGCGCGCGCCCAACCAGGGCGCCACCATCGCCAGTGCGACCATCCAGATCAGTGCCGTGCCCTTGCGCAATGCCGCTGCCGAAGCCCGTCGCCACCTGCTGCAACTGGCTAGCGAGCGCTGGCAGACGCCAGGCGAACAGCTGACCCTCGAGGACGGCGTGTTCAGCCATCCCGATGGCCGCCAGCTGGCTTTCGGTGAGCTGATCACGGGCGGGCATGTTCGCCTGCAAATCAGCGGCGACGCACCGCTCAAACCCGCCAGCGAATACCGCCTGGTCGGCCAGGGCGCGGCGCGGGTGGATATCCCGGCCAAGGCCACCGGCGAGCTCACCTACGTGCATGACATGCGCCTGCCCGGCATGCTCCACGGTCGCGTCATCCGCCCGCCCTACGCCGGTTACGACAGTGGCGACTTCGTCGGCAACAGCTTGCTCGCAGTGGATGAAAGCTCCATCGCCGAGCTTCCCGGCATCGTTGCCGTGGTGGTGATCCGCGACTTCGTCGGCGTGGTCGCCGAGCGCGAGGAGCAAGCCATCCGCGCCGCCCAGCAACTGCGCATCGAGTGGAAACCCTGGCAGCAGCAATTGCCCGACCTGCGTGATGTCGCCCAGGCCATTCGCGACAACCCGCGCATCGCCCGTACCGTGCTGGACAAGGGCGACGTCGAGCAGGCCCTGAAGGATGCCGACCAACGCCTCACCCGCACCTACCTATGGCCCTACCAGTTGCACGCGTCGATCGGTCCTTCCTGCGCCTTGGCCGATTACGGCGAGCAACATTCGCGGGTCTGGTCCGGCACGCAGAACCCGCACCTGCTGCGTGCCGATCTGGCCTGGCTGCTGGAGTGCGACGAGCGCCGTATCGAGATCATCCGCATGGAGGCCTCGGGCTGCTATGGCCGCAACTGTGCCGACGACGTCTGCGCCGATGCCCTGCTGCTGTCGCGCGCCGTGGGCAAACCGGTGCGCGTGCAGCTGACCCGCGAACAGGAACACGTGTGGGAGCCCAAGGGCACCGCGCAACTGATGGAAGTGGACGGCGGCCTGAACGCCGATGGCAGCATCAGCGCCTATGATTTCCAGACCAGCTACCCGTCCAACGGTGCGCCCACCCTGGCCCTGCTGCTGACCGGCCGGGTCGAACCGCTGCCGATGATGTTCGAAATGGGCGACCGCACCTCGATACCGCCCTACGACTACGAACACATGCGCGTGACTATCAACGACATGGCGCCGCTGGTGCGTGCCTCGTGGATGCGCGGCGTCTCGGCGCTGCCCAACAGCTTCGCCCATGAGTCGTATATCGACGAGCTGGCCTTTGCCGCCGGCATTGACCCCGTTCAGTACCGCCTGCAGCATCTGGAAGATCCCAGAGCCCGCGAGCTGATCGAAGCCACCGCCAAGCGCGCCGACTGGCAACCCCACACCCAGCCGCAGCAGACCCCGCCCGAGGGTGACGTGTTGCGCGGTCGCGGCTTCGCTTACGCACGCTACATCCACAGCAAGTTTCCCGGCTTCGGCGCGGCCTGGGCAGCCTGGGTCGCCGACGTGGCGGTGGACAAGCGTACCGGCGAGGTTGCGGTGACCCGCGTGGTGATCGGCCACGACGCCGGCATGATGATCAACCCCGACGGAGTGCGCCATCAGATTCACGGCAACGTGGTGCAATCCACCAGCCGGGTGCTCAAGGAGCAGGTGCAATTCGAGGAGTCCAGGGTCGCCAGCAGCGAATGGGGCACCTATCCGATCCTCACTTTCCCGGAGGTGCCGGCCATCGACGTGATGATGATGCCGCGCCAGAGCGAACCACCAATGGGCAGTGGCGAGTCAGCCTCGGTGCCCAGCGCCGCCGCCATCGCCAACGCGATCTATGACGCCACCGGCCTGCGCTTTCGCGAACTGCCGATCACCGCCGAACGGGTAAGAGCGGCTCTCAATGGCCACTCACCGAGTGAAGACGCACCCACCACTACAACCGGCAAGAAACGCAGCAAATGGTGGCTGGGCGGCCTGGCCGGTGTGTTCGGTACCGCATTGGGGCTGTTCGCCACCGCCATGCCCTGGCGCGCCGAAATCGCCCCGGTGGCGCCCGCGGCGTCAGGCACCTGGTCCGCCGCGACGTTGGAGCGTGGCCGCTTGCTGGCCGCGGCTGGCGATTGCGCCGTTTGCCACACGGCAGCGGATGGCGCGACCAACGCCGGCGGCCTGGCCATGGATACGCCGTTCGGCACGCTGTACAGCACCAACATCACCCCGGACCGGGAAACCGGTATCGGCACCTGGTCGTTCGGCGCCTTCGAGCGCGCCATGCGCGAAGGCATCAGCCGCGACGGTCGTCATCTCTACCCGGCGTTCCCCTATACGGCCTTTCGCAACATCAGCGACCCCGACATGCAGGCGCTCTATGCCTACCTGATGTCCCAGGATCCGGTGAAGCAGTCCGCTCCCGCCAACCAGATGAGCTTCCCGTTCAACATCCGCCCGCTGATGGCCGGCTGGAACACGCTGTTTCTCGGCCGCGGCGAATACCAGGCCGACACCAGCCGCTCCGAGCAGTGGAACCGTGGCGCCTATCTGGTCAACGGCCTGGGCCACTGCGCCGCCTGCCACTCGCCGCGCAACCTGCTGGGCGCGGAGAAAACCGGTAAATCCTTTCTGGCTGGCGGCGTGGTCGATGGCTGGGAAGCGCCAGCCCTGAATGCCCTGAGCAGCAGTGGCGTGCCCTGGACGGAAGCCGAGCTGAGCGAGTACCTGAGCAGCGGCTTCTCCAGCCAGCATGGCGTGGCCGCCGGGCCCATGGGGCCGGTGGTCAGCGAACTGGCAACCTTGCCGAAAAGCGATGTGGAGGCCATCGCCCACTATCTGGTGTCACTGGATAGCGGCGCCAGCGCAACCACCAAAGCGACCGCCGCCACGGACGTCGACACCCTTTCCCTCAACCGTGGCCAGCGGATCTTCGAGGGTGCCTGCCAGGCCTGTCACAGTGACGGCAACGGACCCCAGCTGTTCGGCGTCAGCCCGTCGATGGCGGTCAACAGCAACGTGCATAGTGCCGTCCCGGACAACTTGCTGAATGTCATTCTGCATGGCATCGACAAGCCGGCCACGCCTGATCTGGGCTACATGCCGGCGTTCAAGGACAACCTCAGCGACCGCCAGGTGGCGGACCTGGCCGGTTACCTGCGCCAGCACTTCGCCGGCGAGCAACCGGCCTGGAAAAACCTGCCGGAGAGGGTCGCCCATGTGCGCGCCAACCCGGGAAGCCACTGACGCTACCAGCGCGAGCTAGGCGCCCTCGCCCCCTCGCGCCAGCCCGCGCAGCACCAGGTCGGAAATGAAGCCCAGCCAGTTGTGCTTTTCGCTCGGCGACGCCAGTGCGTCGTCGAGAAAGCAGCTCAGGGTGTGCAGGTTCGAGTTATAGAAGTAGCAGAGCGAGGCGATCATCAGATACACGTGGCGGATGTCGATGTCCTCACGAAACAGCCCCTGTTCCTGCCCTGCCCTGACGATCGGCTCGAGCATCCCCACGGCCGTCCCGGACAACGCCCGCAGGTTGCTCGACTTGCGGGCATGGACGCCTTGCAGCAGGTTTTCGGTTCCCAGGATGGTGATGAACTCGGGATGCTTGAGGTAGTAATTCCAGGTGAAGGCGACCAGATCGCGGATCGCCTGCCGGGGCTGCGCCAGATCGAAGCGCTGGCGCGCCTCGGCGCGGTTGAACTGGGCGTAGATATGCTCCAGCACGCTGACGAACAGTTCGTCCTTGCTGCCGAAATAGTAATAGATCATCCGCTCGTTGCACTGCGCCTGGCTGGCGATCTGCTCGGTTCGCGCACCGGCATAGCCCTGGCGACTGAACACCTTGACCGCCGCCTTGAGAATGGACGTGCGCGTACGGTCTGCCTGAGCAGCTCGGGTACCAGCCCCAGGCTTTTGCATGATCAACTCCACCTTCCAAGACGATGGCGAAGTATGGAACATCGACCGCGCGATACCAATTGGCAGTCACCTCCAAAGAAAGCCAGCCTGAAGCAGCAGATCGTGGCGGTGGCGAATCAGGCTACCGATAGCAAATCTACTGGTTAGGCGAAGCCAGGCTAGCTCCCTCGCAAGCCGGTCGGCTGCTAGTGTGGATCTATCTGCACTACCGCAGTTTCATCCCTGGGAGGCAGCATGCCTGAAGAAAAAGTTGCGATCATCACTGCAGCGGGCAGTGGCATGGGCGCTGCCGTCGCCAAGCGTCTGGCGGCGGACGGTTTCAAAGTCGGTATTCTTTCGTCATCCGGCAAGGGCGAAGCCCTGGCCAACGAGCTGGGCGGTATCGGTGTGACGGGGAGCAACCAGTCGGTCGAGGATCTCCAGCGCCTGGTCGATGCCGTGGTCGCCAAATGGGGTCGCATCGATGTGCTGGTGAACAGTGCAGGCCACGGCCCGCGCAAGCCCATCCTGGAGCTTACCGATGAAGACTGGCAGCAAGGCATGGAAACCTACTTTCTGAATGTCGTGCGCCCGGCGCGCCTGGTCACGCCGATCATGCAGAAGCAGCAGGACGGGGTGATCATCAACATTTCATCCGCATGGACGTTCGAGCCCAGCGACCTGTTCCCGACCTCGGCTGTGTTCCGTGCAGGCCTCGCCTCGTTCAGCAAGGTATTCGCCGACACCTATGCCAAGGACAACATTCGCATCAACAACGTGTTGCCCGGCTGGATCGACAGCCTTCCAGCAACCGAAGAGCGGCGCCAGGGTGTACCACTCCAGCGCTACGGCACCAGCGACGAGGTGGCTGCCACCATCGCGTTTCTGGCAAGCGCCGGTGCGGCTTATATCACCGGGCAGAACATCAGGGTCGATGGCGGAGTCACGCGCAGCGTCTGAGCCTGGCAGGCCACTCTCGCAGTGGAGCGAATCACCGTACAATTGGCAGCTGTAAAAAAGCCCCCAACCGGCACTGCCGTTGGGGGCTCTTTCTATCCGGCAAGCCCGCGCTTACAGGCCCAGCTCGGTCAGGCCTGGGTGATCGTCCGGGCGGCGGCCGAGCGGCCAGTGGAACTTGCGCTCGCTTTCCTTGATGGGCATGTCGTTGATGCAGGCGAAACGGCGGTGCATCAGGCCATCGGCCTCGAACTCCCAGTTTTCGTTGCCGTAGGAGCGGAACCAGTTACCCGAATCGTCGTGCCATTCGTAGGCGTAGCGTACGGCGATGCGGTTGTCGGTGAAGGCCCACAACTCCTTGATCAGACGATAATCCAGCTCCTTCTTCCATTTGCGGGTGAGAAAGCCCTTGGCTTCTTCGCGGTTGGTGGCGAACTCGGCGCGGTTACGCCATTTGGTGTCCAGCGTGTACGCGAGCGAAACCTTTTCCGCATCGCGGCTGTTCCAGCCATCTTCGGCGAGTCGTACTTTCTCGATCGCGGTTTCGCGGGTGAAAGGAGGAAGTGGCGGGCGAGTTTGGGCATCGGACATGGTAGTGCCTCCAGGCAACGTGGATAGATCGGTCGGGGTAGCGTCTTTGAAGCTCAGGCCGTCAGGGCGAGGCCTGTTTTAACAACAGCTGCGCAACGTCCCTTGCGCTGTCGGCGGCGCTGTAATCACCCATCACACGTGCCATGGTGATTGCGCCCTCGATCAATACCAGCAACTGCCTGGCCAACGCCTGCGGCTGCTCGATATCCAGTTGCTCGGTCAACTCGAGCGTGTAATCCAGCAACTTCTGTTTGTGCAGCTTGGCGAGCTGGCGGATGGGGTCATCGGGGTCGCCCACCTCCCCTGCCGTGTTGATGAACGCACAACCGCAGAAACCCTCGGATTCGAACCAGCCCTTGAGCACGGTGAACATGCTCAGGATGCGCGCCTGGGGTGTATCCGCCTTGTCGCACTCGGTTCTGAACCAGTACATCCAGCGGATATCGCGGGCTTTCAGCGCAGCTTCGGCCACTTCGTCCTTGGTTACGAAGTAGCGGTAAATACTTTTCCGGGCGACGCCTGAGGTTCTCACCAGAAGGTCCATGCCGGTGGCATGGATGCCGTTCTGATAGATGAGCTGCTCGGCGGTGGCCAGGATCTTTTCGCGGGTATCAGTCGTCGTCTTGTTCATGGCTCAAAGGTAGAACGATCGTTCTACCTCGTCAAGCATCAGCTGAAAACTCTTTTTCGCGCAGCGGATAGCGGCCGCCAAAAGACCTTGGCAACGGCGCTTGCCTATTCGACCGTCGCTCAGTCGCCACTGAAGAACTGACGGCCATTTTCACGCAGCATCGAGACCAGGGTAGCCGCCGCCGACGGCAGATAGCCCTCTGCTCGGACCGTCACCGCTACGGTTCGCTGCATGGTGGTTTCCGGCAACTGCACTTCCCGTAGCCGGTTCATGCCCTGGCTGAACTGCAGCGTCTCCCTGGCCAGAAAGCTCAGCAGGTTGGTGCGGGCGATCAGCCTGGGAAGCATGGAGATGGTGTTGGTCTCGATCTGCACTACGGGTGCGGCCAACTTGTGGGCGGCGAACACGTTGTCCACCCAACGCCGAGACGAAACCGCTGGCGACGGCAATATCCAGCGGTAGCGGGTCAGATCGGCAAGGCCGTAGGGCGCGGCGAAAATCGGATGATCGACGCTGGCCACCACCACCGCTTCATCCTGCAGGATCGGGTAGGTGACGAACTGCGGATCCTCGGCATGCAATGGGCTGATGATTGCATCCAATTGCCCGGATTTCAGCGAGTTTTTCAACACGTCGTCCTGCGCGATCGACAGGCTGAGCCGCACCTCGGGAGCGCGCTCCAGCAACGAAGCCGCCAACTGCGGCAGCAGATACTCGGCCATGCTGGCTGCGCACCCCAGGCGCACGTTGCCGATCAGGCCGTTGGCAAGGTCCCGCACCTCGCGCTGTGTCTCGGAAACGCTCATCTGCAGTTGTTTGCTTCTGATCAGCAGCAGCTCGCCCACCTCGGTCAGCTTGATGCCCCGCCCCTCACGTTGGAACAGCCGCGCACCCAGTGACTCCTCGAGCCGCTGGATGCTCTTGGTCAGGGCCGGCTGGCTGCGATTGAGCTTGTCGGCAGCCCGGCCCAGATGGCCAATTTCGGCGATAGTTTCGAAATAACCGAGGTCACGCAGATCCATAATTCATTCACAAAAGTTATCGTTTAAGAAAAATTAGAAAATAGACGTGATGAATTGGCCTGTCGATAATTTGCATCAAAGCGTTCACGCGCGTGATTTACAGGATGCCCATGTCAGCGCCCAATCCCCCTCTCACATCGTCCGGCCAGGCACTGCGCTGGCTCGCTCTGAGCCTCAGCGCCGCGGTTGCCGGGCAAGCCCTGCATGCCGTCGAGGTGCCGGCGGGCCTATTTCTGGGCCCCATGCTGGTGGCCATCGTGTTCGGTGTGTGTGGTGCGGGGCTGCGCCTGCACAAGAACGTCTTCCGGTTTGGCCAGGGCTGCGTTGGGCTGCTGGTCGCCCATACCATGACCTGGTCGGTGCTGATGTCGCTGGCGACCTCCTGGCACATCATGCTGCTGGCGACGGTGCTGACGGTCTGCCTGAGTGCGCTGGTGGGCCTGGGTACCGTGCGGTTCGGCGGCATCCCCGGCCATACCGCCGCCTGGGGAACTGCGCCCGGCGCGGCATCGGCGATGGTTGCCATGGCCGAAGATTACGGCGCCGACTCGCGTCTGGTGGCCACCATGCAGTACGTACGAGTGGTGTGCGTGGTGATGGTAGGCGCGCTGGTCAGCCACCTGCTGGGCGCAACGACCGGGGTGAGCCAGGCCATCGCCAGCGCAGCAGTGGCGAGCCATGGGAACTTGGTGCTGGGTATCGGCGTGATCCTGGCCGGCGTTGCAGCCGGTGCGTTTCTGCCCGCCGGGGCGCTGCTGGTGCCCTTGCTGCTCGGCGCCGCACTGCAGCTGGCCGGCCTTCTGACCATCACCCTGCCCAGCGAGCTGCTGGCGTTCGGCTATGGAGCCATCGGCTGCTACATCGGCTTGCGCTTCGATCGCGAAACCCTGCGCTACGTCTGGCGGCGCCTGCCATCGATGATCATCGGCGCCCTGGTGCTGATCATGCTCTGCGCCGGGCTCGCCGGGCTGCTCGCTGCGCTGACCGGAGCGGACTTCCTATCGATGTACCTGGCGACCAGTCCCGGCGGGTTGGATGCAATGGCGATCATCGCGGTGGAAACCCACTCCGACGCGGGCCTGGTCCTGGCCATGCAAACGCTGAGATTGTTCGGTGTGATCCTCACCGGGGCATTCTTGGCCAGGCAGATCATTCGTTTGACGGCACCAGCAGCCCCAAGGCAGGAAGAACGGGACAGGCCGGTCTGACTGGCAGTGATACGCCCCTGCCGTCACGTGGCAGTGCGAGCCGCTGGCTCAGGGCGCCACGGCTTGCGCCTCGAGCGCCTCCTCCCATGACTCGCCGCGCAGCCGAGCCAGGCTCGCCGCCAGCTCGCTCTTGCGAAACGGTTTGGTGAGCCGCGGCAGTTCCGGGTCGAGACCTTCGCGTTCGGCGTAGCCGGACACCAGCAGGATGTCGATGCCAGGACGCGAGGCGCGCACCAGCCGGGCCAGGTCGGTGCCGTTGATGCCGGGCATCAGGTGGTCGGTAACCAGCAGATCGAAAGGCTCGCCACTGGCCACCCGCTGCATGGCTTCCTCGCCGCAGCCAGCCTCGATCACCCGATACCCCAGCTCGGCCAGCATGTACGAGGTGCTGGTGCGCACCAGTTCCTCGTCATCGACCAGCAGCGCAGTGCCGCGGGTCAATCGCGGTTCGACGACCCCGACCAGGCGCAGCGCAGCGGCTGGCTCGGCGAGGCTGCGCGGCAACCACAGTTCCACACTGGTGCCGAGCCCAGGCGCGCTCTGGATGGTCAGCGCGCCATTCAATTGCGAGGCCAGCCCATGCACCATGGAAAGGCCCAGGCCGGTGCCCTTGCCCACACCCTTGGTGGAAAAGAACGGCTCCACCGCGCGGGCCAGGGTTGCCGCCTCCATACCCGTGCCGGTATCGGCGACGCACAGGCACAGATACTCGCCCGCTGGCAGTTTGCAGCGGTGGCCGTCGTCGACAGTCGCCAGGCTCACCGAGATACGGATGGTGCCGCCCTCGAGCATGGCGTCGCGGGCGTTCACCGAAAGATTGAGCAGCGCCATCTCCAGCTGGTTCTGATCGGCGATGGCCGCAGGCAGATTGTCCGGCGCGTCGACGATCACCCGGATCTGCGGCCCGGTGGTGCTGGCCAGCAGGTCGCCCATATCGCTGACCAGCTTGGCCACATCGACCGGCACAGTCTGTAGCGGTTGCCGACGCGCAAAGGCCAGCAGCCGCTGCACCAGCGTTGTGGCACGCTCGGCGGACTGCATGGCGCCAGAGATCAGCCGCTGCTCGCGCTCGCCGCCCACACCGCGGCGCTGAAGCATGTCCAGCGTGCCGACGATAGGCGTTAGCAGGTTATTGAAGTCATGGGCGACGCCGCCGGTGAGCTGACCCATGGCCTCCATCTTCTGGCTCTGGCGCAGCGCTTTCTGGACTTCCTCACGCTCGGCGATGGCCGCGGTGACGCGCTTTTCCAAGGTGTCGTTAAGCTCGCGCAGCTCCTCCTCGGCCACCTTGCGGGCGGTAATGTCGATGGCGGTGCCGGTCACTCGCAAACACTTGCCCGCGGCGTCGAACACGCCCCGCCCCTTGGCCGCAACCCAACGCACGATGCCATCTTCGCGGCCAATGGTGCGGTAGTCGACCTCATAAAGTGCGCGTCGGTCGGGGTCGGCTGCAGCGGTGAAGGCGGCAATCGTCGCTTCACGATCATCGGGGTGCAAGCCGTCATAGAAGTCCTGCAGGGTGACATCCACATGGGGCGAGATGCCGAACATCGTCTTGGTCTGCACCGGCCAGACCAGCGTGTTGTCCACGAAATCCACATCCCAGAAACCCACATCGGCATGGTCGACGGCCAGGCGCAAACGTGCCTCGCTGATACGAATCGCCGAATCCGCGCGGGTGCGATGCACGAGCAGCCCCACGGTGTGCACCACGAAGTCGATGATCTCGGTATCAGCCGCCAGCGGCTCGCGGCACTTGGGGTGATAGAGCACGAAGGCCCCGAGCAGCGCAGCCTGTGCCGAGCGGATCGGGATCGAACAGCAGATGTGCAGCCCATGCCTGCCGGCCAGCTCACGCAAGGCGCCCCAATCAGGGTCGCCACCGATATCAGCCGCGGCGGTGATGGTGCTCGGGGCAATGGCGATGCCTTTGGCGGCCTCTTTGTAGGCGCGGGGAAGGCTCGGCCCCGCGCAATGCTCCAGGTGCTCGCCACCCTCGTTGAGCAGCAGGATGCCGCCCAGAAAACCCGATACGGACAACGCGTCCACTTCGTGGACGACGCCGTCGAGCGTGTCACTGAGCGCCCTTTCCGCGACTGCCAGCTCCAGAATGCGGTGCTGCGCAGCGCCGATGGCCGTCTCGCGATTGCGCGCCTGGGTCAGGCGCGCGTTTTCGATGGCGATGGTCGCCAGCCGTGCCAGGCTTTCCAACCGCGCGATGGTATCGGGATGAT
Source organism: Pseudomonas sp. AG1028 (assembly GCF_007993955.1). Classification (NCBI taxonomy): domain Bacteria; kingdom Pseudomonadati; phylum Pseudomonadota; class Gammaproteobacteria; order Pseudomonadales; family Pseudomonadaceae; genus Pseudomonas; species Pseudomonas sp. AG1028. The sequence continues at coordinate 204,341 of NZ_VIVP01000010.1, forward strand.
GGTCACGCACATCGCCCCAGTAAGCGCCAAGTGCCGCGACAGGTGCAGGCCGGCCGATGGGCACCATCACCAGGCTACGCACGAAAGTTGTCGTATAGGCCGTTTGCGGAACGCGCGGATCGTCGCGCACATCGCGGATCGCCACCGTCTCACGGTTAAGCATCGACCAACCGGAAACGCACGCATCGCTCGCGAATTTCTGGCCCTGCCAAAGTGGTGAAGCCGCATCCTCGGCGACATAGGCGCAGCGCCCCTGCTGCTCGATGATCACCGCAATGCCCTCGGCGCCCACCGTGGCCCGCGCGGTATCACGCAGGATGGCAACCACCTCGTCCAGCGAAGCCGCCATCGCCAGCCGCTCGCTGGCACTGAGCACATGAGACAGGCGGTCATCGGCGGTGAGATCCATCGGAACGGTCAGCAAATGGATCTCCCAACGGCTACGGCTCGTGGACCGCAGACTGGTTTATGTGAAGGTGGAATAAGGAGTGGTGGCGTGGCCTGCTGAGTATGGTTGGGTTTCGGGTCGCCGGGAAGGTGATTGGTCGGTATTGCGGTTGGGAAGTTAGGGAGAGGTAATGAAGGCTGCTTGAGACCAGTAGCTAGTGCCTGCTTTCGGCCGAAAGCGGCCATTGGCACCACTTTATCTAGCATGTATTTGCAACTAAGATCTGGTTAAGGAGATGGCATTCCTCCTCAAACCGCCTCTGGCTAATGATGCCTACGAACCCTGGAAAGGGCCGTAGGTTATTGCGCGCTTTCCAGTACCAGTCCCTCTTTTGGAAAGCCTATGTATAGTTCTCTGCTTGCCGTCATCATCGGCGGATCTCTCGGTTGCGTGAGTCGTTGGCTTCTATCGATGAAGCTCAACCACCTGTTTCCGAATCTGCCGCTGGGCACTCTGATGGTCAACTTGATCGGCGGATTCATCATTGGAATGGCGATGGCGTTTTTTGCCCGTTTTCCGAATCTTGACCCAGCGTGGAAGTTGCTGATCACCACTGGTTTCTGTGGCGGGCTGACGACCTTTTCCGCGTTTTCTGCCGAAGTGATGTTCATGCTTCAGCAGGAGCGCTTAGGGTGGGCGGCGGTCACAATAACAACACACGTGCTGGGCTCGTTGCTGATGAGCTTCGCCGGCTATTACGTGGCTGCCAAACTCTCGTAGAGCCCAGCGAAAAGAACCGTCTGTGACGGGTCTTTTCGGCATCGGGATCAGATCCGTTGCACGTCTCCGTCCTGTTGAATCTCGACTTTCTGTTGCTCCTCCTCCTGCAACTGATCCTGCGCTTTGGGTGCAAGGCGCAAGATCAGGCAAGCCACAGCGGCGGATAGCAGCGAGCCCAGCATAATTCCGATTTTGGATTCTTCGACTAACTCAGGGTGGCCAGGGAAAGCGAGGCCGCTGATGAAAAGGCTCATGGTGAAGCCAATCCCGCAGAGCATCGATATCGCATAGATCTGCAACCAAGTGCAGCCGCGAGGCTTGGCCGCCAAACCTGATTTCACCGCCAGCAGTACGCCGCCGAACACCCCTAGTTGCTTGCCGATAAAAAGTCCTGCTGCGATGCCGAGCGGCAGTGGCGCGAGAAGGTCCGCCATGGAAAAGCCTACGAAGGATACTCCTGCGTTGGCGAAGCCGAAGGCGGGGACGATCAAGAAGCCCACCCATGGTGCGATGCCGTGCTCCAAGCGGTGCAAGGGCGAGTTAGCGGCGTCCGGCTCTCCAAGTGAAGGTATGTAGGGAATCAGAAATGCACCCACGACGCCTGCAATGGTGGCATGCACTCCTGAGAGAAGAGTCATGTACCAAAGCAGGGCCAGGCCGATCAGATAAGGCCAGAGCACCATCACTCGCATGCGATTGAGCACGAACAGCACGCCGATGGTCACTGCTGCTGCGAGCAGCGCCATTAGGTTGATTGAGGAGGTGTAAAAGACTGCAATGATGGCCACTGCACCCATGTCATCGATGATAGCCACGGAAACCAGCATCAGCTTGAGAGATAGCGGTGCATGGCGCCCCAGCAGAGCCAGGGCACCGATGGCAAAAGCGATATCGGTAGCGGCGGGAATGGCCCAGCCATTAGTCAACAGAGGGTCGCCCTGGGTTAGCGTCAAATAGATTACTGCCGGCACTGCCATACCCATCAGAGCTGGCAAGGCCGGCAACCGGCGCTGCTCCCAAGAAGATAGACGTCCATCTACCAGCTCGCGCTTGATTTCCAGGCCAACCAGCAGAAAGAATACTGCCATGAGGCCGTCATTGACCCACAGATGCAGAGTCATAGGGCCTAGCTTGTCGCTGAGCATAGGGCCTGTTTCAGCATGGAGAAGGTGCAAGTAGGTGCTGGCAAGCGGGCTGTTGGCAACGATCACGGCGGCTGCGGCCGCGATCATCAGCAGTATGCCACCGGATGCCTCGCTAGCGAGAAAGCGCTTGAGCGCCGACTGCCTTAGGGAGGATGACGATTGGGTCACGCAGGATTCTCCTTTAGCGAATGAAAACTGGCGCTGTATCGCGCGGAGCACGCAGCCGTTAAATAGCGGATACAGCGAAACGCTGGCCAGGAAGTACGCTGGTCAGCGGTATGAATGCGGAATGTTGAGTTGGCAGGATGTAACCAGCGGAGCTTCAAAGAAGCGGGGCGTTGCCATGAAAAGTTGGACTGCTGCATGTCTCTGGAAAGCCTCACGGAAAACGACTAATCGTTCTCCGTATACGGGGCTAACCCCGGGCGCACGCAGCACACGCCGTAGTGAGCAGAATTTTAACGTGGCTCTCAGGGGGGATTCAACCCGGCAGCATTGCAGGCTATTTCATTGCGCACGGAGAGAACCTTCCGACCTCGAATGTCCGCTTCTGCCCGAAAGCAGACGAGAGCTAGAGCTTACTTCCGCCAAACGCGGATCTTCTGCCCCCCACCGCCACTCATCAATGCCACACCGCCGTCACAACATCCTAGACCGAGGCCCCAATGCTCAACATCCGCACAATGACCCTGGCCGATTACGACGTCGTCATCGCCCTAATGCGCTCGACACCCGGGATTTCGCTACGCGATGCCGACTCGCGAGAAGCGACCGCGCGGTATCTGCAGCGTAACCCTGGTATGAGTTTCGTGGCCGAGGTCGACGGCGTGCTGTGCGGCTGCGTGATGTGCGGGCATGACGGGCGGCGCGGGTATCTGCAGCATCTGCTGGTGCTCCCGGACTATCGGCGCCAGGGCATCGCCAATGCCTTGGTGGAACGTTGTTTGGCGAGCCTGGAGGCGGTCGGCATTTACAAGTGCCATCTGGACGTTCTCAGGACCAACCAGGCAGCGGCCGATTACTGGCAAAGCCAGGGCTGGCAGCTGCGGACCGATATCGACCGTTATTCGTTTATCCGCTCGGGTAACGAGAACGCCTGATCGCCGGGCGATGCAAGGCAGCACCGCCCTGCTCTACCGGTAAAACCAAGCGGCCGGGCCGGTGCGTTAGCCACGCATCCCAACGCTGGGGCACGGCAAGTGGACATACGCTCAGCGTGCCGCCTGTTTCACTCGCCCCAGTGCCCGGTAAAGCGTCGAACGGTGCACGCCCAGTTTGCTGGCGGCCTCGCTGACCGAGCTGCCCTGCGCGATCATCTGGTTGGCGAGGCATATCTGCTCCTCGGCCAGGCAGGGTTTGGCGCCGAATTGCACGCCGCGCGCCTTGGCGGCTTCCCGGCCGAGGCTGGTGCGCTCGACGATCAGTGAGCGCTCGAAGGCAACGATGCCGGCGAACACCGCCAGCACCGCGGCATTACCGCTGACCCAGGGCTCGGCGAGGCTGGCGAGCCGTGCACCGGTGGCGTGAATGTGTTCGGCGATCTCCAGCAGGTCCCGCGTACTACGCGCCAGGCGGTCGAGCCGGGTGACCATCAACGTGTTGCCGGGCTGGATGGCATCCAGCAGGCGCGCCAGCTCGGGTCGGCTGCGCCAGGCGTTCTGGCCTTGCTCTACGTAAAGCTCAGCGCAGCCTTCGGCCTTGAGCGCGAGCACCTGCGCCTGCGCATCCGGCTCGTCGCGGCTGGCGCGGGCGTAGCCGATAAGGCGTCCTGCTGTCTCAGGTATGCCGGTGGTGGCTGTGCGCTGCACTCAACACTCCTCGGCGTTGAGGCGGTAGCCGACGCCCACGATGGTCTGAATCACCCGCACGCTGCCGGCGCCGTTCTGGAGCTTGTGGCGAAGCCGGCCGACGACCGTGCGCAGACTGCGGCTGTCGCCCAGGTGGCTGGCACCCCACACCAGGCGGATCAGATGTTCGGCGGCGATGATGCGCCCGTGGTTACGGGCCAGAATTTCCAGAACGGCATATTCCTTTCTGCTCAGGCTCACCTCTTCGCCACGCAGGGTCACGAGGCGTCGGGATAGGTCGACGTGCAGATGCCCCGAACGCACGGCGGGTTGCAGCACCAGCGCCTGAGCCGTATTGCTCAATAGCGCCCGGGCGCGCTCGACGAATTCCTGAATGGCGACGGACTTGGCGGCGTAGTCCGTGGCACCCAGGTCGAGCAAGCGCGCCTTCTCCTCCTCGCCTTCGCGTGCTGACAGCACCAGCAATGGCGCCGTCGACCAGGCACACAACTCGCGCAGCACCTGGCTGGCGTCCATGTCCGGCAGGCTGGCATCGAGAATGATCAGGTGTGGCGCCTGGCTGGCCGCCAGCGTCAGGCCCCTGGCACCAGTAGCGGCTTCCAGCACGGTGAACGACTGACTCGCCAAGCCGGTGCGCAATTGTTTGCGCATCGGCTTGTCATCGTCGATCAGCAGCACACGCGGCGCCTCATTCATCGGAGCTTCCTGCCACGTCGACGCGGCAGACCAGTGACTGAGGCTGGGAGTTGGCATGGAGATGATTCATCGCTCGCTCCCCGGATAGAAATTCCCGAGGTGTGAAAAGTCGTTGGGAAGTGGGCGAATTATCGAGGGCGAAAAACCATCAGGCGCGTAAAAAAAACGTATTTTTCTTTGCCTTGCAGTGGGCTGAAAAGCCCACCGATAGTGGATGCGGAGGCGTATTTCCCGGGGAAGCAATCGACGTATTTCGGCGGTTATCTGCCTGCAGGCCAGCCCGCTTCAGCGGGGCCTGGATGGCCACCCAGATGGCCGAGCAGGCTGCGCATCGGCATCGACAACTCGCTCCAATCCCTGAAGCACAGGCACAGCTCGCGCCGGGCCCAGGCGTCGCTCAGGGCGATCACCCTGAGGCCATGGCGGCGCCTGTGCAGCCGGGCGATGCCTAGCGGCAGGATGCCGAGGCCGATGCCATGGGCGACCATCTGGCAAAGCGCCTCGAAACTGTTCATGCGAATGCGCACATCCAGTGGCCGACCGGCCACCCGTGCGTGCTCGTTGATGTGATCCTGCAGCGCACTGCCCTGGGCCAACCCCACGAACGCTTCGCCGAGCACCTCGGCGAACGCCAGGCTGCGGCGATCGGCCAGCGGGTGATGGGGCGCGGCGACCAGTACCAGATGGTCACTGGCCACCGGCTGCAGGTGCAGGCCTTCGGCACTGACGGCGCTGGACACGATGCCCGCCTCGGCCAGGCCGCTGGCCACGTTGCGCACGATATCCACACTGGTGCGCTCCTTGAGTTCGATGCGCAGGCGCGGCCGCTCGGCCAGCCACGGCGCGAGCCGGTTGGGCAGGAACACCGCCAGCGCGGCGGTATTGGCGTACAGATGGAGGGTGCCTCGGGCGCCGGCTGCGTAGTCCAGCAGCTCACCCTTCAAGGTGTCCTGCTGGCGCAGTATCAGCCGTGCATGATGGGCCAGCGCCTCACCAGCCTCGGTGGTGGTCACGCCGCGGGCGCGGCGCTCCAGCAGGGCTACTCCGACGGCACGTTCCATCTTGCGCAGCCGTTCGCTGGCGGAGGCCAGTGCGAGGTTCGCCCGCTGCGCACCCGCGGTAATGCTGCCGGCATCGGCGATGCACAGGAACAGCTGCAAATCTGCCAGATCGAGTCGCATCGGAGCCTCTCTGCCTCTGGTTTTGCCGAAGGCTGCACTGAGTTTTCCGCATTGTGCCGAGTCCCCTGAGCGGCTTCAATTGCACAGGTCACTCAATCGAGCCTTGCCCCATGCACGACGCCACCTTCTACTTGCTGTTTCTGCTCGGCACCTTTCTCGCCGCCGGGCTGGTCAAGGGCGTGACAGGCATGGGCCTGCCGACCGTGGCCATGGGGTTGCTGGGTACCGTGATGGCGCCTGCGGCAGCAGCGGCGATCCTGGTCGTGCCGTCTTTCGTGACCAACCTCTGGCAACTGTTCAGCGGCCCTGCACTGGCGCCACTGCTGCGCCGGCTGTGGCCGATGATGCTGTGCATCGTGCTCGGCACGCTGGCCGCTTCGACCTTGCTGGTGGTGGCCACTCCGCTCTGGTCGGGGTTCTGGTTGGGCATCGCGCTGATCGTATACGCGCTCTACGCTCTGCTCGCACCGGCCTTGCGCGTGTCGGCGCGGCTGGAGCGCTGGTTATCGCCAGTGGTGGGGTTGGCGACGGGTGTGGTGACCGGCGCGACCGGCGTATTCGTGATGCCGGCGGTGCCCTACCTGGGCTCGCTGAACCTGAGCCGCGACGAGCTGGTGCAGGCGCTGGGCCTGTCCTTCAGCGTGTCCACCCTGGCGCTCGCCATCGGCCTCTACTGGCACGGCGCGTTTCAGGTCAGCCAGCTCGGCACGTCAACCGCGGCCATCGTCCCGGCGTTGCTCGGCATGTGGCTGGGCCAGCGGCTGCGCGCACGGATCAGGCCCGTGCGCTTTCGGCAGTGCTTCATGGCGTTCCTGATCCTGCTCGGCCTGGAACTGGCGGCGCGGCCGTTGTTCTGAGGCGCTCATTCGCGAACGTCCTCGGCGCCCTTCAGGGTATCGGCGATGCCCTGCACGATCGCCTCAACGTCCGCCGCACCCACGATCAGGGGTGGCAAAAGCCGGATGGTCTGGCCCCGTGTCACGTTGATCAGCAAGCCGTGATCGCGAGCGGCCAGCGTAACCAGGTCGGGGATCGGCTTGCGTAGCTCGATGCCGATCATCAGGCCCAGGCCGCGCACGGCCACCACCGCCGGGTGTCCGCTCAGCGCCTCGCGCAGCCGTTCGAGCAAGTGCAGCCCCTGTTCACGCGCGTTTTGCACCAGGCCTTGCTGCTCGATGATCTCCACCACCGTACAGGCTGCGCGGCAGGCCAGCGGGTTGCCGCCAAAGGTGCTGCCATGGCTGCCGGGCGTGAACAGATCGGCGGCGCCAGCCTTGGCCAGGCAGGCGCCGATGGGCACGCCGTTGCCCAGGCCTTTTGCCAGGGTCATGACGTCGGGCACGATGCCTTCATGCTGAAAGGCGAACCATTGCCCGGTACGCCCCATGCCGGTCTGGATTTCATCGAGCATCAGCAACCAGTTGCGCCGCGTGCAGTGCTCGCGCAGCGCTTGCAGATAGCCCTTTGGTGCCACCTGTACACCGCCCTCGCCCTGCACCGGCTCGACCAGCACGGCAGCGATGCGCTGGCCATGCTGTGCACAGATGCGCTCGAAGGCAGGCAGGTCGCCGAATGGCGCCTTGACGAAATCTCCCGGCAAGGCGCCATACGCCAACCGCACGGCTGGGCCATCGCTGGCAGCCAAAGTCCCCAGCGTGCGCCCGTGAAAGGCGTTTTCCATCACCACCACCAGTGGCTGCTCGATACCTTTGCGCCAGCCATGCAAGCGCGCCAGCTTGAGGGCCGTCTCGTTGGCTTCCGCCCCGGAATTGTTGAAAAACGCCCGGTCAAGGCCGCACAAGCGGGTGAGCTTGTGGGCCAGGCGTTGCTGCCAATCGATGCTGTACAGGTTGGAGGTATGCAGCAGCAGCCCAGCCTGCTCACTGATGGCGGCGACCAGCAGGGGATGGGAGTGGCCGACGTTGGTTACGGCAACGCCTGCCACGGCATCCAGATACTCGCGACCGGCCTGATCCCAGAGTCGCGCGCCAAGGCCACGGACAAAGCTCAGGGCCAGGGGCTTGTAGGTGGACATCAGGCAGTCGGTGGTCATGACGTAAAGCTCCAGAAGTCATCAGGTGGTGTTTGCAGTATCGTTAGCCACCTGAGCTGGATAAACCTCGCAAAACTTCAATAATCCTCAACCAGGGCTTGATAATGGACTTGTTCCAGGCAATGTCGGTGTACGTGAAGGTCGTGGAAACCGGCAGCATGACCGCCGCCGCCCAGGCGTGCTCAATCTCCACCACCATGGTCGGCAACCACCTGCGGGCTCTGGAGCAACGCCTGGGCATGAGCCTGCTCAAGCGCACTACCCGCCGTCAGCGCCTGACGGAGTTCGGTATGGCCTATTACCAGCGCTGCCTGGAAGTGCTGGGGCTGGTGGCCGCCTCCGAACGCCTGGCCGAACAGGCCCAGGCCGAGCCCGCAGGTACCTTGCGCATCACCGCGCCGCTGACCTTCGGCTCGGAAGTGCTGGCCCCCGCGTTGTGCGAGTTCTCGCAGCAGTTTCCCAAGGTCAAGCTGGACCTGGTGCTCAGCAACCTACGGGTGGACCTGCTCGACAGCGGCTTCGACGCCGCGATCCGCATGGGCAACATGCAGGACAACGCCCGCCTGATCGCAAGGCCCCTGCAGGACTACACCATGACCCTATGCGCCTCGCCGGATTACCTGGCGCGCCGTGGCGTCCCCCGCCAGCCGCAAGACCTGCAGACGCACAATTGCCTGACCTTCGCCTACCCCGCCAGCGATGACTGGAGTGGCGTGGACAAACACTGGCGGCTGATGGGGCGGGACGGTGAAACCACCGTGGAGATAAGCGGCACCATGGTGATGAACAGTTCCGCTGCGCTGTACAAAAGCGCCACGGTAGGCGGCGGCATCGTCATGCTGCCCGACGCCTATGCCGAACAGGACCTACGTGAGGGCCGACTGGTCGCCTTACTACCCGACTACCAGTTGCCCAGCAGACCGATGCACCTGATCTACTCGCCCGATCGCTATCAGTTGCCCAAGCTGCGCAGCTTCGTCGACTTTGCGTTGGCGCGCTGGGGCCAGCAGATCCCGTCAGCGCAATGAAACTGGGCCGCTCGTCCCTGAGAACCTGTTCATAGTCGTTCACGACTTTAGCAGCTAAGTGGCAGGAGCGGTCGGTAAATGTGCGGCTTTTGTAGGAGGGGCTTCAGCTCCGAGCTCTTGTTTGCCTTGATAAAAGCTCGGGGCTAAAGCCCCTCCTACGAGGTCGCCCGATGTCCGCTTCTGCCTTGTAGCAGCCTATTTAATGTCGCCTAAAAAGATCGTGAACAGGTTCTGAGCGGCCAGTTCATTCGCCGCGTACTGCCGTCACTGCGGTGCGCAAGCCCAAAAGGTAGCTGTCCACGCCAAAGCCGCTGATCTGCCCGCGCACCACGTCGGCGAACACCGAGTGGTGGCGGAAGGCTTCGCGGGCGTGGATGTTGGACATGTGGATTTCCACCACCGGCACGGTAAGGATCGCCAGCGCGTCGCGGATGCCGTAGCTGTAGTGAGTCCAGGCCCCGGCGTTGATCAGCACGGCGTCCGTACCTTCCAGGAAGGCCTGGTGGATGCGCTCGCACATGGCGCCTTCGTAGTTGCTCTGGAAGCTCTCGATTTCCACGGCGAGGGTTGCGGCCAGCTCGCCCAGGCGCGCATCGATTTCGGCCAGGGTGATGGTGCCGTACTGCACCGGGTCACGCTTGCCGAACATGTTGTGGTTGATGCCGTGCAGCATAAGTACTTTCATCATCAGTTCCCTTAGAGCCTGTTCAAAGGCTCGCGAGCTAGAGAAATGCAAGGCCTAGGCGGCCCCGCAAAAACAGGCGAGGACCGGTCGGAATCGCGCTCGACTTTACGAGCTGTAAATGAGCAGTCCGACTGGGCTGGCAATCCAGCCTGTTTTAACGCCGCAGTGCCGACGCGCAGCAGACTTTGAACAGGTTCTTACACCAGTGGCACGGTAAGCCGTTGGATCACCGGCCCGGTTTTCGGGCGCACGCCTCGCCACCACTCGAAGGCTTCGGCCGCCTGCTCGACGAGCATGCCGACACCGTCCGCCAGGGTGCTTACGCCGGCCTTTTTGGCCACCTGCAAAAACGGCGTCAGCCCCTTGCCGTAGGCCAGCTCATAGGCCAGCGCCGCGTTGGCGAACACCGATTCCGGCACCGGCGGCAACTCGCCGATGAGGCTGGCCGAAGTGGCGTTGATGACCAGGTCGAACGACTGCCCGGCCAGCTCTTCATAGGTGCTGAGCAGCAGGCGCGGATCATTCACTTCGCTTTCCAACACCCGCGCCTTGGCCATGTCGCGGTTGGCCAGCACCAGGCGCGCCGGGCCGGCGCCCAGAAACGGCAGCAAGGCGCCGCGCACTGCACCACCGGCGCCGAGCAGCAGCACCCGGCGCCCAGCCAGCGGCTGGCCGAGGTTGTGCTCGATATCGCGCAGCAGGCCAACGCCATCGAAGTTCTCGGCCAGCACCGCATCGCCCTCGAACTTGAAGGCGTTGGCGGCACGCGCCAGGCGCGCCCGCTCGCTGGGCTGGGTGGCCAGCTCGAAGGCCTGCAGCTTGAAGGGCGCGGTGATGTTCATGCCGAGCCCGCCCTTGGCCTTGAAACGCGCCACGTCACCGGCGAAATCGCTGGTCGAACCTTCGATGGCGGTGTACGCGATCTGCTGCCCGCAACTCTCGGCGAACAGCCCGTGAATCAGCGGCGACTTGGTGTGACCGATGGGGTTACCGATCACAGCGTATTGGTCTGTCATGCTTTGTCTCCATGGCTGTACAACACACCGTCGGCCTGCAGCTGAGTGATTTCCTCGAGGCTGAAGCCCAGCTGAGCGGCGACCTGTGCGTTGTGTTCACCCAGGTCCGGCGCGACGCGGGTGACCGTGGTGTCGCAGTCGGAAAAGCGGAACGGCAGGTTCGGCAACTTCAGGGTGCCATAGCGTGGATGCTGCTGCTCGATGAGCATGCCGCGCGCCTGGATCTGCGGGTCGTTGACCACTTCATCGATGCGCTGCACCTTGGCGCTCGGCACGTCCACCTCGTCGAGCAGCGATAGCAGGCGGGCCACCGGGTTGGCACCGACCCAGCGACGCACGACGGCGAGGATTTCCTCTCGGTGTTCGTTGCGCCCGTTGAGCGTGTGGAAGCGCGTGTCGCTGCTGAACCCGGCAACGCCAGCGTCGGCCTCGACCAGGGCGGCGAAGCGCTTCCAGGAGTCGTCGACCTGGGCAGCGATCACCAGGTCGCCGTCGGCGGCGCGGAATACGCCGTAGAGCGTCGAGGTCGGCATGTCATGGCCGGTCTGCTGCGGCAGGATCTCCCCGCCGGACAGGGTGTAGCACTGCACTGCGTACTCGTGCATCGACACCAGGGTGTCGTACAGCGCCATGTCGATATGCTGGCCCTTGCCGCTGTTCACCCGGCCCAGCAGGGCGGCGTTGATGGCCGCCACCGCGTGGATGCCGGTGTACATGTCGCCCAGGGAAATGCGCAGCAGCGGCGGCGCTTCACCGGGCGTGCCGACCATCTGCATGATGCCGCTCTTGGCCTCGGCGATCAGCCCGAAACCCGCCCGATGCGCATCCGGGCCGGTGTGGCCGTAGGCGGAAATCGAGCAATACACCAGCTTCGGGTTGCGCTCGGCGAGCTCCTTGTAACCCAGGCCGAGCTTGTCCAGCGCGCCAGGGCGATAGTTCTCGATGAACACGTCGGCGCTGTCGCAGAGCTTCTGCATGAAGGCTTTGCCGCGCGGGTCCTTCATGTTCACGCTGACGCCCTGCTTGCCCATGTTGAGCTGCAGGAAGTAGCCGCTCTGCTGGTCGTCGAGGATGAAGGAATGCTGCCGGCCAGCGTCGCCGCTGCCCGGCCGCTCGACCTTGATCACCTCGGCGCCCAGGGCCGCCAGGCAACGGCCCACATAAGGGCCGGCGAGAAAATGGCTGTAATCGATGACGCGGATGCCTTTGAGTGGCAGTGGCTGGCTCATACGCTGGACTCCCGGCGCGGCACCATCAGGCGGTGTTCACCGCGCTGCACCACCTCGCCTTTCTGGTTGATCAACTCCGAGGGCAGCACCACGATGCCCCAGCCCGGTTTGCTCTTGCTGGCGCGCATGGAGCCGACGCGCATCTTCACGTGCAGCACGTCACCGACGCGGATGGGCAGCAGGAAATCCCAGGTCCAGCCCAGCGACATGCCGGGCAGGAAGCGGTAATGGCACTGGGTCTTCAGGCCATCGGCGATGGACAGGCCCATCAACCCGTGGGCGACCAGGCCGCCGAAATGGCTGGCCTTGGCGTATTGCTCATCGACGTGCACCGGCGTGTGATCGCCGGTCAGGTCGGCGTAGGCCAGGATGCGTTCCTTGGTCACGGTGTAGCTGGGGGTGATGGCTTCGTCGCCCTCCTGGGCATCGTCCCAGTACTTCTCGACAATGCTCATGCCGACACCTCCACACGGGCATTCACTGCCAGGGCTTCGGCCACCGCGCTAGCTGGCGAGGCCTGAATGAACTCCACGGCCAGGCCATCGGGCAGGCGCAGCCAGTTACGTCCTTGCGGCATCGCGGTCACGCCTTCGAACCGCAGGGCAGCGGCCAGCGCCGCTTCCATGTCTTCGCACATCATGCCCAGGTGGCCCATGCGCCCTTCAGGGCCGGCGAAGCCGGGCTGGCTGATGAACTGCATGCCGCCGAGGGTCCAGTACTGGGTCGGCGCTTCGAGCGTGCCGTGCACCTCACGCATGGTCATGCCGAACACGTCGTGGAAGAACTTGATGTACCAGTGGATATCACTGACCCAGAAGGCCACGTGCTCCAGATAGGCTTTGGGAATACTCATCGCTTGGTTTCCTCTTGTTGTTGATCGGCCATTGCCCGTTCGATGCCCTTGATGCAGGCCACCAACGTGGCGTTGACGGGCGTGGCGATGCCATGGCGCTGGCCGAGCCGCACCACGGCGCCGTTGATGAAATCGATTTCGGTGATCGAGCCCTTTTCCAGACTCTGCAGCATGGAGGTCTTGAACGAGGCCGGCAGCCCGGCGCTGGCCAGGTTCCAGGCCTGCTCCGGCTCGGTGAGGCTGAGGGTGACACCCGCCGCCTGTGCCACGGCGATGGCTTCGGCCACCGCGGCAAGGGCAGTTTCGCGCAGCAGCGGCTCGCTGTAGAGCTGGCCGTAAGTGAGCCTGGTGATGCCGGTCAGCGCGCCGGTGGAGACGTTAACCAGCAGCTTGTCCCACATGGTGCCGAGGATATTTTCGCTGACCGTGGTATCCAGGCCGGCGCCACGGAACACCTCGGCGATATGGCTCACGCGCGCGCTGACCTGGCCATCGAGCTCGCCGATGTAGGTCTGCTTGCCGTCCACACCGCAGCGGATACGCCCGGGCGCCAGCAGCACGCCGCCCACGTAGGTCTTGCCGGCGATCACCTTGTCGCGGCCGACCGCTTCGGCGAGTAGATCCTCGTGGCCCAGACCATTTTGCAGCGACATCACCACGGTCTGCGGGCCGACCAGCGCGCCGGCATCGGCGATGGCGCGGGCGGTGGCGAACGACTTGACCAGCACGATGAGCAGGTCGACAGCACCGACCTCTTCTGCACGCGAAGTGGCATTGATGCGCACGCTGCGCTCGACGTCGTCTTCGATCACCGCCAGGCCGTTATGCCGGATGGCGTCGATATGTGCGCCTGCGCGGTTGAGCAGCCAGGTTTCATGGCCGGCCTCGCTGAGCGCGGCGCCAAAGGTGCTGCCCAGCGCACCGGACCCGAGGATGCAGATTTTCAAGATGAGGCGCTCCTGCTTTTTTCCTCACCTTAAACACGCCCCCATTGTTGAGCTATACAATGGAATCAATAGCGCTATCAGAAAATTAAATAATGATCCAGACAGACGCCCTGCCCGAACCCAAGCTGCTGCACCTGTTCGACGTGTTGTACGACACCCGCAGCGTGACCCGCACCGCCGAGCAGCTGGGCCAGAGCCAACCGACCATCAGCCTGTGGCTGGGCAAGCTGCGCGAGCAACTGGGCGACCCGTTGTTCGTGCGCACGCCCACCGGCATGGCGCCCACGCCCCAGGCCGAAGCGCTGATCACCCCGTGCCGCGAGGTACTGGAGTCGCTACGCCGGCTGACCGCCTGGGAAATCGGCTTCGACCCGGCCAGCGCCAAGCGGCGCTTTCGCCTGTGCATGAGCGACGCCAGCCATATCACCCTGCTGCCGAAGATTCTCGAACTGCTGCGCCGGGACGCGCCGGGCATCCGCCTGGAAGTCGCACGTATCGACGGCAACACCGAACGCGCCCTGGAAACCGGCGAGGCCGACCTGGCAGTCGGCTTCGTGCCCTGGCTGGGCGGAGGTATCTACCAGCAGGTGCTGTTCCCCCAGGACTGGGTGTGCCTGGTCAGCCCCAATCACCCGCGCATTGGCGATGTAATGCAGCTCGATGAATACGTGGGTGAAAGCCATGTGTTCGTCAGCGCCGGCACCGGCCAGAAACTGTTGGAAGCAGCTCTGGCGCGCAACGGAATCGAGCGGCAGATCGTCTTGGAGCTACCCGGTTTTCTCGGCCTCGGCGCAGTGGTGAGCAGCACCGACCTGATCGCCACCCTGCCCCGCCATATCGGCGAAACCCTGGCCCGTCCCCATGGCCTGAAGGTGCACGCCTGCCCATTCCCGATCGAAAACTTCTTGGTCAAGCAGCACTGGCACGCCCGCTACCACCAGGACCCGGGCAACCGCTGGTTACGCACGACTCTTTCGCTGCTGTTTCAGGGCAGCTGAAGCAGCGCCCTAACGAGACTTCACGTTGCCGTGGCGGATTTCCCTGGACGGTGAGTTGCCGAAATAGGCCGTGTAGCACTTGCTGAAATGGCTCGGCGATACGAAGCCGCAGGCCACGCTGACGTCCAGCACCGGCAGGTCCGAGTGCTGCAGCAGGCGGCGCCCTTCGGTGATGCGCAGCTCCAGGTAATAACGCGCCGGCGTGGTGCCGAGCTGTTGCTGGAAGAGCCGTTCGATCTGCCGCCGCGAGCGCCCCGAGTAGGTAGCCAGCTGATCGGTGCTCAGCGGCTCCTCGATATTGGCGCTCATCAGGTTGATGACCGTGCGCAGCGGCTCGCTCATCTTCGCGTGCAGGGTCGGTTTGACCCGCTTGTAACGCGATTCCTCGAACGCCAGGATGCCGACGATACCCTCGACCAGATCGTTGCCATGCAGCGCGCCGATCCACTCCAGAATCATGTGGAACGCCCCGGTCGGGCTGGCCGCGGTCAGCCGGTCGCGGTCGACCACGAAACTCTCCGCGGTCACCTGGCTGTGCCGGGCGATCTCCGCCAGGGCGGCACGGTGCTCGGGGTGGATCGCGCAGCGGTAGCCATCGAGCAACCCGGCCTGGCCTATGAACCAGGCGCCGCTCCACAAACCGGCCAGCGCCACCTGCTTGTCGGCAGCAGTGCGCAACAGTTGCCTGAGCGAGGGAATCGGCCGCAGCGGCGTGCGCAGGCCGGCGCAGATCACCAGCAGATCCAGCTCGGCGAGCTCCTGGCCGGTCAGCTCGGCGTCCGGGCAGATGACGATGCCCAGATCACTGGTCACCGCATGGCCGTCGAGGCTGAAGGTGCGCGTGACGAACAGCCCGCGGTCGATCAGGTTGGCGGTGACCAGCACGTCCAGCGCCTGGGTGAAGGCCGGCAGGGAAAAGTGCTCCTGCAGCAGAAAGCCCACGCGAGTCTGCCGCGAGGCATCCTTCTTCGCGGCCACGAAGCGCAGGTTCTGCCCCTGCAGCGTCTCGCTGAAACTGCGTCTTTCCGCCATTGTGCGCCCTGCCTGCAAGCCCCGATCACGTCTGACCGATTGTGGCAGCTGGCGCGGCACTTGGGGTGGTCATTTGATTGTGAAACACTGCAGCGCTCTGATGGCCCGCGAGGACACCGCCGGTGAGCAGCCCCAACGTTCGCATCCTCAAGCAGCACCTGCTTTCGGACAATTGGTACGTACTCAAGAAGATCGACTTCGAGCTGCAGCGCCGTGACGGTAGCTGGCAGCCGCAAACCCGCGAGGTGTACGACCGCGGCAATGGTGCCACCATCGGCCTGTACAACCGGGCCCGGCGCACCGTGATCCTCACCCGGCAATTTCGCATTCCGGCGTTCGTCAACGAACACCATGGCTACCTGATCGAAGCGGCCGCCGGGCTGCTGGACAATGCCAGCCCCGAGGAACGCATCCGCCTGGAGGCCGAGGAAGAAACCGGCTACCGGGTCAGGTCGGTACGCAAGATCTTCGAGGCCTTCATGAGCCCGGGCTCGGTGACCGAGCGCGTGCACTTCTTCGTTGGCGAATACCAGCCCGAGGACCGCGTCACCGACGGTGGCGGGCTGGCCGAGGAAGGCGAAGACATCGAGGTGCTGGAACTGCCCTTCGCCGAGGCCCTGGCGATGGTCGACGACGGCCGCATCATGGACGGCAAGACCATCATCCTGCTGCAGTACCTGAAAACGCTGATGCCCGCCGCGCCGCAGATGATCCTGATCGCTGGCGCCGATGACGAAGTGCAGTGCTGCGCGGCCAGGTTGCTGCAGGCCGGGCACCTGCCAGTCACGGCAACCTGGCCGACGCAGGGCAATTCACCGGTGGATACCGAGCGCTACGGACAACTGTTGCTCAGCCGCTGTGATGCAGTGCTGCGTTTGGCGGGGCCGTCCGGTCAGGCAGACAGGCTGGTGGCGTTGGCGCAAGATAAAGGGATGAGGGTTTACAGAGAATTGGACGAGATCATCGGCCAGGCATTGAGCTGAGCATCGGCGAGCGATAGCGAATTTCCCGCAGGCTCGCCCCGCCGATCAACAAACTTCGCTCGCTGTCAGGCTCGGGCAACCAGCCGGCCTGATCGTAAAAGCGCCGGGCCCGGACATTTTCGCTCAGTACCCAGAGCATGGCCTGGCGATAGCCTTGCTCGACGAGCCGGCGCAGACCTGCCGCCCACAGGGCACGACCGGCACCGGTTCGCCAATACCCTGGCAACAGGTAGAGGGCAGTAACTTCCCCCATTTCGCCCGCACTAACGCCCTCGTCACGACAGGGGCCGATGGCAATGAAACCGATTACTTGTTGATTCACACAGACGAGGCTCAAATGCGTTCGTCCCGCGGCGATGGACTCGCACCAGAAAGCCTCTCGTCGCGAGATCGAGCGTTGCAGAGCACCAAGGTATTGATCCGGGATCAGGCCGGCATAGGCCTGCTGCCAACTGAGCACCTGAACGCTGGCGATGGCTGACGCATCGGCGGAGGTTGCTGGGCGAACGATAAGAGAGTTGGATGACATGCGCTGAGCTTAGCGCAGGCTGAAGTGGACTACAGATTGCGGGGGCATCCCTTCCCCATTACAACAATCGCCGATCAGGTTTCCACGCTGTCATTGGGAAAGTTGCGCGGCTTTTCCTGCTCCGGCTTCTCCTGCTGTTCGCCCTCCTCCTTGGCGCCCTCCTTCTCCGGTTTGCCAAGCATTTCGTTGGTGGATTTCTGCACCTCGTCAATCTGCTCGTTGAAGGCGTTGACCGTATCGCTGACCGCTTCGCGGGCGATTTCCTGCACGGCCTGCTCGGCTTTCTCGGTGAGTTTCTGCGCCGACTCTTCGGCCATTTCGCAGCCGGCCAGGGTCAGGCCGATCACGGCGGTCAGCACCAGTGCGGAAAGAGGTGATGGGTTCATGGCATATCTCCAGTGAAAAGCCCCGGCGCCGCCGGGGCGTCTGACGTCAATGAGGGGTCTTTTCAGCGTCGAGAGCTGGCGGGTCGTTGCGGGTCTTCCACAGCGACAGCAGCACGCCACCGATCAACAGGCCCAGGGTCACGCTCAGGGAAATCACCGGCGGGGTCTTGCCGATGATGCCGACCAGGAAGATCTTGCCGCCGATGAACACCAGCACCAGAGCCAGGGCGTACTTGAGGTAGGCGAAGCGATGGATCATCGCGGCCAGGGCGAAGTACAGCGCACGCAGGCCGAGGATCGCGAAGATGTTCGAGGTGTAGACGATGAACGGGTCCTGGGTGATGGCGAAGATCGCCGGCACGCTGTCGATGGCGAATACCAGGTCGGCGCACTCGATCAGCACCAGGGCCAGGAACAGCGGCGTGGCCCAGCGCACCATGTTGCCGTTGGCATCGGGCTGACGGACGAAGAAGCGGCCCTCATGCAAACGGTCGGTGACGCGCATGTGCTTGCGCAGGAATTTCACCAGCACGTTCTCGGACAGGTCCGGGTGATCGTCGACCTTGCTGAACAGCATCTTCACGCCGGTGAGCAGCAGGAAGGCGCCGAACACGTAAAGGATCCAGCTGAACTGAGCGATAAGCGCGGCGCCCAGGCCGATCATCAGGGCACGCAGCACGATCACCCCGAGGATACCCCAGAACAGCACCTCGTGCTGGTACTTACGCGGGATGGCCAGGAAGCTGAAGATCATCGCCATCAGGAACACGTTGTCCATGGACAGCGACTTCTCGATCAGAAAGCCGGTGTAGAAATCCATACCGGAGGCGGCGCCCTTCATGTGCCAGACCCACAGGCCGAACAGCAGACCTGCAGTGATGTAGCCGCCGGACAGCAGCAGGCTTTCCTTGACGCCGATTTCGCGGTGCTCACGGTGAAGCACCCCGAGGTCGAAGACCAGCAGGCTGATGACGATGGTGATGAAGATGAGCCACAACCAGGTGGCAGTGCCGAGAAACTCGGCGGTGAGGAACGGTACTAGGGTGCTCATAAGCCCCTCCTAAGTCAGAGTTGTACAAACTGCAACTCCGACATGGCAGCTGGGTAGCTGTCAGAGGGGCCCGGCGTCGCAGCGCCAATCTAGCAGGCGCCGTGGGCTTCTCAAGGGGAGACTCGTTGCAAATTATAACGAGGCGAACGCCCGGCAAATTCGCTTAAAAGTTCCCAACAGGCGGGTAAAAAGTTGTTTCAGGCGCTTTCCCGAATGGCGTCTGGTTTACCGCCTGGCGCCCAGGCGCTGTCGCGCAGGCGGCTGGCATCCCTGGCCGGCGGCAGGCCGAACAGGCGCACGTAATCACGGCTGAACTGCGAGGGGCTTTCGTAGCCTACGCGGTAGCCGGCGCCGGCTGCATCCAGTGCTTCGGCGACCATCAGGCGGCGGGCCTCCTGCAGGCGCAAGTGGGTACGAAATTCCAGCGGGCTCATCGCGGTGACGGCCTTGAAGTGGGCATGGAAGGTCGAGCGGCTCATGCCGGCGATATCGGCCATGTCGTCGATCCGACAGGCCTCGGCGTAATGGCTGCGCAGCCAGACGATGGCCTTGGCGATCTGGTTCAGGCGACTGTCGGCCTTGACCATCTGCCGCACCATGGTGCCGCTCTTGCCGATCAGCAGGCGGTAAAGAATCTCGCGCACGGTCAGCGGCGCCAGCTCGGCAATATCGCCGGGCGCGTCCAGCAGGCTGGCGAGTCGGGCGGCGGCATCGAGCAGCTCCGCTGTGGTTTCACCAAGCTGGATGCCGGCTGCAGGCGCGCCGTCCTTGTCGTCGGCTGGATAGCGCAGGGCCAGATCACTCAGCACGCTCATGTCCAGGTCGACCACCAGACACAGGTAGGGCCGCTCCTCGCTCGCCTCGATCACCGAGCCCATCACCGGAACGTCCACGGAGGCGATCAGGTAGTTGGCCGCATCGTAGACATAGGTCGTGGTACCGGCTGTCACCCGTTTTCGGCCCTGGACGATCAGGCAAAGGGTCGGCTCGTAGACCACCGGCATCGGCACGGTCGGCGTGGCGGAACGCACCAGGCTGACACCGGGAATCGGCGTCGGTTGAATGCCGTTACCCGGCGTATGACGGCCGATGATCTGTACCAGCTTCTCCAGCGAATTCATGGCGTCTCCTTTGCTCAACCAGGGTTTTACAAGGTTTTTCAAGCGGATGATCGGGTAAGTATCCGGGACGATCCGGCTACGAGCATAACGCGCCGCACCGGCAGACTCCTCTACGACAGATCGGCAGCCAGCGGGTATGGCTCTTGATTCGTACTGAGTGGACAACACTGCACAGCAGCACGAACTCAGACGATCAGGCAGGCGGATCCGTTCGCAGGTTCCACAAAATTGGCGACGCCGGCCAGCATAGGTCAGGCGCGCCGATCAGACAGACCAACTGGAAGAGAGGCAATCAACCATGCGTATTGCAACCTTGCGTCACACCCGTGCCGCGGCACTTGGCGGTGCCCTGCTGCTCGGCGTTCTGCTGCCTGGCCTGGCACAGGCGGACGTGAACAGCGAAGTCGAAGCCCGCAACAAGCAGGCCGTCAGCGAAGCGTTCGATCGCTGGGCAGCCGGCGGCAATACCTTCTTCCGCGACATCCTGGCGCCCGACGTGGTGTGGACCATCAAAGGCTCGGGACCCAGCGCCGGCACCCATCACGGCGTGGACGCCTTCGTAGGCCAGGCGGTCCAGCCGTTCGCCGCACGCCTGTCCGAGCCGGTGCGGCCGGTGAGCAAGCAGGTGTGGGCCGATGGCGACCACGTGATCATCCAGTGGGACGGCACCGGCGTGGCCCGCGATGGCCAGCCCTATCGCAACAGCTACGCGTGGATCTTCCGCATGCGCGACGGCAAGGCCTACGAGGTATCGGCGTACCTCGACCTGCCGGCCTACGACGATGTGCTGCAGCGCATCCCCGATCCGGCGTGATGACCATGAATCGCCGAGCTATCTGCCTGCGCGCCCTGCTGCTGGGTGCGCTCCTTTTGGCGACACCCGCAGTGGTGCTCGCCGCCTCGTCAACAGCGGCGACCACGCCGCCCAGCCAGGAGAACACCATGGCCAACCATCCCTACGTCGGCATGTGGGTCACCGACGACGGTCAGATCCGCCACGAGCTGCTGCCCAACAACCGCTACGACGAAGCACGCGGCACACGAGAAAGCGCTTATCAGGGGCGCTATGAAGTCAACGGCACCCATATCGACTACTGGGACGATACCGGCTTCACCGCCGATGGCGAGTTCGTCGACCGCGACACGCTGCATCACGGCGGCATGATCTTCCGCCGCCGCTAACGGGATGCGGGCCGCCTCGGTATCGGGGCGGCCTTTTTCAGGCGGGAGTCTCGATCACCAGCTCGGGCTCGTGGCTGACCGGGAAATTCATCGAGCGTGCGATAAAGCACATTTCGTGGGCCTGATGATGCAGGGCACGGGCCTTTTCCAGATCGCTGCCGGCGGCCAGCGTCACCTTGGGCCGCAGCACCACCGAAGTGAACTGCCCGGCACCGTCGGCCTGTTCGAGCATCGCGCCCTGGGCGTTGTCCTCGTAGGCGCTCACCACGATGCCGGCACCGGCGCACAGGCCCAGGTACCAGAGCTTATGGCAGGCGGAAAGCGACGCGACCAGCAGCTCCTCGGGATTCCAGCGCGCCGGGTCACCGCGAAAGCTCGGGTCGGACGAACCGGCGATGGCGGGCTTGCCCGCGGCCTCGATGCTGTGGGCACGGCTGTAACCGCGATAGGAGGACGTGCCGCTGCCCTCGTTGCCGGTCCAGGTCACGCGTACGTCGTAGTGGTGCTGCTTGTCCGCCATCTGCTGCTCCTGAAAATGGATGACTGATCCAGGCAGACGAGCGTAGCGCGTAAACGCATTGGCAGTGGCGATTTCGAGGTGATTGGAGAACGCGGCAGGACGACTTAGCACTGACATTGCCAGCGCGGTACAGCTCGATCGTCTGCTGTGATTGAGTGAATCTCGGGGCGGTGGCCCGCCCCGAGACATCAGGCTCACTGATTGCGCGTTACGCGCCAGATGGTGTTGGACAGATCGTCAGCGATGATCAGCGCACCTTTCGGGTCGACCGTCACGCCCACCGGGCGGCCGCGGGTCTTGCCATCTTCGCCGCGGAAGCCGGTGGCGAAGTCGATGGGCTCGCCAGCCGGACGGCCATCGGCGAACGGCACGAAGATCACCTTGTAACCCACCGGGTTGTCGCGGTTCCAGCTGCCGTGCTCACCGACGAACACGCCGTTGGCGAACTGCTCGCCCATCTCCGGGATGGAGAAGTCGACGCCCAGCGCCGCCACGTGGGAGCCGAGGGCGTAGTCCGGCTTGATGGTGATATCGACCATTTCCGGCTTGTGCGGCTGCACGCGGGTGTCGGCGTTCGGGCCCCAGTAGGCGTAAGGCCAGCCGTAGAACTTGCCCTCCTGCACCGAGGTCAGGTAATCCGGCGCCAGGTCCGGGCCCAGCTCGTCACGCTCGTTGACCACCGCCCACAGCTGCCCGGTTTCCGGCTGGATGGTCAGCGCGGTCGGGTTGCGCAGGCCGGTCGCGTAGGGTTTGTGCATGCCGCTTTCGGCATCGATCTGCCAGACCAGCGCACGGTCGGCCTCGACTTCCATACCGCGCTCGCCGATGTTGCTGTTCGAGCCGATGCCGACGTACAGGTAACGGCCATCGGGGCTGATGGTCATCGCCTTGGTCCAGTGATGGTTGATCTCTTTCGGCAGGTCGGTGACCTTCGCCGGCTCGCCGCTGGCCTGGGTCTGACCGTCCTGGTAGTCGAAGCGCACCACGGCATCCTGGTTGGCCACGTACAGGTTGCCCTCGTGGAAGGCCAGGCCGTAGGGCGCATTGAGGTTCTCGGCGAATACCGTCTGGGTTTCGTAGGTGCCGTCACCGTCGGCATCACGCAGCAGGGTCAGGCGGTTACCGCCTTTGACCTTGGTATTGCCCTGAGCCTTGATGTAGCTGGCGATCACGTCCTTGGGCTTGAGCTTGGCCGCATTGCCGCCACGGCCTTCTGCCACGAGGATGTCGCCGTTGGGCAACACCAGGGTCTGGCGCGGAATCTTCAGGTCGGTGGCGATCGCCGTGATGCTGAAGCCTTCCGGCACGGTGGGCAGCTTATCGCCCCACTCGGCCGGCTCGGCGATCTTCATGCTTGGCAGCAGGCCGCGTTGTGGCTCGGGCAGTTTCGGGTTGGGGCCGCGTTCTAGGGTGGTGTCCGCTTCGCCGCCGCAGGCGCCGAGCAGCAGCGCCATGCTCAGGGTGGTCAGTGCACTTGCCGTTTTCATCGCTCACCTCCCGAACGCAGGTTGCTCAGGCCCAGCCAGGCGGTGATCACCGCCAGCACGGCAACGACAGCCGACAGCACCAGCCCGGTGGGCATCACCGCCCAGGCGTCCTTGGCGTGCTCGAAGGCGTTGATCAACCCGATTACCCAGGTGACCAGCAGCAGCAGGAAATACAGCACCGGACGGCCGGCCTTGCGCTGTGCGCCGATCAGGTTGCCCAGGGCAAACAGCAGCGCCAGGCCGGCGAACAGCAAGCCGCCGGCGATCAGCCAGGCCGCGAAGTTGGCCCATTGGACCTGGAAGCTGTTGTAATAGGCGATATCGCTCAGCAGCGCGCCGAGAAACAGCGGAACGGTGCCGGCCAGCAGCATCGCGTGCAGCGGCCCTGGCCTGTAGCGGTAGTCGGGGTGAGTGGTAACGGTCACGGTGGCTCCTTATCGTTCAGCGATCCCGGGGCTGGAAGCCGGCGCACCTGCACCGGCCCATCTGGCTCGCGCTGACAGCGCATAGGGGGAGATTGCGCTGCCGGAACTTTAGTTCACCTCCATTTCAGGGCGGAAATATCTTGAAAGATCCAGTAACATCCGGCCCGGCTCATGCTGGCTGAAATTCGCCTGCTCAGCCCAGCAGCCCCTTGAAGAACCGCGAGGCGTTTTCGTCGAGGGTGGCGATGTCGTACCCGCCTTCCTGCACCACCACACACGGCAGGCCAAGGGCGCGGATGCGCCGGCCCAGTGCCTCGAACCCGGCGTGGCTGACCGCGACCTTGGACTGCGGGTCGTTCTCGTAGATATCGAAGCCCAGCGACAGCACCAGCACCTGCGGCGCGAACGCGCTGATCGCCTGTTCGGCCTGGCCCAGGCAGGTGAAGAAGTCTGCCTCGGAGGCGCCATGGGCCATCGGCAGGTTCAGGTTGTAACCCTTGCCGGCCCCTGCGCCCTGCTCGTCGTCGAAGCCGGCCACCACCGGGTAGAAGTTGGTTGGGTCGCCGTGGATGGAGACGTACTGCACGTCGTCGCGCTCGTAGAAGATTTCCTGGATGCCCTGGCCGTGGTGCATGTCGGTGTCGAGGATGGTGACCCGCTCGAAACTGGCGCGCAGCACCTGGGCAGCGATGGCCGCGTTGTTGAGAAAGCAGAAGCCGCCGGCCGCCTCGGCCCGCGCGTGGTGACCCGGCGGGCGGCACAGCGCGTAGGCCTGGGGCTCGCCATCACGTATCGCCAGGGCGGCGGCGACGGCGGCCTGGGCCGACCAGTAGGCGGCCGTCCAGGTGTGCTCGCCGATCGGGCAACTGCCGTCAGCGAGGTAGCGCGCGGTTTTGCCGAGGATGCCGCGCAACGGATTGTTCTCGCGGATGAAGATGTTCGACATCACCTCGTCGCCCCAGTCCTCGTCGACCTCGTGCCACTGGGCATAGGCACTTTGCAGGTAGTCCAGATAGGCGTCGCTGTGCACCGCGCGCAGCGGCGCGAGGCCGTGATCCGCCGGCTCGACGACCGCGAAACCGAGCTGGCGGGCCATGGCCAGCAACGGGTCGATACGTGCCGGAATTTCCTGGGGCTCGCGCATCTGCCCACGGGACAGGTAACTGCGGGGATGATGCAGGCGTTGCTGAGGGTGGAAAAAGGTTTTCATGGCGATTGTCCGTAGTCGTGACAGAGGGGGCGCGCACCCTGGCGGCGCCCGTCGGCAATTCAGTAACCCAGCGCGGGATCGACCTGATGGTTCAGCGGCAGGCCGGCGTGCAGGTGCTGCAGGTTGTCGGCGATCTGCCGGGCGATGCAGGCGTCGGACGCCGCCGACGCCATGTGCGGCGTGACCCACACGCCGGGCGCCTGCCAGAGCGGCGAGTCGCGGTGTAGCGGCTCGCTGGCGAACACGTCCAGCAAGGCGCCGCGCAACTGGCCGCTGGCCAACGCTTCGAGCAGATCGGCCTCCACCAGGTGCTCGCCGCGACCGCAGTTGATCAGCGCCGCGCCCTGGGCCAGATGCCCGAACAGTTCATGGTCGAGCAGGCAGCGTGTGGTGGCGGTCAGCGGCAGCAGGTTGACCAGCAGGTCCAGGCCATCGAGAAAGGCGGGCAATGCGTCGGCGCCGGCAAAGGTGGCGATGCCCTCCAGCTCCCGCGACGTCCGCGCCCAGCCGCGCACTCCATAACCGGCCTGGGCCAGCCGCGCGGCCACTGGCGTGCCGATGGCGCCCAGGCCCATGACGCCGACCCGATAATCCCGCGCCGCGCGCTGCACCGGCCGTTGCCATTGCCGGCTCGCGCGCCCCTCGATCACCTGGTCGAACCCGCGATGAAAATGCAGCACGCCCCAGTGCACGTATTCGGCCATGCCCTGCGAGTGATCGGGGTCGACCACCCGGCACACGGGAAGCCCGGCAGGCCTGGAGCGATCATGTTCAAGATGGTCGACGCCCGAGCCGATCGAGTGGATCAGCCGCAACCCCGGCAAGCGGCCTAGGCTGCCCTCGGCGGGGTACCAGCAGGCCGCGACCTGAGCCCGTTCGGCGCCCGGTTCATCGGGGCGCAGCACCCTGAGTTCGGGGGCATGGCGGGCGAACAGCTCGGCGAGCCAGTCTTCGAGCGGCCGCTCACGGCACAGCAGCACCACGCTGGGCAGGGTTTCAGCGGCACCAGTCATCACGCTGCTCCTCGATCAGGCTGAGAGCGGCCTGCCAGGCCAGGTCGATGATGCCGTCGATGCCGTCGCGGGCGAACTGCGCGGCGGTGTGCTCGCACACCGCTTCGCTGGGAACGTTCAATGCCACGCCCGCCGCCATCGCCTGGATCTGCGCCTGGCAGGCACGCTCCAGGAAATAGATCTCGTGAAAGGCGTGGGCCACGCTCTGGCCGCCGGCCAGCAGACCATGGTTACGCAGGATCATCGCCTTGTGGCTGCCCAGGTCCGCCACCAGGCGCACGCGTTCTTCCAGCGACAGGGCGATGCCTTCGTAGGTGTGATACGCCAGGTTGCCGTAGAACTTCAGCGCATGCTGGGTCAGTGGCAGCAAGCCGTCACGCTGGGCAGCCACGGCCATGCCGGCAGCGGTGTGGGTGTGCACGATGCAGTGCATGTCCGGGCGGGCTTCGTGAATCGCCGAATGGATGACGAAGCCGGCGGCATTGACCCGCCGCTCACCGCCCAGGCGATCCACCACATTGCCGTGCAGGTCGATCAGCACCAGGTCGCTGGCGCGCATCTTCTCGAACGCGACGCCGTAGCGGTTGATCAGAAAGTGATGCGCCGGCCCCGGCACCCGCAGGGTGATGTGGGTGTCGATCAGATCGGTCATGCGGTAGTAGGCGACCAGCCGGTACAAGGCGGCCAGTTCGCAGCGCGCCTGCCACTCGGCATCGCTGATGATCTCGGGCTTGCTCATGGGGTCACGACCTCCGGGTTGGACAGGCTAGGGTGGCGGCGCTCCTCGGCGCGCAGGCGCGACAGGCCGATCACGCCGACCAGCGACATCAGGGCGAGCACGCTGAAGAACAGTGCCAGCGGCATCCATTGCCCGGCGAACTGCCCGGCCAGGTAGGTGCCGATCAGCGGCGTGAGACCGCCGGTCAGGCCGCTGCCCAGTTGATAGGCGATGGAAATGCCCGAGTAGCGCACCTGGGCGGCAAAGGCCTCGGCCATGTAGCCGGCAATCGCCGAATACAGCGCCGCCAGCAGCAACACGGCCAGGGCGATACCGGCGGTCATGTAGACCAGGTTGCCGGTCTGCACGAGCAGGAACATCGGGTACGGCACCAGCATGCACAGCGCCGCCACCCCCTTCAGGAAGCGCCCTTCACCGAAACGTTCGGCCAGTAGTGCCGAACACGGCTGGGAGAGGAACTGCAGGATGGTGACCAGGAACAGGCAATCGAGAATGGTCGACTTGGAGATGCCCTGGTACTGGGTCACGTAGGTGATCATGAAGGTATTGGTGAAGAAGAAACCGCCCGAACCGATGGTCACCGCCGCCGCGGCGAACAGGATCTGCCGCCAGTTGTGGCGCAGCACGTCCTTCACCGGGCTCTTGGAGGTCTGCTTCTGCTCCTTGACCTTGGCGAACTCCGGCGACTCGGGCACGCCGAAACGAATCGCCAGGCCCACCAGCATCAGCACGCCGCTGAGCAGGAACGGCACGCGCCAGCCCCAGGTCATCAGCGCCTCCTGATCCATCTCGCTGATGGCGCGAAAGGCGATCAGCGCCAGCAGCAGGCCCGCCGGGCTGCCCAGCTGGGCGAAGGAGGCGAAGAACACCTTGCGGCCCTTGGGCGCGTGTTCGCTGGCCATCAGCACCGCCCCGCCCCACTCGCCGCCGACCGAAATGCCCTGCAGGAAACGCAGCGCCACCAGGCCGATCGGGCCCCAGATGCCAGCCTGGGCATAGGTCGGCAGCAGGCCGATGCAGGTGGTCGCCACGCCCATCAGCACCATGGTGAACAACAGCATCTTCTTGCGCCCCAGGCGATCACCCAAGTGGCCGAACACCACGCCAGCGAATGGCCGGGCGATGAAGCCGACGGCGAAGGTGGCGAACGCCGCCATGGTGCTCAGCATCGCGTTGTCACTGGGAAAGAACAGCTGCCCGAGCACCAGCGCCGCGGCGAAGGCGTAGATGTAGAAATCGTAGAATTCGATGGTGGTGCCGATGAAGGCGGCCGCCGCGGCACGACGCGGCGTGGAGGTAGGGGTGGTCATCGCAGGCTCCCGGATTCGTTTTTATAGGCAGGAGAAAAAGCTCATCCCCGGTGGGGATCGGTCGCACTCTGGCGGTGCATTGTCAGATCATGCCCCCCGATCCTATGCTAAGCAAAGCTTCTAATTTCAATACTCAAGTATAAGTAAAACGGATACTTAAACGCCTATGAACGCCGGCTACCGCCACGCCGAAGCACGCCGTTTTCTCAACGACCGGCTGGACTGGAACCTGCTGCGCACCTTTCTCGTCATCGGCCAGGAAGGCAGCATCAGCCGCGCCGCTGCGCGCCTGCACCTGAGCCAGCCGGCGGTGAGCCAGGCGCTCAAGCGCCTCGAGGAGCAACTGGAAAGCGCCCTGGTGATCCGCAGCGGGCCGCGCATCACGCTGTCCAAGGCAGGCGAGGAAGTCATGCAGATCGCCGCCGAACTGTACGGCACGGTGTCGCGTCTGGGCCCGGCACTCGACGCGCCGGAAGAAACCGTCGCCGGCAAGATCCGCATTCTGATGATCAGCCGCATCGAGTCGAGCTTCTACGACGACTTCCTGGCCAACTTTCACGTCGACTACCCACGGGTGGAGTTCGAGTTCGACGTGCTGCGCAGCTCCGACGTGGTCAGTGCCCTGCTGCAGAAAACCGCCTCGTTCGGGCTGAGCCTGTGCCGCACGCCACAGCCGCGGCTGGAGCAACGGGTGATGCTCAAGCAGCGTTATGCGTTCTTCTGCGGCAAGCGCCACGCCCTGTTCGGGCGCAACGACCTGAAGCTGGCGGATCTGAAAAGCGAGAACTTCGTGAGTTTCACCAGCGACCAGATTGGCGGCAACCTGTCGCCGCTGACCATCTTTCGCGACCAGCAGGGCTTCACCGGGCGCATCGTCGCCTCATCGTCGAGCCTCGACGAAATCCGTCGCCTGGTCGCCGCCGGCTACGGCATCGGCTGCCTGCCCGAACATATCGTCGCCAAGGACGTGCAAGCCGGCGAAGTGTGGCGCCTGCCGCCGGCGGAGGGAGTGATCGACGTGAACGTCTACCTGCTATGGAACCGCGACCAGAAGCGCACCCACGCCGAGGCGGTGTTTCTGGAGCGCTTCGAACAGGCGCTTCTGGCCACCGACGTGCGCAACAGGTTCTGAGAGCCTGTCATGATTTTTCAGTTCAGGTTCGGCGATTTTGGCAACAAAATGGCGCAAGGGGCCGTCCAACTATCCTGTGGGAACGGGCCATGCCCGTGATTTTTTCGCGGGCATGGACTGGGCGTCCCCGCCCGTTCCCACAATGGATCATTGATGTCCGCTTCTGCCTGGTACCTGCCGCTTCAGGCACACAAGGATCGTGAAGAGGTTCTAAGGCGAGCCGCCAGGGCCGCCCGCCAGCAACTCAGTCCGCCGACGGCTCGCCATAGCGCCAGCGAATGAAGTTGTGCAGGGCCAGCAGGCCGCAGATGATCACGAAGGGAATCAGCAGCACGCCGGCGATGATCGAGCCCCACCAGGCCACGCCGCTTTGCCAGGTTTGGCCCTTGCCGGCGGCCACGAAGGCCAGGCGGGTATCCACTTCGCCAAAGCGAGCATCCGGGTTAAGCACCTGCACCTGCAGACGGTAATCACCGGGCTGCATGGGAAGGCGCGCCACGGCGCGGGTGATCTGGTCGCTGCCGTAACTGGTCAGCTCGGCGCCCAGCGAACCCTGCCCTTCGGACACCAGTTCACCACTTGGGGTGAGCAGTTTCCAGGCCAGGGTCAGCGGCGCTGGCGGGTATTCGACCCACTGCTCGTTCTCCCAGATCGGCCCGCCGGACAGCTTGCGCACCGTGAACAGCGGCAGCTCGGCGGTGGAGAACACCACGGCCAGGGTGTCGAATTCCAGGGTCCGGGTCTCTACCGGCAGCTCGACGGTTTCGCCCTGATCGAGGCGCACCGGGGCGTCCAGCGGCAACGTGGTGGCCCAGACGAAGAACAGCCGGAACGCGATGACCAGCACCAGCAGGCTCAGGCCTACACCGCCCCAGAGAAAGGTTTTGCTCTTGTGACTCAAAGCTCGACTCCCAGCGACTGCTGCAAAAATACAGGCGCAAGGCTACTCGATATGAGGCGTTGGATTCACCTGCGCCAATGCGTCGCAGGCGATGAAAACGCGGGAAATGCAACAGCCCGAAACTCAGGGCCCAGGGAGGTATTCCACGGACCAGACGTTGCCGAACGCGGCAACGTCTGGTGAGGGTCAGACTCCGAGCGGCGGCGTGCGCGGCGGGATCTGCCGTTTGTTGCCGGTCGCCTCGTAGGCGGAAGCCAGTTGCAGCAGCGCGTTGTCGTCGTAGGCGCGGCCGGCGAAGGTCAGACCGACCGGCATGCCGATATCGGCCATCACGCCCATAGGCACGGTCACGGTCGGCACACCGAGATGGCGGATGGCGAGGTTGCCGTTGGCGACCCAGATACCATTGCTCCAGGCGATATCGGCGGATACCGGATTGACGTCCGCATCCGCCGGGCCGACATCGGCCACTGCCGGGAAGATCACCGCGTCGAGCTGCAGGCTGTCCATCCAGTCCTCGAGATCCAGCTTGCGGGTCTTTTCCAAGGCGCGCATGCCTTCCGGTGCGCTGGCCACCTCGTTCCACGGCGTGATACCGCGCTGGGCCATGCGCACGTACTCGTCCATGCCCACGGCCAGGTCATCTTCACGGTTGGGCAACGTGCCCGGCTCGTGAGGGAAGATCTGCGGGCCGTCGACGTCGGCCAGACGATTGAGTTTCGGGTCGTTATTGGCGCGCAGAAAATCATCGAAGGCCCACGCCGTCAGCTCACCCAGTTCGTCGAGCAGGAACTGGTGCGGCACCAGGCCACGGTTGTAAACGGTCGGTGCACCTGGGCGGTCGCCCTCGCAGTTGGAGACCAGCAGGAAGTCCACTTCGATCACCGTGGCACCGGCGCTTTCCAGCGCGGCACGAGCCTGTTCCCACAGCGCGATCACCGAGGCACGTGTATGTATACGCTGGCCGGTGGGGCCGCCGATGCCCGGCTTTTCGCTGGTGCCGGCCAGCTCATCCTTGTTGATGTACATGCGCGGCACGCCCAGGCGTTTGCCTTTCAGCGCTTCAGGCTTGGCTGCCAGAGCAAGGTAAGACGCCGGGCGCACCTCGGACGGTTTGGGCAGCGGCACCCAGGGCTGAAGACGCCACAGGTCGCCACGGGTATCAGGGTCATCAGCGACTACCACGTCGAGCACTTCTAGCAGGTCGCTCATGCTGCGCGCATAAGGCACCACAACGTCCATGGTCGGGGTCAGCGGCCAGTTGCCGCGCACCGAGATCACCCCGCGCGAGGGTGTGTAGGCGCACAGGCCGTTGTTCGACGCCGGGCCGCGTCCGCTCGACCAGGTTTCCTCGGCAAGGCCAAAGGCGGAAAAGCTCGCCGCCGTTGCCGTGCCGGCACCATTGGACGAGCCGGAGGCGAACGGTGCGGTGAGGTAGTTGGCGTTGTACGGGCTTTCCGCACGGCCATACACGCCGCGCTGCATGCCGCCATTGGCCATCGGCGGCATATTGGTCTTGCCCAGGCAGATGGCGCCGGCAGCACGCAGCCGCTCGATGGTGAAGGCGTCGCGTTGGGCGACCAAGTCCTTGAAGGCCGGGCTGCCGGAAGCGGCAGTCAGGCCCTTGACCAGATAACTGTCCTTGGCGGTGTAGGGGATGCCGTCCAACGGGCTCAGCAGCTCGCCGCAGGCGCGGCGGGCATCGGAGGCTTCGGCTTCCTTCAGGGCATCGGGATTACGCACCACCACGGCGTTGAGCGCCGTGGCAGTGTGCGCGCCATCGTAAGCGTCGATCCGCGCCAGGTAGGCCTTCACCAGCTCGACCGCTGTGGTGTGGCCAGCCTCGAGCGCCGCACGCAGCTCGGCGATGGAGACTTCGGTTACTTCGATCATATCGTCACCTTTTCCACTCAGGCGTGGTTCAGATACCAGCGCCAGTCCTGTTCGCCGACCTCAGCCATGAACTGACGGTACTCGGTTTTCTTGATCGCCAAGAACACCTTGAGGAATTCCTCGCCCAGGGCTTCGCGGGCCCAGGTCGACGCTTCCAGCGCGCGCAATGCGGTCAGCCAGTCGGTGGGCAGGAACTCGGTGGCCTGCTCGTAGCCATTGCCGACGATGGCGGCGCCCGGGTCGATCTGCTCACGGATGCCGTGATGGATGCCGGCGAGAATCGCCGCGGCCGCCAGGTACGGGTTGGCGTCGGCGCCGCAGATGCGGTGCTCGATATGGCGGCTGATCGCCGGGCCGCCCGGTACGCGGAACGACACGGTGCGGTTGTTAACGCCCCAGCTCTTGGCCAGCGGCGCGTAGCTGTTGGCCTGGAAGCGACGGAACGAGTTGGCGTTGGGGCAGAAGATCGCCAGGGAGTCGAGCAGCGTGGCCATCATGCCGCCAATGGAGTGGCGCAGCAGCGGCGTGCCCTGCGGGTCCTCACTGGCGTACAGGTTGTTGCCCTGTTCGTCGGCCAGGCTGACGTGCATGTGCATGCCGCTGCCGGCCAGGTCGCCGAACGGCTTGGCCATGAAGCAGGCCTGCAGGCCGTGTTTGTTGGCCACGCCCTTGACCAGGCGCTTGTAGCGCAGGCCTTCATCGACGGCCTGCAGCGCGTCGAAGCGGTGCTCCAGGGTCAGCTCCAGCTGGCCCGGTGCGTATTCGGAAATCGCCGTACGTACTGGCAGGCCCTGAGCTTCGCAGGCCGCATAGAGATCATCGACAAACGGCTGCACCTGCTCCAGCTCGTACACACCGTAAACCTGGGGTGCTTCGGGGCGCACGCCATTCATCTGTACCGCCGGTTGCGGGCGGCCGCTGGCGTCGCGATGCTTGTCGAGCAAGTAGAACTCCAGCTCCACAGCCATTACCGGGTAGAAACCGTCAGCCTTGAGTCGGTCGATAACCCGCACCAGCGCGTGGCGCGGATCGGCTGGCGCGGCAGGCAGGCCCTGAGTCGGGTGCATGCTCACCTGCAGTTGCCCGGTTGGCGTGCTGCGCCAGGGTTGCAGGGTCAGGCTGCCGGGCAGCGGGTAGGTCCAGCAGTCGGCGTCGGCCACTTCCCAGACCAGGCCGGTGGCTTCGACGTCCTCACCCTGCATGGTCAGGGCCAGGATGGAGCTGGGCAGCGGGCGACCGTTCTGGTAGATCGCCAGCAGCTCTTCACGGTGCAGCAGCTTGCCGCGCGGAATGCCG
This sequence comes from Pseudomonas sp. AG1028, assembly GCF_007993955.1. Lineage (NCBI taxonomy): Bacteria > Pseudomonadati > Pseudomonadota > Gammaproteobacteria > Pseudomonadales > Pseudomonadaceae > Pseudomonas > Pseudomonas sp. AG1028. The sequence goes on from NZ_VIVP01000010.1 coordinate 237,358, forward strand.
TTGGCGTCGATCAGCATCAGTTCGATGCTGCGCACCTCGGGGTGGGCAGCGAGAAAATCGCGGGCTTCCTGAATGTCGGCGAATTGCATGATCAGTACTCGAAAAGGATGACGGAAACACCGGCGCAATCATCGCGATCGCGCCGGCCAGCAGGGTTAGGCGCGGGCACCGGGAATCGCCAGCAGCTCGCTCAGCCCCTCATCAAGGGTGGCGATCAGCTTGTCGACGTCGGCAGCGGTGGTTTCCGGGCTGCACAGGGTCATGTTGTGGAACGGCGTGATAAGGATGCCGCGGTTGATCAGGTACAGGTGCATGGCCATCTGCAGGTTGTCGTGGAACGCCGCTTCGGCCTCGGCACCGGTTTTCGGCGAAGTGGCACAGAACTGGAACTCACAGCGCGCGCCCAGCTCGGTCACCGACCAGTTCAGGCCGTGCTTGCTGACCAGGCCACGCAGGCCCTCGGCCAGACGTGCCGACAGCGACAGCATGTGCTCGTAGGCAGCAGGCGTCATCACCTGCTCCAGGTTCACCCGCATGCAGCGCATCGCCAGGGCGTTTGCCGAAAGCGTAGTGCCCATGCCGCTGTGGCCGTGGCCACTGCTGGTTTCGCTGGCGTGCTGCTGGGCCAGGCGCATGGCCTGGGCCATTTCGTGGCTGCAACCGTACACCGAGCACGGCACGCCGCCAGCAATCGGCTTGCCGAGGGTGATGAAGTCCGGTTTCAGATTCCAGGCCTTGGTACAACCGCCAGGGCCGGTGGAGATGGTGTGAGTTTCGTCGATGATCAGCAGGCTGCCGTATTTCTTGCTTAGCTCACGGACCTTTTCCATGAAGCCTGGCTCGGGCAACACCATGCCGATGTTGGTCATCGCCGGCTCACAGAGAATCGCTGCCACGTCGCCCTGGGCGAGGGCCGCTTCCAGCGCCGCTACATCGTTGAACGGTACGGCGCGGCTGGTTTTGGCCAAGTTGCGGGCCTGACCGATCAGGCCGCCGCGGTGCACGGTACGGCCCTCCTTGCAGCGCACCATCACATCGTCGACGGTACCGTGGTAGCAGCCGTCGAACACCAGCAGCACCTTACGATTGGTAATGGCGCGGGCCCAACGGACCACGAAGCGGTTGGCGTCGGTCGCGGTAGTCGCCACCTGCCAGAACGGCAGGCCAAAACGCTCGGCGAGCAGTTCCCCGGCGATGATCGCGTCTTCGCCCGGGAGCATGGTGGTCAGGCCATTGGCACCCTGCTCGGCGAGAGCCTTGGCGATGGGATCCGGCGAGTGGCCGAACATGCTGCCGGTGTCGCCCAGGCAGAAGTCGATGTACTCGTGGCCGTCGACATCATAGAAACGCGCGCCCTTGGCGCGGCTGACGAACAACGAACTGGGCATCGACCAGTCGTTCATCCAGTGCATCGGCACGCCGCCGAACAGGGAGTTGCGGGCACGCTTGGCCAGCTCGGCGGATTTCGGGTTGCGTTGCAGGAAAACCTCGCGCTCACGGGCTGCGAAGGTTTCTACGGCTTTATCGTTGATGCCACTCTGGTACATGGGAAGGCTCCTGTTGTTGTCAATTGGGTCGGCGCAACACTCAGTTGCCGGCCGACACACCACAGTCGATTGCCAGGTCCGCGCCGGTGATCGAGCGGGTGCTGCTCTGGCAGAGGAAGAACACCAGATCGGCCACTTCGCCGGGCTGGATGAAACGGGCGGCTTCGCCTTGCGGATACTTGGCGAGCAGCTCCTGGTAGTAGGCGCTCATGTCGCCATTGCCGTAGCGCTCGGCCTGGAACTTGAGCATCGGGGTTTCCACATCGCCCGGCGAAACGCTGTTGCAGCGCACGCCATCGGGGGCCAGGTCCAGCGCCAGCGCCTTGGTCATGACGGTCACCGCGCCCTTGCTCGCGCAGTACGCAGCGGCGTTGCGGTTGCCCTGGCGGCCGGCGTCGCTGGAGATGTTGACGATGGCGCCCTTGCTCTCGCGCAGCGCCGGGATACTGGCCGAGCACATGAAGAAGGTGGCCTTGAGGTTCACGTCCAGCACGATGTCGAAGTCTTCTTCGCTGAATGTCTCCACCGGACCTTCACGCCACACACCGGCGCAGTTGACCAGGGCGTCCAGGCGGCCGGTGCTGGCCAGTAGCGCGGCGACCACCTCGCGGCAGGCGCCGGGCTTGCGGATGTCCGCGGCGTGGGCGCCGACCACCTTGCCAGCGGCCTGCAGGCCAGCCAGGCCGGTTGCGTCCAGGTCGGTACCGAACACGCGCCAGCCGCTGGCGGCGAAACGCTCGCACACGGCCTGGCCGATTCCGCCGAGCACACCGGTAATCAGAACGACAGGTTGCATCAGGTTCACTCCTCGGCTCTGCAAGCCGTTTGGTAATCGGTTGACAGGTTGTGTTCAGGGCGCCTTGTTCTCGATCAGCGCGTTACCGCCATCGATGGTCAGCGTCTCGCCAGTGATGTAGCTGGCTTCCGGCGACGCCAGAAAGGCCACCGCGGCCGCGACTTCTTCGGGATGCCCGGCGCGCCCCACCGGCACGTAGGCGGCGGCGCGCTGTTCTTCCGGCTGGGTGGCGCCGGTGGCGATCCAGCCTGGCGCAACTGAGTTGACGGTGATCCCCTGCCCAGCCACCTCCAGCGCCAGCGACAGGTTGAGGCCGACCATGCCGGCCTTGGCCGCGCTGTAACCGGCCTCACCTGGGTTGCCGACGCGGGTACCGGTCACCGAACTGACGTGCACCACGCGGCCATAACCGCGCTGCTGCATGCCCGGCAGCACAGCGCGGGTAAGCAGGAAGGCGGTGGTCAGGTTGCGCGAGATCGACAGGTTCCAGATATCCAGGCTCATCTTGGAGACCTCGACGAAAGGCTCGGGGCTACCCTGCATGGCCATGCCGGCGTTGTTGACGAGGATGTCGATCTGCCCCCAGCAGGCTTCGGCCCAACGGGCGAAGTCCTGCACCTGGGCCTCGTCGGTCAGGTCGACCGCGCGGCCTTCGGCTTCAAAGCCCGCAGCGCGCAGCTCGGCCACTCGCTCGGCAATGCGCGCGCTGCTGGCGGTGACGATCAGCTTGACGCCCGCAGCACCGAGGCGACGCGCGATGGCCATACCGATGCCACTCTCGCTGCCGGCACCGCTGACCAACGCGACCTGACCTGCCATTGCCCTGAACATACCCACCTCATGAATCGAGTTCTGATGGGCTGGATGCTAAGCGCATAAATCTGATACAAAAAGACAACTGTTATCAGGAAATCTGACAATCATGGTCTTCACCAGCGAATCACTGCGGGTCTTTCTCGCCGTCATCGACGAAGGCTCGTTCTCCGCCGCCGCCCGGGTGCTGGGCCGTGTGCCCTCGGCCGTGAACATGGCTGTCTCGCAACTGGAGGCCGAGCTGGACCTGGAGCTGTTCGACCGTTCGACCCGCAAGGCACTGCCTACGCCCGCCGCCCGCGCTCTGGAGCCACAGGCGCGGCAGGTGGTCAGCCAGCTGAACCTGCTTGATGCTCACGCCTTGCAACTGCACAAGGGCCTGGAGCGGCGCCTGGTGATCGCCATGGCGCCGGAGCTGCAGACCGGCGCCTGGAGCCGGCCGCTGACTACCCTGGCGCGGGAATTCCCGACCCTGGAAATCGAAATCCGCTCGGCCGCACAGACCGACGCAGTGCGCATGATTCACGAGGGCAGCGCGCAGGTGGCGTTGATGTTCGAGCGCCCCGGTATCGATGAACGCGAGGCTTTCGCCGAGGCCGGCAGCCAACTGCTCACCGCGGTGGCAGCGCCGGGCTATCCGTTCGACAGTGAGGGCAAGCGGCTGGATGCCGGGCAGATGGCTGACACCCGTCAGATCGTGGTGGCCAGCGGTGACCCCCAGGCCTCGGAGCCGCAGATCGTGCTGTCGCACCGGGTGTGGCTGACCGACAGCTACATGGCCACCCTCGATCTGGTACAGGCCGGCATGGGCTGGGCGTACCTGCCTCACCCACTGGTACAGCCGATGATCGACTCGGGTGTGCTGGCGGCGGTGAAGTTCGACAACATGGCCAGCCAGATCCGCCTGTGGGTCGATGTGATCTGGTACAAGAGCCGCCCGCTGGGCCTCGGCGCACGCCGTTATCTACAGTTGCTGCGCGAGCAAGTGGAGGCCGGCCCGGCGCGCTCATAGGGTGTGACGGGCAACGGATCGGCAGCTTAAAGCGCAGCCAGTACCACGCGGTTGCGCCCGCCACCCTTGGCGGCGTAGAGCGCCTGGTCGGCAGCGGCCACCATGGCTTCGGCGTCGCTGAAATCGACGCCAGGCACGCCGGCTACCACACCGACGCTCACGGTGATCTGGTCATAGGCGGACTGACGATGTTCGATACCCAGATGCTGCACCGCCTCCCGCACCTGTTCGGCCATGGCCAGGGCCTGTTCGGCGGACACGCCCGGCAGCACGATGGCCATTTCTTCGCCGCCGTAACGCGCTACCAGATCGCCCTCACGGCGCACCCGGGCGCGCATCGCCTTGGCGACCTCGATCAGCGCCTGGTCGCCGCGCTGGTGCCCGTAGGCATCGTTGTAGCCCTTGAAGAAATCCACATCGACCAATGCGAAAGCCAGCGAAGTGCCCTCGTGTCGAGCGCGTAAAAAGGCGCTGGCCAGATAGGCGTCGAGATGTCGGCGGTTGGCCAGACCGGTCAGCCCATCCTCAGTGGCCAGGGTTTTCAGAGTGGTATTGGCGGTCGCCAGGGACTTATGAGCAGCGCGCAGCTCAAGGGCCATGGCAGACTGCCGGCCCAGCGCACGCAGCACCAGCAAGCCCATTATGCCGACGCCGAACACCGCCCCAACGGCAAAGCTCCACATCGTCCAGGCACGCTGCCGCCAGGCCACCAGCGCCTGCTCCTCGGGGGCGGCGACCGCCACCAGCATCGGGTACTTGAGGCTGGAATCGAAGCCGTAGACCCGCCGCACGCCGTCGACGATGGCGTTCAACGTTACCGCTCCCCTTGGCGTGCCACTGTTGATGGCCTGCAGCATCGGGCTCTGGGAAATGTTGGTCAGGTAGGTCTGTGCATCGCTTTCGGAGCGGGCGAGGATGGTGCCATCACGTTTGGCCAGCACCACGATGCCCTGCTCGCCAAGCGGCAGCGAACGGTACAGAGTGCGGAATCGTTCGACGCTGAGGGTGGCCAGGGCGACGCCCTGAAAGGTGCCGTCATCGTCATAGATGCCTTTCGACAACGTGATGACCCACTGTCCGGTGGTTTTGCCCAGCACCGGCTGGCCGATGTACAGCTCGCTGCCGCCACTCTTGCGGTGGTGTTGGAAATACACGCGATCGGCGTTATTGAGCGCCTGGGTGTCGCCATTGGTAGCCAGGAAGTACTGGCCACGAGCGTCGGACATGTACAGGCCATCCAGCTCGCCCAGCTCACGTATCTGGGTTCTGGCCACCTGATTCAGTTTACGAATGTTGGCCTCACCATGGCCGCCGGAGCGGTGCATGGAGACCAGCGCAGTGAGCACGGTATCGGCCACGCGGATGGTCGATTCTGCCTGGCTGTTCAGCGCCGCCGCCAGGGTCTGCATGGCTTCGGTGTTCTTGGCCAGGGCCTGGGCCTTGTCCCAGCGCACGTGCAATGCGGTGGACAGCAGCAAAATGGCGCAGACGAAAACCACCGCGGCGATCAGCAGGCTGCGTGGATTACCCGCACCGGAAGGCAGGTCGAATTGCCGTCGACCGGAATCATGCACGTCTGATACTCCCTGTTCGCCGCCCTGCCATCGCCTGGCCCCTGCCCCTTGGCCGAACAAGCACTGAGCAATCGGGCGCGCACAGCGTACGCACAGATAGGCGAAGTGCCCAGCCCCCTGTGCAGGCGATATAGATCTCGGTCACGGTTGTGTCGAACAAGACGATTCGTCCCTTGCGCAGTCGAGGCTGGCGAACCACTCGGCGTAGGGACTATTGGCGACCAGATAGCGGTTGTAGTCCGGCGCGCCATCGCGCCACCACACCGGCCCGCGCTCGCCCAGCGCGACCTTGCTGGCCTGCACCTGGCCGCGTGCCTGCCGAAGCGATTCGGCGTCGTCCAATGCCTTGGCGGCCTTGACCAGACGACGGGCCTCCATCAGCTCGCCCACCAGTGCCTGGCGCTGCGTCTCGTTCAGCTCCGGACTGGAACAGCGCCACAGCCGACCACGGACGATCAGGTAACGACCGTCGGGCGTGGTCAGAGCGGCAGTCTTGCGTCGGCTCATCGGCTAGAGGCCGCCTGCAGTAGCTGTTGATGGTTATGCATCGAGTCTTGCCATCGGTCGCGGTGTGTTGGAAGTCGACCCGCCTGGCAGCACGGAAGTTTAAGCCATTGCCGAATCGGGCAAGACAGGCGGCGCTTGCGGCCTTAAGCTTGGCGCCCTGTTCCGCCATCCGGGTGACTTGGTTCGAAACGCCAGCAGGCCCGACCGTCATATGAAGCCTTACCCATGAAATCCACGACACCCGATCTCACCCCCGCCACCTCCACCCCGCAGGCCCAGAACTTTCTGCTGCCGGTGGTCGGCGCCGCCGCCTTCTCGCACCTGCTCAACGACCTGATCCAGTCGGTGATGCCCGCCGTGTTTCCGATGCTCAAGGCTCAATTCTCCTTGAGCTTCGCGCAGATCGGCTGGATCGGCCTGGTCTACCAGATCACCGCCTCGCTACTGCAGCCGTGGATCGGCATGTACACCGACAAGCATCCCAAACCCTACCTGCTGCCCTCGGGCATGCTGATGACCTTTATCGGCATCGCCCTGCTCGCCTTCGCCAGCAGTTACGAGATGCTGTTACTGGCCGCGGCGGTGGTCGGCGTGGGCTCGGCGACCTTCCACCCGGAAGCCTCGCGTATCGCGCGGATGGCTTCAGGCGGGCGCTTCGGCACCGCGCAGTCTACCTTCCAGGTCGGCGGCAACTCGGGCTCGGCGCTCGGCCCGCTGCTGGCGGCGGCCATCGTCATCCCCTACGGCCAGCACGCCATCGCCTGGTTCATGCTGGCCGCCGCGCTGGCGATCTTCGTGCTCTGCCGCCTGACCATCTGGAGCGTGCACCACGGCCAGGCCAAGCTGAAGAGCCTGGCCGGCAAGCAGACCGCTGGCCTGGGCCGCGCCCAGGTGATCCAGGCCATCGCAGTGATCTGCGTGCTGATGTTCGCCAAATTCGTTTACATCGCGGCGTTCACCAATTTCTTCACCTTCTACCTGATCGAGCGCTTCGCCATGAGCGTTCAGCAGAGCCAGATCTACCTGTTCATCTTCCTCGCCGCGGTGGCGTTCGGCACCTTCGCCGGCGGCCCGGTGGGCGACCGCATTGGCCGCAAGGCGGTGATCTGGATTTCTTTCATGGGCGTGGCGCCCTTCGCCCTGGCCCTGCCTTACGTCGGCGCCACGGCGACGGCGGTGCTGGCGATCATGATCGGGCTGGTGATGTCCTCGGCCTTCGCCGCCCTGGTGGTTTACGCCCAGGAAGCGGTACCGGGCCGCGTGGGCATGGTGTCTGGATTGATGTTCGGCCTTATGTTCGGCATCGGCGGCATCGGCGCGGCCGCACTCGGTGAGCTGGCCGACGTGCACGGCATCGTCTGGGTCTACCATCTGGTGTCCTTCCTGCCGTTGCTGGGCCTGGCCACCGCGCTGCTGCCGCGCACCCAGCCGCTCAAGCCCCAGGCGCCCGTGGCGACGCCAGCCAGTCGATAAGCTGCCGCCCGCGGCTCAACAGTTCGTACTGCAGGTAGCCGCGAGCATTGACGCCAACCGCGACGAACCCGGCGTGCTCATAGAGCAGCCGGGCCGGATTGTCGCCCCGCACATCCAGGTTCAGTCTCTCCAAGCCCGCCTGTCGCGCTTGCTCGATATAACCCTCCATCAACCTGCGGCCAATCCCCTTGCGCCTGTGCGCCTCGCTGACGTGCAGTGTGCACAGCTCGGCACTGCCCTGCTCCTCTCGCCATAGCGAATAACCCACCAGCTCGCCATCGATACAGGCGATGGTCAGCCGCTCGAAGTTCTCGACCCACTGCTCGATATGCCGCTCGGCAACCATTCGCCAGTCGTGCTCATGCTGCGGTTCCCACTGGCGGATATAGCCCAGTTCGCCCCGGTAGATCGCCGGCAGGTCGGTGACCCGCGCCGGCCGAAGCACCACCACCGCAAGACTATTTTCGAGCTCACGTGTCATCTCGCCCCCTTGGTAGCCATAGGCCGAGCGGCCACTGCTTGCGCCTCTCGACACATTAAACCGTTGATCAACCGAGGTATTTGATCAGGATGCGTTGTCATCGGGGAACTTTTCGGCAATATAATAGTAACGATTCTCAAAATCATAACGTCTACAAATACATATTCAGGGAAGCCTCCATGTCGCGCCTCACCCCGCCCCGCTGCTTCGCTTCGTCCCGCAATCACCTGGCCCTGGCCATCTGCATGGCCGCTATGACGCCGGCCATGGCTCAGGAAAGCCAAGAAATACAGGACGGAGCCGCAAGCGGCGTGCTGGAACTCGGCGCGACCGAGATCACCAACACTCAACTGGGCAGCACCACCGAAGGCTCGCGCTCTTACACCACCGGCGCCATGTCCACTGCCACCAAGCTGCCCATGAGCATGCGCGAAACGCCCCAGGCGACCACTGTGATCACCCGTCAGCGCATGGACGACCTGGGCATGACCAGCATCAACGACGCCATCGACGCTACGCCGGGTGTGTTTCTCAGCTATGCCAGCGGCCCGGGCCGGCAAACCTATTACGCCCGTGGTTTCGAGATCGACAACCTGATGTATGACGGCATCCCCAGCGGCTACAACGGTGTCGGTGTGGGCGTGCAACCAAACCTGGCGATGTTCGACCGGGTGGAGATCGTGCGCGGCGCCACCGGCCTGGTCACCGGTGCAGGCAACCCTTCGGCAGCGGTCAACATGGTACGCAAGCGCCCGCTGGCCGATCAGCGCGTCACTCTCACCGGCGCGGCCGGCAGCTGGGACGACTACCGAGGCGAAGTCGACGCCTCCAGCCCGCTCAACGACAGTGGCACCCTGCGCGGTCGGGTGGTGACGTCCTATCGCGATGCCAACAGCTACGTCGACGGCGCCGAAGAAGATCACGGCCTGTTCTACGCCATCACCGAGGCGGACCTGAGCGACTTCACCACCCTGAGCGTCGGCTTCTCCCACCAGAAGGACAAGACCAACAACTTCTGGGGTGCCTCGCTGGTCGGCCTCGATGGTCGCCACCAGGACCTGCCGCGCTCTTACAACCCGGGCACCAGCTGGGAAAACAAGGAGCAGGAAACCAATACGCTGTTCGCCGAACTGCGCCACCAGCTGGCCAATGACTGGAAGTTACAGGTCAATGCCGATTACTCCGACCTGAACGCGATCTTTTCGGGCTCATACCAATCACGATTCGCCGCAGACAGAAGTCTGCAGCGCACCGTCTGGCAAGCCAAATACGACGAGCACAAGATCGGTCTGGATAGCTTCGTCAGTGGTCCGTTCGAGGCTCTCGGGCGCACTCATGAACTGGTAGTAGGTGCCAGCAAACGCATCGCGGACATGAACACCCACAGCTACAGCCCTTATGTAACAACCTGGCCGGTAGACGGCGGCAAACCGGACTTCACGCGTACCGGCAGCAAGCGCACCGTCACCACCCAAGATGGCGTTTACGTCACCACCCGCCTGAGCCTGGCAGACCCGCTGAAACTGATCCTCGGCGGTCGCCTGGATTGGTACGACTACGACGACAAGGAAAGCTCGACGGCCGATTACAAGGTTACCCGCAACGTCACCCGCTACGCCGGGCTGATCTACGACCTGGATGACCACCACTCGGTCTATGTCAGCTACAGCGACATTTTCACCCCGCAAGACGAGAAGGACAGCAGCGGGACCCCGGTAACCCCTATCGTTGGCAAGAACTACGAAGTGGGGATCAAGGGCGAGTACTTCGATGGCGCACTCAATGCCAGCGCAGCCTTGTTCCGCATCGACCAGGAAAACCGTGCGGTTGAAACCACGCCGCTGGGCTGCCCGCAGGCCAAATGCTACGACGCCGCCGGTGAGGTACGCAGCCAGGGTATCGACCTTGAGGTTCAGGGGGCGCTGACCGAGAACTGGCAACTGGGCGCGGGCTATACCTACGCCCGTGTGCACACCATCAAGGACGCCAAGAATCCGCAGAATGAGAATCAGCGCTTCGATACCGATATGCCAGAGCACCTGTTCAAACTCTCAACCGTCTATCGCTTCCAGGGCCCGCTGGAGAAGTTGCGCGTCGGCGGCAACCTTTCCTGGCAGAGCCGGATGTACAACGATATCCCGTTGGACAACGGCAGCAGCTACCGTCTCAAGCAACAAGCCTACGCCCTCACCAACCTGATGGCAGGCTACGCGGTGAACGAGAATCTGGATCTACAGCTCAACGCCAACAACATCTTCGACAAGAAGTACTACTCGTCGATTTCCACGTCCACGCAGTACGGCGGCGACACCTATGGCGCCCCACGCAACCTGATGCTGACCGCCAAGTACAGCTTCTAAGCCAACACCAGCGCATAAAAAAGCCAGTCGATATGACTGGCTTTTTTGCATCAGCAGCGCGCGTTACTCGGGCTGTTCAGCGCCTTCATCGTACTGCGATCCGTCTTGCGAATCGTAAGCCGAAGGATCGTCACCCAGACCGCCGCCCATGCCGCCGGTCTTGGCCATCACCAGGGTAACGAACTCATCGACGCTCATGTCCTGACCGTTGAAGGTCACCTTGTTGTCGGCGTAATGCAGGCTGGATTGCAGGGCATCGCCTTCCAGGGTCACCAGGCCGGTACCGAGGGCCATGCCGCTGCCCATCTCGGTCATCATCGCTGCCTGCTCTTCGACGGCCTTGGCATCGGTGACGCCTTCGACCAGCGCCTGAACGCGTACGCCATCACCGATCACCGCCTTGGCGACCGACAGTTTGGCGTCCAGCTTGTCGATCACCTGGCGGGCCAGTTCGTCAGGTGGCAGGTCGAAGGACTCAGGCTTGTCCAAGTCCACCGCCACATGCAGCGAGGCCTGGCCATGTTCGGTAGTGAGCGTCAGGTTATCCAGCGCCAGCTGTGGTTTGCCGGCCAGCAGCTTGTCGAGATCGGCCTTCATGCGCGCTTCTTCGTCGGCCGAAAGCTCGGGTTTCGGCGCTTCTTCACCGAGGGCCGCGGCCTGCTGAGCAGGCGTCAGCTTGTCCTGATAGAGCTTGATCAGCGACTGCATCGCCACGCTGTCGAAGTTCTTGATGGACCACAGCATGCGCAGGCCGCCGATGTCCTTGCCGTCATAGCTGACCTTGCCGATGTCGTAACCGATCTGCCCATTGAGCGCGCTACCCGCCTCTTGCAGGCTGCCGGTCTGGGCGATGTCCTTGATCAACAACGCCGGCTTGTCGCCGAACTTGATCTGCGAAGTGGCCAGCTTGATGCTGCTCTCGCCCACGTAGAAATCACCGCTGCCCAGGCGCTGTTCGCTGCTGATGGTCAGGCCGCGCAGGTCAGCCTGCATGGGCGTGTCATCCGTGGTGCTGACGACCAGGCTGTCCATGCCACCACTGACCTGCACGTCCCGGGCATTTTTGCTGGCTTCGATATCCAGGTTCATGCCCGAGAACTTGACCGTGGCGGTTGGCGAAGGTGCGAAGTCCAGCGGCGTCAGCACCAGAGTGCCCTGGGTCGCGCCGCCGTAACCCAGCACGCCTGTACCGGTCAGCGGCGCGGCGCCCTTGGCAGCGTCGAACCACTTCTGGGTCAGCTCGTTAGGCTCCAGCTGATAGTTGCTGGCGGCCATGACCGGCCACAGGTTCAGGCGCGCCAGCCGCGAAAGCGGCAGCGGGCCGTGCTCGATGTTGTCCACCAACAGGATCTCGATATGCCGAGGCTCACCGTCCTTGTCTGGTGCGTCCAGCGAGAAGCGGTAGTGCGCCGTACTGCTGAACAGCCGCGTATCCAGCGACAGCAGTTCGAGTTTGCTGGAAACGCTGGTGCCGAGCAGCGCATCGGCGCTCTGCCGGTTGGCCTCGGCGATCAGATTGTCGAGAACACCCGGTAACTGGGTACCGGTGTACCAGGCCCCGCCGGTACTGATTGCGCCGACCGTTACCAACGCGATTGCTAGTGCTGCTGATTTTTTCATCGTCTGTTCGATGCCTGTCCATGATGAGTTTATGCGGCCTTCCTGGCCTGGCGCGTGGTGCGCGGTGCTGCGAAAGGCGGCGGCAATCTTAGCACTCCGGCACCTGCCGCTCTGTGCGAGCGCTCGCTGTTTTATCGCGCGGCCTATCGCTCATAACGTGGTAAGCGCAGCGGCAGGTCACTCATCGGCAAGTGTCTGGAGCTGCGCAACTTGTGCTGAATCCTTCTGCAGGGCGTGCAGTCATAGCTCAGCAGTGGAGCACGGAATTGTCCGCGCTCGATGCGGCCGCTGACTGGCCATGACCGAGGTGGGTAAATGGCGACACAGAATGAAAGGGTGCTGGAGCAGACCATCATGGCCTTGATGGGTGCCTGCATCGACCTGGGCTACGACATCGACAAGCTGGCGAAGAAGGCCCAGATGCTGGTTCTGGACAACAGCAAGTACAACTACGTCGAGCAGGCCATGCCTTCGACGCCCCACGAAGCCATCGAACGCGCCCTGTCGACGATCAAGAGCGCGCCGAGGATTTGAGTCACGATCTCTATGTACATGAAGCGGCAGTTACAAGGCAGGTGTAGCCATTCGTAGGATGGATGGAGCTTCACCCATCCACCGTTTTGCAATCGCAATGGTGGACAAAAAAAGCGTTGTCCTCCCTACATCACTGAGCGTGCAAGCAACACGGTAATGCTGGCGGACTCATTGTGGCAGCGGGCGGGAACGCTCAGTCCATACCGTGATTTTTCGCGGGCATGACCCGCTTCCACAGTCAGGGGCCTTGCGTCCGCTTACGCCATTTTGCTGCTGCTCGCGATCTTGTGGGAGCGGCTTTAGCCGCGAGTTTTTCAAGGCAAACAAAGAGCTCGCGGCTAAAGCCGCTTGTATGGTGATACTCGAAGGGGGGGTGGGACGACAAAGCCAATTCTGACTGTTCGCAGCAGTACAGACGGTAGGAGACCTCGCCCCACCCCTTCACCAAAGCGCCGATAAAGAATGCA
>NZ_VIVP01000011.1:0-235390 GCF_007993955.1 Pseudomonas sp. AG1028
CTGAAAGTCGCCTGCCTGGAAGAGATCGCCTACGGGCAGGGCTGGATCGACCGTGACTGCCTGCTGCGCCAGGCCAAGGCGTTCGGCAAGACCGGCTATGGTCAGTACCTGTTCAGCCTCGCCGAGGACAACTGATGCACATCATTCAAACCGCCATCCCAGATGTTCTGATCCTCGAACCCAAGGTGTTCGGTGATGAGCGCGGCTTCTTCTACGAGAGTTTCAACGCTCGCGCCTTTAGCGAAGCCACCGGCCTGAACCCGAACTTCGTGCAGGACAACCACTCGCGCTCGCAACAGGGCGTGCTGCGCGGGCTGCACTATCAGGTCGAACAAGCTCAGGGCAAGCTGGTGCGCGTCACTGCCGGTGAGGTATATGACGTCGCCGTGGATCTGCGTCGCCAGTCACCGACCTTTGGCCAGTGGGTTGGCACCCACCTGTCCGCCGACAACAAACGGCAGATGTGGGTGCCCGAAGGCTTTGCCCACGGCTTCGTGGTGCTCAGTGAGTTCGCCGAGTTCCTCTACAAGACCACCGATTACTACGCGCCAGCCCATGAGCGCTGCATTCGCTGGGATGATCCGAAACTGGCCATCGCCTGGCCGCTGCAGGGCGAGCCCAAGTTGTCAGCGAAAGATCAGCAGGGCCTGAGCTTCGACGAAGCGGACGTGTTTGCATGAAGATCCTCCTGCTCGGCCAGCATGGCCAGGTCAGCCGTGAACTGCAATGGCTGCTCGAAAGCCGCCATGAGCTGATCGTGCTGGGCCGCGAACAGCTCGACCTTGCCGACATCGATAACCTGCGTGAAGCGGTTCGCCGCCTGCAGCCAGAGCTGATCATCAATGCTGCTGCCCATACCGCGGTAGATGCTGCGGAGAGCGAGCCGGAGGCTGCCTTCGCCATCAATGCTGTCGCGCCCGGTGTACTCGCCGAGGAAGCTGCGGCGCTGGACGCACCACTGATCCACTACTCCACCGATTACGTGTTCGACGGCAGCAAAGCCAGCGCCTACATCGAGGAAGATGCACCCAACCCGCTGAGCGTCTATGGCCGTAGCAAGCTGGCCGGTGAACAGGCCATTGCCACGGTGGGCGGCAAGCATCTGATCCTGCGCACCAGTTGGGTGTATTCGCTGCATGGGCGCAACTTCCTGCTGACCATGCAGCGCCTGCTGCAGGAGCGCGAGCAGCTCAGCGTGGTGGCCGACCAGGTCGGCGCACCGACCTGGGCCGGCAGCATCGCCGCCGCGACGGTGCAGTTGATCGAGCGCTGGCAAAAGCAGCAGACCGCGACCTGGGGCATCTATCACTTCAGCGCACGCGGTGAAACGTCCTGGTTCGGCTTTGCCGAGGCCATCGCCGCGCAGCTGCAGGCGCAAGGCAAAACCATTGCACAGCTCAAGCCCATCGCCACCACCGAGTACCCGACGCCTGCCAGGCGCCCACTCAACTCGCGGCTCGATTGCTCGCGCCTGGAGCGCGACTGGGGCGTACGCCTGCCAGACTGGCACGATGGCCTGCTCGAGTGCCTGAACACCCCGCATTGATGCCAGCCTGTAGCCCGAGTCGAGCGCAGCGATACCCGGGGCACCCTCCATCGCCGCGTTCGGGCTGGGCTACCTGGCGCCCGGCGTATGCGGTCATAATGGCACGGTCTTTCCGGCGCCCACTCGATGAACACGATTCCCAGCACCATTCCCAAACGCCCCCGCTGGCGCAGCCTGGCAATCCTGGCCCTGCTGCTGGCGCCGCTGCTGTGGCCGCTGCACTACGTCGCCGACCGCTACTACCGCACCCAGCTGACCGAGCAGAACCGCCAGACCCTCGACCTGTACGTGGCCAACCTGCTGGGCACCCTGCGCCGCTACGAAGTACTGCCGCCGATTCTCGGTGACCTGCCGGGGCTGCGCACCGTGCTGGCCACGCCGGGTGACGAAGCCGCGCAGGCTGCCGCCAACCAGCTGCTCAAGCGCGTGCGCCAGCAGACCGGCGCCGACGTCATCTACCTGATGAACACCAAGGGCGAAACCCTGGCGGCCTCCAACTGGGACCAGCAGGACACCTTCGTACGTGGCAACTTCGCCTTTCGGCCCTACTTCCAGGAAGCACTGGCTGGCCGCCTGGGCCGCTTCTTCGGCCTTGGCACCACCTCCGGCAAGCGCGGCTACTACTTCGCCTCGGCGGTTTACGACGGCAACCAGAAGATCGGCGTCATGGTCATCAAGGTCGACCTGGACCACACCGAAAGCCTGTGGGGCAACACGCCGGAACAGCTGCTGGTGACCGACGGCAACGGCGTGGTGATCCTGACTTCGCGCCCGGACTGGCGCTTTCACGCCAGTCGCCCACTGGACAAGGCCGAGCGCGCCTCCATCGCCGCCATCCAGCCCTACCCGACGCAGTCCCCACCGCCCCTGCACCTGGACGCCGACGTTTGGCTGACCCAGAGCCGGGTGCTCGATGAAACCGGCTGGAGCGTGAGCATTCTCGCCCCGCGGCTGGTGCTCGACCGCTCGGTGCGCACGGTGATGGCCATCGGCGGCGGTGCCCTGCTGGTGCTGATCCTGCTGGTCGGCCTGATGATGCAACGCCGCCGTCACTACCTGGATCGCATCGCCCTCAACACCCGCGCCCGCCAAGAGCTGGAGCAGCGCGTGCAGGAACGCACCCAGGACCTGGAACGCCTCAACAGCCGCCTCAAGCAGGAAGTGCTGGAGCGCGAGCAGGCCCAGCAGGAATTGGTGCAGGCCCAGGACGAACTGGTCCAGGCCAGCAAGCTGACCGCCCTGGGCACCATGAGTGCGAGCATCAGCCACGAACTCAACCAGCCCCTGGCGGCCATCCGCAGTTACGCCGAAAACGCCGGCGTGCTGCTCGACCACGAACGCACCGAGGACGCCCGCGGCAACCTCAAGCTGATCAGCCAGCTCACCGAGCGCATGGCCTCGATCATCGCCCATCTGCGCGCCTTCGCCCGCCGCGACCGCCACGCACCGGAAAGCGTGGCCCTGCAGCCGGCCATCGACGATGCCCTGGCACTGCTGGCCAAACGCCGGCGGGCCATGGACGTCGAGCTGATCCGTGACCTGCCCGACGCCACGCTGTGGGTGCAGGCTGGCGAAACGCGCCTGCGCCAGGTGCTCAGCAACCTGCTGGCCAATGCCCTGGATGCCCTAGCCGAGCGCCCGCAGCCACGGCGTATCTGGATCAGCACCGAGCTGCAGGGCGATCTGCTCGAGCTACACCTGCGCGACAACGGCCCCGGCTTTTCGGAAAGCGCCCTGGCCCACGCCCGCGAACCGTTCTTCACCACCAAGACCAGCGCCCAGGGCCTCGGCCTGGGCCTGGCGATCTGTGACACCCTGATGCGCGCCCTGGGCGGCGAACTGCTGTTCGCCAATCATCCCAAAGGCGGCGCGCACCTGATCCTGCGCCTGCGCACCGCCGACAACGGCGTGAACATCCAGCCGCCCGAGGACATCACCGTATGAGCACCATCGACGCCAACACCCAGGTTCTGCTGATCGACGACGACCCGCACCTGCGCCAGGCCCTCAGCCAGACCCTGGACCTGGCCGGCCTCAAGGTCGCCACCCTGGCCGATGCCAAGGGCCTGGCCGAACGCATCGAGCGCGATTGGCCCGGCGTGGTGGTCAGCGATATCCGCATGCCCGGTGTCGATGGCCTGGAATTGCTCAAGCAGCTGCACGAACAGGATCCGGACCTGCCGGTGCTGCTGATCACCGGTCACGGCGACGTGCCCCTGGCCGTGCAGGCCATGCGCGCCGGTGCCTACGACTTCCTTGAGAAACCCTTCGCCAGCGAAGACCTGCTGGAAAGCGTGCGCCGTGCCCTGGCCCTGCGCCGCCTGGTGCTCGATAACCGCAGCCTGCGCCTGGCCCTGGCCGATCGCCAGCAACTGTCCGGCCGGCTGGTCGGCAATTCGCCGGCCATTCAGCGCCTGCGCGAGCAGATCGGCTCCCTGGCCGGGATCAGCACCGACGTATTGATCCTTGGTGAGACCGGCGCCGGCAAGGAAGTCGTGGCCCGCGCCCTGCACGATCTGTCCAGCCGCCGCGACGGTCCCTTCGTGGCGATCAACGCCGGCGCCCTGGCCGAGTCCGTGGTGGAAAGCGAGCTGTTCGGCCACGAGCCCGGTGCCTTCACCGGTGCCCAGAAGCGTCGTATCGGCAAGTTCGAATTCGCCAACGGCGGCACGCTGTTTCTCGACGAAATCGAGAGCATGAGCCTGGACGTGCAGGTCAAGCTGCTGCGCCTGCTGCAGGAGCGCGTGGTCGAACGCCTTGGCGGCAACCAGCTGATCCCACTGGATATCCGGGTGATCGCCGCCACCAAGGAAGACCTGCGTACCGCCGCCGACCAGGGGCGCTTCCGCGCCGACCTGTATTACCGTCTCAACGTCGCGCCGCTGCGCATCCCGCCGCTGCGCGAACGCGGCGAGGATATCCTGGTGCTGTTCCAGCATTTCGCCAATACCGCCAGCGCCCGCCACGGCCTGCCGCAACGGGAACTGCAACCCGGCCAGCGCGCCATGCTGCTGCGCCACCCGTGGCCGGGCAACGTGCGCGAACTGCAGAACGCTGGCGAGCGCTTCGCACTCGGGTTGGAACTGGGCCTGGAGCTGGGCGTCGACAGCCAACTGCACAGTGCACCGCTGTCCGGCAGCCTCAGCGAACAGGTGGAAGCCTTCGAGCGTGCACTGATCGCAGCCGAGCTGACCCGCAACCATAATTCCCTGCGCAGCCTGGCCGAGGCGCTTGGCGTACCGCGCAAGACCCTGCACGACAAGTTGCGCAAGCACGGCCTAAACTTTGCCGACGCTGGCGGAAGCTCGCCAGACGACATCGAATAAATAAGCGGATTCCTGCCGAGTCTCACAACTGTTTTCGCCGCTCCTCTGCAAACCGCCAGTCTCCACGGGCTGGCGGTGTTTCTTTACAAAATTCAGCGGCCCATGCGCCATGGGGCTTTGCGCCTGACGCAAAGCTGCCATGCCGATCTTTCACACCGCCTGGCACAACGCTTGCTCTGCTGCTCATCAGCGAAAAACAAGTACAAGTCCAGGCCCAATCGCTGCCAACCGATCCTGCCGCTCAAGCGCGGCAACCTCGACTTGCTCTTGTTCGCTCGTTTTCGGCGCCCCGCGCCCAGCACGCTATCAACAACAAGAGGAAGCATCCCATGTTCAAATTCACTGCCAAGGCACTGGCTTGTGCCCTGTCGCTGAGCATCGCCGGCATGGCCCAGGCCGCCGAGCCAATCACCATCAAGTTCGCCCACGTGGTTGCCGAGCACACGCCGAAAGGCCAGGGTGCCCTGCTGTTCAAGAAGCTCGTCGACGAGCGCATGGATGGCAAGGTGACCGTGCAGGTCTACCCGAACTCCTCGCTGTTCGGCGATGGCAAGGAAATGGAAGCGCTGCTGCTCGGTGACGTGCAGATCATCGCGCCGTCGCTGGCCAAGTTCGAGCACTACACCAAGCAGATCCAGATCTTCGACCTGCCGTTCCTATTCAACGACATCAATGCCGTCGATCGCTTCCAGCAGAGCCCGGAAGGCAAGGCGCTGCTGACCAGCATGGAAAGCAAGGGCATCACCGGCCTGGGTTACTGGCACAACGGCATGAAGCAGCTGTCGGCCAACAAGAAACTGGTCGAGCCGAAAGACGCCCGCGGCCTGAAATTCCGCGTACAGGCTTCCGCCGTACTGGACGAGCAGTTCAAGGCGCTACGCGCCGCCCCGCGCAAGATGAGCTTCGCCGAGGTCTACCAAGGCCTGCAGACAGGTGTGGTCAACGGTGCCGAGAACCCGTACTCGAACATCTACAGCCAGAAGATGCACGAAGTGCAGAAGTTCATCACCGAGACCGACCACGGCGTGCTGGACTACATGGTGATCACCAACACCAAGTTCTGGGAAGGCCTGCCCGAAGACGTGCGCAGCGAGCTGACCGCGATCCTCGCCGAAGTCACCATCGAGGTGAACAAGCAGGCCGAGGCGCTGAACCAGAAGGACAAGCAGCGCATCATCGATGCCGGCACCACCGAAATCGTCACCCTGACACCCGAGCAGCGTGAAGAATGGCGCGAGGCCATGCGCCCGGTGTGGAAGAAGTTCGAAGGTGAGATTGGCGCCGACCTGATCAAGGCTGCCGAGGCTGCCAACCAGGCCAACTAAGGCCCTCAGGTGGCGACTCCTATGCGGGGTCGCCACCCGCTTTACCGATAGAGATTTCTTAACGGTCGCAGCCGCCGGGCTGCCGGGCCTTAGGCATCGCTGTCCCTTTTGTCGCCCTGCGACCGTTCCTTTGATGGAGATAACCCCATGCACGCTGTCCTTGGTGTCTGGAACAAGCTCGAAGAGGTACTGGTGGCATTCCTGCTTGCAGGCATGACCCTGGTCACCTTCTCGTACGTGGTATTCAACAACCTTTACGGTGTTTTCTACGCCCTGGGCGATGTGCTGCCGTTCGGCAGCGATGCCCTGTTCGCCATTGGCGACGGCATCCTCTTCGTCGCCCAGGAAATGACCTGGAGCGTGGCCCTGACCAAGGCCATGTTCGGCTGGCTGATCTTCGTCGGCCTGGCCTGGGGCGTGCGCATCGGTGCGCACATCGGCGTCGACCTGCTGGTGCGCATGTTCCAGCCGGCCCTGCAGAAGGCCGTGGCCATCGTCGCGCTGCTCATCTGCCTCGGTTACTGCGCGCTGATGGCCTACTCCAGCGAGCAGTGGGTCGCGCTGCTGTTCACCCTCGGCACCGGCGCCGAGGATCTGGACCGTTTCGGCGTGCAGCAATGGCACATCGTGATGATCGTGCCCATCGGCTTCACCCTGATGTTCCTGCGTTTCGCCCAGGTGCTGGTCCGGGTGATCCAGGACAAGCAGATTGGTTTTGGTGGTCACGGCGAAGTGGAAGACGCCATCAAACTCGCCGAAGAAACGGAGGCTAAACGATGACCATCGCATTTCTGTTCATCGCCCTGTTCGCGCTGATGTTCATCGGCATTCCGGTGGCGATTTCCCTGGGCTTGTCCGGGGCCATGACCATCCTGTTCTTCAGCAACGACTCGGTGCGTTCGCTGGCGATCAAGCTGTTCGAGACCAGCGAGCACTACACGCTGCTGGCCATCCCGTTCTTCCTCTTGTCCGGCGCATTCATGACCAGCGGCGGCGTGGCCCGTCGGTTGATCGATTTCGCCAACGCCTGCGTCGGCCACATCAAGGGCGGCTTGGCCATCGCCGCGATCCTGGCGTGCATGCTGTTCGCCGCGCTGAGCGGCTCGTCGCCGGCCACCGTGGCGGCGGTCGGCTCCATCGTCATCGCCGGCATGGTGCGCTCGGGCTACAAGAAGGAGTTCGCTGCCGGTATCGTCTGTAACGCCGGCACCCTGGGCATCCTGATTCCGCCGTCGATCGTCATGGTGGTCTACGCCACCGCGACCGAAACCTCGGTGGGCAAGCTGTTCATGGCCGGCGTGGTGCCGGGGCTGCTGTTGGGCGTGTTCCTGATGGTCACTATCTACATCATCGCCCGCGTCAAGAACATGCCGTCGCTGCCGCGCGCCTCGATGGCCGAGATCCTCACGGCTGGGCGCAAGGCCGGCTGGGGCCTGGCGCTGATCGTGATCATCCTCGGCGGCATCTACTCGGGCATGTTCACGCCGACCGAAGCCGCCGCGGTGGCCGCGGTGTACGCGGCTTTCGTGGCGATCTTCATCTACAAGGACATGACCGTTCGCGAATGCCCGAAAGTGTTCATCGAGGCCGGCAAGCTCAGCGTGGTGCTGATGTTCATCATCGCCAACGCCATGCTGTTCGCCCACGTGCTGACCACCGAGCAGATCCCGCAGTCGATCACCGCCTGGGTAGTGGATCAGGGCTTCAGCCCGATCGAGTTCCTGATCGTGGTGAACATCGTGCTGCTGATCGCCGGCACCTTCATGGAGCCGTCGGCGATCATCCTGATCCTGGCGCCGATCCTGTTCCCGATCGCCATGCAGCTGGGCATCGATCCGATCCACCTGGGTATCATCATGGTGGTGAACATGGAAATCGGCCTGATTACACCGCCGACCGGGCTCAACCTGTTCGTCACCTCGGCAGTTACCGGCATGCCGCTGACCCGCACGGTCCGCGCCGTATCGCCGTGGCTGCTGGTGATGCTGGCATTCCTGATCCTGGTGACGTACGTGCCGTTCATTTCCCTGGCGCTGCCGAACTGGCTGGGTATGAACTGATGGTTGCTGCGCCCTGCGGTATTGAAGCAGGGCTCTAGCTCGTAAGCCGTTGTACAGGCTGTTCCACGCGATAGAAAAGGAAGCCCGGCCTAGCGCCGGGCTTCTTCGTTGAGGACGGCGTACATGTGGGTCGTGCTGCCGCCCGCGATAACGGGTAACCTTGTATCCAGTCGTGACTTGCGGGTCATGAATCGCGTCAGCATAGGCACCTGAAAAGTCATCATGGCGCCTTCTTCTTGATAAGAAAGCGCGCCGCGCTCGACCCGCTGACCCGGTACGCGCCTGTCTTGCGTGCCGATCTGAATAGTTTAAGGAGTGTCCGCGTGAAGTCTCGTTTGCCTGTGATCGTCGGTTTCGGTGGCTATAACGCCGCTGGCCGCAGCTCCTTCCACCACGGTTTCCGCCGTACGGTGATCGAATCGCTGGACGAACAGGCACGTCAGGAAACCCTTACTGGCCTCGCGGTAATGACCAAGCTGGTGCGCGTGGTGGATGGCCGTTACCAGAGCCAGGACGGCGAAGCCCTGTCGACCGCCGACATCGAGCGCCACTACGGCACTCAGATTCTTGCCTCGACCCTGGTGCGCCGTATCGAAAAGCAGCACCTGGATCCCGATGCCGCCCACTGGCACAAGAGCATCGCAGTGGGTGGCGAAGCCGGCAGCCTGACCTTCGTCAGCAGCCGCAAGCAGCTGCCCGAGCCGCTGCCGGCCAATTGGTCGGTCGAAGAACTGGGCGGCAACGACGTGCGCGTCACCCTGCACGAAAGCTGCGAATTCAAGGTCGACAGCTACCGCGCCCTGCCGGTGAAATCCGCCGGCCAGTTGCCCACCGGCTTCGAGCCTGGCGAGCTTTACAACTCGCGCTTCCACCCCCGTGGCCTGCAGATGGCCGTGGTCGGCGTGACCGACGCCCTGCGTGCCACCGGCGTGTCATGGCAGACCATCGTCGACCACGTGGCGCCTGACGAGATCGCCGTGTTCGCCGGCAGCATCATGAGCCAGCTCGACGAAAACGGTTTCGGCGGCCTCATGCAGTCGCGCCTCAAGGGCCACCGCGTCAGCTCCAAGCAGCTGGCCCTGGGCCTGAACACTATGCCGGCCGACTTCATCAACGCCTACGTGCTGGGCAGCGTCGGCACCACCGGCAGCGTCACCGGTGCTTGCGCGACCTTCCTGTACAACCTGCAGAAGGGCATCGAGCAAATCAATGCCGGTAAGGCCCGCGTGGTGATCGTCGGCAACAGCGAAGCACCGATCAACGCCGAGTGTATCGAGGGCTACGGCGCCATGGGCGCCCTGGCCACCGAAGACGGCCTACGCCTGATCGAAGGCAAGGACGACGTCGACTTCCGTCGCGCCAGCCGCCCGTTCGGCGAGAACTGCGGCTTCACCTTGTCCGAAGCCTGCCAGTTCGTAGTGCTGATGGACGATGAGTTGGCCCTGCAGCTGGGCGCCGATATCCATGGCGCCGCCACCGACGTGTTCATCAACGCCGACGGCTTCAAGAAATCCATTTCCGCGCCAGGCCCGGGCAATTACCTGACCGTCGCCAAGGCAGTCGCCGCTGCCACTCAGCTGGTCGGTATCGACGCCGTGCGCCAGCGCAGCTTCGTGCATGCCCACGGCTCCAGCACCCCGGCCAACCGGGTCACCGAATCCGAACTGCTGGATCGCGTTGCTGCCGCCTTCGCCATCGACAGTTGGCCGGTGGCCGCGGTCAAGGCATTCGTCGGCCATTCCCTGGCCACCGCCAGTGGCGACCAGGTGATCTCCGCGCTGGGCACCTTCAAATACGGCATCATCCCCGGTATCAAGACCATCGATGAAGTGGCTGCGGACGTCCACCAGCAGCACCTGAGCATCAGCAAAGTGGATCGCCACGACCAGCGCATGGACGTGTGCTTCATCAATTCCAAGGGTTTTGGCGGCAACAACGCCAGCGCCGTGGTGCTCGCCCCCCACGTGGTCGAGCGCATGCTGCGCAAGCGCCATGGCGAGGCGGCGTTCAGCGCCTACCAGCAGCGTCGCGAGCAGACCCGCGCCAACGCCCGGGCCTACGACGAGCAGGCGACCAAGGGCCAGCTGGAGATCATCTACAACTTCGGCAATGACCTGATCGACGACACCGAAATCGCCATCGATGACGCGCAGATCAAGGTGCCGGGCTTCGCCCAGCCGCTGGTGTATAAAAAGGATGATCGCTACAGCGACATGCTGGACTGAGGCGTAAACCACGAACTCCGTAGGAGCGTCGCCCTCGGCACGAACGATTGCGACCCTACCGTGATTTCCGCGCTGGCCGGACGATTCGCCGCCAGGTCGCGGCTTCTAAGATGCTTGGTTACGGGGAAGGGCTAACGAATTGGCGTTAGCCGCTTGGCTTCCTCGACTAGCAACGCGCGCCACTCGGCATCCGCCGGCAACGCCAGGAAGAACGGATTGAGCAGCGTCTCGCGGGCTTCGTAGCGCAGCGGCTCGCCCCACAGCGTCAGCACCGCGCCACCCGCCCCTTCCAGCACGCCCTGCGCCGCGGCGGTGTCCCACTGCGAGGTGGGTGCCAGGCGCGGGTAGAAGTCGGCACTGCCTTCTGCCAGTTGGCAGAACTTCAGCGAACTGCCGACGCTGACTCGCTCGATCCCACCGAAATGGGCCACCAGCGCGGCCAGCAACTGTTCCTGATCGACGCTGCCATGGCGGCGGCTGGCGACCACCGTCAGGCCGTCAGCCGGCGTCTCGCGCACGCTGATCGCGCGCGGCTGCTCACCCGGCGCGACGCACCAGGCGCCGAACGCGCGGCCGCCGTGATAGATCACGCCCGTGGCCGGAATGCCGACCACGCCGAACACCACTTCACCTTGCTCGATCAACGCCACGTTGACGGTGAACTCCTCGCTGTCGGCGATAAATTCCTTGGTGCCATCCAGCGGGTCGACCAGCCACCAGCGCGACCAGCCGGCGCGCTCGCTCAGGGCGATATCGGCATCTTCCTCGGACAGCACGGGAATGCTCGGCTCCAGCGCCAGCAAGCCCTCGGCGAGGATGCCGTGGGCGGCCAGGTCGGCGGCGGTAACCGGCGAGGCATCGGCCTTCTCGATCACGTCCACGCCCTGGCGCCAGAACGGCAGGATAGCCTCGCCGGCGCGCTGTACCAGATCCAGCACGCCGGGCAGCAACGGATGACTCATCGACTCAGTTCCCCGCGTTGCTCCAGCAGATCACGCACCAGATACAATGCTGCCAGGGCGCGGCCTTCGCTGAACTGCGGGTGCTGGATCAGCGCGGACAGTTCGCGCAGGCTGACCTTGTCGACCCGCAGCGGCTCGGGCTCGTCGCCGGGCAGGCTCTGTGGATAAAGATCGCGGGCCAGCACCACCTGGATCTTCTGGCTCATGTAGCCCGGCGACAGGCTCAGCTCGGTCAGGTGCTCGAGGCGGCGGGCGCCGAAACCGGCCTCTTCCTGCAATTCGCGATTGGCGGCATCGAGCACGTCTTCGTCCGGCTCGATCAGGCCCTTGGGCAGCGACAGCTCGTACTCGCCGGTGCCGCCGCAGTATTCCTCGACCAACAACACGTGCTCGTCATCGGCCATCGCCACGATCATCACCGCGCCATGGCCGGTGCCGCGCCCGACCAGCCGCTCATAGGTGCGCTCGGCGCCGTTGCTGAAGCGCAACTGGATCTCCTCGACACGGAACAGGCGGCTGCTGGCGACGATCTCGCGGGCGATGACGGTGGGCTTCTGACGCATGGGTGAGTCCTGCTGTTGGGCTGACCGGAACGGTTATCATACCGTGCCTGCCCTGATTGTCTGCGTCCTCGCCGTAGCATTTGACGACCTGCAGGCAGCGTACCGCCATTTACCACCTGGAGAGTTGCCTCGCCATGAACCTGCCCTGGTCCGACATCGACACCGTCCTGCTGGACATGGACGGCACCCTGCTGGACCTGCACTTCGACAACCACTTCTGGCTCGAGCACCTGCCGCAGCGCTACGCCGAGCACCACGGCATCAGCCGCGCCCTGGCCGATGCCGAATTGCAGCCGCTGTTCACCGAGCACGCCGGCCAGCTGAACTGGTACTGCACGGACTTCTGGAGCCGCGAGCTGAAGCTGTCGATCAAGGACCTCAAGCGCGAGGTCGCCGACCTGATCGCCCTGCGCCCGGACGCCGACACCTTTCTCGCCGCCATCCGCCAGGCCGGCAAACAGGTGGTGATGATCACCAACGCCCACCGCGACTCCCTGTCCCTGAAGATGGAACGCATCGAACTGGCGCCCTACTTCGACCGCATGATCAGCTCCCACGACTATGGCTTTCCCAAGGAAGACCAGCAGTTCTGGGCGGCCCTGCAGCAGGACCTGACGTTCGAGCCGGCGCGCAGCCTGTTTATCGACGACAACATCCCGATCCTGCGCAGCGCCGGGCGCTTCGGCGTGAAACACCTGCTGGCGGTGTACGAACCCGATAGCCGCAAGGGCGTGAAGGACACCGAGGAGTTCGCCGCGGTGGGCGATTACCGGGAGTTGTTGCAGGGGCTGTGAGCGTAATGCTTTTGTAGGAGCGGCTTCAGCCGCGAGCTTTTTGTTTGCCTCGATAAAAAGCTCGGGGCTAAAGCCCCCTCCTACGAGACCGCTAGATGTCCGCTTTACTTGCTTCTGCCTCCAACAAACGCCGCACCAAAAGGCTTCGCCTGCGCCCCGCCGCGGTGCGAAAACCAGCTAAAAACCCATGATAATCAAATAAATTCCATATAAATCAATTAATTAAAAATTGGCACCGCTATTGCTCTAGTGATTTCAACTTGGATACAAGATGGAATCTCAGCGCATGTCCCACGCCTCCTTCGCCTTCACCCTCGCCGACTGGCAACAGGCTTACCGTGACGCCGCCCAACCCGCCGAGTTGCTGCACGGTCTGCTGGCGGCCCTCGATACGGCCGACAACGCCTGGATCAGCCTCGCCACCGCAGCGCAGCTCGATGCCCAGCTCAGCCACCTGCAGGCGCTGCTCGACCAGGCCGAAGGCCAGCAGAGCAAGCTGCCGCTCTACGGCGTGCCCTTCGCCATCAAGGACAATATCGACGCTGCCGGCTGGGCGACCACCGCCGCCTGCCCCGAATTTGCCTACCAGGCCGAAGCCGACGCCACGGTGGTTGCCCGCCTGCGCGCTGCCGGCGCCATCCTGATCGGCAAAACCAACCTCGACCAGTTCGCCACCGGCCTGGTCGGCACCCGCTCGCCCCATGGCGCCGTGGTCAACAGCTTCAATGCCGACTACGTCAGCGGCGGCTCCAGCTCCGGTTCGGCCAGCGTGGTCGCCCGCGGCCTGGTGCCGTTCTCCCTGGGCACCGATACCGCCGGCTCGGGCCGCGTACCTGCGGGCTTCAACAACATCGTCGGGCTCAAGCCGACCAAGGGTTGGCTGCCCAACACCGGCCTGGTGCCAGCGTGCCGCACCGTGGACTGCATCTCGATCTTCGCCCTGACGGTGGGCGATGCCGAAACCGTGGCGGGGATCGCGGGTGGCTACGACGCTGCCGACGCCTACTCACGGCAGAACCCCAACAGCGCACCAGTCGGTATGCAGGCCGCACCGACCTTCGCCGTACCGGACAGCCTGGAATTCTTTGGCGACACCCAGACCCAGACGATTTTCGAGCAGGCGCTGGCGCAACTGAAAAGCCTTGGCGTGACGCTCAAGACCATCGACTTCGGCCCGTTCCGCCAGTTGGCCGAGCAGCTCTATTACGGCCCCTGGGTCGCCGAGCGCACGGTTGCCGTGGAAGGCGTCGACCCGGCGCATATCGACCCGGTGGTGCGCGGTATCGTCGAGAACGGCCACCAGTACAGCGCCTGCGACGCCTACAAGGCCGAGTACCTGCGCGCTGAACTGAGCCGCACCATCAACGACGCGCTGGCCGGCTTCGATGCGCTGATGGTGCCGACCTCGCCGACCATTCGCAGCCTCGCCGAAATGCAGCAGGAGCCGGTGCTGTTCAACAGCCAGTTCGGCACCTACACCAACTTCACCAACCTGGCCGACCTGTCCGCCCTGGCGCTGCCGGCCGGCCTGCGCGGCGACGGCCTGCCCGCCGGCATCACCCTGCTCGCCCCGGCCTGGCATGACCGCGCCCTGGCGGCCTTCGGCAAACGTTGGCAGGCCAGCCTGGAACTGCCACTGGGCGCCACCGGCCGTGCTCTGCCGCCGCAAACCGTTGCCACCGCTGTGCCAGCCGGCAGCGTACGGGTCGCGGTGGTCGGCGCACACCTGACCGGCATGCCGCTGAACTTCCAATTGACCACCCGCGACGCAGTGCTGGTCGAGCAGACCCTGACCTCGCCGGACTATCGCCTCTACGCCCTTGCCGGCACCGTGCCGCCTAAACCGGGCCTGGCGCGCAGCACCGACGGCAGCTCGATCATCGTCGAGCTGTGGGACATCCCCCTGGCGCGCTTTGGCGAGTTCGTCGCCGAGATTCCCGCACCGCTGGGCATCGGCAACCTGACCCTGGCCGACGGGCGCAGCGTGAAGGGGTTCATCTGCGAGCCCTGGGCGCTCGGTGATGCCCGCGACATCACCAGCTTCGGCGGTTGGCGCGCCTTTATCGCCAGCCAGCAAGCCACCAAGAACTGAACCCGCAGAGTGGATGGCCGAAGCCATCCACCCACGAACAGCTGGTGGAAAACGCTTCGCGGTTTCCCACCCTACGTCGAGGACACGAACATGTTCCATACCGTACTGATCGCCCACCGCGGGGACCAGCTGCGCAGCAGCGCAGCGACGAAGTCAAAGTGCCGGGCGGGCATAGCCCGTCGCGGCGATCTCGCCACGGAGAACCACTATGTTTGAAACAGTTCTGATCGCCAACCGTGGCGAGATCGCCGTCCGCGCCATCCGCACCCTCAAGCGCCTGGGCGTGAAGAGCGTGGCGGTGTATTCCGATGCCGACCGCAATGCCCAGCACGTACGTGATGCCGACGTGGCCGTGGCCCTTGGCGGCGACAAGGCTGCCGACAGCTACCTGCGCATCGACAAGATCCTCGCCGCCGCAAAAGAAACCGGCGCCCAGGCCATCTATCCCGGCTACGGCTTCCTCTCCGAGAGCGCCGAGTTCGCCGAGGCCTGCGAGAACGCCGGTATCGCCTTCGTCGGCCCGACGCCCGCCCAGATTCGCGAGTTCGGCCTCAAGCACCGCGCCCGCGAACTGGCCGCCGACGCCCAGGTGCCGATGGCGCCCGGCACCGCGCTGCTGCAGAGCCTGGACGAAGCCCTAGGTGCGGCGGAAAGCATCGGCTACCCGATCATGCTCAAGACCACCGCCGGCGGCGGCGGCATCGGCCTGACCCGCTGCGCCGATGCCGTGGCCCTGGCCAGCGCCTACGACAGCGTCAAGCGCATGGGCGAGCAGTTCTTCAGTGATGCCGGCGTTTTCATCGAGCGTTTCGTCGACCAGGCACGACACGTCGAAGTGCAGATCTTCGGCGACGGCAAAGGCCGCGTGGCGGCCCTTGGCGAGCGCGACTGTTCGCTGCAGCGGCGCAACCAGAAGGTGGTCGAGGAAACCCCGGCGCCGAACCTGCCACAAGCTACCCGTGAGCGCCTGCACGCGGCGGCCATCCAGCTCGGCGAGTCGGTGAGCTACCGCAGCGCCGGCACCGTGGAGTTCATCTACGACGCCGCCCGCGACGATTTCTACTTTCTCGAAGTGAACACCCGCCTGCAGGTCGAGCATCCGGTCACCGAGATGGTCACCGGCCTCGATCTGATCGAATGCATGCTGCGCGTGGCCGCCGGCGACGAGCTGGATTGGGCCGCCCTGAGCCGCGCCCCGCAAGGCGCCGCCATCGAAGTGCGCATCTATGCCGAAGACCCGCTGAAGAACTTCCAGCCCAGCCCCGGCGTGCTCACCGACGTGCATTTCCCGGACGATGTGCGCGTAGACGGCTGGGTCAGCACCGGCAGCGAAGTTTCGGCGTTCTATGACCCGATGATCGCCAAGCTGATCGTCCACGCACCGACCCGCGATGAGGCCATCGCCAAGTTGCAGAAAGCCCTGGGCGAAACCCGCCTGCACGGCATCGCCAGCAACCTCGATTACCTGCGACAGGTGGTGGCCGAGCCGCGCTTTCACAGCGCGCAGATCTGGACGCGTCTGCTCGACACCTTCAGCTACGCGGCCCAGGTGGTCGAAGTACTGGAGCCCGGCACCTACAGCAGCGTGCAGGATTTCCCGGGCCGCCTCGGCTACTGGGACATCGGCGTGCCACCGTCCGGGCCGATGGACGATTACGCCTTCCGCCTGGCCAACCGCATCGTCGGCAATCACGAGAGTGCTGCCGGCCTGGAATTCACCCTGCAGGGCCCAAGCCTGCGCTTTCACAGCGACGCGCTGATCGCCCTCGCCGGTGCCGACTGCCCGGCCGAACTGGATGGCGAAGCCGTGCCCTACTGGGCGCCGATCGCCATCAAGGCCGGCCAGGTGCTCAAACTCGGCCGCGCACAGAGCGGCTGCCGCACCTACCTGGCGGTGCGCGGCGGCTTCGACGTTCCGGTGTACCTGGGCAGCCGTTCGACCTTCGCCCTCGGCCAATTCGGCGGCCACGCCGGGCGCACCCTGCGCGCCGCCGACATGCTGGCCATCTCCCAACCGGGGCTGCCGGCCTGCACCACGCCAGCGCCGGTCAGCGAACCCCAGGCGCTGGCCGACAGCCTGATTCCCGCCTACGGCACCATCTGGAACATCGGCGTGCTCTACGGGCCCCACGGCGCGCCGGACTTCTTCACGCCGGAGGCCATCGAACAGTTCTTCGCCGCCGACTGGCAGGTGCACTACAACTCCAATCGCCTGGGCGTGCGCCTGTCCGGGCCGAAGCCGAGCTGGACCCGCGCCAACGGCGGCGAGGCCGGCCTGCACCCGTCCAACGTGCATGATTGCGAGTACGCCATCGGCGCCATCAACTTCACTGGTGACTTCCCGGTGATCCTCACCAAGGACGGCCCCAGCCTCGGCGGTTTCGTCTGCCCGGTGACCATCGCCAAGGCCGAGCTGTGGAAGGTCGGCCAGGTCAAGCCGGGCGATACCCTGCGTTTTCACCCGATCAGCTTCGAGCAGGCCCAGGCGCTGGAGCAGGCGCAACTGGCCAGCCTGCAGAGCCTGAGCGCGGTCAGCGCCGCGCAACTGCCGGCGCCGAGCCTGCAACCGGGCGACACGGTTTCAGCAACCGTACTGGCCGAGCTGCCCGCCGATGGCAACCGCCCGCGCACGGTCTATCGGCAGGCGGGCGATGCCTACATCCTGCTCGAATACGGCGACAACGTGCTCGACCTGGCGCTGCGCCTGCGCGTGCACCTGTTGATGGAAGCGCTCAAGGCCCAGCCGCTCGCCGGCCTGGAAGAACTGGCGCCCGGCGTGCGCTCCCTGCAACTGCGTTATGACAGCCGCGTGCTGCACCAGCAGGCGCTGCTCGACCACTTGTTGGGGCTGGAAGCCAATCTGGGCGATGTGGCGGATCTCAAGGTGCCGACCCGTATCGTCCACCTGCCGATGGCCTTCGAGGACAGCGCCACCCTGGCCGCCGTTACCCGCTACAGCGAAACGGTGCGCAGCCAGGCGCCGTGGCTGCCGAACAACGTCGACTTCATCCAGCGCGCCAATGGCCTGACCACCCGCGAAGAAGTACGCGACATCCTGTTCGACGCCAGCTACCTGATTCTCGGCCTCGGCGACGTCTACCTCGACGCGCCCTGCGCCGTGCCCCTCGACCCGCGCCACCGGCTGCTCAGTTCCAAGTACAACCCGGCGCGTACCTACACCGCCGAAGGCACCGTGGGCATCGGCGGCATGTACATGTGCATCTACGGCATGGACTCGCCCGGCGGTTACCAACTGGTCGGTCGCACCCTGCCGATCTGGAACAAGTTCGTGAAGAACGCCCAGTTCGAGGGCGGCCAGCCGTGGCTGCTGCACTTCTTCGACCAGGTGCGTTTCTACCCGGTCAGCGAGGCCGAGCTGGACGACTTCCGCGAGGCGTTCCGCGAGGGCCGCGCAGAAATCCGCATCGAGCAGAGCACCTTCGACTTCGCCGAGTATCAGGGTTTTCTGGCCGACAACGCAGCGAGCATCGAGGCCTTCCAGCGCCAGCAGAAGCAGGCCTTCGATGCCGAAGTGCAGCTGTGGCGCGAGGACGATGCCGACAGCCACACCGCGCCAGCTGCCAGCCAGGAGGAAGACGAAGCCGTCGACGGCCACCTGGTCAGCGCCGATATGTGCGGCAGCGTCTGGAAGGTGCTGGTCGAGCCCGGCCAGTACGTCGAGGCCGGCGCCACGCTGCTGGTGGTCGAGGCGATGAAGATGGAGTTGGCGGTCACCGCACCGCTGGCCGGGACGGTCAAGGCCGTACGCTGCCAGCCGGGCAAGGCGGTCACCCCGGGTGACGCGCTGCTGGTGCTCGAACCGGGCGAGGCGGCCTGAGATGCAACTCGTCGACCCGATCAGGCGCGGCAAGGAACGCCCGGAGAATCTCGCCGAGCGCATCTACGGACAGCTCAAGGACGACATCTTCGAGTTTCGCCTGCTGCCCGGCGACCGCTTCAGCGAAGGCGAAGTCGCCGAGCGTATGGCGGCCAGCCGTACACCGGTGCGCCAGGCCCTGTACCGGCTGGAGCGCGAGGGTTACCTGGAGGTGTATTTCCGCAGCGGCTGGCAGGTCAAGCCGTTCGACTTCGCCCACTTCGAGGAGCTTTACGACGTGCGTATCGTTCTCGAGCAGGCGGCGGTCAAGCGCCTGTGCGACCGCGAGGCGGAGCAAACCCCCGCCCTGCTGAGCGAACTGAAACGCATCTGGATGGTGGCGCCCGAGCAGCGTCTGGAAGAAGGCCGCGAAGTGTCACGCCTCGACGAGCGCTTTCACTGCCAACTGGTGGAAGCCACCGGCAACCGCGAGATGGCCCGCCTGCACGGCGAGGTCAGCGAAAAGATCCGCATCATCCGCCGTCTGGATTTCACCCAGACGCCACGGGTGGAAGCCACCTACGACGAACATGCACGCATTCTCGGCGCGATCCTGTCGCGCCGCTGCGAAGAGGCACAGCTGTTGCTCAAGGCCCACATAGAGGTCAGCAAGGCGGAAGTGCGCAAGATCACCCTGCACATGCTGCACAGCGCTCGCGAGCGCGCCGTGCAGGCGCAGGGTTGACGTGATGTCCCTTGATCCACTGCCAACAACACATAACTCGTTTGTGAATGGAGATCGAACTATGCAACGTCGCAGCCTGATCAAGGCCTTCACCCTTTCCGCGTCCATCGCTGCCATGGGCCTGACCTGGACCGTGCAGGCCGCCGAGACCATCAAGGTCGGCATCCTGCACTCGCTGTCCGGCACCATGGCCATTTCGGAAACGTCACTGAAAGACATGGCGCTGATGACCATCGACGAGATCAACGCCAAGGGCGGCGTGCTCGGCAAGAAGCTCGAGCCGGTGGTGGTCGACCCGGCGTCCAACTGGCCGCTGTTCGCCGAACGTGGCCGCCAGCTGCTGACCCAGGACAAGGTCGCGGTGACCTTCGGCTGCTGGACCAGCGTGTCGCGTAAATCGGTACTGCCGGTCTACGAGGAACTCAACGGCCTGCTGTTCTACCCGGTGCAGTACGAAGGCGAGGAAATGTCGCCGAACGTGTTCTACACCGGCGCCGCGCCGAACCAGCAGGCGATCCCGGCAGTGGAATACCTGCTCAGCGAAGACGGCGGCGGCGCCAAGCGCTTCTTCCTGCTCGGCACCGACTACGTCTACCCACGCACCACCAACAAGATCCTGCGCGCCTTCCTGCACAGCAAGGGCGTACAGGACAAGGACATCGAAGAGGTCTACACGCCGTTCGGCCATAGCGACTATCAAACCATCGTCGCCAACATCAAGAAGTTCTCCGCCGGCGGCAAGACCGCGGTGGTGTCCACCGTCAACGGCGACTCCAACGTGCCGTTCTACAAGGAACTGGCCAACCAGGGCATCGAAGCCACCGACGTGCCGGTGGTGGCGTTCTCGGTCGGCGAGGAAGAACTGCGCGGCATCGACACCAAGCCGCTGGTCGGCCACCTGGCGGCCTGGAACTACTTCCAGTCCGTGGAGAACCCGGTCAACGAGAAGTTCGTCGCCGACTGGAAGGCCTACGCCAAGGCCAAGAAGCTGCCGAACGCCGGCACCGTGGTGACCAACGACCCGATGGAAGCCACCTACGTGGGCATCCACATGTGGGCCCAGGCCGTCGAGAAGGCTGGCACCACCGACGTCGACAAGGTGCGCGTGGCCATGGCGGGCCAGGAATTCGCGGCGCCGAGCGGCTTCACCCTGAAGATGGACGAGAAGAACCATCACCTGCACAAGCCGGTGATGATCGGCGAGGTTCAGGAAGACGGCCAGTTCTCGGTGGTCTGGGAAACCGAAGGGCCGATCCGCGCCCAGCCGTGGAGCCCGTACATCGAGGGTAACGACAAGAAAGGCGACACCCCGGTGAAGTCGAACTGATCCGCACCGCGGCACAGGCGCCGAGTCGTTCTCCGGCGCCTGTGCCGCGGGACACCAAGGACACGCCCATGCCTTATGCCTTTGCCCGAATTCTCTTCAGCCTGCTGCTCCTGCTGCCATTGGCCGCACAAGCCGGCGAAGCCGACGATTTCGTCGCCGCCAGCGCCACGCAGCAGGCCAAGTTGCTGGAGAGCTGGGCCGCCATGCCCGACCCGGCACGCCAGCCCCTGCTCGATGCGCTGCAACAGGGCCGTGTGGCCGCTGACGGCGACAAACGCGCCTTCATCGAAACCGACGCTGGCTACCGCGCCGCCGAAGGCGATGCCGAGCCGCAAGGCACCCCGCGCAAACTGCGCCTGAACAACCGCCTGCGCGGGCTGATCGCCAACGCCCAGGCTAGCCATCAGTTGCTCGCCGAGGATGCAAGCGTGCGCCTGAGCGCCGCCCAGCAATTGCAGAAGAGCGCCCAGCCGGCGCAACTGCCGCTGCTCGCCCAGGCGCAAGCCAATGAAGACGACGACGCCGTGCGCGATGCCCTCACCCTCGCCCTGGCCAACCTGCAACTGGTCGACGCCAACCCGGCGGTACGCCTGGCTGCCGTGCGCCTGCTCGGCGAAACCGGCGAGCCACTGGCCCGTACCCGCCTGGAAAACCTGCTGGAGCCCGGCGTGGAAAGCGACGCTGGCGTGCGCACCGCCGCAGAAACCAGCCTCGCCCAGGTCAAGCGCAAGCTGCTGATCGGCGAACTGCTCGGCCAGGCATTCAGCGGCATGAGCCTGGGCTCGATCCTGCTGCTCGCCGCCCTCGGCCTGGCCATCACCTTCGGCCTGCTCGGGGTGATCAACATGGCCCACGGCGAAATGCTGATGCTCGGCGCCTACTCCACCTACATGGTGCAGATTCTCTTCCAGCGCTTCGCCCCCGACGCCCTGGCGCTGTATCCGCTGGTCGCCCTGCCGGTGGCCTTCTGCGTGACCGCGGTGATCGGCATGGCCCTGGAGCGCACGGTGATTCGTCATCTCTACGGCCGCCCGCTGGAAACCCTGCTGGCTACCTGGGGCATCAGCCTGATTCTGATCCAGCTGGTGCGCGTGCTGTTCGGCGCGCAGAACGTCGAAGTGGCCAACCCCTACTGGCTGTCCGGCGGCATTCAGGTGTTGCCCAATCTGGTGCTGCCGTACAACCGCATCGTGATCATCGGCTTCGCCCTGGCGGTGGTGGTGCTCACCTGGCTGCTGCTCAACAAGACCCGCCTGGGCCTCAACGTGCGCGCCGTCACCCAGAACCGCAATATGGCCGCCTGCTGCGGTGTGCCCACCGGCCGCGTGGACATGCTGGCCTTCGGCCTCGGTTCGGGTATCGCCGGCCTCGGCGGCGTGGCGCTGAGCCAGATCGGCAACGTCGGCCCGGACCTCGGCCAGAGCTACATCATCGACTCGTTCCTGGTGGTGGTACTCGGCGGCGTCGGCCAACTGGCCGGCAGCGTCATGGCGGCCTTCGGCCTGGGGATCGCCAACAAGATCCTGGAGCCGCAGATCGGCGCCGTACTCGGCAAGATCCTCATCCTCGCGCTGATCATTCTGTTCATTCAGAAGCGTCCGCAGGGCCTGTTCGCCTTGAAAGGGAGGGTGATCGATTGAACCGCACGCTTAATCTCGATGCTGTGGGAGCGGGCCATGCCCGCGATTGCATCACCGCCGTCGTTGGCGCGCATGGCGCACTCCCACAGATCGGCCTACAGGGGATTCACCAATGAACGCCGCCAACCAAACCCTATTGGCTCGCGCCAGCCACAGGCTCGGCCCACAGGTGTCACTGGCCATCGGCCTGCTGATGCTCGCCATGTTGGTCGCCATGCCCGTTCTGCACCTGCTGCCGGCCGAGCATGCGCTGCACGTTTCCGCCTACAGCCTGACCCTGGTCGGCAAGATCCTCTGCTACTGCATCGTCGCCCTGGCGCTGGATCTGGTCTGGGGCTACGCCGGCCTGCTATCCCTCGGCCATGGGCTGTTCTTCGCCCTCGGCGGCTACGCCATGGGCATGTACCTGATGCGCGAAGCCGCCGGCGACGGCCTGCCGGCGTTCATGGGCTTTCTCGCCTGGACGGAGCTGCCTTGGTACTGGTACGGCACCGACAACTTCCTATGGGCCCTGTGCCTGGTGGTGCTGGCGCCCGGCTTGCTGGCGCTGGTGTTCGGTTTCTTCGCCTTCCGCTCGCGGATCAAGGGCGTGTACTTCTCGATCATGACCCAGGCGCTGACCTTCGCCGGCATGCTGCTGTTCTTTCGCAACGAGACCGGTTTCGGCGGCAACAACGGCTTCACCAACTTTCGCAGCATCCTCGGCTTCGAGATCACCGCCGCCGGCACCCGCGCCACGCTGTTCGCGCTCACCGTGCTGCTGTTGGTCGGCAGCCTGTACCTGGGCTGGCGCCTGGCGCGCAGCAAGTTCGGCCGGGTGCTCACCGCCCTGCGCGATGCCGAGAGCCGCCTGATGTTCTGCGGCTACGACCCACGCGGCTACAAGCTGTTCATCTGGGTACTTTCCGCCGTGCTGTGCGGCCTGGCCGGGGCGCTGTACGTGCCTCAGGTGGGCATCATCAACCCCAGCGAAATGGCCCCGACGCAATCCATCGAAGCCGCCGTGTGGGTGGCCCTCGGCGGGCGCGGCACGCTGATCGGCCCGCTGCTCGGCGCCGGCCTGGTCAATGGCATGAAGAGCTGGTTCACCGTGGCCTTTCCCGAATACTGGCTGTTCGCCCTCGGCGCGCTGTTCATCGTGGTCACCCTGTTCCTGCCCAAGGGCGTCATCGGCCTGCTCAAACGAGGGGACAAGTCATGAGAAGTGCACCGATTCCCGAAATGCTCATCGAACCGACTCCAGATGCAGCGGGCAGCGCCCGTGACGCCATCGGCCTGGGCCAGAGTGCCGGGCGCGGCCTCAACGTACGCCACGGCACCATTCTCACTCTGGAAGACATCAACGTCGCCTTCGACGGCTTCAAGGCGCTGACCGACCTGACGCTGTACATCGGCGTCGGCGAGCTGCGCTGCATCATCGGCCCCAATGGCGCCGGCAAGACCACCCTGATGGACGTGATCACCGGCAAGACCCGGCCGAACAGCGGCACCGCGTTCTTCGGTGAAACCTTCGACCTGACGCAGATGAGCGAGGTCGAGATCGCCCAGGCCGGCATCGGGCGCAAGTTCCAGAAGCCGACGGTGTTCGAGGCGCTGAGCGTGTTCGAGAACCTCGAACTGGCGCAGAAGACCGACAAGTCGGTGTGGGCCAGCCTGCGCGCCAGGCTCAGCGGTGAGCAGCGCGACCGTATCGACGAGGTGCTGGCCACCATTCGCCTGGACGGCTCGCGCCAGCGCCCGGCTGGCCTGCTGTCCCACGGCCAGAAGCAGTTCCTGGAAATCGGCATGCTGCTGGTGCAGGACCCGCAACTGTTGTTGCTCGACGAGCCGGTGGCGGGCATGACCGACGCGGAAACCGAATTCACCGCCGAGCTGTTCAAGTCCCTGGCGCGCAAGCACTCGCTGATGGTGGTCGAGCACGACATGGGCTTCGTCGGCACCATCGCCGACCACGTCACCGTGCTGCACCAGGGCCGCGTGCTGGCCGAAGGCTCGCTCGACGCCGTGCAGGCCAACGAGAAGGTGATCGAGGTTTATCTGGGGCGCTAAGGCCAACCGTAGGAGGGGCTTCAGCCCCGAGCTCTCAAAGATCGATGGTTCCCACGCAAAGCGCGGGCACGAGAGGTACACCATGCTGCAAGTCCAACAGCTTCACCAGTACTACGGCGGCAGCCACATCCTGCGCGGCCTGTCGTTCGACGTGAAGGTCGGCGAAGTCACCTGCCTGCTCGGCCGCAACGGCGTCGGCAAGACCACCCTGCTCAAATGCCTGATGGGCCTGCTGCCCGCCAAGGAAGGCAGCGTGCAGTGGGAAGGCAAGGCCATCACCGGCTACAAACCGCACCAGCGGGTGCATGCCGGCATCGCCTACGTGCCCCAGGGCCGCGAGATATTCGGCCGCCTGACGGTGGAGGAAAACCTGCTGATGGGCCTGTCGCGTTTTCCCGGCAGCCAGGCCAAGGAGGTGCCGGCCTTCATCTACGAGCTGTTCCCGGTGCTGCTGGAAATGAAGCACCGCCGCGGCGGCGACCTTTCCGGCGGCCAGCAGCAACAGCTGGCCATCGGCCGCGCGCTGGCCAGCCAGCCACGCCTGCTGATCCTCGACGAACCCACCGAAGGCATCCAGCCCTCGGTGATCAAGGAAATCGGCGCAGTGATCAAAAAACTCGCCGCCCGCGGCGACATGGCCATCCTGCTGGTCGAGCAGTTCTACGACTTCGCCGCCGAACTGGCCGACCAGTACCTGGTGATGAGCCGCGGCGAGATCGTCCAGCAGGGCCGCGGCGAAACCATGGAGGCGGACGGCGTGCGTGGGTTGGTGGCGATCTGAGCACCTATTCATAATCTCTCAGCCCAGGTTCGCCGATTTTGGCAGCTAATTGGCGAGAACAGCCGACCGCGAAATCGTGGGAGGGGCTTTAGCCCCGAGCTCTTAGCCCCCTAAAAGCTCGGGGCTAAAGCCCCTCCTACAAAAGCGGCGACGCCCGATGCCCGCTTCTTACCTTGTAGGCTCCGCTTCAGGCGCATAAAAATCTTGAACAGGCTCTGAGCGGTAAAAGGCCGCCACTGTACCTACGCGGTAGCTGCCCAAGCCGGTTATTCTTGCCGTCCGCCCATCCCACTTTCACCTGCCGGCCAACCCGCAGGCGCCAAGGGTGGCGAGGATCCGCGTCGACGAGCCCACTCCGGCAGTCGATCAGCACGAATCGCCCAAGCCACTGGCCGGGCGGTGTTCACTGACGACAGACAAGAGGCAGAACATGACCCAGGTAGTTTTCATCACCGGTGCCACTTCCGGCTTTGGCCGCGCCACCGCTCGCCGCTTCGCCGAGGCCGGCTGGGCGCTGGTGCTTTCGGGCCGCCGCCAGGAGCGCCTGGAGGAACTCAAGGCCGAGCTGGAGAGCAAGGTGCCGGTGCATATCGCCACCCTCGACGTGCGCGATGCCACTGCCGTGCAGACCCTGGTCGACAGCCTGCCGGCGCCGTTCGACAAGATCCACGCGCTGATCAACAACGCCGGCCTGGCCCTGGCGCCGGAAGCCGCGCAGAAGGTGGCCTTGCAGGATTGGCACACCATGATCGACACCAACATCACCGGCCTGGTCAACGTCACCCACGCGGTGCTGCCCAAGCTGCTGGAAACCGGCAAGGGCGCCAGCATCATCAACATCGGTTCGGTAGCCGGCGAATGGCCGTACCCGGGCGGCCACGTGTACGGCGCCAGCAAGGCGTTCGTCAAACAGTTCAGCTTCAACCTGCGCTGCGACCTGGTGTCCACTGGCGTGCGCGTCACCGACATCGCCCCGGGCATGGCGGAAACCGAATTCACCCTGGTGCGTACCAAAGGTAACCAGGCGGCCTCAGATGCGCTGTACAGCACCACCACGCCACTGAGCGCGGAAGATATCGCCGAGCAGATCTTCTACGTCGCCACCCTGCCTGCCCATATCAACATCAACCGCCTGGAAATCATGCCCAGCCGCCAGGCCTGGGGCCCGTTCGCGGTCGACCGCGACAAGTAATCGATTGACGGGCTCGCCTGCCCGTCACTTGGCCCCCTGACTCATCCGCGCGAGCCGCTGGGACAGCTCCTCAATGGCCCGGCCCAGCTCGCGCAAGGTTCCGGAATCGCGCGCGCCCTCTTCGCTGGCGCCGTGAATACGCACGGCCAGCTCGCTGATTTCCTGGGTCACGTGGCTCTGCTCCTGGGCCGCGACGGCGATCTGCTGGGCGCGCTGCACGATATCCTCGAAGCCATTGACCGTGCCCTCCAGGGTGACCGCGACGCCATTGGCCTGCTCGACCGCTTCGTGGGTACGTCGCACGCCAGCCTGCATGGTGGCGACGGTCTGGCCCGACGCATCGCGCAGTTGGCCGATCATCACCTGAATCTCGTTGGCCGACGCCTGGGTACGGCCGGCAAGCGTACGCACCTCATCCGCCACCACGGCGAAACCGCGGCCCTGCTCCCCGGCGCGCGCCGCCTCGATTGCGGCGTTGAGCGCCAGCAGGTTGGTCTGCTGGGAGATCGAGGTGATCACCTCGAGCACGCTGCCGACCCGCTCGATATCGCTACCCAGGCGACCGATTGCCGCCTCGGCCTGACCGATCTCCTCGGCCAGCGCCTGGATCGATGCGCTGTTGCTACGCACGTTCACCTGGCCTGCGCGCGCCGATAGCAACGAACGCTCCGCGGTATCCGAACAATCGGTGGTATTGCCGGCCACTTCCTGGGCACTGGCCGACATCTCGGTGATGGCGGTGGCCAACAAGGCATTGTCTTCACGCTGGGTTTCGGCCCGCTCGGCGATGGCCTGCGACAGGCTTGCCAGCTCGGCAGCCTGGCGCTCAAGCACGCGAGATTGTTCCGATATATCGAGCAGCATGTTGCGCAGCGAGCCGGCATAGCGATTCACCGCCGAGCGCAACGCACCAATTTCGTCACTTCGACCGACGGGCAACTCGCTTCCACCACCCTCACCGAGCTGCTCGATCTGCGCGGTGGTTTCTTCGATCTGCGCCAGCAAACGACGCCCGGCGAACCACGCCAGGCCGAGCAACACGGCCAGCAAGGGCAGCAGGAAGAGCAGAAGTTCTCCGGTCAGGCGATGACTCAGCCCGGCGACCTGGCCCTCGGGCGTGACGAGCCCGAGCTGCCAACCGGTATCCCCCAGGGGCGCGAAGCTGACATAGGCGCGGCCCTGCAGGCGCACGTCGTAGTCGAGCATGCTGGTCGGTGTGCCGGCGCGCGCGGCCTGCAAGGCAGCCTGCAACGGTGCGACCGCAGGATCACGCTCCACCAGCCCGGCCATGGTAGGCAGCCCACCGGTGGCCTTGGCATCCGGGAAGAACAACAGGTTACCGGCCCGATCGACCACGAAGGCATAGCCGCCGGTGACGTTGCCGCGCTCGCTCAGGAACGTGGCCAGGCCGTCGAGGCGCAGATCCACCGTCGCCACGCCGGCAAACTTCCCGCTCAGTTGATAGGGCACGCTGCAGGTGGTCATCGCCACGCTGGTCACCGGATCGAGATAACCGTCGGACCACACGCAACGACCAGGTGCGGACGAGCGCGCCGCGCTGTACCAGGATTCCTGCTGATAGGGCGGCGCGGAGGCGGCGTTGTAATCGCCACTGTACTCGAGACCGCCGCTCGCACTACGCGCCCAGAAGAAGCTGCGCAGCGCCACGCCGCTCTCGAAGGCACCCGGCTCGGGCCACAGGCCGCCACCGGCGATGGCGGCATTACCCTGGCTGTCGATCACCCCCGGCAGCACGTTGCGCACCAACTCGGCGTCCCGCGGCAAGGCCTCGGCCAAGTGCGCCAGGCCCGCCGTGGTGCCCTGGATTTCGCTGAGTTGCAGGGCCAGCTGGCGCGCCAGCGCAGCGGCAGCCTGCTCGGCGGATGTCACCCCGACCGCCATCAGTTGTGGTTTGCCACGCAGCGCCATGACCGAATAGACCGCCAGGGCGGTCAGGCTTAGCAACAGCAGTACGCCTACGGTCATCCGCTTGGCCACAGTCACCGGAAACAATGCCATGTCGTTTCTCCGCTGTTATCAGGGCTTCTCAACCGAACTGCACGACTATTGATACTAGGGCTATCTGCCATTACAGCAAGCGTTTCTCTGCGATAAACCGCTCAAGCTCGGGCAATCCACGATTGCCTCCGACGAGCGCCCAGACCGATACTGACCGCCGCGACTTATACCTCCATCTGCACCCGAGTTTGCCCATGTCCATTGCCATACGTAACGCCGCTGCAGACGACCTGCCCGCCCTGCTCGCCATCTACAACGATGCCGTGCTCAACACCACGGCCATCTGGAACGAGCGCCCCGTGGACCTCGCCAATCGCCAGGCCTGGTTCGAGGCGCGCGGCGCCCAGGGCTATCCGATCCTAGTGGCGGTCGATGAGGCGCAACAGGTGCTGGGCTATGCCTCGTTCGGCGACTGGCGGCCCTTCGAAGGCTTTTGCAATACCGTCGAGCATTCCGTGTACGTGCGCCACGACACCCGCGGCCGGGGTCTTGGCCCGCTGCTGATGCAGACGCTGATCGAGCGGGCACGAGAGGTCGGCAAGCACGTGATGGTCGCCGCCATCGAAAGTGGCAACGTCGCCTCGGTGCGCCTGCACGAGCGGCTGGGTTTCAGCGTCACCGGGCAGATGCCACAGGTCGGCTGCAAGTTCGGCCGCTGGCTGGACCTGACCTTCATGCAGCTGATCCTCACGCCGCAGCGCAGCACGCCATGATCCTGCAGATCCGCCAGCTCGACGAAGCCGGTTTCGACGCCTGTCGGCAAGGGCTAATCGCCTTGTTGATCGATGCGGTGGCCAACGGTGCCTCCGTCGGTTTCCTGGCCGATATCGACACCCGGCAGGCGGACGCCTACTTCGACGATGTGCGCCGTGCGCCGTGCGCTTTGCAGCGGCGCGCTGGCGATCTGGATCGCTGAAGAGCATGAAAAAGTGCTGGGTTCGGTGCAGCTCAACCTGTGCCAGAAACCCAATGGGTTGAATCGCGGCGAAGTGCAGAAATTGCTGGTGCTGAGCAACGCGCGTCGCCGTGGTATTGCCCGGCTGCTGATGCAGCAACTTGAGACCCGTGCCAGGCAACTGAAGCGAGGTCTACTGTATCTGGACACCGAGGCCGCTAGCGAAGCCGAACACCTTTATCGCGCGCTGGGCTACACCACGATCGGCGGCCTGCCCGATTACGCCTGCGGGCCGGACGGCCAGTACCGAGCCAACGCCATCTACTACAAGACTCTCTTTCGGCCCAGCTGACTACCGCAGTTGGCTGTCCTTGCTGCCGCGACGGTTGAAACCTCCGGCCTTTGCCTGTTCCTGGTCAGCATGGGCCTGGCAGTTCACGCACAGGCGCACGCCGGGAACGGCCTGGCGTCGCGCTTCGGGAATCGGCGCATCGCATTCTTCGCAATGGGTCAGGCTCTCGCCTTTGGGCAGTTGACTGCGCGCGCGCTGCACGGCGTCTTCGATGGTGCTGTCGATCTGCTCCTGCACGGCGCCGTCTTGCGCCCAACCGGTGGCCATAGCGTTCTCCCAATGAGCGGGCTGATGAAATCCCAGGCAATGCCACGAAAACAGACGAAGCGCCTGGTTCACGTGGTGCAAGGGCCTATTGCTTGGACTCGTGTACGAGCCGTTCAACGCAGCAGTATTTCAACAAGCTGATGGTGGTGCTGGCTCGAAGATAGGAGCGTGAGGCAGGGCTTGGCAAGGGCGGCCGACGGCGGACGAATCGGCTCGCGTTGCGCGGCCGCTGTCCGGCGTGGCAGGTGAAGCGGGGTTATTCCTTGACGTTCATGAACTCGTCGGCCCAGGCCACGTAGTCCTCTGGCTGGGTGTACTTGTGCGCGAGCTCCGAGGCGCTCAGGTCACTGGCGACGGCGTTGCGCTGCTCGCGCAGGCAGTCGTAAGTGGCCTTGATGGCCGCGAAGTAAGCCGCATGGCCGTTGACCACGATGCGCACGCCCAGCTTGGCGAGACGCTCGTTATCGCGCAGCTTGGGGTTGCCGTAGGTCACCAGCATCAGCGGCACGCTGAGGTGCTCGGCGATCTTTTCCAGATGCTCGAAATCCTCGACACCGACCATGCAGATGGCATCGGCACCGGCCTTTTGATAGGCCACGGTACGTTTGACCACTTCATCGACGCTGAGCACGCCGGCGTTGGTACGGGCGATGATCGCCAGGTCCGGGTCTACACGCGCTTCAAGGGCCGCACGCACTTTGCCGACGCCTTCGGCGACGCTGATCAGATCGGTCGACTTGCGGTTGAATTGGGCGGGCAGCAGGGTGTCTTCGATGGTCAGCGCGGAGATGCCGGCGCGTTCCAGCTCGACCACGGTGCGCATCACGTTCAGGGCGTTGCCGTAGCCGTGGTCGGCATCGGCGATCACCGGCAGGCGGGAAACCCGGTGGATGCGGGTGGCCTGCTCGACGAACTCGCTCAGGGTGATCAGCGCGAAATCCGGCGCGGCGAGTACCTGCAGGGAGGCCACCGAGCCACCGAGAATGCCGACTTCGAAACCGAGGTCGCCGGCGATGCGCGCGGACATCGGGTCGAAAACCGAGGCGGTGTGGTAACAGGCGCCCGAAGCCAGCAGGGTGCGGAAGGCGCGCCGCAGTTCATGATGGGAAGCACGTTGCATATTGGTCATAGGCATTGTCCAAACGTCGAATGAATCGGGTGCCCGACGGCCTTGTCCCCTGCCGTCTGAAGCGAATTCTTGTGCTGTGCCGCGAGCGATGGCCGGCTGTTGTCGGCTGCTGCTCGCCTCGCAGCAATTTTCCCGCCAACTCAGCGCAGTGCGGCGGGAAGCTCTACATGGGGGA
The DNA here is from genome assembly GCF_007993955.1 of Pseudomonas sp. AG1028. Taxonomy (NCBI): domain Bacteria; kingdom Pseudomonadati; phylum Pseudomonadota; class Gammaproteobacteria; order Pseudomonadales; family Pseudomonadaceae; genus Pseudomonas; species Pseudomonas sp. AG1028. Next base: position 31,282 of record NZ_VIVP01000011.1, read on the forward strand.
GCCACTGGCGGAAAATCGCCGAGAATCCCCCATCACGGCGCATTTCCGCCAATTTTGCCTGCCAGTCAGCAACCACTGCCGGATCGGTGTCCAGCGAGAAGGCGATGTAATACGAAGACTCCATGAACACCATCTGCGGCTGCACATCCGCCGGTTCAAGGCCTGCCGGGGCGAGCATGTCGCGTAGCAGGAGGTCTTCCAGCAGGATCAGGTTGCCGCGGCCATGTGCGAATAGCGTGACCATGGTCTGTGGCGTCGGCACGCCATACAGATTCGGCAGCCCCTTGGCCTGCAGCGCCTCGTAGCTGTACCACTGTTTGGGTACCGCCAACGGCCCGCTGGCCGCCACATCACCGAGGCTGTTCACCTGCATGCCCCGCGACTTCAGCGAATAGAAGCGTACTTTGCCATGCAATATAGGCCCCACCCATTGAAAACGCTTTTCACGCTCAGGCGTACGCACCATGGCGAACAGCGCAATATCCGGCTCACGCTGGGCAATCGTGTAGGCGCGGGTCCAGGGCATCATCTCGATCTGCGCGTGGGCGCCGGTTCGCTCGATCAGCTCACGCACCACATCGACGCCAAAACCGCGTAGCTGCCCATCCTGCATGAACGCCGTGGGTGGCCCCGGCTCAGTGAGAATGCGCAGCTCGGCGTGGGCGCGAGTGCACAGCAGCAACGCGACGATCAACACACCGTAGCAACGCAGCGGGCCCATCAGGCCGTACCCCCTGAACGCGAAAACGCAGTCGGCTGCCAAGCGGCGAATTGCACTGTCGATGCACGCCTTGCAGCTAAAGCCGGCAATTTTACCCCAGTAACCGGCCAATTTCAGCAAGCAGGCGAACGCAGGCATTAGAGGCCGACAGCTTATCCGATTGCGCCCAATACAAATGGCCGAAGGACTTTGTGGCCATTGCAACGACAATCGGGCTGGCGCCAGCGCTTCAGGCAGGCGATCATCGGCGCTCGCCCATCAACGCGCACCGACATGACCGACACCACGCAAACGCCCGCCCCGTCGCACAAACCCCGCCCGTTCATCGACCTGCTGATCAGCATCGTGATCCCCTCGCTGATTCTCATGAAGCTCAGCGGCGAAGCCCGCCTGGGCCCGGATGGCGCACTGGTGCTGGCTCTGGCATTCCCGCTCGGTTGGGGCGCGTTCGAGCTGATCAAGTACCGTAAATTCAACTTCGTCGCCCTGCTCGGTCTGGTCAGTGTGATCCTCACCGGTGGCATCGGCCTGCTGCACCTGGACAACCAGTGGCTGGCGATCAAGGAAGCGGCGATTCCCGGGCTGATCGGCATTGCCGTACTGGTCTCCACGCGCACTCGCTACCCGCTAATCCGCACGCTGCTGTTCAACAAAACGGTACTCAACGTCGACAAGATCCATGAGCGCCTGGAGCAGGGCGGGCACACACCGCGCTTCGAAACCCGACTGATGCGCGCCACCTACCTGCTCAGCGGCACTTTTTTCTTCTCCTCGGTAATGAACTACGTGCTGGCCAAGTGGATCGTTACCAGCCCGGCTGGCAGCGAGGCGTTCAACGACGAACTGGGTCGCATGACCCTGCTCAGCTACCCGATGATCGCCATCCCGTCGATGATCATGCTGATGGCCATCTTCTATTACCTGTGGCGCACCATCCATGACCTCACCGGCCTCAAGCTGGAAGAGATCATGGCCAATAGCGAAACTGACAAGCAGCCCTGACAGCTCAGCGCTTTGCCGGATTTCTACGCCTATTTCGGGCTGCTCGCCGCCGCATTCGGCGCAGCGACGCTGCTGCCCCTGCAATCCGAGGCGCTGCTCGTCGGCCTGCTGCTCGGCAGCGCGCAGCCGGCCTGGGCTCTGGTACTGTTCGCCAGCGTAGGCAACGTGCTGGGCTCGCTGGTCAACTGGTGGTTGGGGCTTTATCTGGAGCGTTTCCGCGACCGCCGCTGGTTCCCGGTCAACGAACGGCGCCTGCAACAAGCGCAGCATTGGTACGGCCGTTATGGTCGTTGGTCGCTGCTGCTGAGCTGGCTGCCAGTGATCGGCGATCCGCTGACCCTGGTCGCCGGCATCATGCGTGAGCCGCTGTGGCGTTTCACGCTGATCGTCGCCTTCGCGAAAACCCTGCGTTATGCCGTGCTGGCCGCAGCCACACTGGGTTTGAGCCTGTAAAAAGACACACTCGGTAACGGCCTGCAAACCGGTGCCAGTTGAGCAAGCGGCCCGCCTCCGGGATACTGCGCACCCTGTACACCCACATCCCGCCGGGACATACCCCGGGAAAGGGCATGAACGATGGGTACGACAGCCCATCGAATGCAGAGTCGACTGTCCGCAAAGACGTGAAACAGGGGATCGCCGTTGCAAGGTACCAAGCCCACGATGAAACGCAGTGACCTGATCTGGACGCTGATCGGGTTGTGCGCCGTGGTCGCGTCCTGCTTCCTGCTCTACCGCGAAGTGCGCAATATCTCCCTCGACGAGATCGCCGGCAGCCTCAAGGCCATCCCGCACCTGAACTGGATTCTCGCCGCCATCGCCACCCTTGGCGCCTACTCGGCACTGGCCTGGTACGACCGCATCGCCGTCGCTCACCTGGGCAAGAAGATCTCCTGGCGCTTCATCACCCTGTGCTCCTTCACCACCTACGCCCTGGCCCACAATATCGGTGCTTCGGTGTTCTCTGGCGCCGTGGTGCGCTATCGCGCCTACCGCACCAAGGGCCTGACGCCCCATGAAATCGGCATCCTGATCGTCTTCTGCTCCTTCACCTTCGCCCTCGGCACGCTGCTGGCCAGCGGCTGCGTACTGGTGCTGCAGCCGGATCTGATCCACCGCGTACTGAACGTCACCCCACTGGTTTCGGTGGCCATTGGCGGTCTGCTGTTGCTGCTGGTCGCCCTCTACGTGCTGGGTTCCTGGCTGCAGTTCAAACCCTGGAAGTTCGGCAAACTGCATGTCGAATACCCACGCCTACGCATCGTCGGTCGCCAATTGCTGGCCGGCCCATTGGAGCTGGCCTGCGCCGCGGCGATCATCTACTTCGCCCTGCCCGAAGCCTACAACCCGGGCTACATGGTGGTGCTCGGCGTATTCCTGGCGTCCTTCTCCCTGGCCCTGCTGTCCCATGCGCCGGGCGGCCTGGGCGTGCTAGAAGTGAGCTTCCTGGCGGCCCTGCCGGAGATTCCGGCGCCGGACGTACTGGCCGCACTCATCGTATTCCGTGGCTTTTACCTGCTGCTGCCGTTCGCCCTCTCGCTGCTCGTGGTGCTCGGCTTCGAGTGGGGCCAATGGCGCGAACGCCGCGGCGAAGTGCAAAATCCTCCACTGCCCTGACGAAGCGGCAGCACTGCCCGATCATTTCGCCTAGAATGCGCGGCCGTTTTTTCAGGAGCCGCGCGACATGCCTCTTTCCACCCCTGCCCGCGCCTGCGGTATCGACTTCGGCACCTCCAACTCCACCGTAGGCTGGTTGCGCCCGGGCGGCGAAACGCTGATCCCGTTGGAAGACGGCAAAATCACCCTGCCCTCCGTGGTGTTCTTCAATCTCGAGGAGCGCAGGCCGGTCTATGGTCGCCTGGCCCTGCACGAGTACCTGGAAGGCTACGAAGGCCGTCTGATGCGCTCGCTCAAGAGCCTGCTGGGTAGCAAGCTGCTAAAAAGCGAAACCGCGGTGATGGGCAGCGCCCTGCCGTTCAAGGACCTGCTGGGCTTCTTTATCGGCGAGCTGAAGAAACGCGCCGAAGCGGTGGCCGAACGCCCCTTCGAAGCCGTGGTGCTGGGCCGCCCGGTGTTCTTCGTGGATGACGATCCGGCCGCCGATCAGGAAGCCGAAAACACCCTGATCGCCGTGGCGCAGAAGCTCGGTTTCAAGGACGTGTCCTTCCAGTACGAACCAATCGCCGCGGCCTTCGACTACGAGTCCAGCATTGAGCGCGAAGAGCTGGTGCTGATCGTCGATATCGGCGGCGGCACCTCGGACTTCTCCCTGGTGCGCCTGGCACCGGAGCGCCGCCAGCTGGCCGAACGCCAGGGCGATATCCTGGCCACGGGCGGCGTGCATATCGGCGGTACCGACTTCGACAAGCAGTTGTCGCTGGCCGGCGTGATGCCGCTGTTCGGCTATGGCAGCCGGATGAAGAGCGACGCGCTGATGCCCACCAGCTTTCACCTCAACCTGGCGACTTGGCACACCATCAACATGGTCTACTCGGCCGCCTCGCAGCGGGCGTTGCAGAACATGCGCTACGACATCGTCGACCCGACCGGCATCGACCGCCTGTTCAAGCTGATCGAGCAGCGCGCCGGCCACTGGCTGGCGATGCAGATCGAAGACAGCAAGATCGCCCTGACCGAGCACCAGCAGCACCCCATCGACCTGCAACGCATCGAAGATGGCCTGCGCGCCGAGCTGACCCGCGGGCTGTTCGAGGACAGCATCGCGGCGCTGCTCGAACGCATTCGCAGCAGCGTGGCCACGCTGCTCAGCGATGCTGGCGTGGCCCTGGAGCAAGTCGATACGGTGTTCTTCACCGGCGGCTCCAGCGGCGTGCCGGCCCTGCGCCAGAGCGTGGCGGCGCTGCTGCCCAACGCCCGGCATGTAGAAGGCAACACCTTCGGCAGCATCGGCAGCGGCCTGGCCATCGAAGCGAAGAAGCGTTACGGCTGACAGCTGGGAAGGGGCGGCGATAAGTTTGTGGGAGCGCGCCATGCGCGCGACTCGCGGGCATGGGCTAGACGCCTCCGCCCGCTCCCACCGGATAGCTGACTACCTGCCTTAGCGCGGCGCTACCGGACGCGGCTTCTTCTTGCCGCCAGCCCCTTTCCCGCCGCCCTTGCGCTGCTCCTGCAGCCGGGCTTCGGCCGCTGCTTTGGCCTGCTCGCGCTTGTCCCAGGGCTTGCTGCCGTCGCTGCCGTCGCTGCCGTCGCTGCCGCGCGGCGGCAGGCCGGTGTGCTGGGTGAGGATACGCCCGCCAGCAGGCTTGGCTGCCTGACCGACCTTCTTGCTACCTGCCGGCGTCGAGTTCTTGCGGCGCGCGCTCTGATACTCGTCGGTCTTGGGCTGGTAGGTCGGAATCAGCTGGTGCTTGCCGTTGCCGATCAGGTCGGCGCGGCCCATACGCTCCAGCGCCTCACGCAGCAGCGGCCAGCCCTTCGGGTCGTGGTAACGCAGGAAGGCCTTGTGCAGACGGCGCTGCTGCTCGCTCTTGACGATCTCCACGCCATCGCTCTTGTAGGTGACCTTGCGCAGCGGATTCTTGCCCGAGTGGTACATGGCCGTGGCGGTAGCCATCGGCGACGGGTAGAAGGCCTGTACCTGGTCGGCACGGAAACCGTTGCGTTTGAGCCACAGCGCGAGGTTCATCATGTCCTCGTCGGTGGTACCGGGGTGCGCGGCGATGAAGTACGGGATCAGGTACTGTTCCTTGCCCGCCTCCTTCGAGAACTTCTCGAACATGCGCTTGAAGGTGTCGTAGCTGCCGATGCCCGGCTTCATCATCTTGTCCAGCGGGCCGCGCTCGGTGTGCTCCGGGGCGATCTTCAGGTAACCACCAACGTGGTGGGTGACCAACTCCTTGACGTACTCCGGCGACTCGACGGCCAGGTCATAACGCAGCCCCGAGGCGATCAGAATCTTCTTCACGCCCGGCAGCGCGCGAGCCTTGCGGTACAGTTCGATCAGCGACGAATGGTCGGTATTGAGGTTCTCGCAAATACCGGGGAACACGCACGACGGCTTGCGGCAGTGCTTTTCGATCTCCGGGTCTTTGCAGGCGATGCGGTACATGTTGGCGGTCGGCCCGCCGAGGTCGGAGACCACGCCGGTGAAGCCCGGCACCTTGTCACGCATCTCCTCGATCTCGCGGATGATCGACTCGTGGGAGCGGTTCTGGATGATGCGGCCTTCGTGCTCGGTGATCGAGCAGAAGGTGCAGCCGCCGAAGCAGCCACGCATGATGTTCACCGAGAAACGGATCATGTCGTAGGCCGGAATCCTCTCCTTGCCATACGCCGGATGTGGCACGCGCGCATAGGGCATGCCGAACACGTAGTCCATTTCCTCGGTGGTCATGGGAATGGGTGGCGGGTTGAACCACACGTCCACTTCGCCATGCTTCTGCACCAGCGCGCGGGCGTTGCCCGGGTTGGTTTCCAGGTGCAGCACGCGGTTGGCGTGGGCGTAAAGCACCGAGTCGTTGCGCACCTTCTCGAAGGACGGCAGGCGGATCACCGTCTTTTCACGCTCCAGGCGCGGGTGCGAAAGCAGCTGCACCACCTTGGCTTCGTTGGGATCCTCGACTGGGCCTTTTTCCTGCTCGATGGCGCAGGCTTCGGTGTCCTGGGTGTTCACGTAGGGGTTGATGATCTTGTCGACGCGACCCGGACGGTCGATACGCGTCGAATCCAGCTCGAACCAGCCCGCGGGCGTATCACGGCGGATAAAGGCGGTACCGCGAATGTCGGTGATGGTATCAATGGACTCGCCACGGGACAGGCGCTGGGCCACTTCGACCACCGCACGCTCGGCGTTGCCGTAAAGCAGGATGTCGGCAGTGGCATCCATCAGGATGGAGCGGCGCACCTTGTCCTGCCAGTAGTCGTAGTGAGCGATGCGGCGCAATGAAGCCTCGATGCCGCCGAGCACCACCGGCACATGGCTGTAGGCTTCCTTGCAGCGTTGGCTGTACACCAGGCTGGCGCGATCCGGGCGCTTGCCTGCCAGGCCGCCGGGCGTGTAGGCGTCGTCGGAGCGGATCTTCTTGTCTGCGGTGTAGCGGTTGATCATCGAGTCCATGTTGCCGGCCGCCACACCGAAGAACAGGTTCGGCTCGCCGAGCTTCATGAAGTCGTCTTTGGACTGCCAGTTCGGCTGGGCGATGATGCCCACGCGAAAGCCCTGGGCCTCCAGCAGACGACCAATGATCGCCATGCCGAACGACGGATGATCGACGTAGGCGTCACCGGTAACGATGATGATGTCGCACGAATCCCAGCCGAGCTGATCCATTTCCTCCCTGCTCATTGGCAGGAACGGCGCCGGGCCGAAACACTCGGCCCAGTATTTGGGATAGTCGAACAGCGGCTTGGCGGCTTGCATGGCGGTAACCGTTTTTGATCAGGAATTTCACGGGGCGCGGAATATAGCACAAATTTTAACCAAACCCGACTGCTGCGCTAGGTTGTACCGGACATCCGATAGCAGGTATCGCGCTTCGCTTTGGTCATTCAAAAGCACAGCGTTCGGTGTACGCTTAGGCTTACACAACAAGACCCGCTCGCCTCCAGGAGCCCCCCGCTTGCAGCGCCTAGCCACATTCCTGTCGCAGATCCTGATCCTGGCGATCCTGAGCCTTTCGGCGCAGGCCGAGGTCATCAGCCTGACGGCCAGCAGCAGCGGCCAGAGTCTCAACGGCCAGGTGGAATTGCTCGAAGATCCCGGCGCGGCGCTGAGCATCGACGACATGGCCGACCCGACCGTGCAGCAGCGCTTCACGCCCGCCAGCGGCAAGGCCAGCGTTGGCCAGAACCCCAACCCCTGGTGGGTCAAGGTGACTCTGCGCGCAGAGACCATGGCGCCCAGCCAGTGGTGGCTGGAAGTCGCCTCGGTTACCCTGCTCGACCTGCAGCTGTACTTTCCAGACGGCCACGGAGGCTGGAAAAAGCGCCAGTCCGGGGAGAAGGTGAGTTTCGCCGAGGGTCGCGACCATCCCCACCGGCGCATGCTGTTGCGCCTGCCCGAACTGGGCGAGCAGCCACTCACCTTCTACCTGCGCAGCTATGACCCGGCTGGCAACTCCTTTCCGCTCAAGGTCTGGCAACTGGACGACCTGAAAACGCAGGCCGCCGGGGAAAATCTCTGGCTCGGCGTGATCTACGGCGTGATCACCGCGCTGCTGCTCTACAACCTGTTCATCTTCCTGGCACTGCGTGACAGCGCCTACTTCTGGTACGTGGTGACCACCGCAGGCGCGCTGTTGATGATTCTCGGCATGACCGGCCATGGCTTCCAGTACCTGTGGCCCGGCTCGGCGGTGCCCTTCTGGCTCGATCGCATCAGCGTGCCGGCACTGTGGGGCTTCGGTGCCTGCCGCTTCACTCAGAAACTGCTGCAGACCCGCCGTTTCCTGCCCTGGGCCCATCATTTGCTGACCATCAGCTGCGCCCTGTACCTGACCGCCGTCGCCGCCGACGCCTTTGGTCTGCGCGCGGTCGGCGCCTGGATTTTCGTGCTGCTGGCGATCACCACCATCCCCACCGCCATCTGGGCTTCGCTGAAGCGCTGGCGCCAGGGCTACTTTCCGGCCTGCCTGTACTTCTGCGGGTACGGCATGATCCTGGCGAGCGTCAACCTGCTGCTGCTGCGCGCTACCGGCATCATTCAGCCAGCGGCCTGGAACAGTTATGTGTTTCCGGTCGCGGTGGCGCTGGAGTCGATCCTGTTCTCGTTCGCCCTCGCCTACCGCATCCAGTTGCTTAAGAACCAGCGGGCTGAAGCGCTGCAGCGCGCCGACGAGGAAAAAGGCGCGCGCCTGGCTCAGGTACAGGCCAGCGCCGATGATCTGCAACTGGCCGTGGACCGGCGCACCGCCGAACTGAAAAGCGCCAACCTGCAACTCTCCCAGCAGAAGCAAGAATTGCGACATGCCGCCTTTCACGATGCCTTGACCGACCTGCCCAACCGCCGCCACCTGGTGGAGCAGTGCGAGAGCGCCTTGCGCGGTGCGCGGCAGAGCGATGAAAACCTTGCCCTGCTGCTGATCGACCTGGATCACTTCAAACCGATCAACGACCAGCACGGCCACGATGCCGGCGACGTGCTGTTGCAGCACATCGGCCGAAGGCTGCGCGAGCATGTGCGCGGCAGCGATACGGTGGCGCGCCTGGGCGGGGATGAGTTCGCGGTATTGATCGGCGGCGCCGATGCCCAGCACTACGCCAGGGATGTCGCCGAACGCCTGCTCGCCGAACTGGCCCGGCCAGTGGACTACGCCGGCCACGCCCTGACCGTCAGCATCAGCATCGGCGCGGCGTTCTATCCCCAGCATGCCGAGCAGTTCGCCGGCCTCTACAAGGCAGCCGACCAGGCGCTCTATCAGGCCAAGGCAGCCGGCCGCTCGGGTTACGCGGTGTTCCAGCCGGCCGGCTGAGCCGTCACTCGTCGTCGAACTGGTAGCTGCCGGGCGCCAGGTTCTCGAAACGCGAGTACTTGCCGAGGAAGGCCAGGCGCGCGGTCCCCAGGGGGCCGTTACGCTGCTTGCCGATGATGATTTCGGCGACGCCCTTGTACTCGGTCTCCGGGTGGTAGACCTCGTCCCGGTAGACGAAAAGGATGATGTCGGCGTCCTGCTCGATCGCCCCGGATTCACGCAAGTCGGAGTTGATCGGGCGCTTGTTGGGCCGCTGCTCCAGACCCCGATTGAGCTGCGAGAGGGCAATGACCGGGCAGTTGAATTCCTTGGCCAGCGCCTTGAGCGAGCGCGAGATCTCGGAAATCTCGTTGACCCGGCTATCACCGCTGGAGCCGGGAATCTGCATCAGCTGCAGATAGTCGACCATGATCAGGCCGATCTCGCCGTGCTCGCGGGCCAGACGCCGGGTGCGCGCGCGCATCTCGCTGGGCGAGATACCGGCGGTGTCATCGATGAACAGTTTGCGGTCATTGAGCAGGTTTACCGCCGAGGTCAACCGCGGCCAGTCGTCATCGTCCAGGCGGCCGGCACGCACTTTGGTCTGGTCGATGCGACCGAGGGACGCCAGCATACGAATCACGATGGATTCGGAAGGCATCTCCAGGGAATACACCAGGATCGACTTGTCGCTGCGCATCAGCGCGTTTTCCACCAGGTTCATGGCGAAGGTGGTCTTACCCATCGACGGACGACCGGCGACGATGATCATGTCGGCCGGCTGCAGGCCGCTGGTCAGGTTGTCCAGGTCGGTGAAGCCAGTGGACAGGCCGGTGATCGCGTCACCGTTGTTGAACAGCTCGTCGATACGGTCGATGGCCTTGACCAGGATGTCGTTGATGCCCACCGGGCCACCGGTCTTCGGCCGCGCTTCGGCGATCTGGAAGATCAGCCGCTCGGCCTCGTCGAGAATTTCCTCGCCGGTACGGCCTTCGGGTGCGTAGGCACTGTCGGCAATCTCGTTGCTGATGCCGATCAGTTTGCGCAGGGTGGCGCGCTCGCGAATGATCCCCGCGTAGGCCTTGATGTTGGCCACCGACGGCGTGTTCTTGGCCAGCTCGCCCAGATACGCCAGGCCGCCGACCTGCGACAACTGCCCTTCCTTGTCGAGCTGCTCGGACAGGGTAACCACGTCGAACGGCTGGTTGCGCTCGGCGAGCTTGAAGATGGCGCGAAAGACCAGGCGATGGTCATGACGGTAGAAGTCGCCATCGGACACCTGATCCAGCACGCGCTCCCAGGCGTTGTTGTCGAGCATCAAACCACCGAGCACCGCCTGCTCGGCCTCGATCGAGTGCGGAGGCACCTTCAGGGCTGCGGTTTGCAGGTCGTATTGTTCGGGGATGCTGATGTCGTTCATGGGCGCCTGGGAAGAATGCTTGCGGTGAAAAACAAAGGGCACGGTACCGCTCTCGCAATACCGTGCCCGATGTTAGCGGGAAGGCACCTGAGTGCAAACCCGCTAAGCAGTTCGCTGAGAATTAGGCAGCGACTACGACAACCTTGACGGTTGCTTCGACGTCGCTGTGCAGGTGCACGGCCACGTCGTACTCGCCAACCTGGCGAATGGTGCCGTTCGGCAGACGAACTTCGGCTTTGGCCACTTCAACGCCGGAGGCGGTCAGGGCGTCAGCGATGTCGTGGGTGCCGATGGAACCGAACAGCTTGCCTTCATCGCCAGCGGTGGCGGTGATGGTGACTTCCAGCTCAGCCAGCTGAGCGGCGCGAGCTTCGGCGGAAGCTTTCTTCTCGGCAGCGGCTTTTTCCAGCTCGGCGCGACGTGCTTCGAAAGCAGCGACGTTGGCTTCGGTGGCAGCGGTAGCTTTGCCTTGCGGCAGCAGGAAGTTACGGCCGTAACCGGCTTTAACGTTCACTTTATCGCCCAGGTTGCCCAGGTTGGCGATTTTTTCCAGCAGGATGACTTCCATTTGGGTGTTACCTCTTAACTTTTAACCTTCACCGTTGGCGGGACCCGAACCGGGCTTGTCCGCCAGACGACCACGAAAATCAAACAGACTGTCGACGATGGCTAACACCACCAGCAAGGGATAGATCAGCTGCATGAACAGCAGCAGCGTAATGTACAGCCCGACCAGCCAGAACTTCGACAGTCGGCCCTTGGCCACCAGCCCGTGCAACAGAGCGATGGCAGCAAACACCAGCGGAACACTGCACAACGGCGTGAGCATGGCCATCTCGACACCCAGATTGGGCCCGAGCAGCATGCCGACCAGCAGCAACATCGCCAGCATCGGCGGAAATCTCAGCTCACGAAACTCGGAGCCGAAACCTCCAGGGTTGTACAACGCCGCCTGCCAGAAACGCCCAAGCATCAGGCTCAGCAAGCTGACCACCTGCAGCAACGCTGCCAGCAATCCGGTCAGGATGGGTGCAATGAGACTCTGGAGACGCGCCTGATCATCCACCGACATCTGTTGGTGAACCCCATCGAGCATCTGCGGCAACAGCTTGGTCAGCTCCTGCGCCATGGCTTCGATGGGCTCGCGGAACGTCGCCCCCAATACCAGTCCATACACCAGGCCCAGCGCGATGCTGAACAACAGCACCCGCCTCCAGGACGGATTGGCGCGCAATACGCACGCCAGCCCCAGCGCGCCCAGCAGCACCAGCAAGGTGCGCGGTTCGCCGAAGTACCACCAGCCAATGGCCGGCAGTAACGCCCAGGCGAGGATGCCGACGGCATCACTCAAGCCGCGCCGCAGAAGCACCAGGCTTCCCGCGGCAGCACTCAACCAGAACAGCAGCGGCAAAGCTGCAGATCCGACCACCACGAGGGTGGCCTGCATACGGCCGCGCATGATGAATTCTGCCAAGGCGCGCATGCGATAAATCCCTTACTACTTGTCGAACGTCAGATCTTAACGGCCGTGGCTGTCGGTGTAGGGCAGCAGGGCCAGGAAGCGGGCGCGCTTGATAGCGGTAGCCAGCTGACGCTGATAACGAGCCTTGGTACCGGTGATACGGCTAGGAACGATTTTGCCGGTTTCCGAGATGTAGGCTTTCAGGGTGTTGAGATCTTTGAAATCGATCTCTTTCACGCCTTCAGCGGTGAAACGGCAGAATTTACGACGACGGAAGAAACGTGCCATGGGATTGGCTCCTCAATAGATCCGGTGATTACTCGTCAGCGTTGTCGCTGTCGTTGTTGTCGCTGTCATCGCCGTCGTTGGACTCGGCGTTTTCAGGACGTTCACGACGCTCACGGCGCTCACTGCGGTTTTCTTCGGCCTTGAGCATCTCGGACTGACCGGTAACGGCTTCGTCGCGACGGATGACCAGGTTACGGATCACGGCATCGTTGTAGCGGAAGTTGTCTTCCAGCTCGGCCAGGGCCTTGCCGCTGCACTCAACGTTCAGCATCACGTAGTGAGCCTTGTGAACGTTGTTGATGGCGTAGGCCAGTTGACGACGGCCCCAATCTTCCAGACGGTGGATCTTACCGCCGTCTTCTTCGATCAGTTTGGTGTAACGCTCGACCATGCCGCCGACTTGCTCGCTCTGGTCCGGGTGAACCAGAAAGATGATTTCGTAATGACGCATGAATGCTCCTTACGGGTTGTAGCCTGCCGCGAAATGCGGTCAGGCAAGGAGTGAATGACACTGTTGACTTGCTGAAACGGAGAGGCGCGCAAACACCTGCCATGACGGCAAGGGGCGACATTCTAGAGAAGCCCCCAGGCGCACGCAAGGCGATTTGGCGATTTTTTGAACAACCAATCGCCGGCGTTGTACCGGCGATTGGTTCAGGCTTTGAGCGCGCGACGCTGACGCAGCGCCTCGAACAGGCAGATGCCGGTGGCGACCGACACGTTGAGACTGCTGACGCTGCCAGCCATGGGCAGCTTGACCAGGTAATCGCAGTGCTCGCGGGTCAGGCGGCGCATGCCTTTGCCTTCAGCGCCCATGATCAGCACTGTCGGGCCGGTTAGGTCCTGCTGGAACAACTCCTGCTCGGCTTCACCGGCCGTACCGACGACCCACAGACCGCGCTGCTGGAGTTTTTCCAGGCTGCGCGCCAGGTTGGTCACGGCGACCAGCGGGATCACCTCGGCGGCCCCACAGGCGACCTTGCGCACCACCGGCGTCAGCGTCGCCGACTTGTCCTTGGGCACGATCACCGCCAGCGCACCCGCCGCATCGGCGGTGCGCAGGCAGGCGCCGAGGTTGTGCGGATCGGTCACGCCATCGAGTACCAGCAGCAGCGGTGGGCCTTCGCAACGGTCGAGCAACTCCTCGAGCATCGCCTCGCCCCACACCTGGCTTGGGCTGACCTCGGCGACCACACCCTGGTGCACGCCTTCGACCCAGGCGTCCATCTCGCGGCGCTCGCACTGGCCGACGGCGACGCGCGCCTGACCGGCCAGCTCGAGCAGCGGTTGCACGCGCGGGTCACTGCGCCCATCGGCCAGCCAGATCTGCTTCACGCGCTTGGGGTGATGACGCAGCAGCGCCTCGACGGCATGCACGCCGTAGATCTTTTCCAGCTGACTCATGACTTGGCCTTGCCTTTCGACGGCCCCTTGCGATGGCGACTCGGCTTGCCGCCCTTGTCCGTCGGCTTGCCACCTTTCTTGCCGGAAGTCTTGGACTCGGCGAGCAGCGCCTTCTTCACATCACGGCTTTTCTGCACGTCGGTATTACCAGCAGGCGTGTTGCGCGCGCCGCGGCCACTGCGGCTATCGCCGCCAGACTCACGCCGCTTGCCGCGCGCCGCCGGCGCCTGCTCTGTACCTTCAGCCATCTCGAAATCGATCTTGCGCTCATCCAGATCGACACGCATGACCTTCACCGACACGCTATCGCCAAGGCGGAAGCTGCGGCCACTGCGCTCACCCGCCAGACGGTGATGCACGGGATCGAAGTGGTAGTAATCGCCAGGCAGCGCGGTGACATGCACCAGGCCTTCGACGTAGATGTCCTTGAGTTCGACGAACAGGCCGAAACCGGTCACGGCAGTGATCACGCCCGGGAAGGTTTCACCGACGCGATCCTTCATGAACTCGCACTTGAGCCAGTTGACCACGTCACGAGTGGCTTCATCGGCACGTCGCTCGGACATCGAGCACTGCTCACCGAGCTGCTCGAGCATTGGTTCGTCGTACGGATAGATGCGCGCCTTGGGCATGCTAACGGCACCGGCACGCTCGACGTGCGGGGTGTCCTGCTTGGAGCGGATCACGCTGCGGATCGCGCGATGGATCAGCAGATCCGGGTAGCGGCGAATCGGCGAGGTGAAGTGCGCGTAGGCGTCGTAATTGAGGCCGAAGTGCCCCTGATTGTCAGCGCTGTATACCGCCTGGCTGAGCGAGCGCAGCATCACCGTCTGGATCAGGTGGTAATCCTCGCGACCGCGGATGCTTTCCAGCAGTGCCTGGTAGTCCTTGGGCGACGGACCGTCCTTGGACTTGCCACGGTGCAGGGAAAGCCCCAGCTCGCCGAGAAACGCCTTGAGCTTTTCCAGGCGCTCCGGTGGCGGACCATCGTGCACGCGGTACAGCGCCGGAATGCCGTGCTTCTGCATGAACGCGGCGGTGGCCACGTTGGCGGCCAGCATGCATTCCTCGATCAGCTTGTGGGCATCGTTGCGCTGGGTCGGGCGGATCTCCGCGATCTTGCGGCCCGAGCCGAAGATGATGCGGGTCTCCTGGGTTTCGAAGTCGATGGCGCCGCGCTCGTGGCGAGCGGTGAGCAGCACCTGATAGAGCGAATACAGTTGCTTGAGGTGCGGCAGCACGTCCTTGTACTCGCTGCGCAGGGCCTTGCCTTCGCTGCTCTTGGGCTGCTCGAGCATGGCACTGACCTTGTTGTAGGTCAGGCGCGCATGGGAGTGGATCACCGCCTCATAGAACTTGTAGTCGGTCATCTTGCCGGTCTTGGAGATCGAGATCTCGCAGACCATGGCCAGGCGATCGACCTTGGGGTTCAGCGAGCACAGGCCGTTGGACAGCTCTTCCGGCAGCATCGGAATGACCCGCTCCGGGAAGTACACCGAGTTGCCGCGTACCTGGGCCTCGGCGTCCAGCGCCGAGCCGACCTTCACGTAATGGGAAACGTCGGCGATGGCCACGTAAAGCTTCCAGCCGCCGGAGAACAGGCGCCAGTTGCTGCCGCTCTTCTCGCAGTACACCGCATCGTCGAAATCGCGGGCATCCTCGCCGTCGATGGTGACGAACGGGATATGCCGCATGTCGACGCGGTTTTCCTTGTCCTTCTCCTCGACCTCGGGCTTGAGCTTGCGGGCTTCCTTGAGCACCGCCTCTGGCCAGACATGAGGAATGTCGTAGCTGCGCAGGGCCACGTCGATTTCCATGCCCGGTGCCATGTAGTTACCGACCACTTCGGTCACGTCGCCCTGGGGCTGGAAGCGCGGGGTCGGCCAGTGGGTGATCGTCACTTCGACGAACTGGCCCTGCTTGGCGCCGCCGTTACGGCCGGCAGTGACCAGCACTTCCTGCTGGATCTTCGGATTGTCAGGAATCACGAAGCCGATACCGCTCTCTTCGTAATAACGACCGACAATGGTCTGATGGCCACGGGAAATCACTTCGACGATAGCGCCTTCGCGGCGACCTCGACGGTCGAGGCCCGAAACCCGCGCCAGTGCGCGGTCGCCATCGAATACCAGACGCATCTGCGCGGGGCTCAGGAACAGGTCATCGCTGCCGTCATCGGGCACCAGAAAGCCGAAGCCGTCGCGGTGGCCACTGACGCGACCAAGGATCAGGTCCAGCTTGTCCACCGGCGCATAGGTGCCGCGGCGGGTGTAGATCAGTTGACCGTCGCGCTCCATGGCGCGCAGTCGGCGGCGCAGGGCTTCTATCTGCTCGTCGGTGGTCAGCCCGAACTCTTCGAGCAGCTCCTCACGACTGGCGGGCGAGCCGCGATCAGCCAGTTGCTGAAGAATCAGCTCGCGGCTGGGAATGGGGTTGTCATACTTTTCCGCTTCTCGGGCGGCCTCGGGATCGAGGGATTGCCAATCGGCCATTAGAAACTGTTCACCTTATCTATAGAGTCGTTTTTTGCCATGTATCTATTGAAGCGCGAAAGCGCCCTCCGGGTCAGCTCTCAGCACAAATAATTTTTCGACGTCAGGGGTTTACAAGGTAAAAGCGCGACCGTATAGTTCGCGCCCACAGCGTCGAGCAGACGTTGTAACACGAAGCAGATGAGCAATCATCAGTTTCAGTGCCCAGGTGGCGGAATTGGTAGACGCGCTGGTTTCAGGTATCAGTGATCGCAAGATCGTGGAAGTTCGAGTCTTCTCCTGGGCACCAAATTTCGTGAAGCAGCTTGATAACCTGCTTTGCAAATAACGGATGTAATGATCCGTACCGGCAACGGTGAACATTACTGCAGTGCCCAGGTGGCGGAATTGGTAGACGCGCTGGTTTCAGGTATCAGTGATCGCAAGATCGTGGAAGTTCGAGTCTTCTCCTGGGCACCAAAATTCAAAAAACCGAGCCAATGGCTCGGTTTTTTATTGCCTGAGCAAAAGTGACCCGCAAGGCCTGGCAATCACCAGGCCCGCGCTGCCCTCCTCACACCTTGAACTGACCCAGGCTGTCCTTGAGCTGCCCCGCCAGGCCATCGAGTACACGACCGCTATTGGCCGTCGCCGCCACCGCCTCGGCCGCACGCTGGGCCTCGGCGTGGATTACCTCGACACGACCGCGCACCGCATCGGCCCCTTCGGCCTGATGCGCTGCAGCCTGAGTGGCGGCATTGATGGCGCCGTGTACGTCCTCAACCGAGCGCTGTACCGCCTGCTGGATACGCGCGCTTTCACGAAGCGCCGCCAAGCCTTGGTCCGCCTGCTGCCCAGCCTGACCGATTGCCCCGACCGCTTCACGGGCGCCCTGCTGCAGGGCGACGATATGCGACTGGATATCGCCGGTCGATTGCTGGGTCTTGCTGGCCAGAGCACGCACCTCATCGGCCACCACGGCAAAGCCACGGCCGCTCTCGCCGGCCCGCGCCGCCTCGATGGCCGCGTTGAGGGCCAGCAGGTTGGTCTGCTCGGCGATCGAGCGAATCACCGTGAGCACCACCTCGATCTGCTCACTCTGCTTGGCCAGACGCTCGATGACCGCCGAACCGGCGTCGACCCGCTGCACCAGCTCTTCGATGGAGCCGCCGACCCGGTTGGCGATGGCGGTGTTTTCCTGGGTCGACTGGCGAATCGCCTCGACCCGCTGCAAAGCCTCCTGCATGGCCCGACTTTCGGCCTGAGCCTCGTCAGCCATTACTGCCAGCGCCTGCAGGCTGGCTGCCACTTCGTCACGCTGGCGTTCGGCAGCCTGCTCCGCGGCAACGCTGCGAGCGCTCAGCGCGGTAATTTCCTGTCCGGTGCGCACCGCCACGTCACCGGCCTCACGCACGATGGGCTGCAGTTTGGCGACGAAACGGTTAACGGCAGAGGCCATTTCACCCACCTCGTCACGACTGTCGATTTCGATTCGCCGGGTCAGATCGCCCTCGCCAGCGGCCAAGTCGTCGAGCGCCGCGATCAAGGTGCGCAGGCGCACCACCACGCGACGCCCCAGCACGATCGCCAGCGCCAGCAATACGCCGAAGCCAACCACCGCCAGGCCCATGCCGATGCGCCAGCGCAGGTTGGAGGCGGCCGCGTCGACCGCTGCACCGGTATTGGTCGCCATGCCCTGGGCCGCCTGCTGCGCCGAGGCCAGCCGCTCCGAAAGCGCCTTGGCGCTATCCGTGGAGGCGCCGGCCAGACTATCAGCCACCAGTTGACCGCCGCTGGCCAGCAAGGCCTCGAAACGCTTGTCGACTGCCTGCAGCTCGGCCTCGATGGCGGACGTGGAAACTCCCATCAGCACCTTGCCGATTTCCACATCATTGGGGCTGATGCTGGCTTCGACGAAATACACGCCCGGGTCGGTCTTGGCCGCATTGATTACCTTGTCCAGCGCACGCTCACCCGCCCCGGTATCGAGCATGTGCTGAATCTGCTCGTTCTGACGGTTGAGGTAACGGGTCAGATGGTTACCCTCGGCATCGTCGTAGATTACGAACAGCACGTTGGGGTTTCGCTGCGCACGGCGGGCGAATTCCGACAGCGCAGGGATATCGGAATCCCACATGGCACGCGGCGCCACGGCAGCGAGCAGCTGCGCCAGATCATTGGCGGAATCGCGCAGACTGCGCTCGAGACTGGCACGAATCTGCACACGTTCATCACTGAGGCGACTCGACAGCCCGGCCGACAGACTCTCACGGGTACGCACCGAAAGCCCGCCCAGGCTAGCCGACACGTCCTTGTTGGCCTGCTCCAGCTCGGTCGCCAGACGCTGGGAATCGCTGCCCAGCTGACGCTCAAGATCGGTCACCAGACCATCCACGGTGCTGCGCGTCAGTGCCAGCACCAGCACCACCTGAACGAACAGCGCCACGCCCAGCGCGATGAACACGGGCAGCAATAGGCGACTACGCAGCAGCGAAAAGACAGCGATCACGGGCAAATCCTCCGACCGCCAGAGGAGCGGCAACTTCAGGGTAGGAGCAAGTCAAAGCAAGGCGCGTGCCGAATAGCGGCACATCGCCAGATTGCACCCAGGCCTCGCGCCTCGTCAAACGAAAACGGGCCGCCCAAGGGCGACCCGTTTCGTTTACCGACCTGCGGCTGCCACAGCAGCCGTTACCACTCAGGCGAAAGGATGGCGCAGCACGATGGTCTCGTTGCGATCCGGGCCGGTGGAGATGATGTCGATCGGCGCACCGACCAGCTCTTCCAGGCGCGAGATGTAGGCACGGGCGTTGGCCGGCAGTTCTTCCAGGGTCTTGGCACCCAGGGTCGACTCGCTCCAGCCCGGCATCTCCTCGTACACCGGCTCCAGGCCAATGTAGCTGTCGGCATCGGTCGGGGCGTCGATGACAGCGCCGTTCTCGTTCTTATAGCCCACGCAGATACGGATGGTTTCCAGGCCGTCGAGCACGTCCAGCTTGGTCAGGCACAGGCCCGAAATGCTGTTGACGTCGATGGCGCGACGCAGGATCACCGCGTCGAACCAGCCGCAACGACGGGCACGGCCGGTGGTAGCACCGAACTCGTGGCCACGCTTGGCCAGGAAGGCGCCGACATCATCGAACAGCTCGGTCGGGAACGGGCCGGAACCGACACGGGTGGTGTAGGCCTTGGTGATGCCGAGGATGTAGTCGATGTACATCGGGCCAACGCCAGAACCGGTGGCGATACCGCCGGCAGTGGTGTTGGAGCTGGTGACGTACGGGTAGGTGCCGTGGTCGATGTCCAGCAGCGAGCCCTGGGCGCCTTCGAACATGATGTCCTTGCCGGCGCGACGCAGGTTGTGCAGCTCGGCAGTGACGTCGAGCATCATCGGCTTGAGCTGCTCGGCGTATTCCATGCACTGATCCAGGGTTTCCTGGAAGTCGATGGCCGGCTCTTTGTAGTAATTCACCAACTGGAAGTTGTGGTAATCCAGCAGCTCGCCGAGCTTGGCGGCGAAACGCTCGCGGTGGAACAGGTCACCGATGCGCAGGCCGCGACGGGCGACCTTGTCTTCGTAGGCCGGGCCGATACCGCGACCGGTGGTACCGATCTTCAGCTCACCACGGGCCTTCTCGCGCGCCTGGTCCAGGGCCACGTGGTAGGACAGAATCAGCGGGCAGGACGGGCTGATGCGCAGGCGCTCACGCACCGGTACGCCCTTCTCTTCCAGCTTAGTGATTTCACGCAGAAGGGCGTCGGGAGCGACCACCACGCCATTGCCGATCAGGCACTGCACACCTTCACGCAGCACGCCCGACGGAATCAGGTGCAGTACGGTTTTCTCACCGTCGATCACCAGCGTGTGGCCGGCATTGTGACCGCCCTGGTAACGCACGACGGCGGCGGCGTGTTCGGTCAGCAGATCGACGATCTTGCCCTTGCCCTCATCACCCCACTGGGTGCCCAGGACGACGACATTCTTACCCATGATACTTGTCCTCTTCGCGCAAGCTTGAGCCGGTCGCGGCCGGCGAAAATAAATCAGAATAGACGAGCCAGCAGGCCGCTCAGTCCAGCGCCAGCACCTGCCAGCGACCCTCATGCAATACCAGTTGGCGATCACAGTGCGCCTGCACCGCCTCGCTCAATTCCTGCCCCGGCAGCGCCTGTACCACGCGCTCACCATCGGCGCGCAAGCGGCGGACCGCCTGCCACAGATAAACATCATGACTGTCCGGCGCCCAGATGCCTGCAGGCTCTTCGCCCAGCGGCATACGGCCGAGCGTCACCAGCGTCTTCAGGTCGGTGGAGAAGCCGGTAGCCGGACGGGCACGACCGAAGTCGGCTCCGATGTCGTCGTAACGACCGCCCTGGGCGATGGCCTGCCCCACGGACGGTACGAACGCGGCGAACACCACGCCAGTGTGGTAGTGATAACCACGCAGCTCACCGAGATCGAAATACAACGGCAGCTCCGGATAGCGCAGCTCCAGCGCATCGGCGATGGCCACCAGCTCGTCGAGAGCGGCATGCACGTCATCCGGCGCATCGACCAGACAGGCCTGGGCCAGATCCAGCACTTCGCGACTTCCGCACAGCTCGGCCAGGGCCCGCAGCATGCGACGCAGCGAGTCCGGCAGCGCCTCGGTAAGCGCATCGATCTCGTCCATGGCCTTGCGCTGCAGGGCATCGAACAGCTGCTGCTCGGCCTCACCAGAGAGTTCAGCAGCACGCACCAGGCCGCGGTAGATACCGACGTGCCCCAGGTCCATGTGCACGTCCGGCACTTCGGCCAGCTCCAAGGTGTCGACCAGCAGGCTGATCACTTCTACATCGCTGGCCGGACTGGCGTCGCCGTAAAGTTCGGCGCCCAGCTGAATCGGGCTGCGCGAGGTGGTCAGCGCCCGCGGCTGCGCATGCAGTACGCTGCCGGCGTAGCACAGGCGGCTCGGCCCTTCACGGCGCAGGGTATGCGCATCGATGCGCGCGACCTGCGGGGTGATGTCGGCACGGAAACCCATCTGCCGGCCAGACAGAGGATCGGTCACCTTGAAGGTACGCAGATCCAGATCCTGGCCCGCGCCGGTGAGCAGCGACTCCAGGTACTCGATGTGGGGAGTGACCACGAATTCATAGCCCCAGCGCTGGAACAGATCCAGTACCTGACGACGCGCGATTTCGATGCGCGCCGCTTCCGGGGGCAATACTTCTTCGATCCCATCTGGCAGCAGCCAGCGGTCTACCGTTGCCATTTCGCCATTTCCCTCTTGATTCGGGCGGCACAAGCCTTCAGTGAAGCGGATGGGAAGCCGAGCACGGCAACAGGCCGGCCGACTCCAGGAACGGGCATCGAGACGATCAGAGATTTGATTGCACGAAGCCCCCACGCCAGCGGCGCGGAAAGGGACAAGGTCAGGGACCTTGAAAGACAGAACGTAACGCTCAGTTCGTGCCGCATGATTCCCACAGGCGTAAAAAAGCCGGGATTTTCCCGGCTGCTGCATCATACCACGTCGAAAGCCTCAAGCCGCAAGCTTCACACGACAAGCGAGCACGGGGCTTCGGCTTGCGGTGTTTGGCTTGCGGCTCGGAGCCTCGTTACGGCTTGGACTTTTCCAGGTAGCGGAAGAAGTCGCTGCTCGGATCCAGCACCAGCACGTCACGCTTGTCGGAGAAGCTCTCGCGATAGGCGTTCAGGCTGCGATAGAAGGCGTAGAACTCCTGATCCTGGCCATAGGCCTTGGAGTAGATGGCCGCGGCCTGGGCATCACCCTCACCACGCAGTTCCTCGGCCTGGCGATACGCCTCGGCGAGAATCACGCGCTGCTGACGATCGGCGTCGGCGCGAATACCTTCTGCCAACTCCTTACCCTTGGCGCGGTGCTCACGAGCCTCGCGCTCACGCTCCGAACTCATGCGGTCGAAGACGCTGCGGTTGACTTCCTTGGGCAGGTCGATGGCCTTGACGCGAACGTCCACCACCTCGATACCCAACTCACGCTGCGCCGCGCGGTTGAGCGAGGCAGTCACGTCAGCCATCAGCGCATCACGCTCGCCGGACACCGACTCGTGCAGGGTGCGCTTACCGAACTGGTCACGCAGCGAGGCCTCGAGACGACGCGACAGACGCTCGTCGGCGATCTGCTTCACGCCCGAAGTCGCGGTGTAGTAACGCTCGGCGTCCTGCACGCGCCATTTGGCGTAGGCATCAACCATCAACGCTTTCTTCTCGAGCGTCAGGAAGCGCGAGTTGACGGTATCCAGGGTCAGCAGGCGGGCATCGAACTTGCGCACCTGGTTGACGTACGGAATCTTCATGTGAAGTCCCGGCTGCACGTCTGCCTCGACGATGCGACCGAATTGCAGCAATACCGCCCGCTCGGTCTGCGCCACGATGTAGAAGCTGCTCCAGGCCACCAGGGCCAGCACCACGCCCGCGATCAGGGTCACCAGTGATTTATTGCTCATCAGCGGCTCTCCCTTGTACGCACGTCTGGCTGCCCAACGTTGTTACCCACACGCGCGCCGAGATCGGCAGCGCCGGCACCGGCCGCGCCGGACGACGGATTGCTGCTGCCGCCACGGCTGTCGATCATCTTGTCCAGCGGCAGATAGAGCAGGTTGTTCTGCCCCTTGTCGCCGGTTACCAGCACTTTGCTGGTGTTGGTCATCATCTGCTGCATGGTGTCCAGATACAGACGCTCGCGAGTGATTTCCGGTGCCTTGCGGTACTCGGCAACCAGTGCGGTGAAGCGATCCGCCTCACCCTGGGCGCGGGAAATCACTTCGTCACGGTAACCGCTGGCGTCCTCGATCAGACGCTGGGCCTGACCACGGGCTTCCGGCACCACGCCGTTGGCGTAGGTTTCCGCCAGGTTCTTCTCGCGCTGCTCGTCTTCGCGAGCACGAATCACGTCATCGAAGGCTTCCTGCACTTCACGCGGCGCCGCGGCGCTCTGCAGGTTCACCTGGGTAACGGTGATACCGGTGCGGTAGGTATCAAGGAAACGCTGCAGGCGCTCGCGAACATCGCCAGCCATCTGCTCACGGCCTTCGGTCAGCACCTGATCCATCTCGGTGGAGCCCACCACGTGGCGCACGGCGCTGTCGGTGGCGTGCTGCAGGCTGGTTTCCGGCATGTCGACGTTGAGCACGTAATCCTTGAGGCTGCTGATCTTGTATTGAACGGTCAGCGGCACTTCGATGATGTTCTCGTCTTCGGTCAGCATCTGCCCCTGCTTGCTGTAAGCACGCTCGCGGGTGACGTTTTCCTGAAACTTGCGATCGATCGGTGGGAAGTAGATGTTCAGACCCGGGCCGACCGTCTCGTAGTACTTGCCGAAACGCAGCACAACGGCCTGCTCCTGCTCGTCGACCACGTAGATGGCGTTGTACAGCCAGAAGGCGCCGACCACGGCCAGCGCAACGAACAGCAGGCCGAAACCGCCACCCTTGCCGCTATCGGAGCCGCTACCATCACTGCCGCGTTTCTTGCGGCCACCGAACAACCCATTGAGGTTGTCCTGCAGCTTGCGGAAGGCTTCGTCAAGATCCGGTGGTCCCTTGCGATCGCCGCCGCCACCGCCTTTACCGCCACGGCCGCCGCCACCCCAGGGGTCCTGATTATTCGAGTTGCCACCCGGCTCATTCCAAGCCATAGCGCTCTCCATACTGATAAAGCAAAGACGCGCCCAACGGCGCGCCCACCAATGCTACAGAATGCCTGCTTCCAGCGGCAAAATCACCGCTGCGGGCTTTATTGCAAAGTGTGTTGCTCGATGAACTCCACCGGCTGCAGCCCCTCGCGGCTGACCAGACGATTGAGTTCGACCCGCGGGATACGCACCTGCAACAGGCTGCTGCCGTCTTCGGCATAGGACTCCTGCAGCACCGCGCCCAGTTCAAAGAATTGCGCCCGCAGGCGCGCCAGGCGCTGCGGCAGCCGCAGCGTGGCGACGAACAGGTCGTCACCAAGCAGCTCGGCGATCGCCTGCCTGAGCAACGGCAAACCGCGACCATCACGCGCCGACAACCACACACGCTCGGGGCGCCCATCGGCATTGCGCTGAATCTGCGGTTCGACGCCTTCGAGCAGGTCGAGCTTGTTGTAGACCTCAAGCACCGGCAGGTCCTGGGCGCCGATTTCACCAAGCACTTCGAGCACCTGCTCGATCTGCGCATCGCGCTCCGGCTCGTGGGAGTCGATCACGTGCAGCAGCAGATCGGAGTTGCTCGACTCTTCGAGAGTCGCGCGAAACGCCTCGACCAGCTTGTGCGGCAGGTGACGGATGAAGCCCACAGTATCGGCCAGCACCACAGGCCCCAGGTCGTCGAGTTGCAGACGGCGCAGGGTCGGGTCAAGGGTAGCGAAAAGCTGATCGGCCGCGTAGACCTCGGACTCGGTCAAGGCGTTGAACAACGTGGACTTGCCGGCGTTGGTGTAGCCGACCAGAGACACGGAGGGAATATCGGCCCGGTTGCGGCCACGGCGTGCCTGCTCACGCTGGCTGCGCACCTTCTCCAGCTTCTGCTTGATCTGGCGGATGCGCACACGCAACAGGCGGCGGTCGGTTTCCAGCTGGGTTTCACCCGGGCCGCGCAGACCGATACCACCTTTCTGCCGCTCGAGGTGAGTCCAGCCACGCACCAGGCGCGTGCTCATGTGATCGAGCTGAGCCAGCTCGACCTGCAGCTTGCCTTCATGGGTACGTGCGCGCTGGGCGAAGATGTCGAGAATCAGCCCGGTGCGATCCAGCACGCGACACTCGAACATGCGCTCGAGGTTACGTTCCTGACTGGGCGTGAGGACATGATTGAAAATGACCAGGTCGGCCTCGTGGGCCTTGACCTGGTCACGCAGCTCTTCCACCTTGCCGCTACCGATGAGGAACTTCGCGGTGGGCCGGCTATTGGGCACACTGAAGAACGCCACGGTATCGGCACCGGCGGACAGTGCCAATTCCTGAAACTCCTGGGGATCCTCGCTCGCCTCGGTGTTCTGACTATCCAGATGAACCAGGATGGCCCGTTCACCCCCTTCATGGCGCTCGAAGAACAATGCGACCCCCTGGCTTAGACGTTACCTGGCTCGGACTCGGCCTGATCGGACTCCGACGCGCTTGGCAGACGAACCGGACGGCTCGGCACCACGGTAGAGATCGCGTGCTTGTAGACCATCTGGCTGACGGTGTTCTTCAGCAGGATGACGAACTGGTCGAAGGATTCGATCTGGCCCTGCAGCTTGATGCCGTTGACCAGGTAGATGGAAACCGGAACGCGCTCCTTCCGCAGGGTGTTGAGGTAAGGGTCTTGTAGCGAATGCCCTTTTGACATGTGCCGCACTCCTAAATGAATCGATAAATGAAATAGTGTTTGAACGGTTTGCTTGGCCTACAAACGGCTTTGGCACATCTTCCCCCAAGGATAGACGGCCGGCGGCAAGGTCTCAGCTCAATATGGAGACCGTTGCCATGTATTTCAAGGCACGTGGCAGATTGTCGCAATCGAGACTGTCGAGCCAGTGCACATTTTGCCAACTGCGTAACCAGGTAAATTGCCGCTTGGCCAACTGGCGGGTGGCGATGATGCCGCGCTCGCGCATCTGCGCTGCGCTGAGCCGCCCTTCCAGATGATCCCACACCTGTCGGTAACCTACCGCTCTAATAGACGGCATTTCACCGTGCAAGTCACCTCGCCGATGCAGGCGTTCGACCTCGGCGACGAAGCCCTGTTCCAGCATCTGATCAAATCGTTTGGCGATTCGTTCGTGGAGAATCTGCCGCTGCGCCGGCGCTATCGCCAACTGCGCGACAGTATAGGGTAAGCCGCCGCCCTCGGCTGCCGCTTCGCTCTGTTGTTCGCGCAGCTGGGTCATGGTCATGCCGCTGACCCGGAACACCTCCAGGGCGCGGACCAGACGCTGCGGATCGTTCGGATGAATGCGCGCCGCCGATTGCGGATCCACTGCCTGCAGCTCAGCATGCAGCGCCGCCAGGCCCTCCTGCTCGGCCCGCGCTTCGAGCTCGGCGCGCACCTCGGCGTCGGCGCCCGGCATATCGGCCAGGCCATCGAGCAGCGCCTTGTAATAGAGCATGGTGCCGCCGACCAACAACGGGATACGCCCCCGCGCGGTGATATCGGCCATAGCCGCCAGGGCATCCCGACGGAAATCGGCCGCCGAATAGGCTTCGGACGGATCGCGAATATCCACCAGATGATGGGGAAAGGCTTCGAGGGTGTCGCGATCAGGCTTGGCGGTGCCGATGTCCATGCCGCGATAGACCAGCGCCGAGTCCACACTGATCAGCTCGCAGGGCAACACACGCGCCAGGGCCAGGGCCAGATCGGTCTTGCCGGACGCGGTCGGCCCCATCAGAAAGATGGCGGGAGGCAAAGAGGACATCAACACGACTCGAATGAACGGCGGCCCATTTTCCGGACCTAAGCCGCCGGCCGCAAGCGCGACGCTGGGTTACTGGCCGCGCAGGAACAACTTGTCCAACTGATCCAGGCTCATCTGCGTCCAAGTCGGCCGGCCATGGTTGCACTGGCCGCTGCGCTCGGTCTGCTCCATATCACGCAGCAGGCCGTTCATCTCCGGCAAGGTCAGGCGGCGATTGGCGCGCACGGCGCCGTGACAGGCCATGGTCGCCAGCAGCTCGTTGAGGTGCGCCTGGATGCGGTCACTGGTGCCATACTCGAGCAGATCGGACAGCACATCACCCACCAGACGAGTCGCCTCGGCCTGCTTGAGCAGCGCCGGAATCTGGCGGATCGCCAGGGTTTCCGGGCCTAGACGCTGCAGTTCAAAGCCGAGCTTCAGGAACCACTGGCCGTGCTCTTCGGCGCAGTCCGCTTCGCGCTGGCTGACGGCGATGGACTCGGGTACCAGCAGCGGCTGGCCGCGCAGGCCTTCGCTGGCCATCGCCACCTTGAGACGCTCGTAGGTGATGCGCTCGTGGGCCGCGTGCATGTCCACGACCACCAGGCCGTGAGCATTTTCGGCCAGGATATAGATGCCCTTGAGCTGAGCGATGGCATACCCCAGCGGCGGGATATCTCCTTGAACCTCAGGCAAGGCAGCCGGCGCGCTGCTGGTGGCCAGCGGCGCGTAGAACTCGCGATAGACGCCCTGCGCCTCGGCGGCCGGCAGCGTGGCTTCGCTGCGCTGGCCCTGATAACCGGCACCGGGGGAACGCCAGACCGAATCGGTCGGGCGCTCGAGCACGCTGGCGGAAAGCCCCATTTCACCTTGCGGGCCGAACTCACCGGCAGCCAGGCCGCTAGGTCGCAGCACCGTCTCGGCGGCGGCCGGCGTGGCCAAATGGTCTTCCGGACGCACCTCGCCAAGCGCTCGGTGCAGGGTGCCGTAGAGGAAGTCGTGAACCATGCGCCCTTCGCGGAAGCGCACTTCGTGCTTGGTGGGGTGCACGTTGACGTCGACGGCGGTGGGGTCGATTTCCAGAAACAGCACGAAGGTCGGATGGCGGCCATTGAACAGCACGTCGCGGTACGCCTGGCGCACCGCGTGGGCGACCAATTTGTCACGCACCATGCGGCCGTTCACGTAGAAATACTGCAGGTCCGCCTGGCTGCGGGAGAAGGTCGGCAACCCGACCCAACCCCACAGGTGCAGGCCATTGCGCTCGATATCGATGGGCAGCGCCTGCTCCAGAAAGCCTGCGCTGCACACCGAGGCGACACGCCGGGCACGGCTCACGTCGTCATTGGCTTCATGCAGCGACAACACGCTCTTGCCGTTATGACGCAGGTGGAAGGCTACATCGAAACGCGCCAGCGCGAGGCGTTTGATGACCTCCTGCAGGTGATCGAACTCGGTCTTCTCGGCCTTGAGGAATTTGCGCCGCGCCGGGGTATTGAAGAACAGGTCGCGCACCTCCACCGAGGTGCCGACCGGATGGGCCGCCGGCTGCACGCGCGGTTGCATCTCGCGGCCTTCGGTCTCCACCTGCCAGGCCTGTTCGGCGTCAGCGGTACGGGAAGTGAGCGTCAGCCTGGCGACCGAGCTGATGGACGCCAGGGCTTCACCACGAAAGCCCATGCTCAAGACCTGTTCGAGGTCTTCGAGCTCGCGAATCTTGCTGGTGGCATGGCGGGCAAGCGCCAGCGGCAGATCATCGGCGGCGATGCCGCGACCATCGTCGCGCACGCGCAGCAGCTTGACACCGCCCTGCTCGACATCTACTTCGATGCGCTTGGCCCCTGAATCCAGGCTGTTTTCCAGTAGTTCCTTGGCCACCGACGCCGGGCGTTCGACCACCTCACCGGCGGCGATCTGGTTCGCCAGCCGCGGGCTGAGCAGCTGGATGCGTGCCACGTCACTCATGGCTGGACGGCCAGGGCGGTCGCGGGAATCTGCAGCGTCTGGCCGACTTTGATCACGTCGGACTTCAGCGAATTGGCACTGCGCAGGCTCGCCAGGCTGACCTGATAGCGCTGGGCGATCAGCGCCAGGCTTTCCCCGGAGGAGACCCGGTGCTCACGCGGCCCCTGGGCAACTTTGCCGTTGTCGCGCAGCCAGGCGATGTAGGTGCCGGGCGGCGGGTTCTGTTCGAAGAACTGCTTCACACCGGTGACGATGGAGCGCGCCAGGCTCTGCTGGTGACCAGCCGAGTGCAGCTTGCGCGCCTCGCTGGGGTTGGAGATGAAGCCGGTTTCGACCAGGATCGACGGAATGTCCGGCGACTTCAATACCATGAAGCCGGCCTGCTCGACGCGGCGCTTGTGCAGCGGCGTGACCTGGCCCATCTGACCAAGCACTTTCTGCCCGACATTGAGGCTGGACGACAGCGACGCGGTCATCGACAGATCGAGCAGCACGCCGGCAAGCATGCGGTCCTTGTCTTCGAGACTGACGTTGCCGGCACCGCCGATCAGGTCGGACTGGTTCTCGGCGTCCGCCAGCCAGCGCGCGGTTTCCGAGGTGGCGCCGCGGTCGGACAACGCATAAACCGAAGCGCCGAAAGCGGCCGCACGGGGCGCCGCATCGGCGTGAATGGACACGAACAGATCGGCGCCCTTCTTGCGGGCGATCTCGGTACGCTTGCGCAACGGAATGAAATAGTCGCCGGTACGCACCAACTCGCCGCGGAAACCCTTCTGAGCATTGACCTGGCGCTGCAGCTCCTTGGCGATGGCCAGGGTCACGTTCTTCTCGAACTGGCCCCTGGTCGGGCCCAGTGCACCAGGGTCTTCGCCACCATGACCGGCGTCGATGGCGATCACGATATCGCGTTTGCCACCCGGCACGGGGGCCACCTTGGGCGGTGCCTGGGTCGGCGTGACGGGAACCGGGGGCTCACTGGCGGTGGTGGTGGATGGCAGACTCGGCGCGGCATCCGACGGCTGATCGAACAGGTCGACGACCAGGCGATTGCCGTACTGCTGATTGGGCGCCAGGGTGAAACTCTTCGGGGTGACCTGGGCCGAGACGTCGATGACCACGCGCAAGTCGTCCGGTGTACGCTGCGCCGAGCGCACCGCGGTTATGGGCGTGTTGCTCAGGGCCAGCTTGTCCAGCGGGGTGACCAGCTTGGCGCCGCTGATATCGATCACGATACGATCCGGCGCGGTCAGGGTGAACACGCTGTGCTGCACCGGGCCGGACAGGTCGAAGACCAGGCGCGTGTTGTCCGGTGCGCGCCACAGGCGAACACTGCGCACATCCGACGCGGCCCACACGTCGGCAGCCATGACCGCCAACATCAGCCCGACCGCGATCATTCGCGCGCCTATGCGCATACCCGCCCCCACTCTCTTGTTCATGCTCCGGGTGCCAGAACGGCACACCAGCTTTCACCCTTCGCACCATGACTGCGAAGCAGCAGCGACCGGCCACCCGATCGCGGGCTAATGGTAATGTCCAGGTCGGCCTTTGGCAAAACGCCGGCACCCCGCTGGGGCCACTCGATCAGGCACAGGGCGTCGCCCTCGAAGTAATCGCGAATGCCGAGAAACTCCAGCTCCTCGGGATCGACAAGGCGATAGAGGTCGAAATGAAAGGCACGGACTTCGCCGATCTCGTAGGGCTCGACCAGGGTGAAGGTCGGGCTTTTCACCGCGCCACGGTGACCAAGGCCCTGCAGGATGCCGCGCGACAGCGTGGTCTTGCCGGCACCCAGATCACCTTCCAGGTAAATCACGCCACGCCCTCCAGTGGCCGCAGCGATACGCGCGCCGAGCGCCAGCATGGCGTCCTCATCGGCGGCGAACAGTTCTAATTCCGACAAGCGGCTCGCTCCTGTAACAAATGACGGATAGCGTCGCACAGATCGCTGGCCGCCAGACCATTTCCTTTATGGGCCAGTGACTCACCGGCGCAGGCATGCACCCACACGCCTAGGGCCGCTGCCTGCCACGTACTGCAGCCCTGGGCAATCAGCGCGCCGATCAGACCGGCCAGCACATCGCCCAGCCCGGCGCCAGCCATCACCGGATCGCCGCGATCACACACCAGCAGGCGACCAGCCGGATCGGCAACCAGCGTGCCGGCCCCCTTGAGCACACAAACTACGTCGTAACGCCGGGCCAACGCCCTGGCCGCAGCCGGGCGATCGGCCTGCAGCTCAGCCGTGGAGATACCCAACAGGCGCGCCGCCTCGCCGGGGTGCGGAGTGATCACGCTGCCGGGGACGATGCGCACATTATCTGTGGCCAGCAGGTTGAGCGCGTCGGCATCCCATACCTGAACGCCACTAGCGGCAGCGGCTGCCGACAGCAGACTGCGGCCCCAGGCGCCCTGCCCGAGCCCAGGCCCGACCACCCACACGGTGATCTTGCCTGCCAACACGTTTAATTGATTGGCCGAAGCGACCGCCAGACTCATCACCTCGGGCAGGCGCGTTTGCGCGGCGCCGATATGCTCCGCGCGAGTGGCCAGGGACACCATGCCGGCACCGCCGCGCAGCGCGCTCTGCGCCGACAGCAGCGCCGCACCGCCGGTGCCCTGATCACCGCCAACCACCAGCAAGTGGCCCAGCTGGCCTTTATGGGTGGTCGGCTGACGAGGGGCAACCCTTGGCAACATCTCGCCAGCCAGGCGATGCGCTACGGATGGCTGACCGGCCACGATCTCGGCGTCAGCCTGCAGATCATCGAATACCAGGCGGCCGACATGATCGAGCACCTGGCCGACGAACAGGCCGATCTTCAAGCCAATCAGGGTGACGGTCAGGTGCGCCGTGACCGCCTGCCCAAGCACCTGGCCGCTGTCCGCACAGATGCCGGATGGAATATCCACCGCCAGCACGGGCTGCCCACTGTGGTTGATCCAGTCGATGGCCGCCGCGTAAGGCTCACGCACCTCGCCCGCCAAACCGGTGCCGAGCAGCGCATCGACCAGCACGCCTCGCGGCTCGGCCTCTGCGTGCCACGGCAGTACCTCGACACCGGCAGCGCGTGCCTCGTCACGGGCCAGGGCGGCATCGCCCTGTAACCGTTGTGGCTCGCTGACGGCCAGTACCCGCACCTGCCAGCCGGCGCGTTTGGCGAGCGCCGCAACCAAGTAACCGTCGCCAGCATTGTTGCCGTGCCCGGCCAGCACGGTCATCGCGCCAACTTCCGGCCATTCGCGGCGCAGCGCGCGCCAGATGGCGTGGGCCGCGCGCTGCATCAGCTCGAAACCTGGCGTGCCGGCAGCGATCAACGCCGCATCCAGCGCCCGCACCTGAGCGGCGCTGTAGAGCGCGAGGGGAAGATCGTCTGATGAATGCCGCATGCCTGAGCTCCGATGTCTGGCAGAATTATACGCCGCCTACTGCAGATTCCCGCCCAGCATGACCGACGCCACCCTCGACCTCGCCAGCCTCGCCCAGTCCATCAAGGACTGGGGCCGTGAACTGGGCTTTCAGCAGGTGGGCATCAGCGGCCTGGAGCTGGGTGAGCACGAGGCCCACCTGCAGCGCTGGCTGGATGCCGGCTACCAAGGCGAGATGGACTATATGGCCGCGCACGGCCGCAAACGTTCACATCCCGACGAGCTGGTGCCCGGCACCCTGCGCGTGGTGTCGCTGCGCATGGACTACCTGCCCGGCGACACGAAGATGGCCCAGCGCCTGCAGGAGCCGGAAAAAGCCTACCTGTCGCGCTATGCCTTGGGCCGCGACTACCACAAGCTGATCCGCAAACGTCTGCAACAGCTGGCCGAGCGTATCCAGCAGGCCATCGGCCCCTTTGGCTACCGCGCCTTCGTCGACAGCGCGCCGGTGCTGGAGAAAGCCATCGCCGAACAGTCCGGCCTGGGCTGGATCGGCAAGAACACCTTGGTGCTCAACCGCAAGGCGGGCAGTTACTTCTTTCTCGGCGAGCTGTTCGTCGACATCCCATTGCCAGAGGATGCACCCCACGGCAGCGAACATTGTGGCCGCTGCAGCGCCTGCCTGGACATCTGCCCGACCGCCGCCTTCGTCGGCCCCTATGTGCTCGATGCGCGGCGCTGCATTTCCTACCTGACCATCGAACTTAAAGGCCCGATTCCCGAGGAGCTGCGCGCGCCCATCGGCAATCGGGTGTTCGGCTGCGACGACTGCCAGATGGTCTGCCCCTGGAACCGCTTCGCCAAACCTACCGAACAGAGTGATTTCCAGCCGCGGCACAGCCTGGACAATGCCGAACTGGCCGAGCTGTTTCGCTGGAGCGAGGAGGAATTTCTCAGCCTTACCGAAGGCTCACCGCTGCGCCGTGCCGGTTACGAGCGCTGGCTGCGCAACCTGGCCGTCGGCCTGGGCAACGCGCCGTCGAGCATCCCGGTGCTGGAGGCGCTGGAGGCGCGCCGCGAGTATCCGTCGGAGCTGGTGCGCGAGCATGTGCAGTGGGCGCTGGAGCAGCACGCCCGCCGCCAGGGCTGATTCAACCCCGTAGCCTGGGCCGGAGCGCAGCGAACCCAGGAATATCCCCCGGGTTACGCCTATGGCCAACCCGGGCTACGGGACTGCAGCCCTCAGACCTTGAGAAGGTGCTGGCGGTAATACTTGAGCTCGGCGATGGACTCGCGGATGTCGTCCAGCGCCTGGTGCGTACCGGTTTTGACGAAGCCTTCCTTGACGCCGGGCGCCCAGCGCTCGGCAAGAATCTTGAGGGTCGACACATCCAGGTAGCGGTAGTGGAAGTAGGCTTCCAGCGCCGGCATGTACTTGTAGAGAAAGCGACGATCCTGGCCAATGCTGTTGCCGCAGATCGGCGACTTGCCTTTCGGCACCCACTTTTCCAGGAAGGCGATGGTCTGCGCCTCGGCCTCGGCCTGGCTGACCTTGCTGTCGCGCACGCGCTGGGTCAGCCCGCTCTCGCCGTGGGTGCGCGTGTTCCACTCGTCCATCGCCGCGAGGCGCTCGTCGCTCTGGTGCACGGCGATCACCGGGCCTTCGGCCAGCACGTTGAGTTCGGTATCGGTGACGATGGTCGCCATCTCGATGATGACGTCCGTTTCGGGATCGAGACCGGTCATTTCCAGGTCGATCCAGATCAGATTCTGTGGGTTCTGCATGCTGCGCTCCTCTTTGGGTTCGTCATTCTAGCCAATCTCCCAGAGCAGCAGGCGTGAATCGCGCCAGTCCTTGAGCTCGACCACGCGCTGCGGCGCCACGCCGGGAATCTCGAAGGTATTGCTGATCAGCCAGGCACCTTTCGGCAACTCGGTATGGGCCTTGTCCCAAAGCGCAGGCATCGGCGCAGGTGAGAGAAAGCAGTAGGCGACGTCGATGGCGCTCAACTCGGTGCGCCACAGGTTCTGATAACGAATCCGGCAGTTGCGCCGGCCGAGGCAGCGCAACCAGGCAATTGCAAAGGACAGCGGCGCAGTTTCCACGCCGGTGAACTGTGCCTGGGGAAAACGCCGCGCCAGCCACAGCAAGGTGCCGGCCGGGCCGCAGCCCAGATCGACGAAGCTGAAACGCTGGCCGCGGGCTTCGAGCAGGCGAGCCAGTTCATGCCGGGTACCGGCGCCGGTCAGGTAAAGCGGCACGCGCTCGCCGAAGCTGTTCCAGTTGAGCATCAGTAATAACAGAAAGCCGAGCAGAAACAGCCAGGACGGCAGCGGCGCACCACTGGCCAGCAGCAAACTCGGCACGAACAGCAGATTCAGCCACCACCACCAGCGCGACAGGCCCAGCCAGCGAGCCAGGCAGGCGCAAAGCAGGCCGTGCAGCAAACCGGCGGCCAAGGGGCTCGCGCGCCACTCGAACAGCTGGGCCGCAGCAATGATCGCCACGCCCATGACTAGGGTGACCACCAACTGGATCAACAGGGCCAGGAGGGCCGGATAACGTTCACCCAGGCGATGCAGCGCGCGGTAGGAAGCAGCCATGCCGTTGAGGCTCGTAGAAAGACGGTTGGCCAGTCTAGCGCCGGCCTCGACAAATTGTCGCGCCATCAGGCGTGCTAGAATCCGAGCCATTTCAAGCGCAGCACAACTCGGAAGCCCCATGGCCAAACGCCAACTCAACCGCCGGCAAAACTGGCGCATCGAAAAGATCCAGGGCGAGCGCGCCGCACGCGCCGCCAAGCGCGAATCCCGCGTGGTGGAAACCCTGGAAGGCGGCGATCTGGGCCCGGAGCAGACCGGCCTGGTGATCGCCCACTTCGGCGTGCAGGTGGAAGTCGAAGCCACCGACGGCGAGCTGAGCGGCCAGGTGTTCCGCTGCCACTTGCGCGCCAACCTGCCGACGCTGGTCACTGGCGACCGCGTGGTGTGGCGCCCGGGCAACCAGGGCATCGGCGTGATCGTCGCCCAGCTGCCACGCGACACCGAGCTATGCCGCCCGGACACCCGCGGCCAGCTGAAGCCGGTCGCAGCCAACGTCGACCTGATCGTCATCGTCTTCGCACCACTGCCCGAGCCCCACGCCAACCTGATTGATCGCTACCTGGTCGCTGCCGAGCACGCCGGCATTCGCCCGCTACTGCTGCTCAACAAGGCCGACCTGATCGATGCACAGAACGAAACCGCGCTGAATGCGCTGCTCGGCGTCTATCGCCAGCTGGGTTATCCGCTGCTGGAAGTCTCGGCGCTGGAAGGCGATGGCATGGAGCAGCTCAAGAAGCAGCTCGACGGCAACATCAGCGTCTTCGTGGGCCAGTCGGGCGTCGGCAAGTCGTCGCTGGTCAACAGCCTGCTGCCGGGCGTCGACACCCGCGTCGGCGCGCTGTCCGAGCTGACCGGCAAAGGCACCCACACCACTACGACCGCGCGCCTGTTCCACTTCCCCGGCGGCGGCCAGCTGATCGACTCACCGGGTATTCGCGAGTTCGGCCTCGGCCATGTCAGCCGTGACGATGTGGAGGCGGGCTTTATCGAGTTCGCCGACCTGCTCGGCCATTGCCGTTTCCGCGACTGCAAGCATCACCGCGAGCCCGGCTGCGCCCTGCTCAAGGCGCTGGAAGATGGGCGGATTCAGCCGCAGCGGATGAACAGCTACCGGCACATTCTGGCCAGTTTGCCGGAACCCGAGTATTGATCCGCTTCGTACACGTTGGTGTGCGAGCCGATCACTCCTTGGGCTGATCCAGCTTCAACGTGCCATCTTCGAAGATGTTCAGCTTCTCTCGCACCTGATCACTGGAAAGCGGCTCGGCTGCAGGCGCCGCACCTGAGCCCGCGCCAGTACCACCGAAAGGCGAACCCTGCGCGGGATCCGGCGCCAGCGCGCCACCGCCCTGCTCGCCTTCGATGTTGCGCTGCGCCCTCTTGGTCAGCACCACGATATCGATGCGCCGGTTCACCGGGTTGAACGGATCGTTGCGGTCGAACAGCGCCGACGAGGCATAGCCGACCACGCGCGCCACCTGGGCATCGTCGTAGCCCGCCGCGATCAACACGCGCCGCGCCGCATTGGCGCGGTTGGCCGACAGCTCCCAGTTGCCGAAGCCGCCAGCGCCGGCAAACGGCTTGGCGTCGGTATGGCCGCTGATGCTGATCTTGTTGGGCACCGTCTTTATGGTGTCTGTGAGGGCGAACAGGATGTCCTCGAAGTACGGCTGCAGCTGCGCGCTGCCGAGGGCGAACATTGGCCGATTCTCGGCATCGACGATCTGGATGCGCAGGCCGTCCTGGGTGATCTCGAACAGGATCTGATCCTTGAAACGCTGCAGCTGCGGGTCCTGCTCGACCTTGGTCTGCAGCTCCTGCAGCAGCAGCTCCAGGCGCTCGCGCTCGACTTCCTCGGCCTTGGCTTCGGCCTGCTCGGCGTCCAGCTCGGCGGGATCCTTGGGATCGGCTTTCGCTTCGTCCCCCGGGGCCTCCTGGGGCTGCTCGTTGAGGGTGCGATCCGGCGACGGCGTCGGCGAGCCGCCGAGGTCGATCACATAGGGGCTGGCGCTCTCGGAGAAACCGATGGGGTCCTTGAAGTAACCGGAGATCAATTTCTTCTGCTCGGGTGTGGCCGAGGACATCAGCCACATCACCATGAAGAAGGCCATCATCGCCGTGGCGAAGTCGGCAAAGGCGATCTTCCAGGCGCCACCATGGTGGCCGCCGGCAACCTTCTTGACCCGCTTGACGATGATCGGCTGGTTGTTTTCCATGGTGCTTAGTTCCCGCGCATGGCCTGCTCAAGCTCACTGAAGCTCGGGCGGTGCGCCGGGTACAGGGTCTTGCGCGAGAACTCGACGGCCAGCGACGGCGGCATGCCGGACGCCGAGGCGACCAGGCCGGCCTTGATGGCCTCATAGACGTTCAGCTCTTCCTTGGCGTCGTGCTCGAGTGCCGCGGAGAGCGGGCCGAAGAAGCCGTAAGAGGCGAGAATACCGAGGAAGGTACCGACCAGCGCGGTACCGACCTTCTCACCGATCTGCGCGTTGTCCGCCTCGGCGAGAATCGACATGGTGATCACGATACCCAGTACCGCGGCGACGATACCCATCGCCGGCATGCCGTCGGCGATCTTCGCCACCGCGTGGGCCGGGTGCTCGAGTTCCTCCTTGAGGCCGACCAGTTCCATGTCGAACAGGCCTTCGAGCTCGTGGGGCGCCATGTTGCCCGAGGACATAATGCGCAGGTAATCGCAGATGAACGCGACCATGCGCTCATCGCCCAGCACCGCCGCGTACTTGCTGAAGATCGGGCTCGCCGCCGGGTCTTCGAGGTCGGCTTCGATAGCCATCATCCCCTCGCGGCGCGCCTTGTTGAGAATCTCATAGAGCAGGCGCAGCACTTCCAGGTAGTAATCGTGGGTGAAGCGCGACTTGAACATTTTCAACGACTTCTTGAAGACAGTCATGAACATGCTGCCCGGGTTGGCCTGCAGGAAAGCGCCCAGCGCCGCACCGCCGATGATCAGCACTTCGAAAGGGTGCACCAGGGCCATGAGATGACCGCCCGACGCGACGAAGCCGCCGAACACGCAAGCGAATACAACGATGATGCCGATGATTTTGGCCATAGAAAAAACTTGATCAGGTGAATAAGAAAGGGCGACCGCGCGAACCCCCTTCTATTTATCGGAAGAGATGCGCCAGACTATAGTCAGTTAAGTCTAAAAAAAGCCATTTTGGCACACCCCCATGGTCGCAAGCACGCCGTTACCGCGCACCCTCGATGCCTGGCTCAAGCAGCTGGACGGTCAGCTGCTGCCCATCGCGGCCGATCATCACCTGCAGGTACGCCGCGCATTGGCCGACAGCCGCCGCTCGCTGCGTGAGATCGCCGACCTGATGCAGGATAGCCCGGCGCTGGTGCTCAGCGTGCTGCGCGAGGCCAACAGCAAGGGCAGCGCCCTGGGTGAGGCAGCGGAAAGCCTGGAGACTGCCCTGACCCGCCTGGGCTTGAAGCGCGCCGAAGAGCTTCTGGCCCGCTTGCCCGCCCGGCCGCTTGCCGATATTCCAGCTCCACTACGGCAGATCCAGCTAATCAGCCAGCACGCCGCTTTCCAGGCCAATGGCCTGTTCGCCGCGCGCCTGGCGCGTCTGTGGCAGGAAATTCACTGGGGCAGCCTGCTATTCCTATCGCCAGTCTGGGTCTTGCTGGCCGCTCACCCCCACCTGTTCGAGGCCTGGGAACGGCGTGTACTGATAGACGGCGAGCAGCCCGTAAAGGTCGAGCGCGACATGCTCGGCATACCGTTGTTCGCGCTGTGCCTGGCGCTGGCCGAGCGCTGGCGCCTGCCGGCGTGGATCTCTCAGGGCTATCGCTTGCTGATTGATGATCGCCGCCTACTGGGCAGAGCCCTGCACATTGCCCGACGCAACGATGAGCCGCTGCGCCAGCAGCAGGCACTGGACGCCAACCCAACGCTGCAGCGCTGGCTCACCCAGCCGGCCAACAGCATTCTGCTAGCCAATGTGATCGCGGTGTCGGCACACAACGCCTGGAACGGCCCCCACACCCGACGCTGGCACGGACTCAATTGCCTGTACCTGCAGCTGCCACTGACCGAGCTGCAGCAGCAGATCCACCAGAACGCCGCGCACAGCGCCCGGCAACTGGATACCGTCGGCCTCTGGCACCCCGCCGAGGCGCTGCTGTGGCCCTGGGATGCACGCCACTTCCAGCCAAAGCCAGTGCCGGCGCCTGCCCCGTCACCTCAAGCGATCGATTGGCGGCAGCTGTGCAGCCAACTGCTGGCCCAGCCTTCAGCCTTCAGCAACGTCCAGCAGCTCACCACCTGCGCTCGCCAGGCGCTGCAGGCCAC
Source organism: Pseudomonas sp. AG1028 (assembly GCF_007993955.1). Lineage (NCBI taxonomy): Bacteria > Pseudomonadati > Pseudomonadota > Gammaproteobacteria > Pseudomonadales > Pseudomonadaceae > Pseudomonas > Pseudomonas sp. AG1028. Next base: position 70,102 of record NZ_VIVP01000011.1, read on the forward strand.
TGGGTTGTCGCGGGTGGTGATGCTGCTGGCCGACCGCAACCACAGCCGTCTGCAGGTGCAGCAGCACGCTGGGGTGACGCCCAGCGCTGGCGGCCTGACCCTCGATCCGGCGCAGAGCCAGGTGCTGCGTCGGCTGCTGGAAAAGCCCGCACAACTGCGCCTGACGCCAGCCAACATGGCGCAATTCTCTGCCCTGCTGCCAGGCGACCTGAAAGTCTTGCTGCCTAGCGAACACCTGCTGATCCGCTCGCTGGCCAGCAACGAGCGGGTGGTGATGCTGCTGTTTGCCGACCAGGGCGGCCAGCCGATCAGTGACACCAGCGTGCAGGCCTTCACCAAGACCGCGCAGTGCATCGAGCGCGCGCTGGACACCTTCAGCAAACGTAAGCGCTGAGCGCCGCCGCTTCGCGGTATTCTTCTGCGCTACAATCGCCCGCTTAACTCAGCCAACGAGGCCTGTATGACAGCCTTCGACAATTTGCCGCTGGTCATCGAGCCGGTAGACCTCGCCGCACACCTGGATGCCCCCGAGCTGATTCTGGTCGACCTGAGCAACCAGCAACGCTACTTAACCGGGCATATCCCGGGCGCCCGCTTCGTCGACGGCAAACGCACCCAGGCCAGCCCTCCATCGGCTCCCGGCCTGCTACCGGAAAAGGCGCAGCTCGAGCAGCTGTTCAGCGAACTCGGCCATCACCCACAGGCCACCTATGTGGTGTATGACGACGAGGGTGGCGGCTGGGCCGGCCGTTTCATCTGGCTGCTGGATGTGATCGGCCACTCGCGCTACCACTTCCTCAATGGCGGCCTGACGGCCTGGCAAGCCGAAGGCCTGCCGCTGAGCCAGGATGCGCCTGCGCCAAAGCACACGCCGGTGTCGCTGACCCTCAGCGATGCGCCTACTGCCAGCGCGGATTACCTGAAATCCCGCCTGGGCGCCGACGACCTGGCCATCTGGGATGCACGCTCGGCCGAAGAATACCGCGGCGAGAAGGTGCAGGCCGCTCGCGGCGGGCATATTCCCGGCGCCATCCACTTCGAGTGGACGGCGGGCATGGATCCGGCCCGTGCCCTGCGCATCCGCCAGGACATCGCCGAACAGCTCGAGCAGCGCGGGCTGAGCGCCGACAAGGAAATCATCACCCACTGCCAGAGCCATCGCCGCTCCGGCTTCACCTACCTGGTCGCCAAGGCGCTGGGCTACCCGCGGGTCAAGGCTTATGCCGGCTCCTGGGGCGAGTGGGGCAACCTGACCGATACACCAGTCGAACGTTGAAGCCGATCTGACTGTCCACTTACCGTGCCCGGCCTGCACAGCCGAGCAGCCAAGGAATAAAGATGAAAGAACGCCTGTTTATCCTCAGCCAGCACCTGATACCGCACCACCTGCTGTCGCGCCTGATCGGCTGCGCCGCGCAGTGCCGCGCTGCCTGGTTCAAGAACCGTCTGATCGGCTGGTTCGCCAAGCAGTACCAGGTCGACATGAGCGAAGCGCAGGTCGAAGACCTCAACGCCTACGAACACTTCAACGCCTTCTTCACCCGCGCACTGAAGGAAGGCGCCCGGCCGCTGGATAATACCCCCGGCGCGGTGCTGTGCCCGGCCGACGGGGCGATCAGCCAGCTGGGCCGCATCGAGCATGGCCGGGTATTCCAGGCCAAGGGCCACAGCTACAGCGTGACCGAACTGCTGGGTGGTGACAGCGAGCGCGCCGCGCCCTTCATGGGCGGCGACTTCGCCACCGTGTACCTGTCGCCCAAGGACTACCACCGCGTGCACATGCCGCTGGCCGGCACCCTGCGCGAGATGATCTACGTGCCGGGCCGGCTGTTCTCGGTGAACCAGACCACCGCGGAAAACGTGCCCGAGCTGTTCGCCCGCAACGAGCGTGTGGTGTGCCTGTTCGATACCGAGCGCGGGCCGATGGCCGTGGTGCTGGTCGGCGCAATGATCGTCGCCTCTATCGAAACCGTATGGGCCGGACTAATCACCCCACCCAAGCGTGAGCTGAAAACCGTGCGCTACGATGAGGCAGCCCGCGGGCCGGTCAACCTGGAGAAAGGCGCTGAGCTGGGCCGCTTCAAACTGGGCTCCACGGCTATCGTGCTGTTTGGCCCCGAGCAGGTCAAATGGGCTGACGAACTGGGCGCCAACAGCCCGGTACGCATGGGCCAACTGCTCGGCCAATGACCAGATGGCACGCCGCGCAGGCCTGGCCCGCGGCGCCGCAAAGGCTGCGACGATGGCAAGATGCTGCTAGAGTCGCTAAACCTGACCAATCAGTCGATCGAATGCTGGCGCTGGAGTAACGAAGCTAGATGGATAAACAGAGCCCCCACCTTTTGCTCCGCGTCCCGACGCCGACCAAGCAGGGCCTGACTTTCTGCGACGCCACGCCACGCGACCTGAAACGCTGGATCGCCGGCCTGCCCAAGGCCAACATCGGCGAAACGGCCCGCCAGCTCTACCAGGCGCTGATCGAGCTCAACCAACTGCTGACACCTTCTGACAACCGCCTGCAATTGCTCGAGCTGCTACGCCCGGAAGTGTATTTCGTCTGCCAGCATCTGGAACGCCACTTCCTCAACCAGGCCATCGTCCTCGACGAGCGCCCGCGCAAGGTCGCCAACCTCTGCCAGGCGCTGCAAAACCACCTGGCCATCGGTTACAAACTGATCATTTCGCGCCTGGCTGTGCAGCCCAACCGTGAGCGCAACGCGCTGCTCGGTACGGCGCTGCAGCGGGCGGTGCATAGCCTCAACGGCCCGCTGATTCGCACCAGCCAACTGTACTGCCCGGTGCCTGAGGGCCTGTGGCTGGAGCTGCATCAGATCTACCTGATCGCCCGTCGCCACGAGCTGCACAAGGTGGTGATCCGCGACCCACTGGCACGCCACACCCAGGGGCTGAGCGTCGAGCAGGGCTATATAGTCGCCTTGCTGATTGGCTGCTCGCGTTGCAACCAGATGCGCCAGAGCGCCATTGCCCGCCTCGCCGAAGCACTGGAGGCCTGGAGCCCGCTGGTCAATTTGCAGGCTGGCAGCCAGCCGAGCAGCATCTTCGCCGTGGCGCCACAGCTGGACGGCCCGCCGCGCTACACCTCGCTGTTCCAGCCAAGCGAATTGCAGGGCGCGCTGGGGATCGACCCGACGCCACTGGTCGATGCGATCAAGGATCATCTGGAACTGCTGCCCGAGGATCGCGCGCGCTCTCGCCTGACGGTACCCGATGGTTTCACCATCGACATGCTGCAACATGCAGCAGCGGCCTGGGGCGACATCTCCGAGCGAACCTTCCAACGCACCCAGGGTACCGGCAGCATGACCCTCTGCATCGGCATGAGTGCACTGAACTATTACCTGGCCAATGGCCGCGTGTTCAGCGAGATACTCAAGCAGCAGGTCGACACCGCCGCCTCGTTCAAGCCGCGTAGCGGAGAGCCCGATGTGTGGGCCAACGCCCCGGATGCACGGCGTAACGAATGGGAAAACGGCCTTTCCTTCGAGGAAATCGAATATCCCAAACCTGCCCAGGAGCTGGAAACCCAGGCTGATGGCGGCGAAAGCTTCCCAACCTTCCTGTTGGCTATCGTCAACCATAGCCCTGGTGGCTATTGCCTGTCGTGGCCCAAGGAAGTGCCGACCCAACTGCAGGCTGGCGAGATCCTTGGTATCCGCGATAACCCGCAGCAGGGCTGGAGCGTTGCCGTGGTGCGCTGGATCCGCCAGGTGCGCGGCGGCGGCACGCAGATGGGCATCGAGCTGATCGCGCCCCACGCACAGTCCTGTGGTCTGCAGCTGGTACGCAAGGCCGAGCAGAACAGCCAATACCTGCGCGCGCTGCTGCTTCCGGAAATCGCCGCCATCTCCCGCCCGGCTACGCTGATCACTCCACGCCTGCCGTTCCAGGAAGGCAGCAAGGTGCTGATCAATATCAACGGCAAGGAACGCCGTGCCGTGCTCAGCCAGAAACAGCTCAGCACAGGCAGTTTCAGCCAGTTCGAGTACCACGATCTGGAGCAAAAAGCGGCGGATCACGCGACCTCCGTCACAGCCTCCAGCACCCAGCGCCCAGCCGGGGAGGAAGACTTTGACTCACTCTGGAAGTCGCTGTAGATTGCCGGAAACCCCTTAATTCCCGCTCTTTTTCTGCTGTCTTATCGCAGATTCGACTTCGCTAATGGCCATCGAAAAGAAAACCATCCGCCTGCTGATTCTCGAAGACTCGCAGAACGAGGCCGAGCGTCTCGTCAGTCTGTTCCGCAATGCTGGTAATGCCACTCGCGTCCATCGTCTGACCTCCAGCGAAGACCTGCTCGATGCCCTCAAGCAAAACTGGGATTTGCTGATCTGCTCGCCGAGCAGTGACAACCTCGACCCGCACGAAGCGCTGTCCAGCATTCGTCATCAGGGTAAGGACATTCCGGTCATTCTGCTGCTGGCCGACAACGAGCCGGACAGCGTCACCGAAGCGCTGATGCTCGGCGCCCAGGACGCCCTGCCACAAGGCGAGGACGAGCGCCTGGTGCTGGTGGCCCGCCGCGAACTGGTAAACCTCGAGGAACGCCGCGCCCGCCGCGCCGCAGAAGTGGCCCTGCGCGAGGCCGAGAAACGCTGCCAGTTACTGCTCGACAGCTCGGTCGACGCCATCGCCTACGTTCACGACGGCATGCACATCTACGCCAACCGTGCCTATCTGGAACTGTTCGGCTTCGATGACGCCGAGGAGCTCGAAGGCCTGCCGATGATCGACCTGATCGGTGCCAGCGACCAAGGCGCGTTCAAGGATTTCCTGAAGAACCACCAGCAGATGGACGGCCAGGAACTGGCCTGCGCTGGCGTGCGCACCAACGACAGCAGCTTCCCGGCGCGTATCAGCCTGTCGCCAGCGGCCTACGATGGCGAGCCGTGCATCCAGGTAGTAATCCGCGCCGAGACCGCTAACGCTGAGCTGGAAGAGAAGCTACGCGAAATCAGCAGCCTGGACCTGGTCACTGGCCTATACAACCGCAGCCACTTCCTCGAGCTGATGGATCAGGCCGCGCACCGCGCCGTCCACGACGAACAGCCGGCCAGCCTGGCGTACATTCGCGTAGACCGCTATGCAACTCTGCTCGCCGAAATGGGCTTGGGCGCCATCGACCTGCTGCTCACCGACCTGGCCACCCTGCTGCGCACCCATTTCCCCAAGGATGCCCAGCTGGCGCGCTTTGGTGACGATGTGTTCGCCGTGCTGCAGACCGGCCTATCGCCGCAGCAACAGCGCCCGCAGCTCGAGGTACTGCTTAAGAAAGCCGAAACCCACCTGTTCGATATCAACGGACGTACCGCGCAGACCACGCTGTCCATCGGCGTCGCCGGCCTTAACGACACCACGCCCAAGGCGGGTGAGGTCATCGACCGTGCCCAGCGCTGCGCAGACCAGTTGAATGAGCCAGGCACCCTCAAGCTGTTCGACCCGGCCGAGGAACTGGCGGCTGCCGCCAGCCGCGGCAGCGTGGTGGCCATGGTCCAGCAGGCACTGGAGCAGAACAGCTTCCGCCTGCTGTTCCAGCCGGTGATCAGCTTGCGTGGCGACGAGCATGAGCACTACGAGGTACTGCTGCGCCTGCTCAGTCCGTCAGGGCAGGAAGTGCCGCCCCATGAATTCCTGGCCGTGGCCAGGGAGTCGGGTATGGGCGAGAAGATCGACCGCTGGGTGATTCTCAGCTCGATCAAGCTGCTCGCCGATCACCGTTCCAAGGGCCACGCCACGCGCCTGTTCGTGCACCTGTCCAGCGCCAGCCTGCAGGACCCGACCCTGCTGCCGTGGCTCAGCGTGGCGCTGAAGGCCGCCCGCCTGCCTTCCGATGCGCTGGTGTTCCAGTTCAGCGAACCGGATGCGGTCACCTACCTCAAGCAGGCCAAGGCCCTGGCCCAAGGGCTCAAGGACCTGCATTGTCATATCGCGCTCAGCCAGTTCGGCTGCGCCCTGAACCCGTTCAACACCCTGCGCCACCTACCGGTGGACTTCGTCAAGGTGGACGGTTCCTTCACCAAGGAGCTGACAGACCCGGTCAATCAGGAAGCGCTGAAAACCATGCTGGCCAACCTGCACAGCCAGGCCAAGCTGACCATCGTGCCATTCGTGGAGTCGGCCAGCGTGCTGGCCACGCTGTGGCAGGCGGGCACCAACTACATTCAGGGCTACTACCTGCAGGGCCCGAGCCAGTCGATGGACTACAACTTCTCGTCGGACGATTGATCGGCGGAGCAGCACGGCTGCCCCGCGCCTATAGGATTGACTGGTGATTACCTGTGGGAGCGGGCCATGCCCGCGAAAAAATCACGGGGGTCGTCCCCGCCCGCTCCCAGAATGAGTCCGCCAGCATTACCGTATTGCCTGTAAGCTCGGCTCCGCTCTGACGAGCGGGTTTCTTTTGGCATTGCCCGGATGGCCGGCCCCGCCAAAAGTAACCAAAAGGTCTAGCCCCGACATCCGGTCCCAGCTTCGCTGGGGTTCCCTCATTTCATCGTCGTTCCGGGGCCGGCCTGGAAGGGCCATCCATGCCCATCAGGCCTCTCGCCGCATCCATGCGGCTCGTCCCCAGCACAACGATTCCATTCGGCCTCCTGAAGGGGCGATTGGTGTCGCCTGTTATTGCCGTGCAGGAAAAACATTAAAGAGCCAAAGTGGCGAGCGGCTGCTCTGGCCTTGTAGTTGCCGCTTTATTCGCACAAAGATCGTGAAAGGTTCTTAGCGCTGCAGATCGCGCTCGTGCACACCCAGCAGATACAAAACGCCATCCAACCCAAGGGTCGAGATCGCCTGCTTGGCCGATTGCTTGACCAGCGGTTTGGCGCGGAAGGCCACACCCAGGCCAGCGATGGCCAGCATCGGCAGGTCGTTGGCACCATCGCCCACGGCGATGGTCTGCTCCAGCTGCAGGCCTTCCTTCTGCGCCAGCTCACGGAGCAGATCAGCCTTGCGCTGGGCGTCAACGATCGGCTCGACGGCGACGCCGGTGACCTTACCGTCGACCACCGCCAGCTCATTGGCGAATACGTAGTCGATACCCAGCTTGGCCTGCAGCTGCTTGGCGAAATAGGTGAAGCCGCCGGACAGGATGGCGGTCTTGTAGCCCAGGCGCTTGAGCTCGGCGAACAGCCGCTCGGCGCCCTCGGTCAGGCGCAGTGAGGCGCCGATTTCGTCCAACACGCCAACGTCCAGGCCCTTCAGCAGCGCCAGGCGCTCCTTGAAGCTGGCGCGGAAATCCAGCTCGCCACGCATCGCCCGTTCGGTGATGGCCGAAACCTTGTCGCCGATACCGGCAGCCTTGGCCAGCTCATCGATGACCTCGGCTTCGATCAGCGTCGAGTCCATGTCGAACACCGCCAGGCGGCGATGGCGGCGCTGCAGCGAATCGACCTGGAAGGCGATATCCATGTTCAGCTCGTCGGCCGCGCGCAGGAACTCCGCGCGCAGGCCGGCGGCATCACCCGGCTCACCGCGCAGGGAGAACTCGATGCAGGCGTTTCTCGGCTGGGCGCCCGGTACCACCGGCAGGGACAGTCGCTCGATGCGCTCGATGCTCAGGCCCTGCTCGGCGGTCAACGCGCTGACGCGCTGCAATTGCTCGGCGCTGACCTGGCGGCTCAGCAGGGTGACGATATGGCGCTGGCTGCCCTGCCCTTCGACCCAACGCTGATAGTCGGCGGCATCGAGCTGGGTGAAATGCACCTGCTGACCCAGCGTTTGGGTCGCAGCCAGCACGGCCTCGTTCAGCGCCGCAGCATCAGCCACTTCCACCAGGATGCTTAGCGACGAAACGCCATGCACGGCGGACTGGGCGATATCGAGAACGGTGACGCCAGCCTGGGCCAGCACGCCGCTAACGGCTGCCGTGAGGCCGGGCCGATCTTCACCGGTAACGTTGATCAGGACGATTGGGCGCAAGGCGTACTCCGGGGCTCGCAGGACTATGAACGGTCTGCCGAACGGCAATGTGCAGCAGGGCCGGTGAAAAAACGCACATTCTAACCATTTCAGGCCTCTGCCGGCACGCGCGGCGCTTTGCCCTGTGCGGGCCGCTCGCTATACTGCGCGCCACTTCCAGTCAACGAGAGCCGAGCTCTGTGAACCGGCCCGCCCCCGTAAAGCCCGACAACTTCTTCCTCCTGCTCTTCCGTGCACTGCGCCAACGTCGCGTGCCGCTGGCATTGCGCATCGTCAGCCACAGCCTGCTGCTGGTGGCCATGGCGCTGGTGATCTATGCCTGGGTGATCGGCATGCAGTTCAAGCAGGCCATGCAGCAGCAGGCCGAAGCGCTGGGCAGCAGCCTGATCACCCAGACGGCCGCTTCGGCCACCGAGCTGCTGGTGTCCAACGACATCCTCAGCCTCAACGTGCTGCTCAATAACCTGGTGAAGAACCCGCTGGTGGCCCACGCAGCCATCTACAGCGTGGACAACCGCATCCTCGCCGAAGCCGGCACCCGGCCGAGCAAGAACATGCTGGGTGAAACCGAAGGCCTGTATTCGACGCCGATCACCTTCCAGGAGGTAATGGCCGGACAGCTGCGCATCAGCCTGGACATGCAGCAGTTCGAGCAGCCGATGACCATCAGCCTGCAGAGCATGGGCATTCTTAGCCTGATTTTGCTGGCCTTGACCCTGTCGCTGAGCCTGCGTCTGGGCCGGCAGATTTCCACACCATTGATGCAGATGCGCGTGTGGCTACGTGACCCGGACGACTATGCCCCAGGTGGCAACCGCCAGGACGAGATCGGCGACCTGGCGCGCCAGCTACAGGCGCGCCTGGCGCCGGAGAAGCCGGAACCTGAGCCCGAGCCCGAGCCGGAATTCGACGACCTGGATGAGCTGGGCGAGGACTTCCTCGACGACGAACACGAGGACGACCGCAATCAGCGTGACGAGCGCCCTGCCCCGAGCTTCGCGATGCGTGACCTGCGCGACAGCCGCTTTGACAGCGATGACGACTACGACCCGCCAAGCCGCCGCCGTGACGAGCACGACGACGATGCCTTCGCCGACCTCTATGACGACGAAGACAGCCCGGCCGTGAGTGCGCCGAAGGCACCGCGAAAAAGCGCTGTGCTGGCCGTGCAACTGGGCGCCCAAGAGCAGCTGCGTCGCCTGCCGCGTTCGCGCCTGATGGAACTGCTGGAAAGCTATCGCGGCTGCCTGGATAAGGCGGCGACGCTCTACAAGGCCGAGCTGCACACCCTCAACGATGGCAGCAGCCTGATGCTGTTCCATCACGAGGCCAACGGGGACGATTACCTGACCCATGCCATTTGCTGCGGCGAACTGCTGCGCGCCCTTGGCCACGCCCTGCAGATCGAGGTGGCCGACAGCGGCATCACCCTGCACCTGCAACTGGGCCTGACCCTGGGCGAAGACCTGCAGGGCCTGAGTCAGGGCGACCTGCTGCTCAGCGAAACCGCCCAAGATGCCCTGGCGCTGTCGCAGCACAGCCGCAACCTGCTGCTGGTCGAGCGCCGCGTCGGCGAAGACGCCACCCTGCGCCAGCGCGCACGCATCCGCGCCATCGCCAGCCCCGAAGGCGCCAGCTGCGTCGAGCGCCTGCTCGATCCGTATCCGGCACTGCTGGAACGACAGATGGCCAAGCTGCGCGAAGAGCGGTAGGGATTCGGCAGTAGAGATGAGGAAGGCCGGCATTTATGCCGGCCTTTTTAATGCGCGGTCCATTCGCAGTCAGCTTGTGGAAGCGCGGAGTGGGCAGGATTTTTCGCGGGCATGGCCCGCTCCCACAAATCGTTTCGTAAGGCGCGTCAGCAATCAGAGCTTGGCGATCGACACTTCGGTGGACTTCACGAAGGCGATCACTTCGCTGCCCACCCCCAGTTCCAGCTCGCGCACGGAACGGGTGGTGATCACCGAGGTGACGATGCCGGCGGCGGTCTGCACGTCGATTTCCGACAGCACGTCGCCTTCGACGATTTCCTTGATGGTGCCTTTGAACTGGTTGCGAACGTTGATGGCTTTGATGGTCATGGCTGAATCTCCAGGGGTCGTGAAGTGCCCACAACGGGCTTCAAGTCAGGGTTAGAGCGCCCAGCGCAGCTGGGTCGGCAGGGGTGAAACCGGGTCGGGTTCGGCAGGCAGCGCCGGTATCTCCAGCACGCGGTTGAGCACGTCGGCTTCCAGGGCCGCCAAGTGAGCGGAGCCGCGGTTGCGTGGGCGTTGCAGATTCACTTCGATGTCGAGGCCGATCTCGCCGTCCTCGATGAGGATCACCCGGTCCGCGGTGGCTACCGCCTCGCTGACATCGTGGGTGACCAGCAACACGGTGAAGCCGTGCTGCTGCCACAGGCTTTCGATCAGTTGCTGCATCTCGATGCGGGTCAGCGCGTCTAGAGCGCCGAGGGGTTCGTCGAGCAGCAACAGGCGTGGTTCGTGGATCAGCGCGCGGGCCAGGGCGACACGTTGTTTCTGGCCACCGGACAGGGACGCCGGCCACTCGTTGGCACGATCGGCCAGGCCCACTGCTTCGAGCACCTGCTGAGCCTTGGGCCGCCAGTCACCCGTGAGACCGAGGCCGACGTTGTCGATCACCCGCTTCCAGGGCAGCAGCCGCGCCTCCTGGAACATCAGTCGGGTATCATCGCGGGTCGCTGCCAACGGCCCGTTGCCGGCCAGCAGTTCACCGCCCGTGGGCGCGTCGAGCCCGGCGAGCAGACGCAGCAAGGTACTCTTGCCGCAACCACTGCGACCGACCACGGCGACGAACTGACCGGATGGGATACGCAAGTCGATATCCCTGAGCACCTGGCGCTCACCGAAGGATTTCTGGATGCCGCGAATGGTCAGCGGCGTGCCTCGCTTGAGGTTGTGTAAAGCATTCAGTGGCGCATTCATTTCGCAGCCGCTCCCTGATAAGCCGGGTGCCAGCGCAACCAGGCACGTTCGAGGCCGCGTGCAGCGACGTCGGCCAGCTTGCCGAGCACGGCGTAGAGCAGAATGGCCAGCACCACCACGTCGGTCTGCAGGAATTCGCGGGCGTTCATCGCCAGGTAACCGATACCGCTGCTGGCGGAAATGGTCTCAGCGACGATCAGGGTCAGCCACATCAGGCCGAGAGCGAAACGCACACCGACCAGAATCGACGGCAGCGCGCCGGGCAGGATCACCTGACGGAACAGCGCGAAGCCGGACAGGCCATAGCTGCGCGCCATTTCCACCAGCGCTGGGTCGACGTTGCGGATGCCGTGGTAGGTGTTCAGGTAAATCGGGAACAGGGTGCCGAGGGCGACCAGGAAAATCTTCGCGCTCTCGTCGATGCCGAACCACAGGATCACCAGAGGAATCAGCGCCAGGTGCGGCACGTTGCGAATCATCTGCACCGAGCTGTCGATCAGCCGCTCGCCCCACTTCGACAAACCGGTGATGAAGCCCAGCGCCAGGCCGATGCCACCGCCGATGGCGAAACCGACGCCGGCGCGCCAGCCACTGATCGCCAGATGCGTCCAGATTTCACCGCTGGCCAGCAGCTGCCAGCCGGCCTCGAATACCGCGCTCGGCGCCGGCAGGATGCGCGTGGACAAAAGCCCCAGCGCCACCGAGCTCTGCCAGGCGACCAGCAGCGCCACGGGCAAGGCCCAGGGCGCCAGGCGTAGGGCCAGGCTGTTGGAAGATGTCTTGCTCATCGCGTACCTCGAAATCATCGCGGGCCGGGCCATCCACGCCCGGCCGTGTTTCAGCTGGCCGAAGCCGCCTTGGGCAGAATGTCGTTGGCGACCATCTCACCGAACGGACTCACGTAGTTGGCGCCTTCCGGCAGCGCCGGGCGGTTCACCTCCAGGTGGGGGAACAGCAGCTCGGCGACGCGATAGGATTCTTCGAGGTGTGGATAACCGGAGAAGATGAAGGTATCGATGCCCAGCGCGGCGTATTCCTTGACCCGTTCAGCGACCGTCGGGCCATCACCGACCAGCGCGGTACCGGCACCACCGCGTACCAGGCCGACGCCGGCCCACAGGTTGGGCGACACTTCCAGATTGTCCTTGCTGCCACCGTGCAGGGCAGCCATGCGCTGCTGACCGACCGAATCGAAGCGCGCCAGGGACGCCTGGGCGCGGGCGATGGTGTCGTCGTCGACATGGGCGATCAGTTTGTCGGCGGCCTTCCAGGCCTCCTCATTGGTTTCCCGCACGATCACATGCAGGCGAATGCCGAAGCGCACTTCGCGGCCCTGAGCCTTGGCCTTCTCACGCACCTGGGCGATCTTCTCGGCCACCGCGGCGGGCGGCTCGCCCCAGGTCAAGTACAGCTCGACCTGCTCGGCAGCCAGATCTTGCGCCGCTTCCGAGGAGCCGCCGAAATACAGCGGCGGGCGCGGTTGCTGAACCGGCGGATAGAGCAGCTTGGCGCCCTTGACCTGAATGTGTTTGCCGTCGTAATCGACCACCTCGCCTTCCAGCACGCGGCGCCAGATGCGGGTGAACTCGACCGAGGCTTCGTAGCGTTCGGCATGGGACAGATTGAGGCCATCACCGGCCAGCTCGTCCGGGTCACCGCCGGTCACCAGGTTGAATAGCGCGCGGCCACCGGACAAGCGATCCAGGGTTGCCGCCTGGCGTGCTGCCACGGTCGGGGAAATGATCCCCGGGCGCAGGGCGACCAGGAATTTCAGCCGCTGGGTCACCGGAATCAGCGAGGCGGCGACCAGCCAGGAATCCTCGCAGGAACGCCCGGTGGGGATCAGTACGCCGCCGAAACCCAGACGGTCAGCCGCCTGGGCGATCTGCTGCAGGTAGCCGTGGTCGACGGCGCGGGCCCCTTGCGAGGTACCGAGGTAGTGGCCATCACCGTGGGTGGGCAGAAACCAGAAGATGTTGAGGCTCATGGAGTGGTCTCCTTGGAAATCGCAATGCCCCCGCCCAACCGGCGGGGGGCGGGAAGTTATTGCTGGGCAACCTTGCTAGCCGGGGCGTGCCAGATCACGTCGCTGATCTTCAGCGGTTTTGGAATCAACTTGAGCTCGGTGAAGGTGTCAGCGATCTTCTGCTGGGCCTCGACCACCTCTGGGGTGATCAGCTGGGCGCCGTAGCTCTGGCGCTGCACCGCCAGGCGAGTGATCTCCGGTGACAGGCCGAGCAGCGGCGCGACCTGGGCAACGGTCTGGTCGTTATTGGCCTTGACCCACTCGCCGATGCCGCGGATTTCCTCGACCAGCGCCTCGATCACCTCCGGGTGCTTTTCGGCATAGGGGCGGGTCGCCAGGTAGAACTGGTGGTTGCTGACCAGCCCCTTGCCGTCGACCAGGGTGCGCGCCTGCAGTTGCTGTTCGGCGGCGGCCTGGAAGGGATCCCAGATCACCCAGGCGTCGACGCTGCCACGCTCGAAGGCGGCGCGAGCATCGGCAGGGGGCAGGTACACGGGCTGGATGTCGCTGTATTTCAGGCCGGCTTCTTCCAGGGCTCGCACCAGCAGGTAGTGCACGTTGGAGCCCTTGTTGAGGGCGACCTTCTTGCCCTTGAGCTCGGCGACCGATTTGATCGGCGAATCCTTGGCGACCAGGATCGCTTCGCTGGTCGGTGCTGGCGGCTCGAAGGCCACGTAGAGCAGATCCGCACCCGCGGCCTGGGCGAATACCGGCGGCGTTTCGCCGGTGGTGCCGAAGTCCACCGAGCCGACGTTCAGGCCTTCGAGCAGCTGCGGGCCGCCCGGAAACTCGGTCCATTTGACGTCGATGCCCTTGGCCGCCAGGCGCTTTTCCAGCGCGCCGTTGGCCTTGAGCAACACCAGCGTGCCGTACTTCTGATAACCGATACGCAGTGTCTCGGCCTGGGCTTGGGTGATGGCGCCGAAGTAAATGGCCGCGGCAAACAAGGCGACCAGACTCCGACGCAGGGTGACAGTGCGCATGGCGCTCTCCTCTGCATTGAGTGTGTGGCCACCTGCTGCCTCGTTGACGGGCTAGTAAGGTGGGGCGGCAGCGAACTGCCTGGGATTTGTAGGTTGACTCGCGTCAGGCGCTCCAGCGCCCACTGAGCAGCCGCTCGTTCAACAGGCCCGGCTCGATGGGCTGGGGCCGGCGATTGAGCGCCTGAATCAGGTGTTGCAAGGCGTCGTCCAGACGCTGCTCCAGGGCCGGCGCCAAGTCGCCACCGTCCTCGGTGTAACTGATCTGGCTGTCATCGGCGAATACGCCGTGCAGCACTTCCTGGGCCTTGAGCGCGGACAGCACCGGCTTCAGGGCGTAATCCACCGCCAGCATGTGCGCATTGCTGCCGCCGGTAGCCACCGGCAGCACCACCTTGTGATGCAACGCGCGTTCGGGCAGTACATCGAGCAGGGTTTTCAGGGCCCCGGAGAACGACGCCTTGTATACCGGCGTCGCCACCACCAGCCCGTCAGCCGCTGCCACATGGGCTTGCAAGCCTTGAATAAGCGGGCTATCGAAGCGGGCAAACAGCAGGTCCTCGGCCTCGAAGTCGCGCACCTGATAGGTCACCACCTCGACACCATGGGCCTGCAGCCACTGCCTGGCCTTGCCCAGCAACACATTGGAACGCGACCGCAGGCTCGGGCTGCCGCCCAGAAAAACCACCAGCATGAGACGTCCTTACTTGTTGGGCTGCGGGGTGAGGCGCAGGTAAGGCTTCACGGCGCGATAGCCTTTGGGGAAGCGCTGCTTGATCTCGTTCTCGTCCTTGAGCGACGGCACGATTACCACCTCGTCACCGTCCTGCCAGTTGGCGGGCGTGGCTACCTTGTGGCTGTCGGTGAGCTGCAGCGAATCGATCACCCGCAGGATTTCATGGAAGTTGCGCCCGGTGCTCGCCGGGTAGGTGATGGTCAGGCGCACCTTCTTGTTCGGGTCGATGACGAACAGCGAGCGCACCGTCAGGGTGTCGTTGGCATTGGGGTGGATCAGGTCGTAGAGCTCGGACACCTTACGGTCGGCATCGGCGAGGATCGGGAAGTTGACCGCGGTGTTCTGGGTCTCGTTGATGTCGTCGATCCATTTGAGGTGCGAATCGACCGGATCGACGGACAGGGCGATGGCCTTGACGTTGCGCTTGGCGAACTCGTCCTTCAGCTTGGCGGTGAAGCCCAGCTCGGTGGTGCACACCGGGGTGAAGTCGGCCGGGTGGGAGAACAGAATGCCCCACTGATTGCCCAGCCACTCGTGAAAACGAATGCGGCCTTCACTGGAATCCTGCTCGAAGTCGGGGGCGATATCGCCCAGACGGATGCTCATGGCTGTGCTCCTCAGGTGAGTCGTTGCGTGGTGCTCACTATGCTGAGGAACAGAAAATATTAAAAAGAATAAATAATGATTTATTTATAACCAAATCAAAAAATCGTTATGACCCGCGACCCCGTCGTTCATCCGCTCAATCCAGCACCCGCGCCGGATTCCCCGCCACCTTGGCGCCAGCCGGAACATCGCGGGTCACCACGCTGCCCGCACCGATCAGCGCATCGTCGCCCACCGTCACGCCTGGCAGGATCAGCGCCCCGGCGCCAATCCACACGTTGCGACCGATGTTCACCGGCCGCCCGAATTCCAGGCCGGACTCACGTTCACCCGGATCGCGCGGATGGTCGGCGGTGAGGATCTGCACGCCCGGGCCAATCTGCGTCTTGTCACCGATGCTCACCGCCACCACGTCGAGAATCACACAGTTGAAGTTGATGAACACGCCGTCACCCAGGCTGATGTTGAAACCGTAGTCGCAATGAAACGGCGAGCGCACCACCACTCCCCTGCCGACCGCCGCCAGACGCTCGCCCAGCACCTGATTGCGCTCGGCCTGGGACAACCCCAGTTTGGCGTTGTAGCGCGCCAGCCAGGCCATGGTCGCGGCGCTGTCGGCCTGCAGCTCCGGGTCACTGGCCAGGTAGAGTTCGCCGGTGAGCATCTTGTGTTTTTCACTGAGCGCCATGGCGGGTCGCCTCCTTACGAATGTTCAGTAAGGAACCCAGTGGGGTGGGGAGGTTCCGGCTAATTGGCCGGCGGTCGCTCGGTGTCGATGATCAGGAAGTGATGCAGCGCACGAATCGGCAGGTCGGCGATCAACGCATCGAAGCCATCGTCCAACTCGTCGATGCGGGCGTTCTCCGCCTCGTCGAGCCAACTGCAGATGCTCCACAGCTCGATCTCCTCGGGTTCATCCTCCAGGCGAGCGAATACCGCATACAGATCACGCAGTGCCTGGCAGGCAGCCGGCAAGCCAATCAGGGTAAGCGCCTGCTGTGCCAACTCGAAGGTCGGCATGCCCCAGTTGGCGAAGAACTGCATCAGGCCGCCGTTGTAATAGTCGGCCTGCAAGCGCCACAGCACCACCAACTGCCGATCGCGCTGGCTGATTGCTTGCAGGTCCCAGCCGGCTGCGTGCAGGCGCTTCAGGGCCTGATCCTGCAGCTCATCCCAGGCCAGGTCGATGCTGTCGAACAGCCCCGCGTCATGATGCCGCCAACTGGCGACGAAACCACCGCCCTCCAGCCGCACGTCGTCACGCTGCGCGGCCGAAAGGCGGTCGAGGCGCAGATAACCGTCGAGCTTGAGGGCAAACTGCTGGCCATCGCGCAGACGGACATGCGCGGCCTGGCTATCGACAACCACGCGTTCGATCTGCAGGCAGCCGAGCTCGGCATGCAGGGGATGGATCATCGGAGCTCCGGTGGATGGTGAAAGCAGCCTCGACGATGCCAGAGCCGCGGCGCGAGAGCCAGACGCAAGGCTGTGCAAACTCAAAACAGCTCCAGCTGCCCGCCGATCAACGCCGTGAAGTCATCGTCCACGAATGGCAGGATGGCGTCGGCCACCGGCTGCAGCTGTTTGCCCAGGTAATGCCCATAGTCGATGGGCGCGCAGCGCAGTTCCAGGGGTTCGGGGCCGGCGACGCTGATCACGTAGCTGATCCAGCCGCCGCTCTGGTACTGACGCGGGCGGCCCATGGCATCGTTGTGTTCATCGGCCAGGCGCGCGGCACGCACATGGGGCGGCACGTTACGCTGGTAGTCGTCGAGGCGCCGGCGCAGGCGCTTGCGGTACACCAGCCGCTCCTCGAATTCGCCAGCCAGGGTGCGCTGCACGTAGTCGCGCACGTAGTCCTGGTAGGGCTGGCCCTTGAAGATGCGCAGATACAGCTCCTGCTGGAATTGCTGGGCCAGCGGCGACCAGTCGCTGCGTACGGTTTCCAGGCCCTTGAAGACCATGTCCTCACGGCCATCAGCGCGGCGGATCAGCCCGGCATAGCGCTTCTTGCTGCCCTCCTCCATGCCGCGGATGGTGGGCATCAGAAAGCGGCTGAAGTGGGTTTCGAACTGCAACTCCAGCGCGCTCTGCAAGCCGAACTCGGTCGCCAGGTGCTCGCGCCACCAGGCGTTGACGCCCTGCACCAGGCCGCGACCGATGCGCTCGGCATCCGCCTCGCTGTGGGCGCGGCGCAGCCACACGAAGGTGGAATCGGTGTCGCCGTAGATCACCGTGTGCCCTTCGGCCTCGATCAGCTCGCGGGTGCGGCGCATCACTTCGTGACCGCGCAGGGTGATGGACGAGGCCAGGCGGGTATCGAAGAAGCGGCAGCCGCTGGAACCGAGCACGCCGTAGAAAGCGTTCATGATGATCTTCAGCGCCTGGGACAGCGGCGCGTTGCCGGCGCGCTTGGCCGCCTCGCGGCCCTGCCACACGCGCTCGACGATGGCCGGCAGGCAGTGCTTGCTGCGTGAGAAGCGCGCGCCACGAAAACCGGGAATCGAGTGCTCGTCATCGGGCTGGCGCAGGCCCTCGATCAGCCCCACCGGGTCGATCAGAAAGGTGCGGATCAGCGACGGATACAGGCTCTTGTAGTCGAGCACCAGCACCGACTCGTAAAGCCCCGGCCTAGAATCCATCACGAAACCGCCGGGGCTGGCCTCGGGCGGGCGCTCGCCCTGGTTCGGCGCGACGAAGCCCTGGCGGTGCATCAGCGGCATGTACAGGTGGCTGAACGCCGCCACCGAACCGCCGCTGCGATCCACCGGCAAACCGGTGACCGTGGCGCGTTCGAGCAGGAAGGTGAGCAGCTCGGTCTTGGCGAAGATGCGCGTGACCAGCTCGCAGTCCTTGAGGTTGTAGCGGGCCAGGGCCGGCTTGTCCTCGGCGAACATGCGGTTGATCTCGTCCATGCGCTGGTAGGGGTTGTCGATCGCCTTTCCCTCACCGAGCAGCTGCTGGGCGACGTTCTCCAGGCTGAAGGACTGGAAGCTCCAGGTCGCCGAACGCAGCGCCTCGATACCATCGATGATCAGCCGCCCCGGCGCACTGGCGAAGAAATGCTGCTTGGAGCCATGCTCGCGCCAACTCAGCAGCTCGCCGCCACGGCCCAGGCGCAACGGCACCTGCAGGCGCTGGGCATGCTCGTGCAGCACACGCAGGTCGAACTGCACAACGTTCCAGCCGATGATGGCGTCCGGGTCATGGCGCTCCAGCCAGCCGTTGAGCGCCTCCAGCAGCGCGGCGCGGCTGTCCAGATAATCAAGATCGAAATCGACCTCGGCATTACCATTCGGCGGGCCGAGCATGTACACCTGGCGCTGACCACAGCCTTCCAGGGCGATGGAATACAGCTCACCGCGCTCGGTGGTTTCGATATCCAGGGATACCAGTTTGAGCTGCGGGCGGTAGTCCGGCGCCGGCTTGAGTTGGGCGTCGACCAGTACGCCGTCCGCCGTCTCGGTGCCGCCGAACAGCACCGGGGCGGTGATGAAACGCTCCATCAGGTAGCGTTCGGGCGGGCGGATATCGGCCTCGTAAACGGCCACACCGCCCTGGCGCAGG
The DNA here is from genome assembly GCF_007993955.1 of Pseudomonas sp. AG1028. NCBI lineage: Bacteria > Pseudomonadati > Pseudomonadota > Gammaproteobacteria > Pseudomonadales > Pseudomonadaceae > Pseudomonas > Pseudomonas sp. AG1028. The sequence goes on from NZ_VIVP01000011.1 coordinate 88,897, forward strand.
GTCTGCTCCAGCTGAAGCAGCGGACGTTGCTGCCGGCAGTACAGGCCGAGCACCGGCCGTTGGTGGAAATCCCGCAGCTGCAACGGGCGCAGCTCGAATTGCTTGTCGCCGGCGATCAGGGCCTCGGCGCGGGCACGCTGCTCGGCGGGAATGAAGGCCACCGAGGTTTGCGGCGGCAGGCGCACCAGGCGCGGGCCGGCGTCGGTCGACAGCCAGAATTCCACCTGGCTGCCGGCCGGCGTGTCACGCCAATGCCGGGTCAGGACGAAGCCCTGCTGTAGATCCACCCTGCCACCTCGAATGCTGTTCAGGCGGCGATGGTAACCCGGCGGCGCAACGCCTGCAGAATGGGGTTAAATGACCGCCAGATTTTGCACGGAGGTCCGCCATGCCCCTCGACCATCAACAACTGCAACAGATCACCCGCCGCACCCTGGCTCATTACCAGGCCAGCGCCGAAGACTTCCGCGAAGGCACCCGCGACCACGACGTCAGCCAGAACATCGCGGCGCTGCTACGCCATGTGCACGGCAGCGCGCCGCTGAGTATTCTGGATTTCGGCTGCGGGCCGGGTCGAGACCTGCGCGCCTTCAAAGCCCTGGGCCACCAGCCTGTCGGCCTCGACGGCTGCCCGCAGTTCGTCGCCATGGCCCGCGCCGACAGTGGCTGCGAAGTCTGGCAGCAGGACTTTCTCGCCCTGGATCTGCCGGCCGAACGCTTCGACGGCATCTTCGCCAATGCCGTGCTGTTCCATATTCCGAGCCAGGAGCTGCCACGCGTACTAGGCGAACTGCGCAGCAGCCTGAAGCCCGGCGGCGTGCTGTTCAGCTCCAACCCGCGCGGCGAAAACCAGGAGGGCTGGAGCGGCGAACGCTACGGCGCGTGGCACGACCTGGCCAGTTGGCGCCGCCTGCTCGACGCCGCCGGTTTCGAGGAGCTGGAACATTACTATCGCCCCTCCGGCCTGCCGCGGGAGCAGCAACCGTGGCTGGCGAGTGTGTGGCGCAAGCGGGAGAAGGTTTGATTCGAGGGGCGATACTATGCAGAGGCGTACAACTTTGGCTTTTTGGTGTTTCCTTGCCACAGCTTCTGCAGGCGCCATAAATCGCCCCTTCAGAAGGCCGAGTGGAATCGTTGCGTAGAGGGTTGAGCGGCATGGATGCCGCGAGAGCCGCGATGGGCCAGGGATGGCCCTTCGCGGCGGGCCCTCGGAGCAACGATGTAGCGAGGGAACCACGGCGAAGCCGGGGCCGGATGTCGGGGCTAGACCTTTTGGTTCCTTTTGGGGCAATGCCAAAAGGAACCCGCTCGTCAGAGCGGAACTGGACACGTACGCGACACGATAACTCTGGCCGCACGCGGGGGCCGGGTAAAACGTCGTCCAACTTACAAGCTCTGGCGACCTCAGCCTCGAGAAGAGCTAAATCTCCACCTGCGTCCCCAACTCGATCACCCGATTCACCGGCAGCCGGAAGAAGCCCAGCGAGCTACCGGCGTTCTTCTGCAGCACGGCGAACAGGCGCTCGCGCCACATGGCCATGCCGATGCGCTCGGAGGGGATCACCGTTTCCCGGCTGAGGAAATAGGTGGTCTGCATCGGCGGGCAGTCGATGCCCTTTTCGCTCAGTTGGGCCAGGGCGCGGGGAATGTCCGGCGCCTCGAGGAAGCCGAAGCGCAGGCGCACACGGTAGAAGCCCTGGTCGTAGGCCTCCAGATCGAAGCGTTCGGCCAGCGGCACCCGCGGGCGGTCCTCGTAAAGGACGGTGAGCAGCATCACCCGCTCGTGCAGCACCTGGTTGTGCAGCAGGTTGTGCAACAGCGCATGGGGCACCACCTCGACCCGGCTGGTGAGGAACACTGCCGTGCCGGTCACCCGATGGGGCGGCTGCAGGGCGATGCTGGCGATGAAGTCGCGCAGCACCAGAGAGTGTTCGTCGAGCCGTTCGAGCACCAGTTGGCGACCGCGTTTCCAGGTTGTCATCAGACCGAACAGCAGCAGGCCGACGACCATCGGCACCGCACCGCCGCCGATGATCTTCGGCACGTTGGCGGCGAAGAATATGCCGTCGACCAGCAGGAACACCGCCAGCAGCGGTACGGCCAGCACCTTCGGCCAACGCCACAGCAGCAGGATCACCGACGACACCAGCAGCGTAGTGCACAGCATGGTGCCGGTCACCGCCACGCCGTAGGCGCCAGCCAGGCCGCTGGACGACTGGAAGCCGAGCACCAGCAGCACCACACCGACCAGCAGCATGCTGTTGATCATCGGGATGTAGATCTGCCCCTGCTCGGCACTGGAGGTGTGCAGGATCTGCATGCGCGGCACGTAGCCGAGCTGGATGGCCTGGCGAGTCACCGAGAAGGCTCCGGTGATCACCGCCTGGGAGGCGATGATGGTGGCCAGCGTCGAGAGGCCGATCAGCGGGATCAGCGCCCAGCCCGGCGCCAGCAGATAAAACGGGTTGCGCACCGCCTCGGGGTCGCCGAGCAACAGCGCGCCCTGGCCGAAGTAGTTGAGGATCAGGCACGGGAATGCCAGGAACAGCCAGGCATGCACGATGGGCTTGCGACCGAAATGACCGAGGTCGGCGTACAGCGCCTCGGCCCCGGTGATGGTCAGCACCACCGCGCCCATCACCGTCAGGCCGAGCAGCGGATTGGCGATGAAGAACTGCAGCGCCCAGTAGGGGTTGAGCGATAGCAACACTTCCGGGCGCTGCACGATGCCATGCACGCCCAGGGCGCCGAGCACCAGAAACCACACCACCATCACCGGGCCGAACAGGTAACCGATGCGCGCGGTGCCATGGCGCTGCAGCAGGAACAGCGGAATCAGGATCAACAGCGCCAGCGGCACCACCCAATGGTCGATGCCGTCGACCACCAGGCCGACGCCTTCGACCGCGGAAAGCACCGAGACCGCCGGCGTGAGCATGCTGTCGCCGTAGAATAGCGCGGCGCCGAACAGGCCGAGCATGATCAGCACGGTGCGCAGCCGCGGATAATCGGCGGCCGCCCGTTGCGCCAGGGCGGTGAGCGCCATGATGCCGCCCTCGCCGCCGTTGTCGGCGCGCAGGATGAACATCACGTACTTGACCGTGACCACCAGGGTCAGCGACCAGAAAATCAGCGACAGGATGCCCAGCACGCTGGCCTGGGACAGGCCGACGCCGTAATGCGGCGAGAAGATTTCCTTGAGGCTGTACAGCGGGCTGGTACCGATGTCGCCATAGACGATGCCGACGGCGCCGACCAACAGGGCGATGGGCGAGGTACGGGAAGGGGTGCTCACGTTGCAGGGTATCCGTGATGAACTCGATTACCCTTAGGTATACGCCGGCTTTACGCGCGCAGCAGCTTCATGCCGCGCAGTTTTACGGCTTTTTTACGCGCAGGCGCGCTTCTTTACGCCAACCTTGCACGACGCCATGATCTGCCCACGCCCCGCACCGGAATTGCGCATGACCACCGCCGCCGATCGCCCCACCCGCCGCACGCCAGCCCCGCCACGCGATTACCTGCTGGCCGCCCTCGCTGCCGGGCTCGGCTGCCTGTTGGCGCTGGCCGTCTCACGCTGGCTGGACTTGCCGAACATATCCTTGGTGTTTCTCGCCGTGGTGCTGGTGGTGGCGGTGCGCAGCAGTGTCGGCCCGGCTCTGCTGTGCGCGCTGCTTTCTTTCGCCGCGTACGGGTTCTGCTTCCTGCCACCGACCTGGTCGGTGGTGGTGCACCGCGAGCAGGACGTGCTGACTCTGCTGTTCTTCCTGCTCATCGCCCTGCTCACCGGCAACCTCGCCGCCCGCCAGCGCCAGCAGTTCCGAGACCTGCAGGTAGCCCAGCGGCAGACCGAAAGCCTGCTGGGCTTCGCCGGCAGGCTGTCCAGCGCCCAGGACCAGCGCGACCTGCTGGCCGCCATGCTCAGCCAGCTGGACCTGCCAGCCGAGCGCCTGTGCCTGCTCAGCCGCGATGCCCAGGGCAACTGGTACCAGGCAGATGGCAGCCGGCTGGCGCTCAGCGAGCTGGAGCGCATCAGCGCCGAGCACGCCTGGCAGAGCCGTCATCCGCGCGGTTACGACAGCCACAGCCTGACCCATCCGCACTGGTGGTGGTGGCCATTGATGGACAACGATCAGCCACTGGCGCTACTGGGCATGCGCACAGCCCAGGGCGATCCACCGGCTGGTGAGCAGCGCCAGCTGATCGACGTTTTGCTGCCGCTGCTGGCCCACGCCCTGGCCCGCGTGCAACTGGTCGAGACCCTCGGCCATACGCGCCTGCAGCACGAAACCGAGCGCCTGCGCAGCGCCCTGCTCGCCTCGGTGTCCCACGATCTGCGCACGCCGCTGACCGCCATGCGCGGCAATATCGAAACCCTGCAACTGTTCATCGACAGCCTGGATACCGCGACCCGCGACGACCTGCTGCAAAGCACCGCCAGCGAAGCCTCGCGCCTGGACCGCTACATCCAGAACCTGCTGGACATGACCCGCCTGGGCCATGGCGGCCTGCACCTGGAGCGCGACTGGGTAGCCGCCAGCGACCTGCTCGCTGCCGCTCTGCAGCGCCTGCAACCGGTGCTGCAGCACCTGCAGGTGCGTATGGACGTACCCGCCAACCTGCCGCTGCTGTGGGTACAGGGCGCACTGATCGAACAGGCGCTGGTCAACGTGCTGGACAACGCCGCGCGCTTCTCGCCGCCCGGCGGCGTCATCGACATCCGCCTGAGCCATGACGGCGAGACGTTCAGCTTCGCCATCGCCGATCAGGGACCGGGGATTCCCGCCGACGAACAGGCGCAGATCTTCGACCTTTTCTACACCGCAGCCCGCGGCGATCGCGGCGGCCAGGGCACCGGCCTCGGCCTGGCGATCTGCCTGGGCATGCTCAACGCCCACGGCGGCACGGCGCGGGTCGAATCGACGCCCGGCCAGGGCACTACCCTGATCCTGCAACTGCCCTTGCAAGCTCCTGACGAGAACCCGGCATGACTGAAGCGCGCATCCTCCTGGTCGACGACGAAGCGGCGATCCGCAAGTTCCTGCGCATCGGCCTGCAGGCCCAGGGCTACCAGGTACTGGAGGCCGACTGCGGGGAGGCGGCCCTGCGCCTAGCGGCCCTGGAGCAACCCGACCTGGTGGTGCTCGACCTCGGCCTGCCCGACCTGGACGGCCAGCAAGTGCTGACCCGCCTGCGCGAATGGTCTGCCGTGCCGGTGCTGGTGCTGTCGGTGCGCGCCGGCGAAAAGGACAAGGTGCAAGCCCTGGACAACGGCGCCAACGACTACGTCAGCAAGCCCTTTGGCGTGCAGGAGTTTCTCGCCCGGGTGCGCGCTCTGCTGCGCAGCCGGCCGACCAGCGAAAAGCCCGCCGCCGCCCTGGCCAGCGGCCCGCTGCGGGTCGACTTCGCCTTCCGCCGTGTGACCCTGGATGATCAGGAAATCAGCCTGACGCGCAAGGAATACGCGGTACTCGAAGCCCTCGCCCGCCACCCCGGCATGGTCGTCACCCAGCAGCAATTGCTGCGCGACATCTGGGGCCCGACCCACACCGAGCACAGCCATTACCTGCGCATCGTCATCGCTCACCTGCGCCAGAAGCTTGGCGATGACCCGGCGGCGCCGCGGCTGATCATTACCGAAGCAGGTGTCGGCTACCGGCTGATCGCCTGAGCGCCTGTTCATGATCTTTCAGCTCAGATTCGTCGATTTTGGCAGCTGAGTAGCGGGAATGGCCGTTCGGCCACTTTGCCTTTTTGGTGCTTTTCACGCCAAAAAATTAGCAGGCGACACCAATCGCCCCTTCAGGATGCCGAACGGAATCGTTGTGGAGAGGGTTGAGCGGCATGGATGCCGAGAGAGACGCGATGGGCCAGGGATGGCCCTTCGTGGGGGGCCGCCTAGGTCGTGCCCTCGGAACAATGATGGAGTGAGGGAACCACAGCGAAGCTGGGGCCGTATGTCGGTGCTAGACCTTTTGGTTTCTTTTGGCGGGGCCGGCCATCCGGGCGATGCCAAAAGAAACCCGCTCGTCAGCACGGAACCGAACGTATGAGCAACGCGATAATGCTGGCAAACCATAGCTCACGCATCGCATATGAGGCGTAAAGAGCTCGCGGCTAAAGCCGCTCCTACGCAACCGCCGAGTGGCCACTTTTACCTTGCAGTTGCCGCTTCATGCGCATAGAGATCGTGAACAGGCCCCGAGAAACCTGAGCGCGCCGACAACTCCCCGCGCTCTGTTAGACTCCGGCAAAACCCCTCGCCGGAGAACACGATGCCCAAGGTCGGAATGCAGCCGATCCGCCGCTCCCAGCTGATTGCGGCAACCCTGGAAGCCGTCGACCAGGTTGGCATGAGCGATGCCAGCATCGCCTACATCGCGCGAATTGCCGGCGTATCGAACGGTATCATCAGCCATTATTTCCAGGACAAGAACGGCCTGCTCGAAGCGACCATGCGTCACCTCATGCAGGCGCTACGCGAGGCGGTGCATGCACGCTACCGGCTGCTGCGCGAAGACACTCCAAGGGCACGGCTGCGCGCCATCATCGACGGCAACTTCGACGAAACCCAGGTCAGCGGCCCGGCGATGAAAACCTGGCTGGCGTTCTGGGCCAGCAGCATGCACCAACCGGCCCTGCGCCGCCTGCAGCGGGTCAACGACCAGCGACTGTATTCCAACCTGTGCGGCCAGTTCCGCCGCGCCCTGCCGCAAGCACAAGCCCGCGCCGCCGCCCGCGGCCTGGCAGCGCTGATCGACGGCCTGTGGCTGCGCGGCGCCCTGACCGGCGAGAACTTCGACACCCGCCAGGCCGCGCAGATCGCTTACGACTATCTTGATCTGCAGCTCGCCAAAGCCGAGTAAAACCAGCCGCCTTCCCTTAGGATGGCTCGGGCAGCTTAGGTGCAACCCATGCCCCCGATGGGTTGCACCCAGCCTACAAATCCGAGGCGTATGTGGGAGCGCGCCATGCGCGCGAATCGCGGGCACGGCCCGCTCCCACAATATTGATGACATCCTTCGACACTTGATCGATTCACCTAAGCTGCTCGATCCATCCCACAAATCTTCCCCAGTCCTTCCGTAGGATGGGTGAAACCCATCACACCTTGATGGGTTTCACCTACGCAGCCCGATCCGTCTATATTTTGATTCGCATGTGGAAGCGTAATTGCAAGCCTGGTCCGCTCCTTCAGCAATCATTCGCCTGCCCCTTGGAAACACCTGAAGCCCTGCACTCATGCGTTCCTGGCACGTTTTCGGTCGTCTTCAGGATTTTTATTGATTGATCGATCAATAAAAATAAAGTAGGCTGTTTTTTAACCAAATCGGCTGACATCCCTTTTCATCTCGTTCAGTCGATCCATTCGCCAAGGCGCCAAGTGCGTCTTGCCCCGATCAGGAGACGCCCCATGGCCCGATTCGCAGATCAGCAGCTCTACATTGGCGGCCAGTACGTCGACGCCAGCAGCGGTACCACCTTTCAAAGCATCAACCCGGCCAACGGCGAGGTGCTGGCCAACGTGCAGCGCGCCAGCCAGGACGACGTCGAACGCGCCGTGGCCAGTGCCGAACGAGGCCAGAAGGTGTGGGCGGCGATGACCGCCATGCAGCGCTCGCGCATCCTGCGCCGCGCTGTGGACATCCTGCGTGAACGCAACGATGAGCTGGCCGAGCTGGAGACGCTCGATACCGGCAAGCCGCTGTCGGAAACCCGCTACGTCGATATCGTCACTGGCGCCGACGTGCTGGAGTACTACGCCGGCCTGATACCGGCCATCGAGGGTGAACAAATCCCGCTGCGCGACACCAGCTTCGTCTACACCCGCCGCGAGCCGCTGGGCGTGGTCGCCGGCATCGGTGCCTGGAACTACCCGATCCAGATCGCCCTGTGGAAATCCGCGCCGGCCCTGGCTGCCGGCAACGCGATGATCTTCAAGCCCAGCGAAGTCACCTCGCTGACCGCCCTGAAGCTCGCCGAGATTTACACCGAGGCCGGCGTGCCGGACGGCGTGTTCAACGTGCTGACCGGCCTGGGCGCCGAGGTCGGCCAGTGGCTGACCGAGCATCCGCGCATCGAGAAAATTTCCTTCACCGGCGGCACCGTGACCGGCAAGAAGGTCATGGCCAGCGCGTCCAGCTCATCGCTCAAGGAAGTGACCATGGAGCTGGGCGGCAAGTCGCCGCTGATCATCTGCGAAGACGCCGACCTCGACCGCGCCGCGGACATCGCCATGATGGCCAACTTCTACAGCACCGGTCAGGTGTGCACCAACGGCACCCGGGTGTTCGTGCCCCGCGCCCTGCAGGCGCGCTTCGAGAGCAAGATCGTCGAGCGGGTCAAACGTATCCGCCTGGGCAACCCCCAGGACGACAACACCAATTTCGGCCCACTGGTCAGCTTCGCCCACATGGAGCGCGTGCTGGGCTACATCGAGCAAGGCCGCCAGCAGGGCGCGCGTCTGCTGATCGGTGGCGAGCGCGTCACCGACGGCGACTACGCCAACGGCGCCTACGTGGCACCCACGGTGTTCACCGACTGCCGTGACGACATGACCATTACCCGCGAGGAAATCTTCGGCCCGGTGATGAGCATCCTCGTCTACGACAGCGAAGACGAAGTGATCCGCCGCGCCAACGACACCACCTACGGCCTGGCCGCCGGCATCGTGACCCGCGACCTGAACCGCGCGCACCGGGTTATCCACAAGCTGGAAGCGGGCATCTGCTGGATCAACACCTGGGGCGAGTCGGCGGCCGAGATGCCGGTCGGCGGCTACAAGCAATCCGGCGTGGGCCGCGAGAACGGCCTGACCACCCTGGCCCATTACACCCGCATCAAGTCCGTGCAGGTCGAGTTGGGCGATTACGCCTCGGTGTTCTGACCGCCAGCACAGCGTGGGAGCGAGCGGGCAGCGCATCGCTTCAGCCGAAAAAGCATCGCGGATGAATCCGCTCCCACAAGAAAGTCGCAGCCCCCTAGCCCGGATGCCATCCGGCAACAGTCACCGTGTTCTCCCGGACCACATCCGGGTAACAGGAGGAGCCATGACCCAGGAATTCGATTACATCATCATTGGCGCCGGCTCGGCCGGTAACGTGCTGGCGACCCGCCTGAGCGAAGATGCGGATGTCAGCGTACTGCTGCTCGAAGCCGGTGGCCCCGACTACCGCCTCGATTTCCGCACCCAGATGCCGGCCGCCCTGGCGTTTCCCCTGCAAGGCCGCCGCTACAACTGGGCCTATGAAACCGACCCGGAGCCGCACATGGGCAATCGCCGCATGGAGTGCGGGCGCGGCAAGGGCCTGGGCGGCTCGTCGCTGATCAACGGCATGTGCTACATCCGCGGTAACGCCATGGACTTCGACAACTGGGCCAAGCAGCCGGGTCTTGAAGACTGGAGCTACCTGGATTGCCTGCCGTATTTCCGCAAAGCGGAAACCCGTGACATAGGCGCCAACGACTACCACGGCGACAGCGGCCCGGTCAGCGTGACCACGCCCAAGGCCGACAACAACCCGCTGTTCCACGCTATGGTCGAGGCCGGCGTGCAGGCCGGCTACCCGCGTACCGATGACCTCAACGGCTATCAGCAGGAAGGCTTCGGCCCGATGGACCGCACCGTGACGCCCGAAGGCCGTCGCGCCAGCACCGCCCGCGGTTATCTGGACCAGGCCCGCGAGCGACCGAACCTGACCATCGTCACGCATGCCACTACCGACCGCATCCTGTTCGAAGGCAAGCGCGCCAACGGCGTCGCTTACCTGATCGGCAATGCGAACGAGGCGACCACCGCCCATGCACGCCGCGAAGTGCTGCTGTGCGCCGGCGCCATCGCCTCGCCGCAGATTCTGCAGCGTTCCGGTGTTGGCCCGGGTGAGCTGCTGCGTGGTCTGGATATCGACGTGGTGCACGAGCTGCCGGGCGTCGGCCAGAACCTGCAGGACCACCTCGAGGTTTACGTGCAGTACGCCTGCACCCAGCCGGTGTCGCTGTACCCTGCGCTGAAGATGCTCAATCAGCCCGGCATCGGTGCAAAATGGCTATTCGCCGGCGAAGGCGTTGGCGCCAGCAACCAGTTCGAGGCCGGCGGTTTCATTCGCTCGCGCCCGGAATTCGAGTGGCCGAACCTGCAGTATCACTTTCTGCCGGTGGCGATCAATTACAACGGCAGCAACGCGGTGAAGGAACATGGCTTCCAGGCTCATGTTGGCTCCATGCGCTCGCCGAGCCGTGGCCGCGTGCACTTGAAATCCAAGGACCCGCGCCAGCACCCGAGCATCCTGTTCAACTACATGAGCAGTGAGCAGGACTGGCAGGAGTTTCGCGACGCCGTTCGTATCACTCGCGAGATCATGGCGCAGCCTGCCCTCGACCCCTATCGAGGCCGCGAGATCAGCCCGGGTGCTGATGTGCAAACCGATGAGCAACTGGATGCCTTTATCCGCGAGCATGCGGAAACCGCGTTCCATCCGTCCTGCTCTTGCAAGATGGGCACCGACGACATGGCAGTGGTCGACGGCCAGGGCCGCGTGCACGGCATCCAAGGGTTGCGCGTGGTGGATGCGTCGATCATGCCGGAGATCATCACCGGCAATCTCAACGCTACCACCATCATGATCGCCGAGAAGATCGTCGACCGTATCCGTGGCTGTGAGGCGCTGCCACGCAGCACCGCGCCTTACTACGTGGCCAATGGCGCGCCGGTACGCGGCACGCCACAGCGACTGGTCGAGGAGATGCGTTCGGCCTCGTGAGGCGACTCGCACACCTGTGCCTGATCGGGGCACGGGTGTGTCTGTTTGTTGCGACATTCGCCGCCAAGTTGGGTCACACTGTTCCAACCACCGCAGATCGCCGATCGCCATGACTTTGCTCGACGCCCGCACTGCCCGCCTGCTGCCCTGGATCGTCGCCATCGCCTTTTTCATGCAGACGCTGGACGGCACCATCCTCAACACCGCCCTGCCGAGCATGGCGGCGGATCTGTCCGAAGATCCGCTGCGCATGCAGTCGGTGATCATCGCCTACATGCTCACCGTGGCGCTGCTGATTCCCGCCTCCGGCTGGCTGGCCGATCGTTTCGGTACGCGGCACATCTTCTTTGGCGCCATCGCCCTGTTCAGCCTCGGCTCGCTGCTGTGCGCGGTCTCGCAGTCGCTGACCATGCTGGTGATCGCGCGCATCATCCAGGGCCTGGGCGGTGCGCTGATGATGCCGGTGGGGCGCCTGGTGGTGCTGCGCGCCTACCCGCGTACCGAGCTGGTACGCATCATGAGTTTCATCACCCTGCCCGGCCTGCTAGGCCCACTGATCGGCCCGACCCTGGGTGGCTGGCTGGTGGAATACGCTAGCTGGCACTGGATCTTCTTGCTCAATCTGCCGGTAGGCGCCCTGGGTTGCTGGGCTGCCTACCGTTTCATGCCGGAGCTGCGCGGCAGCGAGCGTACCCGTTTCGATCTGATCGGCTTCCTGCTGTTCGGCGCCAGCATGCTGTTGATCACCATGGCACTGGAAGGCCTGGGCGAGCTGCACCTGCCGCACATGCGCGTGGTGCTTCTGCTGCTCGGCGGTCTGGCGTGCCTGGCGGCCTACTGGCTGCGCGCCGCGCGCACGCCCAACGCACTGTTCCCGCCGCGGCTGTTCAATACCCGCAGCTTCGCGGTGGGCATCTTCGGCAATATCTTCGCGCGCCTGGGTACCGGCGCCCTGCCGTTCCTCACTCCGCTGCTGTTGCAGCTGGGCATGGGCTACTCGCCGGCCCAGGCGGGCATGAGCATGATTCCCCTGGCGCTGGCCGCCATGGCGATGAAGCCGTTGGCCAAGCCGTTGATCGACCGCCTCGGCTACCGACGCATCCTGACCTTCAACACCGTACTGCTGGGCCTGCTGATCACCAGCATGGCGCTGGTCGACGGCGAGACTTCGCATGTGCAACTGGCCATCCAGCTGAGCCTGATCGGCGCCTTCAACTCGCTGCAGTTCACCGCCATGAACACCGTGACCCTGATCGATGTGCCCGATAGCGAGGCCAGCAGCGGTAACGGCCTGCTGTCGGTGGTGGTACAGCTGTCGATCAGCATGGGTATCGCCACCGGCGCCGCGCTGCTCAGCGGCTTCAGCCTGGACAACCCGGATGCGGCCGGCGGCGTGCTCAGCGCCTTCAAGTCGACCTACCTGTGCATCGGCCTGTTGACCATCCTGGCGGCCGGCATCTTCCTGCAGCTGGCACCAGAAGGCGGGCGCAGCGCCAGACGGGTGAAGGTAGACGTCGACGAATGACGAGCAGTCGGCAGGCCATGGCGTGGCGCCTGTTACACTAGCGCTCTTTTCGAACGCTCTTCAGGCCCGTACCGTGACCGCCACCGCTTTCTCCTCGCTTGCCCTGTCGCCCGCCATGCTGGCGAACCTCGAGTCCCTCGGTTACGCGCAGATGACGCCCATCCAGGCGCAGAGCCTGCCAGTGATGCTCAAGGGCATGGACCTGATCGCCCAGGCCAAGACCGGTAGCGGCAAGACCGCGGCCTTCGGCATCGGCCTGCTGGCGCCGCTCAATCCGCGCTACTTCGGCTGCCAGGCGCTGGTGCTGTGCCCGACCCGAGAGCTGGCCGACCAGGTCGCCAAGGAATTGCGCCGCCTGGCGCGCAGCGAGGACAACATCAAGATTCTCACCCTGTGTGGTGGTGTGCCCATGGGCCCACAAATCGGCTCCCTGGAGCATGGCGCGCAGATCATCGTCGGCACCCCGGGTCGTGTGCAGCAACACCTGGCCAAAGGTACTCTGACGCTGGATGGCCTCAACACCCTGGTGCTCGACGAAGCCGACCGCATGCTCGACATGGGCTTCTACGACAGCATCGCCGAGATCATCGGCCAGACCCCTGAGCGCCGCCAGACCCTGCTGTTCTCGGCCACCTACCCGGCCGGTATCAAGCAGCTATCGGCGACCTTCATGCGCAACCCACAGCAGGTCAAGGTCGAGGCGCTGCACGACGACAGCCAGATCGAACAGCGCTTCTACGAAATCGCCCCGGAAGACCGCCTGGACGCCGTGGTCAAGCTGCTCAACTGCTTCCGCCCGACCTCCTGCGTGGCCTTCTGCTTCACCAAACAGCAGTGCCAGGAGGTGGTCGACCATCTCACCGCCAAGGGCATCTCCGCCGCCGCCCTGCATGGCGACCTGGAGCAACGTGACCGCGACCAGGTGCTGGCGATGTTCGCCAACCGCAGCCTGTCGGTACTGGTCGCCACCGACGTGGCCGCCCGCGGCCTGGATATCGACGCCCTGGACATGGTGATCAACGTCGAACTGGCGCGCGATTCGGAAATTCATATCCACCGCGTAGGTCGTACTGGCCGTGCCGGCGAGAAAGGCCTGGCGGTGAGCCTGGTCGCCCCGGCCGAAGGTCATCGCGCCCAAGCCATCGAGAACCTGCAGAAATCGCCGCTGAACTGGCACCCGCTGAGCAGCCTGAAACACCAGGGCGGCGCGCCATTGCAGCCGCTGATGATGACGCTGTGCATCGGCGCCGGGCGCAAGGACAAGCTGCGCCCCGGCGATATTCTCGGTGCCCTGACCGGCGAAGGTGGCATCCCTGGCGCGAAGGTCGGCAAGATCGCCATCTTCGACTTCCAGGCCTATGTCGCCGTTGAACGCAGCCTGGCCGTGCAAGCGCTCAAATGTCTCAGCGAAGGCAAGATAAAAGGTCGCTCGCTACGCGTGCGCACGCTCTAGACTCAAGCTATCGGCAGAGCGGGTATAGGGGGGCTCCGTGCGCAATATTCTGGTCATCGAAGACAGCCCGCTGGTGCTCAAGATCCTCGAGCACCTGTTTCGCCACGAGCCGAACCTGCAACCAGTGTTCTGCGCCTCCCTCGCTGAAGCCGAGATGATGCTCGAAGCCTCGGCCGAACTGTTCTTCGCCGCCATCGTCGACCTGCACCTGCCCGATGCACCGGATGGCGAAAGCGTCGACCTGGTGATGCGCTACGGTTTGCCCTGCATCGTGCTCAGCGGCTCGTACAACGAGAAGCGCCGCGACGAGCTCCTGCTCAAGGGCGTGGTCGACTACGTGCTCAAGGAAAGCCAGCACTCCTACGAGTATGCGTTCCGGCTACTGCATCGCCTGGAGAGCAACAGCCACGTGAAAATCCTGGTCGCCGAGGACTCCGAGGCCACCCGCAACTTCATCCGCCACGTGCTGGTGCCGCACCGCTACCAGATCATCGACGCCCACGACGGCGATGAAGCCCTGCGCATTCTCAAGGAGCAGCCGGATGTCGACATGCTGGTGGTCGACCACAGCATGCCGGGCATCAGCGGCTTCGAGCTGGTCAAGCTGCTGCGCCAGAAGATGAAGCGCAACGACCTGGTGATCCTCGGCCTGTCCGCCGACACCAAGGGCTCGCTGAGCGCCATGTTCATCAAGCACGGCGCCGATGACTTCCTGCGCAAGCCGTTCTGCCCCGAAGAGCTGACCTGCCGGGTGATGTTCACCCTGGAGCGCCGCGACATGCTGCGCGCCCTGAAAAAGGCCGCACAGTACGACGCCCTGACCGGTCTGAACAACCGCCGCGCCTTCTACGAGCAAGGCATCCAGCAGTTCCAGCAGGCGCAGCGCAGCGGCCACAACCTGAGCGTGGCGATGCTGGACATGGACCTGTTCAAGCAGATCAACGATGAATACGGCCACGCGGCCGGCGATGCCGCGCTGATCGGCTTCAGTCGGGCGTTTCGGGCGGCCTTTCCGGACACGCTGCTCGGCCGCCTGGGCGGCGAAGAGTTCGCCATGGTCAGTCCGCAGGATGGCGAGTCATTGCGCCTGGCGCTCGATGAACTGCGCGAACAATGCCGGCAGGTGAAATACGCCGCCAGCGCGCCGCCGCTGTCATTCAGCGCCGGCATCTACCATGGCGCACCCGAAGACTTGGAAAGCCTGCTGCACCTGGCGGACCAGCAGCTCTACCAGGCCAAGCGCCAGGGCCGCGGGCGCACCGTCTGGCAGTGACCGCTCACTGCAAGCCGTAGCGCGCCATGATCGCCGCATAGCTGCCGTCCGCCTGCATGGCGGCGATGGCGGCATCGAAACGGCGAGCGATCTCGGCATGCTCGCCGTGAGTCAGGCGAATGAGAATGTGCAGGCCGTTCTCGCTCAGCGGCATCGGCAGAAACTCGAGGTCGTCGGCTATGTCGCGCAGCGCGTTGTTGTACAGAAAGCGCGCCACGTACTCATCCTCCAGCGCCAGCTCCACCCGGCCGTGGTGCACCATCTGCGCGGCACTCTCGAAGCTGCTGACCTCGACCGTCTGCAACTGGTCGTCGGCCATGAACGCCGGCGAGTAGGCATAGCCGCGGCGCACGGCAATCTCGTGGGCATGCAGGTCGGCGAGCTGATTGAAGATGACGCCGCCGCCCTTGCGCTGTACCACACGAATACGGTTGACCAGATAAGGCGCCGAGAAATGACCGAAGCCCTCGCGCTCCCGGCTGTACCAGGCGGTGATCAGCACATCGTAGTCGCCACGTTGCAGGCCCAGCACGGCACGCTGCCAGGGCACTTCACGGTAGTCGCTGGCGTAGCCGGCACGCGTGAGTGCGGTGCTTACCAGCTCCACCGCCAAACCGCCGCCGGGTAGGCGCTGATCGGTGAACGGCGGCCAACTGTCGGCGACCAGACGCAGAGGCTGCGCATTGGCAACCCACGGCAACAACACCAGCGACAGCAACCAGACACGCCCGATTTTCAATTGGTGGCAAGCCCTGCAGGGTGGACGGGAAGGAAGCCGCGAAAGAACACGGCAATAAGGCTGATAGACAAGATAGCGGCAAATCGCCAGCCCGGCTCGCGATTGACGCTTATCTGCTAGACCTGAATCGCGCAGCCACGGTTCGAAGAATCCTGCCAGCCGGACGCGCGGCCAGGCTGGCCTCCACAGCGTCCGCATGCCTTCAGGTAAACTGCGCCGTTTCGCGCCGGCCCAGCCACGCCGGCGCCCCAGCGTATGAGGAACATGCCGTGCTTTCACCCCAGGTTGTCATCATCGGTGCCGGCGCCGCCGGACTGATGTGCGCGATGACCGCCGCAGCTCGCGGGCGGCGCGTGCTGCTGCTCGACCACGCCAACAAGGCCGGCAAGAAGATCCTGATGTCCGGCGGCGGGCGCTGCAACTTCACCAATATGTACTGCGAGCCCGGCAACTTTCTGTCGCACAACCCGCATTTCTGCAAATCCGCCCTGGCGCGCTTCACCCAGTGGGATTTCATCGCTCTGGTCGCCAAGCACGGCGTGCCCTACCACGAGAAGAAGCTCGGCCAGCTGTTCTGCGATAACAAATCCAGCGACATCCTCGCCATGCTACTCGATGAATGCGCGCAGACCGGCGTCGACCTGCGTCTGGACACGTCGGTGACCGCCATCGAGCGCGCCGAAAATGGCTACCGGCTAACCACCAGCCTCGGCGCGGTCGCCTGCCAATCCCTGGTGATCGCCACTGGCGGGCTGTCGATCCCGACCCTGGGCGCCACGGGCTTCGGTTACCAGATTGCTCGCCAGTTCGGCCACGAACTGCTGCCGACCCGCGCCGGCCTGGTTCCCTTCACGCTTACCGACCCGCAATTGAAGAGCCTGTGCACGGAGCTGTCGGGCACTTCGGTGGAAGATTGCCGGGTCAGCTGCAACGGCCAGAGTTTCGTGGAGAACATTCTGTTCACCCACCGCGGCCTCAGCGGCCCGGCGATCCTGCAGATTTCCTCCTACTGGCAGCCCGGCGACACGGTGAGCATCGACCTGCTGCCGCATATCGACCTGCCCGAATGGCTGCAGACCCAGCAGCGCGAGCGGCCCAACAGCGAACTGAAAACCCTGCTGGGCGAGCTGTTCACCAAGAAGATGGCCGGCCTCTTGGCCGAACACTGGTTCGCCTCCAAGCCGATGAAGCAATACACCCCGGCGGAGCTGAAGGCGATCGCCGAACGTCTCTCGGACTGGCAGCTGGTGCCGGCCGGCACCGAGGGCTACCGCACGGCGGAAGTCACCCTGGGCGGCGTCGACACCCGCGAGGTGTCGTCCAAGACCATGGAGTCGCTGAAGTCACCGGGACTCTACTTCGTCGGCGAGGTGCTGGACGTCACCGGCCATCTGGGCGGCTTCAATTTCCAGTGGGCCTGGGCCTCGGGCTACGCCGCCGCACAATACGTATAGCCGGCAGTCGCTCATAAAAAACGCGCCCAAGGGCGCGTTTTTTCTTAGCAGAGCAGGTCAGGCATCGACATGACCGGCCTGCGCCTCACCCGCATAGGACACCGCCGCAGTGAACACCACGTCGGTGTGGGAGTTGAGCGCCGTTTCGAAGGAATCCTGCACCACGCCGATGACGAAGCCGATGGCGACTACCTGCATGGCGATCTCGGTGTCGATGCCGAACAGACTGGTGGCCATCGGGATCAGCAGCAACGAGCCACCGGCCACACCGGATACGCCCGCCGCCGCCAGGGACGACACCACGCACAGCAGCAGCGCGGTCGGCAGGTCGACGTTGATGCCCAGAGTGTGAGTAGTCGCCAGGGCCATCACGGAGATGGTGATCGCCGCGCCGGCCATGTTGATGGTCGCGCCCAGCGGGATGGTGATCGAGTAGGTGTCCTTGTCCAGCTTGAGCTTCTCGCACAGGCGCAGGTTGACCGGAATGTTGGCCGCCGAGCTGCGAGTGAAGAAGGCCGTCACCGCGCTTTCGCGCAACACGGTGAACAGCAGCGGGTATGGGTTGCGGCGCATCTTCAGGTAGGCCAGCAGCGGGTTGATGACCAGGGTCACGACCAGCATGCAGCCGATCATCACCATCAGCAGTCGCGCGTAGCCGTACAGCGCATCGAAACCGGACTGGGCCAGGGTGCTGGACACCAGGCCGAAGATGCCGATCGGGGCCTGGTTGATGACGAAGCGCACCACCTGGGTAAAGGCGCCCGACAGGTCATGCAGCATGGTGCGGGTGCTTGGCGCAGCATTACGCAGGAACAGACCCAGTGCGATCGCCCAGGCGAGGATGGCAATGTAGTTGGAGGTGTTGAGCGCCTGGATCGGGCCAACGAAGATGCTGGTCAGCAGATTGTGCAGCACGTCGATGATGCTGCCCGGCGGGTTGCCTTCGGCCGCGCCGACATCCAGCGACAGCATGGTGGGAAACAGGAAGCTGGCGCACACTGCCAGGGCCGCGGCGCTGAAGGTGCTGATCAGGTACATCAGCAGCACCGGGCGAATGTGGGTCGGCTGGCCGCTCTGATGGGCCGCCAGGGAGGAAGTCACCAGCACCAGCACCAACACCGGTGCAACGGCCTTCAGGGCCAGGACGAACAGCTCGCCGAGCAGGCCGACCTTGAGGGCCGCATCAGGGGCGAAGTAGGCGAGCAGAATGCCGAGCACCAGGCCGATGAAGATGCGTAGCACCAGGCTGGTGTTCGAGTAGGCGGAAGCAATGCGTTTTAAGGTATTCATGTTATAGACGCTGTCCAGAATTCGAGGCTTGGTTGCATTGGGGACAGGTCAGCAAGGGCATGGGCCGCGCCAACCGGGCAGGTCACTCCAAAACAACCGGCGATTATATGAGCCTGCTAACGATCTAGCGAGCTAGAGCGACAGAAGACAAGAACGAATGCAGGCCGAACGCAGCGCGCTCGGCTTCACGAGCTGCGGATAGGGCAGCCCGGGTTCGTTGTTGACGTGGCAGAGCCGAGGCGAGCGGGCTCAAGGAGAGGGACTGGAATCAGCGCCATCAGGATGGCTTGAATGGTCATGCAGGTGGATCTCGCTTGTTATTGTTGTGGAACGGGTGAAGCAGGATGCGCGACCTTCAGGCCGCGCATCCGGTAGCTTGCGCAGGCGCTCGGCTCAGCACTCGACGATATTCACCGCCAGGCCGCCACGGGCGGTTTCCTTGTACTTGGTCAGCATGTCGGCGCCGGTTTCGCGCATGGTCTTGATCACCTTGTCCAGGCTCACGTAGTGCGAACCATCGCCATACAGCGCCATGCGCGCGGCGTTGATGGCCTTTACCGAAGCGATGGCGTTGCGCTCGATGCAGGGAATCTGCACCAGGCCGCCGACCGGGTCGCAGGTCAGGCCCAGGTGGTGCTCCATGCCGATCTCCGCGGCGTTCTCGACCTGCTCGGGGGTACCGCCGAGTACCGCGCACAGCGCACCGGCGGCCATTGAACAGGCCACGCCGACCTCACCCTGGCAGCCGACTTCTGCGCCACTGATCGAGGCGTTTTCCTTGTAGAGGATGCCGATGGCGCCAGCGGTGAGCAGAAAATCGATGACGCCGCGCTCGTTGGCACCGGAAATCGCGTTGGCGTAGTAATGCAGCACGGCGGGGATGATGCCGGCGGCGCCGTTGGTGGGCGCGGTCACCACGCGGCCACCCGCTGCGTTTTCTTCGTTCACCGCCAGGGCCCAGAGGTTGACCCAGTCGAGCATGCGCAGCGGATCTTCGGTGTAGCTGCGCTGGAAGCCGCCCAGCTTGCGCGCCAGGATCGCCGCACGGCGACGCACCTTGAAGCCGCCGGGCAGAATGCCTTCGGTACGGCAGCCGCGCTCGACGCAGCCCTGCATCACCTTCCAGATCCCCAGCAGACCGTTGTCGATTTCTTCATCGGTGCGCCAGTGGCGCTCGTTGCGGCGCATGATCTCGGCGATGCCCACGCCATGCTCGCGGCTCAGACGCAGCAGGTCGGCACCAGTGCGAAACGGCAGCGGCAGCGTAGTGGCGTCCGGCGCGATGACCTTGTGCTTGGAGCCGTCGGCGAGCACCGCCTCGCTGACCACGAAACCGCCGCCTACCGAGTAATAGGTGGCCTCGTGCACCTGCAGCCCGGCCTCATCGAAGGCGGCGAAGCGCAGGCCGTTGGCGTGCAACGGCAGCGCCTTGCGGATCATCTTGAGGTCGGTCTTCTCGTTGAAAGCGACCGAATGACCACCAGGCAAGGTGATGCGCTTATCGGTGCGAATGGCATCGATATAGCCAGGAACCTGCTCGACATCCACGGTATCCGGCTCATAGCCGCTAAGGCCGAGCAGTACCGCCTTGTCACTGCCATGGCCCTTGCCAGTGGCGCCCAGCGAGCCGTACAGCTCGGCGACCACGCGCACCACATTGGGCATGTGGCCCTGGTTTTCCAATGCATGGGTGAACAGGGCGGCCGCACGCATCGGGCCAACGGTGTGTGAACTCGATGGGCCGATGCCCACTTTGAACAGGTCGAATACGCTGACGGCCATGGCTGTATTTTTCTTCTGTGAGTTGAGACGGATACCCGGTTACGTACCGTCGACAGGAAAAATCTAAGACTGCCATTCCATTATGTATACTGATTTATTCTTACTATATTGATTAGTAATTCTTACCTTTCAGGTATCACCCATGGATCTGATCCGCCTGCGCACCCTTCGCGAACTGGCCCGTTGCGGCACCATGGCGGCGACAGCCGAGTTTCTGCATCTGACGCCCTCGGCGGTGTCCCAGCAGGTCGCCCAGCTGGAACGTGAGGCCGATGTGGCGTTGATTGAGCGGCGTGGCCGCGGCGTGGCGCTCACGCCCGCCGGTACCCGGCTGGTGGCCCACGTGGAGCGGATTCTGGTGATTCTCGACGAGGCGCGCTCGGAACTGGCGCAGCTGCGCAGCGAGATCGCCGGTGAGCTGCGCGTTGCCGCCTTCCCGTCCATCGCCGTGGCGCTGGTCGCGCCCATCGTGCACAACCTGCGCCAGGCCTACCCGCGCCTGGAAGTGGTGGTCGCCGACCTGGAGCCTCAGGAAAGCCTCAGCGCCCTGAGCGCCTGGCAGATCGACGTGGCGGTGGTCGATGACCTGGCCGGCGCCAGCAAGGCGCGCCAGGAACATTACGAACTGATTCCGCTGACCGAGGACCGCCTGCATGTGCTGCTGCCGACCAACCACCCGCTGGCTTCGCGCACCACGCTGACCATTGCCGACCTGCAAGATGAAGCCTGGGCGCTGGACTCCACCAACAGCTCGTTCGGCGAATTCATCGCCAACCTGTGCCGCCGCTCGGGCTTCACGCCGCGCATCAACGCCCACTGTGCGGGCTTCGAAATGGTCGCGGCGATGGTCGCCTCGGGCAATTCGATTTCGGTGGTTTCCGGCCTGCGCCTGCTCAGGCCGGTGGAAGGCGTCACAGCCGTGCGCCTGGCACCGGCGATCCAGCGCAAGATCTTTCTGGCCTACCGCAAGGGCGAGCGCGCGCATCCGGCTGTGACCGTATTTCTCGACGAGGCGATAAGCACGGCGGGCGTGCTGGAAGGTTACCAGCGTGAGGAAGGCGAAAACGGGTCAGGCCAAGCCTGACCCGTCAGCCTCAAAAGCGAAACACTTCGGCGTCGATACGAATCGGCTCGGCCACCGGCATCTTCGGCGGTTCCTGCCGTGCAGCCGGCACCGGCGCCTTGCGACGCGGTTCTTCGGCGGCAATCGGATTGCTGCCGCTGTTCTTCACCGCAGTGGCCAACTGGTCGACCAGTTGCTGCACTACAGCGCTTTGGGCACGCACCTGATCGGCGATCGGACCCTTGTGCTTCTCTTCCAGGTGCACCAGGCGGGTGTCGAGCAACTGCCCGTCACGGCCGACCAGGCGCCATTGACCTTCGAGCACCGCCGGTTGGCGCGGGCCGGAATCCAGGCGGGTAATGGACAGCAGCACCTGCACCTGGGCCTTGTAGTTGGGGTTGTCCGAGGCCAGCACCAGGCGCTGGCTGTTGATGCGGTTGGACAGCTGGCGCAGCACCTGACGATCCAGGTCCGTGGCCAGACTGCCGGCCCAGCGCGAGGTCATCGCGGGGCTCAGGCTGCCGTCATCCTGGCGTTGCAGCAGAGCTTCACGCTGCAGGTAATCGGCCACGGTAATCGGGCCCAGCAATACGCTCATGCCATCCTTGTCCGCCGTCTTGGTGGCCGCCGGGCCGCCGTCGAGCTGATAGAGGGATACGGGCATCAGGTGCGAACAGCCGGTCAGCATCAGCAGACCGGTGAGAAGCAGGGTGAGAGGAAGCCGCTTAGCAATCATCAATGTCTTCCAGCTGGCAGCGGGGCCAGCGATCGTGGCAGGTGAACATGCCAATACAAAAATAGGTGAATCACCACGCCGGCTTACGCCTGCGCGGTGCAAATAATCCCTGTACACATGCAATGCGCCTGCCACCCGACGACTTGAATAAAGGATGGCAGATGGCCCACCGTCCGGCGGGCATGCGAGGGGCGGTATCATCCGATAAACCGCCCGCGAACTCCAGCCCCAGGCCATTGGCCAGCAGGGTTACTCGACCAACAGGCCGTCCACACGCTGGAAACCACGCGGCAATTTGTTGCCGCGCCGGCCGCGCTCGCCCTTGTAGTGCTCGAGGTCATCGGCCTTCAAGGACAGCGTACGCTTGCCAGCTTGCAATACAAGAGTGGCGCCCGCCGGCAGCACCGCCAGGTCGGTGAGGTACTCCTCGCGGCTGGCCACGCGGTCACCGGGAATGCCGATGATCTTGTTGCCCTTGCCCTTGCCCAGTTGCGGCAGGTCGGCGACCTTGAACAGCAACAGGCGGCCTTCGGTGGTCACCGCCGCCAGCCAGTCTTCCTCGCGGTTATTCAGCGGCCGTGGCGGCACCACGCGCGCACCATTGGGCAAACTGAGCAGCGCCTTGCCGGCCTTGTTCTTGGCCTGCAGGTCCTCGCCCTTGACCACGAAACCGTAGCCGGCATCGGAGGCGATCACGTACAGCGCCTCATCATCGGGCAGCAGCACGCACTCAAAGGAGGCGCCCGGCGGCGGTGTCAGACGGCCGGTCAGCGGCTCGCCCTGGCCACGGGCCGACGGCAGCGAATGGGCGGCCAGCGAGTAACTGCGCCCGGTGGAATCGATGAACACCGCGTACTGGTTCGAGCGCCCGGGCGCCGCGGCCTTGAAGCCGTCGCCAGCCTTGTAGGACAGGCCGGTGGCGTCGATATCATGGCCCTTGGCGCAGCGCACCCAGCCCTTTTCGGAAATCACCACGGTGACCGGCTCGGTCGGCATCAGCTCGGTTTCCGACAGGGCGCGGGCTTCGGCGCGGGCGACGATCGGCGAACGGCGGTCGTCGCCGTACTTCTCGGCGTCCTCGAGAATTTCCTTGCGTACCAGCTTCTTCAGCTTGGCTTCGCTGCCCAGCAAGGCCAGCAGCTTGTCGCGCTCCTTCAGCAGCTCGTCCTGCTCGCTGCGCAGCTTCATCTCTTCCAAACGCGCCAGCTGACGCAGACGGGTGTCGAGGATGTAGTCGGCCTGGATCTCGCTCAGTTCGAAACGCTCGATCAGGCGCGCCTTGGGATGCTCCTCGGTACGGATGATGTGGATCACTTCGTCGAGATTGAGGAAGGCGACCAGCAAGCCTTCCAACAGGTGCAGGCGCTTCTCGACCTTGTCCAGACGGAACTGCAGGCGGCGGCGCACGGTGCCCAGGCGGTACTGCAACCATTCGACGAGCATCTGCCGCAGGTTCTTGACCTGAGGCTTGCCATCCAGGCCGATGACGTTGGTGTTGACCCGGTAGCTGGATTCCAGATCGGTAGTGGCGAACAGGTGAGTCATCAGCTCGTCGGCATCGACGCGATTGGAACGCGGGATGATAACGATGCGGCACGGGTTCTCGTGGTCCGACTCGTCGCGCAGGTCGGCGACCATCGGCAGTTTCTTGGCCTGCATCTGGCTGGCGATCTGCTCCAGCACCTTGGAACCGGAGACCTGATGCGGCAGCGCGGTGACCACGATGTCGCCGTCTTCGACGCTGTACACGGCGCGCATGCGCACCGAGCCGCGGCCGGTTTCGTAGATCTTCAGCAGGTCGGCACGCGGCGTGATGACTTCCGCCTCGGTCGGGTAATCCGGACCCTGTACGTGTTCGCACAGCTGTTCGACCGTGGCGTTGGGCTCGTCGATCAGGCGCACGCAAGCGGCGGCCACTTCGCGCAGGTTGTGCGGAGGTACGTCGGTGGCCATGCCCACGGCGATGCCGGTGGTGCCGTTGAGCAGCAGGTTGGGAAGCCGTGCCGGCAGGGTCGCCGGCTCGTTCAGGGTGCCGTCGAAGTTCGGCACCCAGTCCACGGTGCCCTGGCCCAGCTCGCTGAGCAGCACCTCGGAATAGCGCGACAGGCGCGCCTCGGTGTAGCGCATGGCGGCGAAGGACTTGGGATCGTCCGGCGCACCCCAGTTGCCCTGACCGTCGACCAGGGTATAGCGGTAGCTGAACGGCTGCGCCATCAGCACCATGGCTTCGTAGCAGGCGCTGTCGCCGTGGGGGTGGAACTTGCCGAGCACGTCGCCGACGGTACGCGCCGACTTCTTGTGCTTGGCGTCGGCGTCCAGGCCCAGTTCGCTCATGGCATAGACGATACGGCGCTGCACGGGCTTCAGACCGTCGCCGATATGCGGCAGCGCGCGATCCATGATCACGTACATGGAGTAATTGAGATAAGCCTGCTCGGTGAAGTCGGCAAGGGAACGGCGTTCGACGCCGTCCAGGCTCAGATCGAGGGTTTCGCTCATGCGTGCCTCATTGCAAGGTTGATTGGCGCAGCACCAGGCTGCCGCCCTTCTGACTGAATTCGAGTTGTTTCAAGGCGCTCATGCCCAGCAGGATCTCATCGCCATCCATGCCCGGGGCGATCAACGCCGACACGTCGTGCAGCACGATATCGCCGAGTTGCAGACGCTCCAGGCGCGTGCGATGCGCCGTGGCGATGCCGTTGGCGGTACGGATCTGCACCGGCGCGCCGGCTTGCAAGCCAAGATCGCTGGCGACCTGGCTGGGAATCGCCACCTGGGTGGCGCCGGTGTCGAGCAGAAAGCTCGCCGCCTCGCCGTTGATCTGCCCGTCGACCCGGTAATGGCCGCCGGGGCTGCTGGCCAGGCGCACTTCGACGTAGCCGCTGCCGTGCACCGATTCCGGCTGGCGATTGGGATGGCTCTTGTCCTCTTCCCACTTGCCGAAGAAATGCGTGGCCAACAGCAGGCCGGCGCCCCAGGCGAGCACCAGCATCACCCGGCCGGCTCGACGCCCGACGGTCTGTTCGCTCACTGCACGGCACCCCAGCCACCGGCCGGTGCGGCGAAGCGCCAGACGATCGGGCGCTTCTCGCCATCGCTGCGAGTTTGGCTACCGTTGTCGACGCCGATCCAGGCGCCCTGCGCGTCAACGGACAACGCCTCGGCCATGCCGTAATGCACGGGATAGCGGCGCGCGTCGGTCAGCGCTTCGGCGACGAACGACCAGCAGCGCTCGACCTCGCCATTGGCCGGCGTGCGCCGGCAGATGCGATGGGCCTGGCGCTCCAGGGTGTAGAGTTTCTCCTCGAAGAAGGCCACATCGGAGAAGTCCACCGGCGCGGACCGGCCGCCCAGCGCTTCGGGCGAGATTTCTTCACCGCCCTCGTTGAGCAGCACGCAACCACCCTCGCAGCGCCAGGCGTTGTTGCGGTTATGCACAATCACCAGGCCACGACGCTCCTTTTCCGCCGCCAGCCACAGGCGCTCGCCGGCCGGGTCGATGGCGATGCCTTCGAACAGCGCGTTGAAGTTCAGCAGCATGCCGCTGGCCCGGGCCTGGCGCACCATGCCTTCAGGCAGGTTCAGCCACTGCGCGTCGGCGGCTGGCGGCACCTGCAGCACCGCCGCGCGGGCTTCGCTGACCAGGTAGCGATTGCCCCTGGCGTCACAGGCAATGCTTTCGAAGTCAAGATGCCCGCCGCGCACCAGCCCGGCCATCCAGGTGCGCATGCGCAGGCCCCAGGGCAACGGCATCGACGGCGCGGGCGGCGCCACGAAACGCTCGGCTTCGGCCTGCCAGACGGTGGCCGAGGAATCCAGGCGGTACAGGCGATCATCTTCACGGTCGGACACCGCCCACAGCGCATCGCCGCACCAGGCCAGGCCCGACAGGTTGCCAGCATCCATACCGTCTACCGGGTGCTCGCTGACCAGCTTGAGCTCTTCCAGCGGCGGCATGTCGGCCAGTACCGGCGTCATGGCAGCGAGCAGCAGGGCGCCGACCAGTCGGCGCATCAGAGCAACACCTCAGCCAGGTTGCCCTTGGACTCCAGCCAGGATTTGCGGTCGCCGGCGCGCTTCTTGGCCAGCAGCATGTCCATCACTTCGCGGGTGCCCTCGAAGTCTTCGAGGGTCAGCTGCACCAGGCGGCGGGTGTTGGGATCCATGGTGGTCTCACGCAGCTGCGGCGGGTTCATCTCGCCCAGACCCTTGAAGCGGGTGACCTGGGGCTTGCCGCGTTTCTTCTCGGCGACCAGGCGATCGAGAATGCCGTCGCGCTCGGCTTCGTCGAGGGCGTAGTAGATGTCCTTGCCCAGATCGATGCGGTACAGCGGCGGCATGGCCACATAGACATGACCGGCGTCGACCAGCGGGCGGAAGTGGCGCACGAACAGCGCGCAGAGCAGCGTGGCGATGTGCAGGCCGTCGGAGTCAGCATCGGCGAGGATGCAGATCTTGCCGTAGCGCAGCCCGGAAAGATCGTTGGAGCCGGGGTCGATACCGATGGCCACGGCGATGTCATGCACCTCCTGGCTGGCCAGCACCTCGCCGCCGTCCACTTCCCAGGTGTTCAGGATCTTGCCGCGCAGCGGCATGATCGCCTGGAACTCCTTGTCCCGCGCCTGCTTGGCGCTGCCGCCGGCAGAGTCCCCCTCTACCAGGAACAGCTCGCAGCGCAGCGGGTTCTGGCCCGCACAATCGGCCAGCTTGCCGGGCAGCGCCGGGCCCTGGGTGATCTTCTTGCGCTCGACCTTCTTGCCCGCCTTGAGGCGAAGGCTGGCGTTGCTGATCGCCAGTTCGGCGAGCTGCTGGCCGAATTCCGGGTGGGCGTTGAGCCACAGGCTGAAGGCGTCCTTGACCACGCCGGAGACGAAAGCCGAAGCCTCGCGCGACGACAGGCGCTCCTTGGTCTGCCCGGAAAACTGGGCGTCCTGCATCTTCATCGACAGAACGAAGGCGATGCGCTCCCAGACGTCCTCGGGCGCCAGCTTGACGCCACGCGGCAAGAGGTTGCGGAACTCGCAGAACTCGCGCATCGCATCAAGCAGGCCCTGGCGCAGGCCGTTAACGTGGGTGCCGCCCTGGGCCGTGGGAATCAGGTTGACGTAGCTTTCCTGCACCGCATCGCCGCCTTCGGGCAGCCACAGCAGCGCCCAGTCCACGGCTTCCTTGTTGCCGGCCAGGCTGCCGCAGAACGGCTCATTGGGCAGGCGCTCGAATTCGCTGACCGCATCGACCAGGTAGGAGCGCAGGCCGTCTTCGTACAGCCACTCGACCTTCTCGTTGCTGGCCTTGTCGTGGAAGCTGACCGCCAGGCCCGGGCACAGCACGGCCTTGGCCTTGAGCACGTGCTTGAGGCGGCTGACCGAGAACTTGTGGGAATCGAAATACTTGGCGTCCGGCCAGAAATGCACGCTGGTGCCGGTGTTGCGCTTGCCGACGCTGCCGATCACTTCCAGATCGCTGGCCTTGAAGCCATCGGCGAAGGCCATGGAGTACTCGCTGCCGTCGCGCTTGACGCGCACTTCCACACGGGTCGACAGGGCGTTGACCACCGAGATGCCGACGCCGTGCAGGCCGCCGGAGAACTGGTAGTTCTTGTTGCTGAACTTGCCGCCGGCGTGCAGCTTGGTGAGGATCAGCTCGACGCCGGGCACGCCTTCTTCGGGGTGGATGTCCACCGGCATGCCGCGACCATCGTCGATCACTTCCAGGGAATTGTCCTCGTGGAGGATCACCTGAATGGACTTGGCGTGGCCGGCCAGGGCTTCGTCGACGCTGTTGTCGATGACTTCCTGGGCCAGGTGGTTGGGGCGCGTGGTGTCGGTGTACATCCCCGGGCGCTTGCGCACCGGGTCGAGGCCGGAAAGCACTTCGATGGCATCGGCGTTGTAGGCGTTTTGCTGGGCCATGGGTCTCTGCAATGCTCTGATTGATCGGGGATTGGCTGCGCCCGCTCAGCTGGCGGGCGCGATGCCGGCAAAGGCGAACAACATCGGTAGGCGCTCGGCGAAACCCTGGAAACCGTGGTCGCCACCCGCTTCGATGCGCAGGGCGCAGTGCCGGTAATAGGCCTGGGCGCGCCGGTAGTCGAGGGTTTCGTCGCCGGTCTGCAGCCACACCTGATAACGCGCCGGGTCCACGGGCGGCTCGACGGCCAGTTCAGCCAGGGCCGCCACGTGGTCCTCGGTCAGTTCCCAGGTTTCGCCGCTGTAATGGTTGGTCTGCGTGCCCAGGTAGCCGTCGAACAACTCGTGGGGCCGCACCGCCGGGTTGATCAGCAGCGCCTTGAGCCCGTGCCGCTCGGCCAGGTGGGTCGCATAGTAGCCGCCCAGGGAGCTGCCGACCAGCGTGGGGCGTCCCAGCTCGGCGATCAGGGCTTCGAGCTGGGCGATGGCCTGGCGAGGATGGTGATGCAGGGCCGGAACCCGCAACTGGTTCTGCAGGCCGCGGTCGGTCATGGCGGCGATCAACTGGCTGGCCTTGGTGGAAACCGGCGAACTGTTGAGGCCGTGGATATAAAGAATGGTATTGGTCATAACGGGAGGCTACTAGTGCCAGCCAGCAGGCTGCAAGCGCTGCTGTTGCCGCCCGCGCGTCTCAGTAGCCGCCAACGTTGTAGTCGGGCTCGAAGACGAAGCCTTCGACCCGCGATACGCCGGTATCAAGGCGCCCGTCGTCGTGCAGACGCAGCCAGCGATAACCTGGCGCCGCACTGTCGGCCTGGAAGTCTTCACTACCCGGGGTGAACTGCACGCAGGTCGACGGCGACGCCAGCAGGCGCAGGTCGCCACGGCGGGTGTCGATGGTCTGGTGCACGTGGCCCCAGAGCACGGCGCGCGCCTGGGGAAAGCGTTGCAGCAGCGAGAACAACGCATCCGGATTACGCAGGCCGATCGGCGCCATCCACTGGCAGCCGATATCCACCGGGTGGTGGTGCAGGCAGATCAGGTGATGGCGATCCGGCGCCTCGCTCAGCGCACGTTCCAGCAGCACCAGCTGGGATTCCTGCAGGTAACCCGGCACAGCGCCCGGGATCGACGAGTCGAGCAGCGTGACCCGCCAGTTACCCAGATCGACGATCGGCTCGAGCAGATCGGTGCCCACGCAGGCGGCCTGCATGGTGGGAATGTCGTCATGGTTGCCGGGAATCCAGCGGGCCGGGGCGTCGATGGCGTGGCTCAACTCGACGAAGCGTGCGTAGGAAGCCGCCGTGCCGTCCTGGGACAGGTCGCCGGTGGCCAGGATCATGTCGATGGCCGGTTGCTCCTTGAGCACCTGCTCGACCACCCGGCGCAGACTTTCCGCGGTGTCCATGCCCAGCAGCCGGCCGCTGTCATCGGCGAACAGATGGCTGTCGGTGAGCTGCACCAGCAGCACCGAGGAATCGACAGAGGGGGGAACGGCCGCACGCGCCAAGGTACGTCTCCTTGAATGAGTGCGAATTATGGAAGCGTCAAACGAGGTGGTAAACCCGCAAATAAGCACTGGTTCACAGAAAGCCGATGCATTTTCATGGCCATAGGCCATCAATCAAATCAATGGTTCGGTTTCGTGCCCGCATGCTAGGCAGTGACTCAGCCACTCACCGAGAAATACGTTGAGCTGGGTTTTCTCGTCCGGCTGATGCATGGCGGCGTTGGGATAGGGATAAATGCCGCGAAAGCGCCGCGCACTCTGGGCGCCGGTGACTTCGGCCATCCGCGCGTCATGGTAGACGCGCACTTCCAGCTGCGGCACCGGCAACCACGGCAGGCTGTGCTCCTGGCGCACCTGCACCGTGGAGGTGTAGGGGCAGCTCTCCACAACTTCCAGAGCGAGCACGCCCAGCTGCCGCTCGCCCTGGCTGAGCGCCACACGCCGCGCGCCCTGGGCATCGCGCATACCGGGCAAGAGGCGCATCAGCCGCGCATAGTTGGCTTCGCAAGCCGCCTGCAGCTCGATCAAGTCGACCCGGTAGCGCTCGCGCAGCAGATTCAACCCCATAGACCCCGGACCTCGGCGCGGTTGAGCGCCAGCCACTGCAGGGCGATGATGCTCGCCGCGTTATTGATCTTGCCGTCACGAACCGCCTGCAGGGCGTCCTCGAACGGCCATACCTGCACGCGGATATCCTCGCCTTCCTCTTCCAGGCCGTGGATACCGCCTACGCCGGTGCTGTCGCAGCGCCCGAGGAACAGGTGCACGAACTCGTCCGAACCGCCGGGCGACGGGAAATAGCGAGTTATCGGCCACAGCGAGGTGAGCGTCAGGCCGGCCTCTTCCTCGGCTTCGCGCAGGGCGACCTCATCGGGCTCCTCGTTCTTGTCGATCAGCCCGGCGACCAGCTCGACCAGCCATGGGTTGGTGGCCTTGTGCATGGCGCCGACACGGAATTGCTCGATCAGTACCACGGAGTCGGTCACGGCGTCGTAGGGCAGCACGCAGACAGCATCGTGGCGGATGAACAATTCGCGGCGCAGCACCGGGCCCATTTCGCCGGAGAACTGCCGATGACGCAGGTGGAAGCGATCCAGGCGATAGAACCCGCGAAAGCACTCTTCACGCTCGATGATTTCCACCGCGTCCGGGCCGGGGGTAAAGGTTTCGGTCATCTGCTGGTCTCTCGTTGAGCTGTACACAATGGGGCCATCCTAGGGGCTGTTAAGGCTCCCCGGCAAGCGATGCGGCGAAAGCCTGGCCGATCCGCCTGCATTGACGAATAATCGCGAACTACCCTGCCGTCAGGCAGTCGAACGCCCGTCCTCTGCCAATGGCTTTTTCCTGCATGAACATGTCCCGCATTGCCCGTCTCGGCGCCCTCCTCGGCCTCGCCCTGCTGCTTGGCGCCTGCCAGAGCCTGTCCCGCTCCGAACAGCCTGAAGGCATCGCCACCACCCACGAGAAATGGGAACACAAGCCGGCCGACTGCAGCGGCCAGGATTGCCCGCTGGTCAATGTGGAACTGCAGCCAATAACCGGCCAGCCCGCGCTCAATGCGCGCATCGAAGCCACCCTGCTCGACCTGGTCAAAGCAGCCACCGGCAACCGCCCGGCGTCGCTGGCCGAACACGAGCGCGAGTTTCTGGCCAATGGCAAACCGGGCTGGGTCAGCTACCTGCAGGCCAAGGTACTCAGCCAGCATGACCAACTGGTGGTGATCGAGCTGTCCAGCTATCACTTCATCGGCGGCGCCCACGGTGTACCCGGGCGCACCTACCTGAACTACGACCGAACGCAGAACAAGGTGCTGAGCCTGCAGGACATGCTGGTGCCGGGCGAGGAAGCGGCGTTCTGGCAGATCGCCGCGCGCGCCCACCAGGCCTGGCTGATCGCCCAGGGCCACGGCAACGATGCGGAGTACCGCAAGACCTGGCCGTTCGAGCGCACCGCCAACATCGCTCTGAACCCCGATGCGGTGATGCTCAAGTACGACGTGGCGCGCCTGGCGCCTTACGCCGACGGCCACCCGGAAATTCTGATTCCTTACAGCCAGCTGCAGGGCATCCTGCGCCCGGCATATATGCCCGGCGCAGCACGTTAAAGAGGGATAGTCAGCCGCAAGCGTGATGCTCATTGCGCTTGCGGCTGCAGTTTTACACCTGCCGGTAAATCACCGAGCCCTCCTCCTTGAAACGCTCGGCCTGCTCCTTGAAGCCCGCCTCCACCGCCTTGCTCTCGTCAGACAGGCCGTTCTCCCGGGCGTACTCGCGTACTTCC
Source organism: Pseudomonas sp. AG1028 (assembly GCF_007993955.1). Classification (NCBI taxonomy): domain Bacteria; kingdom Pseudomonadati; phylum Pseudomonadota; class Gammaproteobacteria; order Pseudomonadales; family Pseudomonadaceae; genus Pseudomonas; species Pseudomonas sp. AG1028. Next base: position 120,671 of record NZ_VIVP01000011.1, read on the forward strand.
TGCGTGATCTTCATCGAACAGAACTTCGGCCCGCACATGGAGCAGAAGTGGGCGACCTTGGCCGACTCCTTGGGCAGCGTCTCGTCGTGGAACGCACGGGCGGTGTCCGGGTCCAGGCCGAGGTTGAACTGGTCTTCCCAGCGGAACTCGAAACGCGCCTTGCTCAGCGCGTTGTCACGGATCTGCGCGCCCGGATGACCTTTGGCCAGGTCGGCAGCATGGGCGGCGATCTTGTAGGTGATGATGCCGGTCTTGACGTCATCCTTGTTCGGCAGGCCCAGGTGTTCCTTCGGGGTCACGTAGCAGAGCATGGCGCAGCCGAACCAGCCGATCATCGCCGCACCGATGCCCGAGGTGATGTGGTCGTAGCCAGGGGCGATGTCGGTGGTCAGCGGGCCGAGGGTGTAGAACGGCGCTTCGTCGCAGCACTCCAGTTGCTTGTCCATGTTCTCCTTGATCAGTTGCATCGGCACGTGGCCGGGGCCTTCGATCATGCATTGCACGTCGTGCTTCCAGGCGATCTTGGTCAGTTCGCCCAGGGTTTCCAGCTCACCGAACTGGGCAGCGTCGTTGGCGTCGGCGATCGAGCCGGGGCGCAGGCCGTCGCCCAGCGAGAAGCTGACGTCGTAGGCCTTCATGATTTCGCAGATTTCCTCGAAGTGGGTGTAGAGGAAATTCTCCTTGTGGTGCGCCAGGCACCACTTGGCCATGATCGAGCCACCGCGGCTGACGATGCCGGTGACCCGCTTGGCGGTCAGCGGCACGTAGCGCAGCAACACGCCGGCATGAATGGTGAAGTAATCCACGCCCTGCTCGGCCTGCTCGATCAGGGTGTCGCGGAACAGCTCCCAGGTCAGGTCTTCGGCCACACCGTTGACCTTTTCCAATGCCTGGTAGATCGGTACCGTACCGATCGGTACCGGCGAGTTGCGAATGATCCACTCGCGGGTTTCGTGGATGTGCTTGCCGGTGGACAGGTCCATTACCGTGTCCGAGCCCCAGCGAATGCCCCAGGTCAGCTTGGCGACTTCTTCTTCAATGGAAGAGCCCAGCGCCGAGTTGCCGATATTGCCATTGATCTTCACCAGGAAATTGCGGCCGATGATCATCGGCTCCAGCTCGGTGTGGTTGATGTTGGCCGGGATGATGGCGCGGCCACGGGCCACTTCATCACGTACGAACTCGGGGGTGATTTCCTTGGGGATGCTGGCGCCAAAGCTGTTGCCGCCATGCTGCTCGTTCAGCAAACCAGCTGCGCGGTGCTCGGCGAGCTTCATGTTCTCGCGGATGGCGACGTATTCCATTTCCGGGGTGATGATGCCCTGACGCGCGTAGTGCATCTGGCTGACGTTCTTGCCGGGCTTGGCGCGGCGCGGGTTGCGCACGTGGGCGAAGCGCATCTTGGTCAGCTCTTCATCGGCCAGGCGGCGCTGACCGAATTCGGAGGACAGGCCATCCAGGCGCTCGGTGTCGCCACGATCCTCGATCCAGGCGCTGCGCACATCGGGCAGCCCCTTGCGCACATCGATGGTCACGCTGGGGTCGGTGTAGGGGCCGGAAGTGTCGTAGACGGTGACCGGAGCGTTGATCTCGCCGCCGAAGTCGGTCGGCGTGACGTCCAGGCTGATTTCACGCATCGGTACGCGAATATCCGGGCGACTGCCCTGCACGTAGATCTTCTGGGAACGGGGGAAAGGCTGGATCGACTGCTGGTCGACCTTGGCCGACTCACTGAGGTTCTGCTGTTGTTGTTTGACGCTCATCGGTTGGCTCCTCGGCTGGATGTCGGGGAGAACCTGACGGGCACGCGCGATGAGCCAACGCCGGGCCCGAGCTGCTTGAACATGCGGAGATCGTGACGAGCGCCGGCATGATCGAACAGCCAGGGCGCGGGCACACCACGAGTGTGGTGTGGGGGAATCCATCCAGCGGGTGCCGGAGCGGATACCTCTTGTTCCCTACGCAGGCCTTAACCTGATCAGGTTCAACGGGATCCGGAACTCTCCGATCTCAGCCTCCGATTCGAGGCACCCCGACAAGAACCCGACCAGTCTACTGACAGCCGCGGGTGGCGGCAATCGCCAGCAGACCCGCCGGTCGCATTGCGGCCACTGGCGCCGCGCCTTGACCACCCCGGTGGCCGGGCTTAGTCTCGCCTGCTACTGCCCCTCTAGGATCCACCGACATGCTGCGCAGACTCTCCCTGGCCGTTGCCGTGACCGCCATATCAACCGCCACGGCCTGGGCAGACCCCGCGCCGCCCTCGGTGCGTACCGACCTGATGTCGGTGTATCAGGAAGCCGCCGCCAACAACACCGACCTGGCCGCCGCTCGCGCCGATTACCTGGCGCGCCGCGAAGGCGTGCCCCAGGCCCGTGCCGGTCTGCTGCCCAACCTCAGCGCCGGCGCCCAGGTCAGCGATACCCGCACGGCCCTGGAACAACCTGCCGCCACCCAGTCGCGCAGCGCCACGGTGTACCAGGCCAACCTCAGCCAGCCGCTGTTCCGTGCCGATCGCTGGTTCCAGCTGCAGGCTGCTGAGGCAGTCAGCGAACAGGCGGCGCTCGAGCTTTCGGCGAATGAGCAGAACCTGATTCTGCAGAGCGCCGAAGCCTATTTCTCGGTGCTGCGCGCCCAGGACAACCTGGCCTCGACCAAGGCCGAAGAAGCCGCCTTCAACCGCCAACTCGACCAGGCCAACGAGCGCTTCGATGTCGGCCTCTCGGACAAGACCGACGTGCTGCAGGCCCAGGCCGGCTTCGACAGCGCGCGAGCCAACCGCATCGCTGCCCAACGCCAGGTCGAGGACGCCTTCCAGGCACTGGTCACCCTGACCAACCGCGAATATCGCAGCATCGAAGGCATTCAGCACAGCCTGCCGATCCTCACCCCGATGCCCAATGACGCCACCGCCTGGGTCAATACAGCGGCGGCGCAGAACCTCAATCTGCAGGCCAGCAACTTCGCGGTGGATGCCGCCGAACAGAGCCTGCGCCAGCGCAAGGCCGGCCACGCGCCGACCCTGGATGCGGTGGCCAGCTACAAGCGCGGAGACAACGACGGTTTCGGCCTGAGCAACCCCAACTACACCGGGCAAAACTATGGCAGCGACGTATCGCAGCGCACCATCGGCCTGGAGCTGAACATCCCGCTGTACAGCGGCGGCCTGACCAGTTCCCAGGCGCGCGAGGCCTACCAGCGTCTGAGCCAGTCCGAGCAGCGCCGCGAAGGCATGCGCCGCGAGGTGGTGCAGAACACCCGCAATCTTTTTCGCGCCGTGAGCACCGACGTGGAAACCGTGCAGGCGCGCCGCCAGTCGATCATCTCCAACCAGAGCGCGCTCGAGGCCACGGAAATCGGCTATCAGGTCGGCACCCGCAACATCGTCGATGTGCTCGATGCCCAGCGCCAGCTGTACAGTGCGGTGCGCAATTACAACGACGCGCGCTACGACTACATCCTCAACAACCTGCGCCTCAAGCAGGCCGCCGGCACCCTCAGCCCCGCCGACCTGCAAGCGTTGGGCGCCTACTTGAAACCGGATTACAACCCGGACCGCGACTTCCTGCCCTCGGATCTGGCCAAGGCAGGGGAAGCGCAGCTGCAGGGCGAGTAAGCACGCGGGCAGTCAGGACGAGAAATACAAAGGCAGTTGTTAAGCAGCCAATCGTGGGAGCGCGCCATGCGCGCGAAATCGCGGGCGTGGACTAGGCGCCCCCGCCCGCTCACACAATGAATCGCTGCTGTGCGCAGCGTTGCAGCCGCATCCAGGCCAATTGAGCAGGCCTTAAACGAGCAGCCTCCCCAACCCATCCAGCAGACGCTTTAGCGCCCCCTGATTGGCCTTGAGTACCGCAAGCCCGGCCTCGCGCATGGCGGCTGCGCGCATGGAATTAGCCAGCAGCACTGCGACCTGATCGCCAAGCGCGTCGGCATCCGCCACTTCGCAGAGCGCGCCGTGCTCCAGCAGCTGGGCGGTGATTTCCAGGAAGTTGAAGCGATGTGGCCCCATGATCACCGGCAAGCCCAGCGCTGCCGGCTCCAGCGGGTTGTGGCCGCCGGTCTCGACCAGGCTGCCGCCGACAAAGGCGATATCGGCCAGGGCGTAGAGAAACATCAGCTCGCCCATGCTGTCGCCAAGCAGCACCTGCACCTCGGGACCAACCGCTTCGCCCGAAGAGCGCCGCACAAAGGTCAGTCCCGCTTCACGCAGTTGCGTCGCGGCCGTATCGAAGCGCTCCAGATGGCGCGGCACCAGAATCAGCAAGGCATCCGGCTGGCTGGCGAGCAATCGCCGGTGCGCCTGAATCACCAGCGCATCCTCGCCCTCGCGGGTGCTCGCAGCGATCCACACCGGCCGCTGACGCGCCTGCCATTGCTCGCGCAGCGCGCTGGCGCGGGCACTTACCTCGGCGTCCACCTGTTGGTCGAACTTGATGGAGCCGGTCACCTCGACGGCTTCGGGTCGCGCGCCAAGGGCGATGAAGCGCTCGGCTTCGACCTGGGTCTGCACAGCGAGCAGGTTCAGCTCGGCGAGCATCGGCGCGGTGAGTTTGGCGAAACGCCCGTAGCCCCTGGCCGAGCGCGCGGACAAGCGACCATTGGCCAGCGCCACCGGAATACCGCGGCGGGCGCACTGGTGGATGTAGTTGGGCCACAGCTCGGTCTCCATGATCACTGCGAGCTTCGGTCGCACCTGCTTGAGAAAGCGCGCCGCAGCCCAGGGCAGGTCGTAGGGCAAGTAGCAGTGCTGCACCCGGCCGGCGAACTGCGCCTCGGGAAACAGCGCACGGATGCGCTCGGAGCCGGTGGGCGTCATGCAGGTCAGGGTGATCGGCAGATCCGGGTAGCGCGCCAGCAGCTCGCGCACCAGCGGCGCCGCGGCGATGCTCTCGCCCACCGACACGGCATGCACCCAGATGCCACCGGGCCGCAGTGGCGGCAGCAGGGCGAAGCGTTCGCCGATACGCCTGGCATAGGCCGGCGCCCGCCAGGCCCGCCAGGCCAGCCGCAGGCCGATCAGCGGCAGACAGAAGTGAAACAGCAGGCTATAGAGATGTCGGTTCATGGCGGCGAAGCTTAGGGATGCGGGCGGGGCAGCACAAGTCGCGCCACGGGCTCATGCCTTGAGCACCCGCAAACGCTCGGTCAGCGCCGTGGCCAGCCACTGGGCAGCCGGCCCTAGCGCCTCGTCACGACGAAAGACCATTTCCAGCGGCAGCGGCGGCGCAATCCAGTCGCTGCTCAGCTCTACCAAGTGGTCCCGATAGGTCGGGTACTGGGCCACATGTCGCGGCAGACAGGCCCAGCCCAGGTTGCGCATCAGCAGCTCGGCCATAGAATAGAAGCTGTCCGCATGCCAGGCTGATGGGCTGATCCGTTCGTTGCCAGGGTATTGGGTGTCTTGCAGGGTGATCAACAGCTGGCGGTGGCGCGCCAGCTCCCGCCGCCCGACCGCACCGGCCTGCGCCAGCGAATGACCGGCGCCGCAGACCATGACCATTTCCACCATGCCCAAGCGCCGGCGCTCCAGCTCTGCCGGCATGCCTTCGTGGTGGAACAGCAGGCCAAGATCGGCACGCCGCTCGATGAGCCGGCGCGCCACCACGCCCTGCCCGCCACTGGTCATCTGCACTTCTACACCGGGAAAAACCCGCGCCAGGCCCTCCAGGCTATCGAGTACGGGCGGCAGCGGCAGGGCTTCATCCTGGGCGAGTCGCAGGCAGGCCTCTTCGCCCTGGGCCAGGCCGAGCGCCCGCCCCTCCAGCCGCTCGCACTGGCGCAGCAACTCGCGGGCTTCCTCGAGCAGCGCCTGCCCCGCGTCCGTTAGGCGGGGCTGACGGCCGCTGCTGCGCTCGAACAGGCGCACACCGAGATCGTCTTCCAGCGTCGCCACTGCCGTGCTGACCGCCGACTGCACACGGCCCATCCGGCGCGCCACCGCCGAAAACGAATGCCCTTCGGCAACGGCAACGAAAACTTCCAGCTGCTCAAGACTCCAGCGCACAACCTATCTCCCATATAGATAGGTAATGAGTTTACCTAACAGCATGCAGCGGTAAAATCGACAGCCTGTTAAGAGGAGTGCTGCCGATGAATGGTTATCTCTATCTCGCTCTGGCGATTGCCGCCGAAGTCGTCGCCACCACCTCCATGAAGGCTGTGGATGGTCTCAACAAGCCCCTGCCGCTGCTGCTTGTGATCGCCGGTTACAGCATCGCCTTCTGGATGCTGATCTTGGTGGTCCGCACCATTCCGGTGGGCATCGCCTACGCCATCTGGGCCGGCCTGGGGATCGTGCTGGTCAGCATCGCGGCGATGTTCGTCTACGACCAGAAACCGGATCTTCCGGCCGTGCTGGGCATGGGCCTGATCGTCAGCGGCGTGGTGGTGATCCAGCTGTTCTCCCGCGTCACCGGCCACTGAGCGTTATACTGGGCGCCGGTTTTTCTGAGAGGCGCACGCATGTCCCAAACTCTGAGCACAGACGTCCTGATCGTCGGCGGCGGCGTCGCCGGCCTGTGGCTGAACGCGCGGCTGCGCGCCAAGGGCTACGCCACCTTGCTGGTGGAGCGCGAAAGCCTGGGCGGCGGTCAGAGCGTCAAGTCCCAGGGCATCATCCATGGCGGCGCCAAGTACGCCCTGCACGGTGCTTTGACGGGTGCCTCCGAGGCCATCGCGGATATGCCGCGGCGCTGGCGCGAGGCGCTGGACGGCGCCGGCGAACTGGACCTTTCCGGCGTGCGCCTGCTCTCCGATGCCCATTACCTGTGGTCGCCGGGTACCCTGGCCGGCAACCTGACCAGTTTCTTCGCCAGCAAGGCGGTGCGCGGCCGCGTCGACCAGGTCAAGGGCGAGCAGCTACCGCCGGCGCTGCAGCATCCGAAATTCAAGGGCAAGGTCTATCGCCTGGCCGAACTGGTGGTCGACGTACCGAGCCTGATCGCCCGTCTGGCCGAACTGGCCGGCGATAGCCTGCTGGCCGCCGATGCCATTGAGCCGCTACACGAGAATGGCCGATTGGTCGGCCTGCGTGTTGACGGTCGCGAGATCCGTGCCCAGCGCATCGTGCTCAGCGCCGGCCGTGGCAATGCCGATCTGCTGGCCAGCCTCGACGTTCCTCAGCCAGCCCAGCAGCTACGCCCGCTGCACATGGTGATGGTCAAGGGCTCGAGCCTCAAACCGCTGTACGCCCACTGCCTGGGCGGCGGGCCGAAGCCGCGTGTCACCGTAACCAGCCACCCGAGCGCTGATGGCGAGTGGGTCTGGTATCTGGGTGGCGACCTCGCCGAAGCCGACGGCGTGGCCCGCGACGAAGCCGCGCAGATCGAAGCAGCGCGCAAGGAGCTCAGTCAGTTGCTGCCGTGGATCGACTTGTCCACAGCCCAGTGGGCGACCCTGCGCGTCGAGCGCGCGGAACCGGCACAAAGCGGCCTGGTGCGTCCCGACAATGCCTTCCTAAGCGACCAAGGCGCCCTGTTGGTCGGCTGGCCGACCAAGCTGGCCCTGGCACCGGACTTCGCCGATCGCGTGCTGAGCCATCTCGAACGCGACGGCATTCGCCCGGCTGCTCACCCTGCCCTGCCCGAACTGCCGCGCCCGGTGATCGGTCGCACCGCGTGGGAGGCGGCGTTCTGATGCGCGACCTGCACAGCCTCCACCGCCCGCTGGGCTCCACCGGCCTGAACGTTTCCCCCCTTGGCCTGGGCACCGTCAAGCTGGGCCGCGACCAAGGCGTCAAATACCCCAACGGCTTCACCATTCCCGATGACCAGCAGGCCCTTCAGCTGCTCGGCCTGGCCCGCGAGCTGGGCATCAACCTGCTCGATACCGCGCCAGCCTATGGCACCAGCGAACAGCGCCTCGGCCCACTGCTGCGTGGCCAGCGCCATGACTGGGTGATCGTCAGCAAGGTCGGCGAGGAGTTCGACAACGGTCTGTCGCATTTCGATTTTTCCGCCGCCCACACTCGGCGCTCGGTGGAACGCAGCCTGAAACGTCTGGAAACGGACTATATCGACCTGGTGCTGGTGCACTCCAACGGTGACGACCTGGCGATCCTGCAGCACGAAGCGGTCTACGACACCCTGGCCGAACTCAAGCAGGCCGGGCTGATTCGCGGCTTCGGTTTCTCCGGCAAGACGGTCGAGGGCGGCCTGCTGGCCCTGGAGCGCGGCGACTGCGCCATGGTCACCTACAACCTCGGCGAGCAGCAGGAGCGCCCGGTATTGGACTATGCTGCCAGTCACGCCAAAGGCGTGCTGATCAAGAAAGCCCTGGCCAGCGGCCATGTCTGCCTGGACAGCGGCGTCGACCCGGTACGCGCCAGCTTCGAGCTGATCTTCGGACACCCCGGGGTCGCTAGCGCCATCGTCGGCACCATCAACCCGCTGCACCTGGCCCACAACGTGGCCGTGGCAGCCGAGGTTATTGTCGGCACTAAAAGTGGTAACAGAGGATCAGCAGAGTGATGGACAGGCGTTCCGATTACGCCTTTTGACGCCGCCCAGGCGGCCGACCCCGACGCAAGAAGGAGCCGACATGCCGCGCATCATTTCCCGCAAGGACCCCGCCACCTTCAAGACCCTGCCGTTGTACGTCGAGGCCACGCCCGACGGCATCGCCTACCAGAGCCTCGGCCGCCCGCTGAATTTCAGCGAAATGCTCGAACGCCGCAAACCGGTCGAACTGCCCGACAGCCAGCGCTTCGCGGTGGAGCTGGCCAACCTGGGCGTCTCAGTACGCCTGACCCTTCATTGGCAAGGCCGCGACTACTGGCTGCTGGTGCGCCAGCGCCGCCATGACCGCGGCGATGTGGTGCTCAAGCTGATCTCCGGTTACGTGCCCGCCCACGAACTCAACCTGCCGCTGTTGACTGCCCTGCAGGAAGTGGCCGAAGAGTGCCTGCTGGAAACCAGCGAAGGCTGGCTCTACGGCCGTTTCGGCGACACCTGGCTGCCGGCGCCCTACGAGGGCGCACTCAAGTACCGGGAGAACGTCCATTTTCGGCTCAGCCCACTGTCTGGCGCCGCTCGCCCGGTGCAATGCGGCAACCTGACCTTGCTGGAACGCCCCCGTGCCTACGTGCATGTACCCACCGCCTCGCTGCAGCTGGTTTACGACCTGCGCCTGGACCTGCCCAAAGAGGCCAGGCAACCCAGTCTGCTGCACGTCGATGAGCACTTGGAGAATGGCAAACTGATTGCCCGCCTGGATCACGCCCGCCCGGATCTGTATCTGATTCCGCTGGAAGGCGGCCGCCCTACAGCCGAACTGCTGACCTTGCGCCAGGGCCAGCTAATCCCGGCCAATACCCGCGGCCTGTGGCTGGCGGAAAGCTTCGCTGCCCAGGACGGCTGGCTGGTGCGCGACGAGCGGATTCGCTGGAAGGATTGGCTGGCGCTGCACAACCTGACGCCCAAACCTAACAAGCCAGAATTGTTCAGCACCCGCCCGGAGCCCTCATCAAGGGTTCCCCTGAATACCGCAGCGGCGGTCTGATCACCTAAGCGCTAGAAAGCAAAACCCGCCAGTTGGCGGGGTTTTGCTTTCTGGATCAGCGACTGCGGATCTTCTCGACGATGGCCGTGGTTGAGCTGTTCTCGACCAGCCCCAGCACCCGCACTTCGCCACCGTAGGCCAACACGATATCGGAACCGACCACCTGGTCGATGCCGTAGTCGCCGCCCTTGACCAGCACATCGGGCTGCACCTGTTTGAGCAGACGCTCGGGCGTGTCTTCGCTGAAGCTCACCACCCAGTCCACGGCGCCGAGCCCGGCCAGCACCGCCATGCGGCGATCCACGGCATTGATCGGCCGGCCCGGGCCTTTGAGACGGCTCACCGACGCGTCGTCATTGATCGCCACGATCAGGCGGTCACCCTGCGCCCGCGCCTGCTCGAGGTAGGTCACGTGGCCGGCATGCAGGATATCGAAGCAGCCGTTGGTAAAGACGATCTTCTCGCCGTGGGCACGCGCATCCTCGGTGGCCAGCAGCAGCTGCTCGAGGCTAAGCACGCCACGCTCGGAGCCCTCTTCACGCTGCACGGCACGACGCAGCTCAGGGGTGCTGATAGCCGCGGTGCCCAGCTTACCCACCACGATACCGGCGGCCAGGTTGGCCAGCGCCACGGCCTGGGGAAGCTCCTCGCCCGCCGCAATGGACGCGGCCAGGGTGGAGATCACCGTATCGCCTGCACCGGTAACATCGAACACCTCGCGCGCCCGCGCCGGCAGGTGCAGCGGCGCATGATCGGGGCGCAGCAGCGTCATGCCATGTTCACCACGGGTAACCAGCAAGGCGCCCAGGTCGAGTTCACGCATCAGGCGCGCGCCACGGCTGACCAACTCGGCTTCATCTTCACAACGCCCGACGATCAACTCGAACTCACTGAGGTTCGGGGTGATCAGACTGGCGCCGAGATAGATGGAGAAATCCTTGCCCTTGGGATCGGCCAGCACCGGAATACCACGTGCCCGGGCTGCCTTTATCAGCACCTGATGGTTCTGCAGCGCGCCCTTGCCGTAATCGGACAGCACCAGCACCTTGACCTGATCGAGCAACTGCTCGACCTGCCGCGCCAACGCCTCGGCATCGGTCTGGAACGGCTCTTCGAAATCCATGCGCAACAGCTGCTGATGACGGCTCATGACGCGCAGCTTGACGATGGTCGGCTGGTTTTCGATGCGCTGGAAGTAGGTTTTCACACCAATGGCTTCCAGGCTCTGCTGCAAACTCTGCGCAGCCTCGTCTTCGCCGGTAACGCCGACCAGAACGGCAGGCGCACCGAGGGCGGCGATATTCAGTGCGACATTGGCCGCACCGCCAGGGCGATCCTCGATCTGTTCGACCTTGACCACCGGCACAGGAGCCTCTGGCGATATACGCGAGGTAGCGCCGTGCCAATACCGGTCGAGCATGACATCGCCCACCACCAAGACGGGGGCCTGATCGAAACGCGGCATGGATAACTTCATGCGGAAACTCCGGAATTGCAAAATCGCCGCGGAGAATAGCACATCAGCTATTACGCACCGCCGCGGGGCGTTTCAGAGCGTCTCGGTATTTTCGAACGGGCGAACCCAGAACAACTCATGGCGACGCACAGCCTTGCGGAAGAATTCATCCTCGCCCGCCTGCGGCCAGCGACGCGCTGCCAGACACCACTGAATGAGACGACGCAGGCGCTTCTTGAAGGGTAGCGGGGTCTGCAGATCATGCTGCATCGCCAGCGCCTGGCTCTTGTCGAGCAACACGCTGTCATCAAGTTGCAGACACCAGAGCTTGTCGGCCGGTAACGGTTCGATACACGGCGGCAAGGCGATACCATATCCCGCTGGCCCCATGGGCCAGCGGTCATTATCGGCCAGGTGGTTGGCGTAGAGCAGTTGTACATCAGGCCGCCAGCCACTCTGCTCGATAGCCTGACGCAATGCACGCCCCGTCTGAATATGATCAGGATGGGGGTCGAGTTCGGGATGGGGGAGCACGACCACTTCCGGCTTGAAGTGCTGCAGCAGGGCGGCAAGGTCGGCCGTCAGATTATGCCAGGTAGGCGAACCATCCATATCCGCGGGTAATTTCATCGCATTGAAGCGGCGAACGCTACGGATGTCGGAGTCGCCGGACTCACGTGAAGCGAACGGCATGGAAGGCTCACTCTCCATCTGCCGCAGTTGCATGCAGTAATAACCCAGCTGCACGCAGCGACTGGGCTCGACGCCCCCCCAAAGCGGCACGGTCTGACTACTCCAGCTGCGCAGACGCCCCTTGAGGCGGGCCGCAGCAGCGTCGCTCAGGCCAAGGCGGCGATAGAAATCGGCTTCGATCTCCCCCTGCGTCAGCGTCACGATGGACACGTCCTGACTGCGACTGTAGAGGCCAAATGCAGCGAGCTCGGCATCATCGGCGTGGGGCGCAAGTACCATAACGCGCTGGCGGGTGTAGTCAGGATTACTGAAGCAGTACAGCGTCGCCTCGCGCCCCAGCGTGCAGAAGCGCCCGCTCAGCTTCAGCTGCCCCGTCCGCAGCAGCGGCAGACACGCGGACAGGTTGAGAAAGCGCATACCATTGACGCCCCTTTCGAAGTCCTGGCGGTCCAGATCTTCGCCCTCGCCGATCAGGACATGGGGGTCAAGACAGCGGCCCAACCAATTGCTGCGCACATGAATGGCCAATACCAGCGTATCGGCAGTCTCAGGCCACACCCCCTCATGAAGGGTTATCTGGCCATGGCGGTCGAGCAAAATTGGCAGACTGAGGCTATCAGGCACAAAGGCGTGCCGATAATCGTCACGAGGCGAATAGAAGAGATGGTCGGAAAACCAGGCTTCATGGGCGATCCATGCCAGCACCAGTACGACCGGGGCGGTCCCCCACGAGCCGAACCAGTCAAGTGCAACCAGAATAGGCAATGCCACTACCATGAGGATGCGCTTGTTACGCCGGTGCCGACGTACCAGTTGCTGCTTACGTGCTTCCATTCATCTACACCCGAAAAACAGGTTGGCGGTTACACCAACGATCCTTGTATTCGACATCCGCTCTGCCAAAGGAATAGCGCAGCGGTTTTCCCCGCAGGCGCGCATCTTCCCATGCGGACTGGGTGTTGATAAAGCTGAGGACGCTGCCGGGGCTGAAATCACGAGAGGCTGGATCCACTCCACCGTTGATGTATTCGATGCTGATCCACTCTGGCGACTCGACCCTGTACAGAACCTGAACAGCTATGGGCTTGCCGTCCAGCTGCAGGTAATGCCCCCAGAGGAAATCCTTAAGGGCATCGAATACCTGTACGAGATGCTGCTTGCCGGGTACGTCGAAACCCCAGCGCTTTTCGAACAGTTCCGTGTAGATAGCGGCCAGTGCCTGGGGCGACAAATCGGCAACCGGGAGAATCTCACCGCCGGCATCTTCCAGCATGCGCAGTTCACGGCGCTGGTTGTAACGAAATTTCTTGCCGTATTCCTCAGGCTGCCGGGCCAACGCCAACTCATCGGCCTGCTTGTGAAGGGTCGAAATCGCCCCTTCATTCAAGGCAGACACGTAGCGCATACGCTGACGCACCGGCGCCATGGCAGCCGACGCGGCCGGCAGGATCACTTCGGCATTACCCAGATCGAACAGGTCACGTTGCCGCATGCGCTTGAGCACATCCCGGGAAAGCGCCAACGAACCCCCCCAGACCGCAACAGCGGCCTGCAATTCGCCCTGTAACGGCCAGCCGAGATAGCGCACCGAAATACCCGCCAGTTTCGACAGACGCGAAACCACGTCGGGATGCGTGATGACACTGCCACCAAAACGCGCCCAGGTCTGTGCATAAAGATCAGCGCTAATCGGTTGCCAGCCTCGCTCGCGCCAGCGTTGTAACAGGTTGAACATCAGGCATCCGGCTCGGGCAAAAAGGTCGCCAAGCTTATCATGCGGCCGCTGCCTACTAAGGGACTGATGCTTTAAGATACGCGCCTTTACCGATGCTTTTAGGAACTCCGGTGCAGCTAACCTCTTCACAGCCCAACGACATCCGCACACGCCTGTACAGTTTCGTTACCACACGCTGGCTGATTGGCGGTTATCTAGTCCTGCTGACAGGCATGTTCTGGATTCCCGATGGAAGTCTGTACACGAAATTCTATTACGCGCTGATCGCGGCGCCGGCTTTACTGGGCATGCTGCTCGTACCTCAGCAGATTAAACCGATACTGCGCGACCCCGTCATATTGTGCTTCCTGATCTTGAGTGCCTGGCTGCTCATCAGCTTAGGCTGGAGCCGCACGGACGATGGTTTTGGCAGCCTGGCCAAGCGACCGCTCTATGTATTCATGTTGTTCGCGAGTTGCGCGTTGATGACGCTCAGTAGCCAAGACCTGTTTATGAAGACCTTGCGCATCGGTGCAGGTATCGGCGCATTGGCTGCGCTGATCAATGTCGCCTGGTTCCTGCACACCGCCGCGCCGGGCGAGCGCCTGATCGGTAGCGGGGCATTGCGCAACCCTCTGCTCACTTCTCACGTTCTCGGCTTTCTATGCACCTACTGGGTCGCTGCCTGGCTGGCACGCAACGAACGCCATGACTGGCTACCGATCCTGATGACACTGCCCCTGCTGGCAGCACTGCTAGCTACGGGCTCGCGGACACCGCTGATGGGGCTGGCACTGACCAGCTTCTGGATGCTGCTGGTCAGCGGCAGGCGCGCCGTTTATCTCGCCGCGACCCTGTTGATCGGCGTCATTGCCACGTACCTGCTTTACCCGGACATCCTGCTGCAACGCGGTACTTCATTCCGACCTGAACTCTGGAACGATGCCTGGCGCCAGGCAGGTCAGCACCTCTGGCTCGGTGCAGGTTATAACAGCAAGTTCGAATACGACATTCCTGGCGTTGGCTACCTGCTGCACGACCCGCACAACGTCGAGCTGGCCGTGCTCCTCGAGCTGGGGATGATCGGGCTGGGTGTGTGGGCCGTTATGTATGGCGTCGCACTGGGGCGCTGCCTGCAACTACGCGCCTTACCGCAATTCCAGATCGCCTCGGCCCTGCTGGTCTACGGGATATGCGCGGGGCTGACAGAAGGCGGTAACTTCCTTTCGCGCCCCAATGAAAGCTGGTTCCTGATCTGGATTCCACTTGCACTGCTGGCCGCCCTTTCCATCCGGCACCGACAGGCAAGCGCATGAAACGTATCGATGCAAAACAGCTTGACGCCCTCCTACTGGGTGCCAAAACCATCGAAGAAGATGGCCTGGGCATCAAGGTGGCGCGGCTGGACAATGGCGACTTTCTCAAGCTGTATCGCCGCAAGCGATTACTGTCCTCCGACCTCTGGGATCTACCGGCCCAACGCTTCGCCGACAATGCACGAGACCTACTGAATCTGGGCATCACCGCACCAACCGTGCTCGACGTACTGATGATCAGCGAACGTCGCCTGAGCGCCGTCCGCTATCAACCCCTGCCAGGCGATACGCTGCGTAACCAGCTGCGCCAGCTCGATGCAGGTGCACGCGCAGCGCTGGTGAAACAGTTTGGAGCCTTCCTAGGCGAGCTGCACCAGCACGGGGTTTACTTTCGATCCCTGCACTTGGGCAATGTGCTGTTATTACCGGATGGTGGCTTCGGCCTGATCGACCTTTCCGACATGAAGCTCGAGAACCGCCCGCTCGCGCCCTGGAAAAGGCGCCGCAACCTGCAGCATATCCTGCGCTACGCCGAGGACATCGATTGGTTGACGCAGCAGCATCTAGACAACTGGCTGGCTGGCTATGCGGTCAGTGCCAACCAGCGGAACACCGAACGCTTCAGCCGCGACCTGAAAAAATGGCTGGCGGCCCGCTAACTGCCTGGCCAAGCAGCCTGGTGCTCAGCGTTTGAACCAGTAGCGCCAGAGGCCCTTGAGGGTCTTCAGATTGCGCGAGCGCCAAGGAATTTGCGCCAACAATTCCCCAGCCAGCGCCCGATCCTCGTTGGCCACCTTGGTGAACATGGCATTCAGGTAACGCAGACGCGTCGCCTCATAGCCTGGGTGGTCACTGAAACGCTGGTAGATCGCCAACTCGGTCTCGATCATCAGACGCCGATTCTTGTAGGTGTTGCTGCCGTGGACGCGATAAAGGGCCAGCGGCTCCTCGAGTATGTCGACGAAATAGCCAGCCCGTGCGATGCGCAGTTCGACAAAGTAATCCTCGATGCGAATGGTCGGATCGAAGCCGCCGACCTCTTCGAGCGCCTCCCTGCGAAACAGCAGGGTCGGGGCCGGCGGCCCCGGCTTGCGGTCCATGAACAGGTCATCGAAATCGAGCCGCCGAGCCGGGCGATGGCGCTGCTTCTTGTCGGGCAACGGTTTGCCTTCGCCGTCGATCAGAACGATTCCACCAGCGCAGATGCCCGTTTCCGGGTGCTGTTCCATAAACGGAATCTGCAACGATAGGCGCTCGGGCAACATGACGTCATCCGAGCCCAGCGGTGCGATGTAATGGCCCTTGCTGCGGGCGATCATCTCGTTGAGCGTGGTGCACAGCCCCTTGTTGGCCTGCGCCACGAAATCGAATCCCAGCTCCGCCTGCAGCCGCTGAATCAGCTCAACGCTGCCATCGCGCGAGCCGTCATCGACCACCAGCAATTCAATATTGGGGTAGCTCTGCGCGTACACGCTGCGAATGCTGGCCTCGATGAAATCGACGTGATTGTAGGAAGAGATAAGTACCGATACCAATGGCAGCGGATTGTGGCTATCGGTCATGACGACGATCCTGTCAGCAGCTGGTCGCCTTCGAGCAGCTCACGGTATTTACAGCGGAAATCCTTGATGTCGTGCTCGCGCCTAAGGTATCGGTAGGCCAGTTCACCCCGCTTAGTACGCTCAGCGTCGCCATCGGCCAGGCTGGCGCGCAACTGCTCGGTCAGCGATGCCACGTCACCCGGCTTAAACAGCCGCCCGCCAGCGCCCTGCAGTAAAGGACGCATGGCAGGAATATCCGAGCCCAGCACCGGCAAGCGGCCGCACATGCCCTCAAGCAACGCCAGACCAAGGCCTTCCTGCAGGGAAGGCATGGCGAAGAGATCGAAGGCCCTTATATAACGCATGGCATCGGGCTGGGTACCGCACAGGTGCACGCGCCCCTGCAAACCCAACTCGGCGATCAGTCCGGCAAGATTATCCTGCTCACGCCCGCCTCCGATGATGGCCAGGTTCGCATCGACAAATTCCTCACTGATCGCGGCGAATGCACGAATCAGATAGGTATGGCCCTTGATGGGAACCAGGCGTCCAATCGCGCCGATAATCAACGACTGTATCGGCAGGCCCAACGCCTGACGCGCTTCATCTCGGGAAAGCTGCAGGGACTCGGCCAGGTCGATGTCCAGTGCATTGGTAATCGCCACCGTGTTCTCGGCCGTGAAGCCACAGCGCAGCGACACCAGGTAGTCGACGACTGCCGGAGACACACCAACGAAACGCCAGCGCTCATCAATCAGGCGCCTGGCCTGCCAGCGTCGATAAAACCGGTCGTACTCGCCGAAACCATGAGATACACCGATACAACGGGCGATACGCAGCTTCTTGTTGAGGTGCATGAACAGGTTGACGGCCTTGAAGCGGTGCAGCAGCACCACGTCGAACTTCTCCTCGCGGCAGAACTCCAGCAGGCGCGCCCGCACCTTGCGGCGCAAACCGCTCATGTCCTTGTCGCTGAATTCGAAGAACACCTGGCGACGACCCGATGGACTGGGCAGAGCCTCGGCGGGCCGGCCCTCGAGGTAGGCATTGACCACCTCGAAGCGCTCCGCTGGTAGCCCTTGCAGGATCTGCTCACCGAGGTCGGAGTTGGTATCAGCTGCGTTGTAGCGAGTCTGCAATTGCAGAACTTTGAGTTTGCTAGCCATTCAGACGGCCCATCCAAAGGCGGATCGCCTTGCGCAGATAGGAAAGTTTGAGCAGTACGCGCCAATCACTGACTACCGCCTGGCGATAGAACTGCTTGGCAGCGACCGGATCACCGGCCAGACAAGCACTGCGAAACAGAGACAGGCAGCGCTGCTGGTAGAAAGCAGCACGCAACGTTTGCAGCGCTGGCGGCAGACGCCCGAACACCTCATCGACCAGCTCGACACCGCCTGCCAGGCTGGAGCTGAAGTCATGGCGTAGACTGTCGCTGTGCTTGTGAATCATGGCCAGGGGCTCTGGCAGCAGGGTAACCGGATAGGCGGCGAGGGTTTGCGCGAACACCGGGATATCCTCGGCATTGCGAAAGCGCTCGGGATAATTGCCTGCCTGAAAGATGGAGCGGTGCATGACACAGGCGCCATTGGAAATGCTCAGCTTCTTGTCCAGCAGATAAGCCCGCACACGCTGAACAGGGGTTTGCGGCAGATGGTCAGGCGAATGCTGGCGACGCCGGCCGTTCTCATCGACCGACCAATGCCCGCCGATGACCATCCGGGTCTGGCTATTGGCAACCAGGTGCGCACGAATCAGAGCCAGGCTGTCTGGCGCCATTTCGTCATCGGCATCGAGAAAGATCAGCCAGTCATGACGGGCCTTCTCGATACCCAAATTGCGTACCGAGGCCAACCCTCCGTTTTCCTTGCGAATCGCGGTGAAGCGCCCAGGAAAATCGATCTGCAATGCCTCGATGACTTGCGGCGTTTGATCCTTGGAGCCGTCGTCGATGATCAGCAATTCGTCATCATCGCTCAGCTGCGGTACGACTGAACGTACGGTACGCCCCAAGGTGTTGGCGTAGTTGTACGCGGGAATGACGATGGTTATCGAAGTGGACCCACTCATTATTGGCCTCCTCCGACCTTTCGACTCAACAGGTAAAAACCCCTGGCCACCCGATTGACGCTCATGAACATCGCCCAGCGATCACGCATGAAACTCAGCGAGAAGGCCGGGCGCACGACATGCCCAGCGCCCCAGCCCGGGCGCCAGCAAAAACCATCTCGGCGCTTACGGTACAGAGTCAGAACCGGCACGCCCAACGCCGAGGCAAGATGGCCCACGCCAGAGTCGTTACCAATCACATAACCGGACTCATACAGATAGGCGGCCAACGCTTTGGAATCAGGAAACTCGGGAACAGCGAATTCCGGCGCGAACACCTCAAGATGATCACAGCGCTCCTTGGGCGATAGCACGAACTGCGGCTGATAGCCCGCGGCATGCAGGCGCCTGGCCAGGGCCAGATATTTACGCGCGGGCCAGTTCTTCTTCTCGTTGTAGGACAGCGGGTGCAACATCACCCGTTTTGCATGACCGCGGTGCTGGAGCGTAGAAGGCATCTGCAGCGCGATATCGCTGCTGGCATCCTTCAAGCCCAAGCGTGTACGGCAGAAAGCTACGGCCTGCTCGACCATGCTGACGCTATCGTCCGGCAGACAACGCAGCGGCCCGGCAGCGGCAGCTAGCGGCGCCAGGAGGCGAGCCTTGTCAGCAGGCAGTCGCGCGAGCGTATCGGCCGCCGGCTCCCGCACGAATCGTGAGTCGACTTTCAGCGTACCGACGAAGACGTAACGCCGGGCCAGCGCCTCGGCCGCCTCGGCATGGCGGGTCAGCATGCTGCCCATATCGGAGATGACCAGATCGAACTCGTCGAGCACCGCGAAGGTTTCGTCAGGCGCAGGCAGCGTCCGGGTCTCGAACAGCGGCAACCAATCATTGAGCGCTCCTAGATGATTGCTCAACACCGTGACCTGGTAACCCGCTCGCGCCAGATTGGCGGCCAGCACTAGATAGATGCAGCCGTCACCCAGCCCCATGGAGGGCACCAATGCGATCCGACAATCAGCCGGCACCGCCGATAGACGAGCATCAGCGTGCGTTAAAACTTCGGCCATCAGAACTCCCGCATAATCCAAATATCGTCCCTGATCACGTACGGCAAATCTTCACTGGCGCACTCTGTTCACCGCCAATGCCATGCCTTTATCGCCTCAGCCACTCAGGACTCAGGCTGTTCCTGCACGTGTGACTCGTCCTTATCCTCCAGTCCCATGGCGTGCAGGCGGGCGTAATAACCGTTCTGCGCCAGCAGCGACTCATGGGTGCCGCGCTCGACGATCCGCCCTTGATCCATCACCAGAATCAGATCGGCTTTCTCGATGGTCGACAGTCGATGCGCGATGACCAGCGTGGTGCGACCCTCCATGACTTTATCCAGAGCGGCCTGGATATAACGCTCGGACTCGGTGTCCAGCGCCGAGGTCGCCTCATCGAGAATCAGCACGGGCGCACTCTTGAGTAACGCGCGGGCTATGGCCAGGCGTTGTCGCTGACCGCCGGAAAGCACGACGCCGTCCTCGCCTACCTTGGTGTCGAAACCCTGCGGCAGCAAATCGATGAATTCGCGAGCATAAGCAGCCTCGGCGGCACGCTCGACAGCCTCGCGCGGCAAGCCTCGCAGGTCGCCATAGGCGATGTTGTTCGACACGGAGTCGTTGAACAGGGAAACCTGTTGGGTAACGAGGGCGATATGCTTTCTCAGGTTCTCAACGCGATAGTCTTCGATCGGCGTGCCATCGAGCAGAATCCGCCCCTGATCATGTTGATAGAAACGCGGGATCAGATTGGCCAGTGTCGACTTGCCGCTACCCGAGCGCCCCACCAGCGCCACCATCTGACCGGGCTCGACGGTAAAGCTGATGTCCTGCAGCACGTTTTTTTCGGTGCCGGGATAAACGAAACTCAGGTTCTTGATCTCGAGGGCGCCACTGACACGCTCTTTCTCGACATTGCCCTGGTCTGGCTCAGCCTCTTCGTCCAGCTGTTCGAAAATGCTCTCGGCACCGGCAAGCCCCTTCTGAACAGTCGAGCTGACCTCCGAGAGCTGGCGAATCGGCTTGGGCAGAAGCCCTGCGGCGGTGATATAAGCCACCAGATCGCCTACGCTGGCATCCCCGCGCAGGAACAGGACCAGAAACATGAGAAACGCCATTGCCGCGTAGTTCACCAATTGTAAGCTGGGCGTGTAGATAGCACTGGTGCGGGTCATGCGCAGCTGCTTGCGGGTGCTGTCTTCGCTCGCCTCATAGAAACGTTCACGCTCGTAGCGCTCGCCACCGAAGCTGCGGACCACACGGTAATTCTGGATGGTTTCAGACGACACATGGGTCAGTTCGCCCATGGCACTCTGGATCTTGCGGCTCTGGTTACGGAACTTCTTGCTCGCGCTCTTAACCATAAGGGCGATCAGCGGCAGAATCGCCACCATCACCATGGTCAGCTTCCAATTCATCCACAGCAGATAGCCGAACAGGAACACCACCGTCAGTCCTTCACGCACCATGACCTTCAGGGCGTCGGTCGCCGCACCGGTGACCGAGCCCACGTTGTAGGTGATGCGCGATATCAGGTAGCCGCTGGAGTGGTTGTCGAAATAGCGGTTGGGTAGCGTCAGCAGGTTGTTGAAGAGCGCGATGCGCAGATCCTGAACCAACCCCAGCGAAACCCGAGCGAGGTAATAACCACCGAGAAATGAGCCGATCCCCTGCCAGAAGGTGATCAGCAGCAACGCGAGCGGTACTCCGTATAGCAGTTGCATGCTGCCAAGCAGTGGCAGCTCGACCATACCGGCTTCGGGAGAAGCGAGCCCGTCGACGAAATACTTGAGCAGACCGGCAAGCATAGGCTGGGTCGAAGCGAAGATGATGTAACCGATCATGCTGATGCCAAACATGAACCAGTAACGCCTCATGTAGCTCAACAGCCGCATGTACAGCTTGAAGCTGGAGATCGAAGGCGATTTGGCGCTTGAATCAGGCATAAGATGCGGGCTCTGAGGTGAAGCAGGCGATTGTACCATCAGGGAACCCGCAACCAAATGCAGCGACCCGCCCAGCGGAGCCAGCCCAGGCAATGGCTGCGCTGGAGCGCCGTGCAAACACGGCGCCATGCTGCAGCCATTGGCAGATATTCTATCCGCCGGGCTTAAGGTGCCATGCTGCTGGACAGCTCGTCGGTCGGTGCCGCGACCCCGTCCTTCACCACCAGAATATCTTCCATGATCAGGTACTGCAGGTCCGAGCCGAAGAACATGTTCAGCGCATCTGTCGGCGAGCAGATCATCGGCTCGCCACGGCGGTTGAGCGAGGTGTTCAGGGATACACCGTTGCCGGTAAGTTTCTCCAGCTCCTGCATCAGATCGTACCAGCGCGGATTGTATTCGCGCTTGAGCACCTGGGCGCGCGAGGTACCGTCTTCGTGGACGACTTCGCTGACGCGTTCTTTCCACTCGTCGTTGACTTCGAAGGTGAAGGTCATGAACGGGCTCGGATGGTCGACCTTGAGCATCTGCTCGGCTACGGTGTCGAGCATTGATGGGCAGAAGGGTCTCCAGCGCTCGCGGAACTTGATCTGTTCGTTGATGCGATCGGCCACGCCGGGAATGCTCGGGCAACCGATGATCGAACGACCGCCCAGGGCGCGCGGACCGAATTCCATGCGGCCCTGGAACCAGGCTACCGGGTTGCCGTCGACCATGATCTGTGCAATGCGCTGCGGCATGTCGTCGATCTTCTGCCATTTCGGCGCATTCGGGTGGCGGGCGCAGGCGGCAATGACGTCTTCGTTGGAATAGGCCGGACCGAGGTAGACGTGCTCCATCTTCTCCACGGGCACGCCACGCTTGTGGGAAACGTAGGCAGCGGCACCAACCGAAGTACCGGCATCACCCGAGGCAGGCTGAACGAACAGCTCCTTGACCTCGGGACGGGCGATGATCTTCTGGTTGAGCTTGACGTTCAGCGCGCAGCCGCCGGCGAAGGCGATCTTGCCGGTTTCGCGGAGGATGTCGCCCAGGTAGTAATCCATCATCTCCAGCGCCAGCTTCTCGAACAGCGCCTGCATGCTGGCGGCGTAGTGGATGTAAGGGTCGTCGGCAATGTCGCCTTCGCGCTTTGGCCCCAGCCACTCGATCAGCTTGGGCGAGAAGTAGAAGCCCTTACCCTTTTCCTTGTGGCGGCGCAGGCCGATGACGTTGGCGTAGTCGGTATTGATCACCAACTCGCCGTTCTCGAACTTGGCCAGGCGGGAAAAATCGTATTTGCTGGCATCGCCATAAGGCGCCATGCCCATGACCTTGAACTCGCCGTCGAGCATTTCGAAACCGAGGAACTCGGTCACCGCGCCGTACAGGCCGCCCAGGGAGTCAGGGTCAAAGAATTCCTTGATCTTGTGGATACGGCCGTTCTCGCCATAGCCGAAGAAGGTAGTGGCGTACTCGCCCTTGCCGTCGATACCGAGGATCGCGGTCTTCTCGGTGAAACCCGAGCAGTGATAAGCGCTGGCAGCGTGAGCAAGATGATGCTCGACCGGTTCGATCTTGACCTTCTTGGGGTCGAAACCCAGCTGCTCCAGGCACCAGACGATCTTCTTGCGGTAGCGCTTGTAGCGGCGATTGCCCATCAAGATCGCGTCGAGGGCACGGTCCGGCGCGTACCAGTAGCGTTTGGCATAGTGCAAGCGGGCCTTGCCGAACAGGCTGATGGGCGCAAAGGGAATCGCCACCACATCCACATCCGAAGGCTTGATGCCGGCCTGTTCCAGGCAGAACTTGGCCGACTCGTAGGGCATGCGGTTCTTCGCGTGCTTGTCACGCACGAAGCGCTCTTCTTCGGCCGCTGCAATCAACTTGCCGTCGATGTACAACGCGGCGGAGGGGTCATGACTGAGGGCGCCGGACAGGCCAAGAATCGTCAATGCCACGGATAAAGCCTCTTAACGCGGCTGCCTGACTCGGCAACCGATACTGTTTGATTTCGCTAAGCCCTCCTCGGAAGGCTCAGATAAGTGTTGGCAAGCGTCGATCAAGCTCACGGTACAGGGCGCTGTCGGCGGCCCAGTTACGCAATAAGCGTGCGCGATCACGCGCATAGGCTGCCTTGAAGCTGCTGGCCTGGCCATGGTACTGCATGGCATCCAAGTCAATCAGCGCCCAGCGGCCGTCTTGAAAAAGGATATTGTGGCCCTTGCAATCGCCATGGCTGATGCGCTCACGCAACAGGGCTGCGAACAACGCCTCCAGCGCTTGCAAATCCGCCTCGGCGGGCAGTCCGTCGGCCCCACAGGGCGCGAAACGGGCGATTATATCCACACCTGGCGCGTGTTCGGTAATCAGATAGGCCTGACGGCGCAGCCACAGCGTGCGCCGCTCCAGCACCGCAAGCGGCCTGGGCGTGGCAATACCGAGAAAATCCAGACGATTACCCTCGCACCAGCTGTGCCAGGCGCGGCTCGGCCGCCAAAAGCGCCGCAGCCAATGACCAACGCTCTTGATGTTGTAACGCTTGATGACCAATTGCCGGTCACCCTGCCGAATACGTACCACGGTGGAAGATCCGCCCAGCTTGAGCGGCTCGCCGACTGCCATCGCCGCGTCGGGATCGGCCAGGACGGGTGCCAACGCCGCTTCCTCTTCTCGCCTTACCACCTGCAGACGCCAGGGCCCGCGCCAAACGCGAAATGCCGTGCACTCGCGGCGGATCTTGGCCATGAACGAATGCAGACGCAATCCGCGCGCTCTGGCTACTGCCTTGAGCAACGCCTCGAGCGGCAACGCATGCTCGCCATTGGCCAGCAGGTAGTGCAACAGCAACTCTTCAATGAAGTCATCAATGGCTCGGGGAAACAATGCGAAGAACAGCCCAAGGTTTTCCAACACCCGATCTCGGGAGAGGGGCTGCCCAGGCGTTTCGGCACGAATACCACCACCATCGATGAGGTACAGACGACCATCATGGCGCAGCAAATTGTCCAGATGCAGGTCTTCCTGCCACAACCCGCAACGATGTAGCTCGCCGATAACGCCAAGCGCCTCACCCAGCACCCGTTGCTGCGCCTCGCTCAGCCAGGCGTCGCCAGCGACGGTCTGCCAGTCGTCCGCCAGACTCCGTGCACCGCCCAGAAACTCGAATAGCAGCCAACCACCCTCACCCGCCGCGACACCCTGCTCAAGCAAAAGCGGCGTGCACAATCCCTGCTCAGCCAGCAATCGTGCACCCTGCAGCTCGCGGGCGAAATGCCGCTCGGCCTTGCTGCCGACCAGTATCTTGGCGAGCACGCTGCGCCCCTGCCACAGCGCAAGGCCGACATAACGCTGCCCTGGCAATACACGCAACAAGCTCTCCAGCTCAAGCGACGTCGCCTCTGGCAGGTCGATCTCGAGGGGCAGAACCGGGTCGCGACCTGCGTCGTTCAGCTGAGCCAGCTTCATGTGCGCTGGGCCTTGTCTTTCAAGCGCGCACCAAGACGCAGCAACCAGTGATCCAGTTTTTGCGTACCGCCCAGATAAGCACTCAGGAAACCCACACGATCAACCTCATTCCAGGCGTTGGTACGACGCAGCAGCGGCTCGATATCCTTGACCCGATCGCGCTCGCCAAGAACCAGCGGTCGAGTTTTCTCCAAGTCGATCAGCTGGGCCGCAAAGCTTGCGCCCCGAGGCTGAAGAAAGATGTGCTTGGGGTAGAAGCAACCATGCACCTGACCACGCTCATGAACCCGTCGGGCCAGGGCGCCGCAGGCACTGACGATTGCCTGTCGCTGTTCGACGGCAAGCTGCTCCCATTCCGGCAGCCAGCTATAAAGGTCCTGCCAGCCATCCAGCGCGTGGGTCAGCAGCACGGCGCGCCGTTCGCCAACGACCCGCCGCTGCGCATAGAAAGCCGCACTCATGGCCGGGATCCCCAAGCGCTGGTAGCGGCGGATATTACGGAATTCCCGCGCTAGCGTCGGCTCACCCCAGGGGCGCTCCAGGCTGTGCGTCAGGTAATTACTCTGACGCTTGAGGTAGTAACCGCGCCCCTCCAGATCGAGACGATAGACCGTGCTCCAACCGCCTCGCGGCGCCTCGTTGGGCTCGTCGACGGCATGTAGTTCGAGCGACCAGAGCGCCTCGAAGCTGGCCAGACCATGACGATCGAGCAGCGCTTGGTCGTCGCTGGCGATGAAGTCCTTCATTCTCTGCCCTCGAAGTAGCGAACGATCTGCCCGATACGTTGCTTGTCGCTATCGTTGAGCCGATCGCGACGGCGATACTGCAGATAAAAGCGCAGGCGCTGGGTGCGCGAAAGATGATACTTGGCCACCTTGTCGAGGCAGGCCAGATCCTTGACGATGCGCCGGCGCAGAAACGGCCCCCACCAGAATGCCCCGGTCGGGCAATCGATGAAATACAGGCGACGGTGTTCGTCGATCAGCAGGTTGCGCCATTTCAGGTCGTTATGGGCAAAGTGGTGATCATGCAGGATGCGCGTGGCGCGGGCGAGCTGGCAGCTCACATCCTCCACCCAGGCACGGTCACGCAGCCGCGCGTCATCTGTGGAGGCGAGACGCCACATATCAGTGGTATCGACCAGCTCCTGGGTGATCAGCGCACCACGATGAAAGGCGGAACCCTTACGTTCTAGCCCATAGGCGGCGATAGGTGCAGTCGGAATACCCCAGGCAGCAAAATGCTTGAGGTTCTGCCACTCGGCCTTGACCCGCGGCCGACCGACGAAACGCCGGGCGCCCTTGCCCGCACCGTGGTAACGCTTGACGTAGTAGCGCAGCCCGCCGTACTCGACGCGAATCACATCCGACAGCGGGTCATGGGTAATGGCCTCGCCTTGCAGAGCGAAGACAGCATCCAGGGAGACGAAAGCCTTGGCCGCCTCGGGCGTGGCCAAGGCGGTAACACGCCACTGACTCATACGCCGTCCTCCACTTCATATTTACGCACGTAGCGCGAACGCAGCCTATCCGCCTTGCGCTGCAACCAGCTCAGCAGGGAGGCTTCCTCACGCAGAATCTGACGCAGCGGACGACTGTCAGCCGCGAGAAAATAGACCTTCAGAAACCGAAGCAGATCACGCTGGGTCAGGCCAATATTCAGCGCGGAGAAGTACAGCCCGGCCAGGTCCTTGTTGCGCCAGCGGCGTGGCACCCGGTAGCGCACCTGAGCCCGGTGCAGATCGATCACTGACAGCCGAAAATCATCGGGATCGAAAGGCTTGTCCGTATGCAGCAGAAAGTGACAGATGTAGCAATCTCGATGGTTCACGCCAGCCGCATGCATGAGCCCGGTCATCTGCGCGACACGGCAGATGAGCGCCCGCTTCAACGCTGGTGTCGGGGGCTTATCAATCCAGCTCAGCGTCAGTTGCTCAAGATCGATGGTCGGCGCCAGCTCTTCGGTGATGATGAACGAATGCTGCTGTGCCGGATTGCTACCCCGCTCGCCATAGGCCACTGCGTTCATGGTCGACACTCTGGTTTCGTTCAGGCGCTGGATAGCCTTCCACTCCTGCCCAGCCCCAAGGACCGGCAAGCGAGCCGTGACGAGGTTCTTGGCTATTTCTCCCCAGCCGATCCCACGGTGAATCTTCACGAAATAGCCCTGGCCGTCCACCTCGGTGCGTAACGTTCGGCGCGCCTCGAGTTCGCGGTAAACCTGCCCTTGCAAGCCCTCGACCTCTTCGAAGGCATCCTTGCCGGCCCATAGGGACTTGAATGGTTCAGCAAGAATCAGCGGCATAGGGCCTCTCGCAGAAGCCGGCGCGCCGGCAGATCGTTGTGATGCACAGCATTACCCGCCATGACGCAAAACGCAGCCATCATTCGGCATACGCACTGCCTCTGACAATCGGAGCTAGCGGGTACCCGCAGGTCGAGCATCAAACCAGATCCGCCAGAATCACATCCGCAGCCCGCTGCGGCATGCTGTAAAGGTCAGCTGTATCGGCATAGGCCAGGCCATTTTGTTTCCACTGCGCACGCGCCGCGTCGTCGGCCAGCATTTCGGCCAGCAGGCGGTTCAGCGTGGACTGTTCGAACGGACTAGGCACTACGCGGCCGGCGTCGGCATCCTCGATGTAATGGGCATAGCCACAGACATCGGTGACCAGCACCGGCAGCCCGGCGACCAGCGCCTCGAGCAGCACGGTGCCGGTGTTTTCGTTGTAGGCCGGGTGGATCAATAGGTCGGCGCCGAGCAGGAAGCGCGGAATATCGCTGCGCCCTTTGAGAATCTGCACCTGATCGCTCAGGCCGAGGGCTTTTACCTGCAGCAGGAACGGCTTGGGGTCGTCCTGGCCGATGACCATCAACCGGGTACGCTTCTTCAATGCTTCCGGCAAGGCGGCCAGGGCCTTGAGGCTGCGATCCAGCCCCTTGGTCTTGAACCCCGAGCCGATCTGCACCAGCAAGAGACCGTTATCGCCCAACGAGAATTCGCGGCGAAACTCGGCACGAATCTCGGCGGCATTGGCCGGCGCGCGGCGATCCAGGGCGATGCCCGGCGGCAGCAGGTGAAAGCGCTCGGCAGGCGTGCCGTAATGTTTGACGAACAGCGGCTGCTGCACCTCGGAGATCATCAGGATCTCGGTGTTCGACTCGGGCGCGAAAACCGCTCGCTCGTACTCGGCGAAATGCTTGTAGCGGCCCCAGCGGCGATACAGCGGGTTGCGCAGGGTCTGCGCCTTGTCCTCGAAGCAGCCGTCGGCAGCGTAGTAGACGTCCAGCCCCGGCATCTTGTTGAAGCCGACCACCCGGTCGACCGGGCGCTCGCGCAGATCGGCCTGCACCCAGGCGGTGAGCTTCTCGTTGCGGTGATGGTTGAACAGCGCCTTGACCGGCACCACCACAACCTCGAAACCCTCCGGTACCTCGCCTTCCCAGATCGGCGTGTAGACGCGGATGCTGTGGCCGCGCTGCTGGCACTCCAGGGCGATACGCATGAAGTCGCGCTGCAATCCGCCGTAGGGGAAGTACTTGTAGAGGATAAAAGCCAGGCGCATCGGCCCTCCGCTCGCTTGCATCAGTCCAGCCCCAGATCCAGCAGCAGGGCATGTAATTCGGTGAACACCCGCTGTGGTTTCAAATCATCGAAACAGGGCTTTTCGCGGTCACCCTTGCCGGCATCCGGGCCGCTGGCGCACAGGTGCACCTGGGAGCGCCCGTAGGCACCGACCCGGCCCGGCAGGGTCGGGCCGTACAGCGACACGGTGGGCACATCCAGCGCTGCCGCCAGG
The DNA here is from genome assembly GCF_007993955.1 of Pseudomonas sp. AG1028. NCBI lineage: Bacteria > Pseudomonadati > Pseudomonadota > Gammaproteobacteria > Pseudomonadales > Pseudomonadaceae > Pseudomonas > Pseudomonas sp. AG1028. Next base: position 149,185 of record NZ_VIVP01000011.1, read on the forward strand.
TGGCCCAGGCCGGTATCGACGGCCACACAGGCCTGAGCACCGGCGAGTACCTTGGCCACACCGGCCAGATTGAGCTTCGGCAGCACGGCGGCGTTTTCGATGCCCTCGGCGATTCGCTCCGCGCGCGCCTTCTCGGCTTCGTTGCCCCACGGCAGGCGGATCGCCCAGCCCTGCTCGGCGACCTGCTCGGCCAGCTCGCGCCAGTAGGCTTCGGGCCAGTGCTTGCTGGCCCAGGTGGTGCCATGCAGGAACACTAGATAAGGGCTTGCGGCCGGATCTGCAAGCTGGCCGCGGTTCAACCCGTAGTCGCCCAGACCAGCGGGCACGCTGTAGCCCAGTGCCAGACCGAACAACTGGCGGGTACGCTCCAGCGCATGCTGGGCCCGCGGCACGCTGTAGCGACGGTCATAAAAACGCGCAGCGACAGGCTCGCGCGCGGATTTGCCGTCGAGGCCAGCCACCGGCGCCTTGACGTAACGGGTCAGCCAGGCGCTCTTGAACAACCCCTGAGCATCGATCACCAGGTCGTAATGACTCTCGCGCAGGCGCTGCTTGAACCGCGCCCACTCGCCACTGCGCAGGGTTTTCAGCGGGTGCTTGCGCCAGCGGCGGATGGCCACCGGAATCACCTGGGAGACGGCCGGATGCCAGGCTGGAATCTCGGCGAAGCCTTCTTCCACCACCCAGTCGAACCGGATGCCAGGGATCGCCCGGGCCGCGTCGGTCAGGGCCGGCAGGGTATGAATCACGTCGCCCAGCGATGAGGTCTTGATCACCAGCACACGCATTCAGGGCATGACCTCGACGGGCTCGCCGGCCAGGCGCTGCAGCGCGTCGACCGCAACCCGTGGCTCGAGCTGCACCAGGCAGTTGTAATGACCGAAGCGGCAGGTGCGCTCGAAACAGGGGCTGCACTCGATGCCCAGACGGATGATTTCCACCTGTTCGGCCAGCGGCGGCGTGAATTGCGGCGAAGTCGAGCCGTACACCGCCACCAGCGGACGATTGAGCGCCGCGGCCACGTGCATCAGCCCGGAGTCGTTGGACACCACCGAAGCGGCACAGGACAACAGGTCGATGGCCTGGGCCAGGCTGGTCTCGCCGGACAGGTTGACGGCCTCCTCACGTAGACCGGGAATCAACCGTGAACGGATGTCCTCGCCCACCGGGTGATCCTTTTTCGAGCCGAATAGCCAGACCTGCCAGCCCTCACGGATCTTCGCCTCGGCGACCTTGGCGTAATGCTCGCTGGGCCAGCGCTTGGCCTCGCCGAACTCGGCGCCGGGGCACAGGGCCAGTACCGGGCGGTCCAGGGAAAGGCCGAAATGCGCCAGGGCCGCGTCGCGGGTAGCCGGATCGATCTGTAACGAGGGGCGCGGATAAGGCTGCGGCAGTTCGGCGCCAGCCGGATAGGCCAGGGCCATGAAGCGCTCGATCATCAGCGGGTAGCGCTCCTTGTCCAGCTTGCGCACGTCATTGAGCAGGCCGTAACGCATCTCGCCTTTCCAGCCGGTACGCAGCGGGATGCCGGCGAAGAATGGCACCAGCGCCGATTTCATGGAATTGGGCAGCAAGATCGCCTGATCGTAACGGCCGGCCAGGGACTTGCCGATGCGCCGCCGCGTGGCCAACTCCAGCACGCCATGGCCCAGGGGAAAGCTCAAGGCCTGGCGAACCTCGGGCATGCGCTCGAGGATCGGCCGGCTCCAGTCCGGGGCCAGCACGTCGATGGCGCAATCAGGGTGACGCTGCCTCAGACACTGGAACAATGTCTGCGCCATCACCATGTCGCCTACCCACGAGGGGCCGATGATCAGAATATTCATACACTCAGTTCGCTAGAGAAGCCCGATGGCGGCGGCGGCCATCAACTCAGGCCCAGTTCACGCCAGATGCGCATCACGTTGCGCCGGTGCTCGTGAAACTGGTCGCCACCCACTACCCCGGGCTGCTTCTGCAGGGCCTGCCGATGGGCTGCCGAACGGTAGGCCTTGTAGGCGTCCTGTAGCAGGGTCGCCTCGCCATCGCGGAGCAGACCGAGCCGGTCCAGGCCTTCCAGAATGCGGATGTTATCGGTGAATTCGAGCAGCGCCGGATGCTGCTTCGACCACGCCAGGGCCGCGTATTGCACCATAAATTCGATATCGACGATACCTCCGGCGTCCTGCTTGAGATCGAAGGGCGAGGCCGCGTCGAAGGCATTCTCCGCCGTGCCGGCGGCGGTGGAACGGCTGCCCAGGTTGTCGCGCATCTTGGCGCGCATCTCGCTGACCTCGGCCTGCAACTTGGCCTGATCGCGCTCGCGGCCAAGCACGGCGCTACGTACTTCATCGAAGGCGGCGCCCACGCGCTCGCAACCAACCAGCACCCGGGCGCGGACCAGCGCCTGATGCTCCCAGGTCCAGGCCTCGCCCTCCTGGTAGCGGCGGAAGGCGCCCAAGGAGCTGACCAGCAACCCCGCCGCGCCGGAGGGGCGCAGGCGCATGTCGACGTCATAGAGCTGGCCGGAGTTAGTCTGTGCGGTCAGCAGGTGAATGATGCGCTGGCCCAGACGAGTGAAGAACTGGGCGCCGTCGATGGGCTTGGCGCCATCGGTCTCGGCCTGGGGGTCGCCGTCGTGGATGAACACCAAGTCCAGGTCCGAGCCGTGGCCCAGTTCGATGCCGCCGACCTTGCCGTAGCCGACGATGATGAAATCCGGCGAGCACGGACTGCCATCGGCGCGCAGCGGCGTGCCATGGCGGCTGACCATCTGCCGCCAGGCCAGGGCCAGCACCTGATCGAGAATGGCCTCGGCCAGCCAGGTCAGGTAATCGCTGACCTTCATCAGCGGCAGGCTGCCGGCGATTTCCGAAGCCGCCACGCGCAGGCCGTGGGCCAGCTTGAAGTGACGCAGCGCTTCCATCTGCTGCTCCAGATCGTCCTCGGGAATACGCGTCAGCCGCTCGCGCAGCTCGGCGGCCAGCTCCGGCGCATGGGGCGGACTAAATAGCCGGCCTTCGTTGAGCAGCTCGTCGAGCAGCAGCGGGAAGCGGCTGATCTGCTCGGCGATCCACGGGCTGGCGGCGCACAACGTGAGCAGGCGCTGCAAGGCGCCGGGGTTTTCCGTGAGCAGCACCAGATAGGCCGAACGACGCGCCACTGCCTCGATCAGCGGCAGCACTCGCTCCAGCACCAGATCCGGCTTGTCGTGCTCCACCGTGGCAGCCAGCAGACGCGGGATGAAGGCATCGAGGCGCTCGCGACCGATACGCTGCATGGCGCGCACCTGATTGCCGTTACGCAGCCCCACCAGCCGCTGCCAGGCGGCCTGAGCCTCGACGAAACCGGCCTCAATGAGTTGCCGGCAGGCCGCCTCTTCATCCTGATCATCGTTCCACAACGGCAGCCAGTCAGCGCCGACCATGAGTTCATCGCCACCCTCCTGATCCTCGTCGGGGTCGGCGATGACTTGGCGGAAATGCCAGTCGACCCGGCCACGCCAGTACATCAGCTGCCCATGGAAGGCCTCCCAGCTGTCGAAGCCAAGCATAAAGGCCACGCGCGCGCGGTCCTGAGCGTTGTCCGGGAGCATCTGCGTCTGCCGGTCGTCGATGGCCTGCAGGGCGTGCTCGGTGTAACGCAGGAAGGCGTAACCGGCGTGCAGTTCTTCGACCGCCTGGCCAGGCAGGTAGCCCTGGTCCTTGAGGGTTTGCAGCACCTTGAGCAAGGAACGCTGTTGCAGGCTGAGATCACGCCCGCCGTGGATCAGCTGAAACGCCTGGGCGATGAATTCCACCTCACGAATGCCGCCGGCGCCAAGCTTGATGTTCTCGGCCATGCCCTTGCGGCGCACTTCCTGCTGGATCAGTTGCTTCATGGTGCGCAGCGCGTCGATAGCGGAAAAGTCCAGGTAACGGCGGTAGACGAACGGGCGCAGCATCTCCAGCAGGTGCGCACCGGCCTGCTGATCACCGCCGACCACCCGCGCCTTGATCATCGCGTAGCGCTCCCAGTCGCGCCCCTGGTCCTGGTAGTACTGCTCCAGCGCATTGAAGCTGAACACCAGCGCGCCGCTCGACCCATAGGGGCGCAGGCGCATGTCGGTACGGAACACGAAACCGTCGACGGTGATGGCGTCCAGTGCCTTGATCAGCTTCTGGCCCAGGCGAATGAAGAACTCTTGGTTATCCAGCGGACGCTTCACGCCCTGAGTCTCGCCGCCTTCTGGATAACCAAAGATCAGGTCTATGTCCGACGACAGGTTCAGCTCGAAGGCGCCGAGCTTGCCCATGCCGAGGATGACCATATGCTGCGGCTCACCAGTGCGGCGCCCGACCGGCGTGCCGAATTGCTCGCAATGCCGCGGGTAGAGCCAGTGATAGGCCAGATCGATGCAGGCATCGGCCAGATCGGAGAGATCGCGGCAGGTTTCCACCAGATCCGCCTGACGGCTGATATCGCGCCAGATGATGCGCAGCTGCTGGCGGTTGCGAAATTTTCGCAGGCTGCGTGCCAAGGCATTTTCATCGACACATTCAGCCAGTTGCTCGGCCAACTGATTACGCAACTCACCGCCCGCCAGGCGCCGCTCCAGCTCGCCACTGACGGCCAGATCAAGCAGCATCTGCGGGTCACGCAGGCTCTGCTGGGTGACGAAGTCACTGGCGGCCGTGACGCACTGCAGCTGCTCCTTGCGCTGCGCCGGCCAGGCGGCGAAATCGGCGGCTGCTTGAGCAGACAAGGTAGCGAAGGCCTGGGTGAGCGACTGCTCGGCACGCTGGGCGATGGATTGCAGGGCAGCAGGCAAAGGGACGAGCGCGGGCAAGCTCATGGTCTATCCTTTTCGGCGGGCTGGGGGCCTGTTGGAAAACCGGCGCAGCCCCTGCGAAGGCTCGCCGTTTCTGGCTCTCGCCTGATTTGATTGTAGTTTTGCCACGACTGGATTGATCGAGAGAGCTGAAATCGTCGACGAAATGTAGTAAAACTACACGAAGCCGGATCTACCCAACCGGTACATCCAAGAATTTATGTGCCCGCTCAAAAAGCCGGCCACGCATCTGGTTTCCGATTCTGGAAGCCTTTCCGCTCTGGAGCAAGCCATGCAAGACCTCGATCCAATCGAAACCCAGGAATGGCTGGACGCACTGGAATCCGTCCTCGACAAGGAAGGCGAAGACCGTGCCCACTATCTAATGACGCGTCTGGGTGAGTTGGCCACTCGTAGCGGCACACAGCTGCCCTATTCGATCACCACTCCCTACCGCAACACCATTCCGGTCACGCGTGAAGCACGCATGCCGGGCGACCTGTTCATGGAACGCCGCATCCGCTCGATCGTTCGCTGGAACGCTCTGGCCATGGTCATGCGCGCCAACATGCAGGACCCGGATCTGGGTGGTCACATCTCCACCTTCGCCTCCAGCGCGACCCTCTACGACATCGGCTTCAACTATTTCTTCAAGGCGCCGACCGAAGAACACGGCGGCGACCTGATCTACTATCAGGGCCACGCATCGCCCGGCATCTACGCTCGCGCCTTCCTGGAAGGCCGCCTGAGCGAAGAGCAAATGCTCAAGTTCCGCCAGGAAGTAGACGGTGATGGCCTGTCGTCGTACCCGCACCCGCACCTGATGCCGGACTTCTGGCAGTTCCCGACCGTGTCCATGGGCCTGGGCCCGATCACCGCGATCTACCAGGCGCGTTTCATGAAGTACCTGGAAAACCGCGGCTTCATCCCGGCCGGCAAGCAGAAGGTCTGGTGCTTCATCGGCGACGGTGAGACTGACGAGCCAGAAACCCTGGGCGCCATCTCCCTGGCCGGCCGCGAGAACCTCGACAACCTGATCTTCGTCATCAACTGCAACCTGCAGCGCCTCGATGGCCCGGTTCGCGGTAACAGCAAGATCATTCAGGAACTCGAAGGCGTGTTCCGCGGCGCCAACTGGAACGTCAACAAGGTCATCTGGGGCCGCATGTGGGATCCGCTGTTCGCCCAGGATGAAGACGGTCGCATGCAGCGTCGCATGGACGCCGCCATCGACGGTGAATACCAGAACTACAAGGCTAAAGACGGTGCCTACGTGCGCAAGCACTTCTTCGGTGCCGATCCGGAGCTGCTCAAGCGCGTCGAGAAGCTGTCGGACGAGGAAATCTTCAACCTCAACCGCGGCGGCCACGACCCGTATAAGGTCTATGCGGCCTACCACCAGGCGGTCAACCACAAAGGCCAGCCGACCGTCATCCTGGCCAAGACCATCAAGGGTTATGGCACCGGTGCCGGCGAAGCCAAGAACACCGCGCACAACACCAAGAAGGTCGATATCGAGTCGCTGAAGAAATTCCGCGATCGCTTCGACATTCCGCTGAACGATTCGCAGCTCGAAGAGCTGCCGTTCTACCGTCCGGCCGAAGACAGCGCCGAGATGAAGTACCTGCGCAAGTGCCGCGAGAAGCTCGGTGGCCACCTGCCGCAGCGTAACCGCGGCAGCATCAGCATCCCGACGCCGCCGCTGGAAACCCTCAAGGCGGTTCTGGACGGCTCGGGCGACCGCGAAATCTCCACCACCATGGCGTTCGGTCGCATCCTCGCCTCGATGGTCAAGGATAAGGAGCTGGGCAAGCGCATCGTGCCGATCCTCGCTGACGAGGCGCGTACCTTCGGTATGGAAGGCATGTTCCGCCAGCTGGGTATCTACTCCCCTGTCGGCCAGCTTTACGAGCCGGTCGACCGCGATCAGGTGATGTACTACCGCGAAGAGAAGGACGGCCAGATCCTCCAGGAAGGCCTCAACGAGGCAGGCGCGTTCTCCTCCTTCATCGCTGCCGGTACCGCCTACAGCAACTACAACACCCCGATGCTGCCGGTTTACATCTTCTATTCGATGTTCGGCTTCCAGCGTATCGGTGACCTGGCCTGGGCCGCCGGCGACGGCCAGACCCGCGGTTTCCTGCTGGGCGGCACCTCGGGCCGTACCACGTTGAACGGCGAAGGCCTGCAACACGAAGACGGCCACAGCCACATTCTCGCCAGCACCATCCCCAACGTGCGCAGCTATGACCCCACCTACGCTTACGAGCTGGCGGTGATCATGCGCGAAGGCACGCACCGGATGATGACTCTGCAGGAAAACGTTTATTACTACATCACCGTGATGAACGAGAACTACCAGCAGCCGGCCATGCCCGAAGGTGTCGAAGACGGCATCATCAAAGGCATGTACCTGCTCGAAGAGGACAAGAAGGAAGCCGCCCACCACGTGCAACTCATGGGTTGCGGCACCATCCTCAACGAAGTTCGCGAAGCGGCGAAGATCCTGCGCAACGACTACAACATCGGTGCCGATGTGTGGAGCGTCACCAGCTTCAACGAACTGCGTCGCAACGGCCTGGCCGTAGAGCGCAGCAACCGTCTGCACCCGGGCGACGAGCCCAAGCAGAGCTATGTCGAGCAGTGCCTGAGCGGTCGTAAAGGTCCGGTCGTGGCCAGCACCGACTACATGAAGCTGTTCGCCGAACAGATTCGTCAGTGGGTACCAGTCAAGGAATACAAAGTTCTGGGCACCGACGGTTATGGCCGCAGCGACAGCCGTCGCAAGCTGCGCGACTTCTTCGAAGTGGACCGTCGCTGGGTTGTTCTGGCTGCGCTCGAAGCGCTGGCCGATCGCGGTGAAATCGAACGCAAGGTGGTGGCCGAGGCCATCGTCAAGTTCGGTATCGACCCTGAAAAACGCAACCCACTGGACTGCTGAGGAGACGCATTGTGAGTGAATTGATTCGCGTACCCGATATTGGCGGCGGTGAAGGTGAAATCATCGAGCTGTTCGTTAAGGTCGGCGACCGCATCGAAGCCGACCAGAGCCTGCTGACCCTCGAGTCGGACAAGGCCAGCATGGAAATCCCGGCCCCCAAGGCCGGCGTCGTGAAGAGCCTAAAGGTCAAGCTAGGCGACACCCTGAAAGAAGGTGACGAGCTGCTCGAGCTGGACGTGGAAGGCGATGCCGAAGCCGCTCCGGCAGAGCAGAAGCAGGAGCAGGCTTCAGAACAGGCAGCACCGGCTGCTGCCGAGGAGTCGGCTGCCGAGCCGCAAGCTCAGTCGGCAGGCAACGCCGAGCCTCAGGAAGTCAAGGTGCCGGACATCGGCTCCAGCGCCAAGGCGAGCATCATCGAAGTGGCGGTCAAGCCGGGCGACACCATCGAGGTCGATCAATCGCTGATCACCCTCGAGTCCGACAAGGCCAGCATGGAAATCCCCTCGCCGGCTGCCGGCGTGGTGGAAAGCGTATCGGTCAAGGTCGGTGACGAAGTCGGCACCGGCGACCTGATTCTGGTGCTCAAGGGCGCCGGCGGCGCTCAGAAGCAGGCCGCCAGCGCGCCAGCTCCTGCGGCCGCTCCGGCCCAGACCCAGGCCGAAGCGCCTGCCGCTGCCGAAGAGCCGGCCGGTGAGAGCACTGAAGAAGTGCGTATCCCGGACATCGGCGCCGACGCTGCCAGCGTCATCGAGATGCTGGTCAAAGAAGGCGACAGCGTGGAAGCCGAACAATCGCTGATCACCCTGGAGTCGGCCAAGGCGAGCATGGAGATCCCGGCTCCCAAAGCTGGCGTGATCGAAAGTATCGCCATCAAGGTCGGTGACCAGGCCAAGACCGGCGACCTGATCCTGACCCTCAAGGTCCAAGGCAAAGCTGCCGCCAAGCCGGCTGCAGCCCAGGCGCCAGCCGCTGCACCCGAGCAGGCCAAACCGGCCAACGTACAGGGCAGCGCGCCAGCCAAGGCTGCACCGCAGGCCGCCCCTGCGGCCGCGCCAAGCCGCGACGGCAGCAAGGTGCACGCCGGCCCGGCGGTGCGTCAGCTGGCCCGCGAGTTTGGCGTCGAGCTGAGTTCGGTACCTGGCAGTGGCCCGAAAGGTCGCATCCTCAAGGAAGACGTGCAGGCCTACGTCAAATCCGAGCTGCAGAAAGCCAAGTCGGCTCCTGCCGCAGCTGCCGGTGCAACCGGTGGCGCCGGCATTCCGCCGATCCCGACTGTCGATTTCAGCAAGTTCGGTGAAGTCGAAGAAGTGCCGATGACACGCCTGATGCAGGTCGGCGCGGCCAACCTGCACCGCAGCTGGCTGAACGTCCCGCACGTGACCCAGTTCGATTCGGCCGACATCACTGAGCTGGAAGCCTTCCGCGTTGCCCAGAAAGCTGTCGCCGAGAAAGCCGGCGTCAAGCTGACCGTGCTGCCACTGCTGCTCAAGGCCTGCGCCTACCTGCTCAAGGAACTGCCGGACTTCAACAGTTCGCTGGCGCCAAGCGGCAAGGCCGTGATCCGCAAGAAGTACGTGCACATCGGCTTCGCCGTCGATACGCCGGACGGCCTGCTGGTGCCGGTGATCAAGAACGTCGACCAGAAAAGTCTGCTGCAACTGGCTGCCGAAGCCGCTGCACTGGCCGAGAAAGCGCGCAACAAGAAGCTGTCGGCTGACGACATGCAGGGTGCCTGCTTCACCATCTCCAGCCTCGGCCACATTGGCGGCACCGGCTTCACGCCGATCGTCAACGCGCCGGAAGTGGCGATCCTCGGCGTCAGCAAAGCGACCATTCAGCCGGTGTGGGATGGTAAGGCCTTCCAGCCCAAGCTGATGCTACCGCTGTCGCTGTCCTACGATCACCGCGTGATCAACGGCGCAGCCGCTGCCCGCTTCACCAAGCGCCTGGGTGATGTGCTGACCGACATCCGCACCATGCTGCTGTAAACGACATCTTTTGAGCGCCACGCTCGTATCCTCAACCCCGCCCAATCAGGCGGGGTTTTTTTTGACCGATCATCGGCTTAATCACCTCGGATTACAGGTTTTTCTTTCTGCAATATCTCTTTCAAATCAGCAAGTTAAAATAAAGACGTCACAATGCCATTAGATTCCTTGTCAGCCGCTACTGCCATGGTGCAACCTAGGCCGGCTATCGCCTGTGCGGAGCTGCAACCAATACTGTATTCAACCCTGTTAGCGCTATAGTGGTAGGGCCGGGCAATAGCCTGTGCCAGCCGATGGATAACGCCATTCGATGAAAAGTCATCCCGATGCCGCAGGCCGTGCCATGGCCGAGGTCGTCACGCAATTGCCCGTGCCCTCTCGGCTCGGCATGATGCGTTTCGAGCGGATGAATGAGCCGAACTGGCTCCTGCTGTTCATCGATGCGAGCTGCGAAAAGCAGTTCGGCATTCCTCCCAGTGATCTATGCAACCTGGTGGAAACGCCTTATGCCAGTCTGATGGAGCCTGAGGAGCGCTACCGTCTGCACGACTCCATTCAGCAACAGCTCGTCGATAGTTCGCATTATCTGGTGCGCTACACCCTGCACACGCCCCAAGGTCCTCTGAAGCTGATGGAGCTGGGCGAGCCCTTCAAGCAACGCGGGCGCGCCCTGCTACGCGGCTACCTGCTGGTAATCAGCGAAGAGCCGGGCGACTTGACCCCCACCATGCAGCCGTCAGCAGCGCTGGAGGACCTGCAGCGCAGCCAAGCCGAATTGCTGCAACACCAGTCACGTGCCCTGGCCCAGCAGCAGCTCATCGTGCGCCTGGCCAGCCAACGCTACCAGGGCACCGACCCATGCCGGGAAGCCGCTGAACTGATCACCCGCAGCGCTTGCGAGATATACGATGTGGCACGGGCCGGCATCTGGCACATCAACGGCGACACCCTCGAGCCGGTAGCACTCTATGTGCAGGAACAGGGGCATCACGAGATGCCGCCGCCGATAGACGGTCGCCGTTATCCCAGTTACCTGCGCGCGCTCAAGGAAGGCCGGGCGCTCGACGCCCACGACGCAGAGAACGACCCGCGCACCCGCGAGCTGTTCGAGGATTACCTGCGGCCCAAATCGGTGACCGCGATCCTCGACGCCAGCATCCGCGTCGGCGGCGAACTGGTGGCCGTGCTCTGCCTGGAACACACCGGTGGCCCACGTACCTGGCAGGCGGACGAAGTGGCCTTCGCCGGCGAGCTGGCCGACCAGTACGCCAACGTGCTCAGCAATCAGGAACGACGCAACGCCACCAGTGCCCTGTACCTGTTCCAGCGCGCCGTCGAGCAGAGCGCCAGCGCCTTTATCCTGCTCAACCGCGACGGCATGGTGGAGTACGTGAACCCCAGCTTCACGGCCATCACCCAGTACAGCGCCGATGAAGTGCAAGGCCGCCAGCTCGCCGAGCTGCCGGCCCTGGAAAACCTCAGTGACCTGCTGTTCAACACCGACTCGGGCCTTGCCGAACAGAACAGCTGGCAGGGCGAGTTCAAGAGCCGGCGCAAGAACCTGGAGCCATACTGGAGCCAGTTCTCGATCTCCAAGGTACATGCCGACGATGGCAGCCTGACCCATTACATCGGCATCTATGAAGACATCACCGAGACCAAGCAGTCTCAACAGCGCATCGAGCGCCTGGCCTATAGCGATAACCTCACCGGCCTCGGCAACCGCTACGCCTTCATTCGTGCGCTGGAGCAGCGCTTCAGCAGTGACACCGCGCCGGTCAGCCTGCTGCTGGTGGATATCGATAACTTCAAGCGCATCAACGACACATTAGGCCACCAGACCGGCGACAAACTGCTGGTCAGCCTTGCCAAACGCCTGCGCAACAGTTTCAGCGGCGAAGGCACCCTGGCGCGCTTTGCCAGCAACGAATTCGCCATCCTGCTCGATAATTGCGAGAGCCAGCGCGGACAGGAAATTGCCCAGCAGGTGCTGGAAACCCTCGACAAGCCGCTGTTCGTCGACAATCAACTGATCATCATCAGCGGCTCCGTGGGCCTGGCCAGCTCGCCCGAGCATGGCGCCGACCCGCAGACGCTGATGAAACATGCCGGCCTGGCGCTGCACAAGGCCAAGGCCAACGGCAAACACCAGATGCAAGTGTTCACCGATGCCCTGAATGCCGAGGCCAACTACAAGCTGTTCGTCGAGAACAACCTGCGACGCGCCCTGACTCAAAACGAACTGGAAGTGTTCTACCAGCCCAAGCTGTGCCTCAAGACTGGCCAGCTGCTGGGTATGGAGGCGCTGCTGCGCTGGCAGCATCCGGAAAAGGGCATGATCCGCCCGGATCAGTTCATCAGCGTGGCCGAGGAAACCGGCCTCATCGTGCCGATCGGCAAGTGGGTGGTGCGCCAGGCCTGCCGCATGAGCAAGCAACTTACCGCGGTCGGGCTAGGTAACCTGCAGGTGGCCATCAACCTGTCGCCCAAGCAGTTCAGCGACCCGGACCTGGTTGGCTCCATCGCCACCATTCTTCAAGAGGAGCAGTTGGCGCCAGAACTGCTCGAACTGGAGCTCACCGAAGGCTTGCTGCTGGAAGCCACCGACAGCACACGCAGCCAGCTCAACGAACTCAAGCAGTTGGGCCTAACCCTGGCCATGGACGACTTCGGCACCGGCTATTCGTCGCTCAGCTACCTGAAAAAATTCCCCATCGACGTGATCAAGATCGATCGCAGCTTCATCAAGGACATTCCCGAAAACGAGGACGACATGGAAATCACCTCTGCCGTGATCGCCATGGCCCACAATCTCAAGCTCAAGGTCGTCGCCGAGGGCGTCGAGACGCCGGCACAGCTGACCTTCCTGCGTCGTCAGAACTGCGATATCGGCCAGGGCTATCTATTCGATCGCCCCATTGCGGGCCGTGATCTGGTAGAAAGTCTCAAGCGCTACTCGCGACGCCCGACCGCCAGACGGTAATCAACCTCCGTCAGCCGCCGCGGTCTACCCAGAACATCGATTTGGAGAACCTCCACCATGGCTCTACGCTCGGAAATCCTCACCAAAAAGCTCGAACTGCCCAGCGCCGAGCAGGCCTTGCCGGGCCGTGAAACGCCGATCTCGGTTCCCGAGGCGCACTTCGTCAACGGCAACCCGCTCAAGGGCCCATTCCCTGCAGGCCTACAGACCGCCATTTTCGGGCTGGGCTGCTTCTGGGGCGCCGAGCGCCGTTTCTGGCAGCAACCTGGCGTATGGACCACCGCGGTTGGTTACGCCGGCGGCTACACGCCAAACCCAACCTACGAGGAAACCTGCTCGGGCCTGACCGGCCATGCCGAGGTTGTGCTGGTGGTGTTCGATCCCAAGCTGACCAGCTACGAAAATCTGCTCAAGGTATTCTGGGAAGTGCACAACCCGACCCAGGGCATGCGCCAGGGCAACGACATCGGCAGCCAGTATCGCTCGGCCATCTACTGCGTCGATGAGCAGCAACTCGCTGCCGCCAAGCACAGCCAGGAGCAGTTCCAGGCAGAGCTGCGCAAGGCCGGCCTGGGCGACATCACCACCGAGATCGCCTCCGCGCCGACCTTCTACTACGCTGAGGCTTATCACCAGCAGTACCTGGCCAAGAACCCGGAAGGTTACTGCGGCCTGGGCGGCACGGGTGTGTGCCTGCCACCTCAGTAACAGGAGCAGACGGACTTGGAGTTGAGCAGCATTGCCAGTCAGGTATCGAGTCAGGCATCGGCGCAGTTCTCCGCGCAGATGTCGCTCCTGCTGCTGCGCAAGACGCTTGAGCTGCAGGCCGCCAGCGTCGGCGGCCTGGTGCAGGCCGCTTCGCCTGCCAGTAGCCCCGTCAATCCGCCAAACCTGGGCAACAGCATCGACGTGATGGCCTGACGAACTACTGCCATCCCATCGTCAGCCCGACTAAACTTGTGGGCAATTAGCCAGTAATCGACGAGCACCGGATGCCCGCCAACCTGCCCTACATTTCGCCCGAGCAGCTCTGCGTCGGGCTGTACATCCAGCTCGACCTGAGCTGGTGGGAACATTCGTTCGCGTTCAGCAATTTCAAGATCAAGGACGAAAGCCAGCTCAAGCAGCTGCGCGCCCTGGGCCTCAAGCGCCTGCGCTACGATCCGGCGCGTAGTGATTGCGACCCGCTACCGCTGGCCGAAGCGCCAGTCGAACAGCCTGCTGCACCGCCTCCACCGCCAGATCCCCAAGAGCAGGCACGCCAGGCGCGGGTCAAGCAGCTCAGCGTGCTGCGCAAACGCCTGTCGGAGGTCGACCGCGCTTTCGTCCAGGCCAGCCAGCGGGTCAAGGCCCTCAACCAGAGCCTGCGCAACCAGCCGGAGGAATCGGTCAAGCAGGCCGGTGCGCTGGTCAACGAGCTGGTTACCACCATGCTCGGCGAAGACGGCGTTGCCCTACATAGCATCAACGGCAAGGCTGCTGAAGACGCTTACCTGCATTCCCTGAACGTCACCGTGCTATCGATGATGCTCGGTCGTCAGTTGGGCCTGGATGCTGAGGCCAGCCACATGCTCGGCATGGGCGCCCTGCTACATGACATCGGCAAGCTGGAGCTGCCCAGCAAGGTGCTGCTCAAACCGCCACCGCTGACCCGCGCCGAGCAACAGCTGCTGGAAATGCACACGCTGTACGGCAAGCGCATGGGCGAGAAGCTGATGCTCGACGACGATGTGCTGCGCATCATCCATGAGCACCACGAACACTGTGACGGCAGCGGTTATCCACAGCAGCTGCGCGAGGCCTCCATCGGCCGGCTGAGCCGAATCGTGTGCATCGCCAACCACTTCGACAACCTGTGCAACCCGGTAGACCCGCGCACGGCGCTGAGCCCCCACGAGGCGCTGGCGCGGATGTTCCTGCCACAGTATCGGGTGCGTTTCGACGATGTCGCCTTGAAAGCTTTCATTCGCTGTATGGGCGTCTACCCGCCGGGCAGCCTGGTGCAGCTCGAGGACGAACGCTACGCGCTGGTGCTGGGCATGCATCCGACCCTGCCGATGAAGCCGACCCTGATCATCTACGATCCGGCAGTGCCCAAGGAGGAAGCGCTGATCGTCAACCTGGAGGCCGAGCCGAAACTGGCCATCGCCGCCAGCATCCGCCCTTCGCAACTACCGCCTGAAGCGCTGGAATACCTCAACCCGCGCCAGCAGCTGACCTACTACGTCGATCCGCGACGCCGCTAGACAGCGGCGGGTGAGAACGTAGGAGGGGCTTTAGCCCCGAGCTTTATGAGGGCGTAAAGAGCTCGGGGCTAAAGCCCTCCTACAAAAAGCACGCATTCACCATCCGCTTCTGCCACTCAGCTGCCAAAAGGCTGAAAGATCGCGAACAGGCTCCTAGGGCTGCTGCTCGGCGATCAGCCAGTCCAGCCGCCAGCTGCCCTGGCTTTGCGCCAGGCGCTCGGCCAGCCATGGCAGCAGCGCACGCAGTTCCTCCTCCAAACCCCACGGCGGATTGCTGATCAGCAGGCCCGAGCCGTTGAGGCGCCCGGCCTCGTCGGCCGGATGGACGAACAGCTCGGCGCGCAGCAGTTTCGGCGCGGCGCTCTTTTCCATGTCCCGGTAGAAACGCTTGAGCTGGCGCTCGTCCTTGATCGGGTACCAGATCGCCACGATGGTCTGGCGCATGCGCCCGATCGCCTCGTTGAGGGCGGTGACGCAGCGCTCCAGCTCATCGGCCTTTTCGAACGGCGGATCGATCAGCATCACTGCACGCTTCTCGCGAGTCGGCAGCAAGGCCCGCGGCAGATGCCAGCCTTCGCCCAGATGCACGGCAACGCGGCGGTCACCGGCCATGTTTTCTTTAAGCGCCTGGCCGTCGTCCGGGTGTTTTTCGTTGAGGTGCAAGCGGTCCTGCTCGCGCGTCTGCAGGCGAGCCAGCTCGGGCGAGCCTGGGTAATGGCGCAGCACGCCATCGGGGTTCATCGCGCGAATCACTTCCAGGTAATCGAGCAACGGCTCGGGCGCGTCCGTAGCCTCCCAGAGCCGGCCGATGCCTTCGCGCCATTCACCGGTGCGGCTGGCCTGATCGCCCTGCAGGTCGTACAGGCCGACGCCGGCGTGGCTGTCCAAGTAGGCATAGGGTGCGTCCTTGCGCGCCAGCAGCGCGAACAGGCGGCAGAGCACCAGGTGTTTGAGCACATCGGCGTGGTTGCCGGCATGGAAGGCGTGGCGGTAATTCATCGTCGGCTCCTGAGCAGGGGACGAATTGTAGCTGGCCTGGGCGCCTGACGCAGCGCCCGCCCGACGCCGTTCGACTTCTCCCCGGGTATCACCGCTTTCGATGATGCTGGCGAGGCGTGGTAAGGCCCCTAGACTGGCCTCATTCCAGCGGAGAACCACCATGTCCGATACCCTGCTCAGCGCCCGCAACCTAGCGTTCGAACTCTACGAAGTGCTCGACGCCGAAGCACTCAGCCAACGCCCGCGCTTTAGCGAGCACAACCGGGAAACCTTCGACGCCGCCCTGGGCACCGCGCGCAGCATCGCCGAAAACCTGTTCGCCCCGCACAACCGCAAGAACGACGAGCACGAGCCGCAGTACGTCGACGGCGGCGCCAAACTGATCGCCGAGGTAAAACCGGCGTTGCAGGCCTTCAACCAGGCAGGCTTTCTCAACGCCACACGGGATTTCGAGCTGGGCGGCATGCAGCTGCCCAACTTGCTCTCCCAGGCGTGCTTCGCGCACTTTCAGGCGGCCAACATCGCCACGGCGTCCTACCCGCTGCTGAGCATGGCCGCCGCCAATCTGATCGAAGCCTTTGGTGATGACATACAGAAGCGCCGCTTCCTGCAGCCGATCATCGAGGGGCGCTTCTTCGGCACCATGGCGCTGACCGAGCCCCACGCCGGCTCTTCCCTGGCCGACATCCGCACCCGCGCCGAGCCAGCGAGCGACGGCAGCTACCGTCTCAAGGGCAACAAGATCTTCATTTCCGGCGGCGACCACGACCTCAGCGAGAACATCGTTCACCTGGTGCTGGCTCGCCTGCCTGACGCGCCGGCCGGTGTGAAGGGTATTTCGCTGTTCATCGTGCCGAAGTTTCTGGTCAATGACGATGGCAGCCTCGGCGCTCGCAACGACGTCACCCTGGCCGGCTTGTTCCACAAGATGGGCTGGCGCGGCACCACGTCCACGGCGCTGAATTTCGGCGATCATGGCAATTGCATAGGCTATCTGGTCGGCAAGCCCCACGCCGGGCTCGCCTATATGTTCCAGATGATGAACGAGGCGCGCATCGGCGTCGGCATGGGCGCGGTGATGCTCGGCTATGCCGGCTACCTGTATTCGCTCGACTACGCCCGCCAGCGCCCCCAGGGGCGCCTGCCCGACGCCAAGCAGGCCGACGGCCAGGTGGCGATCATCGAGCACGCCGACGTGCGCCGCATGCTGTTGGCGCAGAAAGCCTACGTGGAGGGTGGTTTCGACCTGGTGCTGTACTGCGCGCGCCTGGTCGACGACAGCCAGACCCTCGAAGACGCCGCCCAGCGTGAACAGGCCGCCCAATTGCTCGACCTGCTCACGCCGATCGCCAAATCCTGGCCGTCCGAATACTGCCTGCAGGCCAATGCCCTGGCGATCCAGATTCTAGGCGGCCACGGCTACACCCGCGACCACCCGGTGGAGCAGTACTACCGCGACAACCGCCTCAACCCGATCCATGAGGGCACCCACGGTATCCAGTCCCTCGACCTGCTCGGCCGCAAGGTTGGCCAGCATGGCGGCGCTGGCCTGCAGGCGTTGCGCCAGCGGATTCTCGATACCTGCCAGCGTGCCGAGCCATTCAGCGAACTGAACGCCCTGCGCCAGGCCTTGCAGGCGTTGCTGGAGCGCCTGTCGGAAATCACCCTAGGCCTACTTGGCGACTTGCAGCAGGGCCACATCAATACGGCGCTGGCCGACTCGGCGCTGTACCTCAAAGCCTTCGGCCATCTGGTGCTCGGCTGGCGCTGGCTGGAGCAGGCGGTACGCGCCGAACAGGGCCGCCTGGCCGGTAAAGGAGGGGACGCTGACTTCTACGACGGCAAGCTGCAGGCCGCGCGCTACTTTCTGCTGCGCGAAGTGCCAGGCTGCCACCACGACCTGGATATTCTGGCGCGCCGCGACGATACCTGCCTGGCGATGCAGGACGCCTGGTTCTGAATTAGCCAAAATAAAAAAAAACGGGCCCAGAGGGCCCGTTTTCTTATCCAGCTGATCAGCGCGCGGTGATCACCGGTGCGCTGAGCTTCTCCAGCAGGCTGGCTTGCGCGCTACGCGAGTTCTGGTTGCCGGTTGGCGACAGCCGCACGTAGCGGCCATCGGGCTGCAGCACCCAGGCGTGGGTGTTGTCGGTGAGGTACGCCTCCAGTTCCTTCTTGACCCGCGTGATGAGCTTCTTGCCCTCCACCGGGAAACAGGTCTCCACCCGCTTGTCGAGGTTGCGCTCCATCCAGTCGGCGCTGGAGAGGTAGATCAGCTCGTCACCGCCATTGAGGAAGTAGTAGACGCGGGTGTGCTCCAGGAAGCGGCCGATGATCGAACGCACCTGAATGTTGTGCGACACGCCGGGAATGCCCGGACGCAGGCAGCACATGCCGCGCACCACCAGATCGATCTTCACGCCGGTCTGGCTGGCCTTGTACAGCGCGCGGATGATCTTGGCGTCGGTCAGCGAGTTGAACTTGGCGATGATGTGCGCCGGCTTACCCTCGGCTGCGGCCGCCGTCTCCTTGGCGATCAGGTCGAGCAGCGTCTTCTTCAGGGTGAAAGGCGCGTGCAGCAGCTTCTTCATGCGCAGGGTCTTGCCCATGCCGATCAACTGGCTGAACAGCTTGGAGACGTCCTCACCCAGCGCCACGTCGGCGGTCAGCAGGCTGTAGTCGGTGTACAGCCGCGCGTTACCAGCGTGGTAGTTACCGGTGCCCAGGTGCGCGTAACGACGGATCTCGCCGTTCTCGCGGCGCAGGATCAGCATCATCTTCGAGTGGGTCTTGAAGCCCACCACGCCGTAGATCACCACCGCACCAGCTGCCTGCAGGCGGCTGGCCAGGGCCAGGTTGGACTCCTCGTCGAAGCGGGCGCGCAGTTCGATCACCGCCGTGACTTCCTTGCCGTTACGCGCGGCTTCCACCAGCGCATCGACGATCTCCGAGTTGGCGCCCGAGCGGTAAAGGGTCTGCTTGATCGCCAACACGTGCGGGTCTTTCGCCGCCTGACGCAGCAGGTCGACGACCGGCGTGAACGACTCGAAGGGGTGCAGCAGCAGAATGTCCTGCTTGCTGACCACGTTGAAGATGTTCTCGCTGTTCTGCAGCAGCTTGGGGATCACCGGGGTAAACGGCGCGTGCTGCAGCTCTGGGTGGCTGTCCAGGCCGGTGATGCTGAACAGGCGAGTCAGGTTGACCGGACCATTGACCTGATACAGCTCATGCTCCGACAGGCCGAACTGCTTGAGCAGCTGGTCGGTGAGGTGTTTCGGGCAGGTATCGACCACTTCCAGGCGCACGGCATCGCCGTAACGGCGGCTGAACAGCTCGCCACGCAGAGCGCGGGCCAGGTCTTCGACGTCTTCGGTATCCACCGACAGGTCGGCGTTACGGGTCAGGCGGAACTGGTAGCAGCCCTTGACCTTCATGCCTGGGAACAGGTCGTCAGCGTGAGCGTGGATCATCGACGACAGGAACACGTAGTTCGCACCTGGGCCACCCACCTCTTCCGGTACCTTGATGATGCGCGGCAGCAGACGTGGAGCCGGTATAACAGCGAGACCGGAGTCGCGGCCAAAGGCGTCGACGCCTTCCAGCTCGACGATGAAGTTCAGGCTCTTGTTGACCAGCAGCGGGAACGGGTGCGTCGGGTCGAGGCCGATCGGGGTGATGATCGGCGCGATCTCGTCACGGAAATAACGGCGCACCCAGGTCTTGTGCTTGGTCGTCCAGTAACGGCGGCGAATGAAGTTGATGCCGTGCTTGGCCAGCTCCGGAAACAGCACATCGTTGAGGATGGCGTACTGGCGGCCGACCTGCTCGTGCACCAGTTCGGCAATGCGCGAGAGCGCCTGGTGCGGCTGCAAGCCGTCGGCACCGGCCTGCTCACGGGCGAAGTTGATCTGCTTCTTCAAACCGGCAACACGAATCTCGAAGAACTCGTCCAGGTTGCTGGAGAAGATCAGCAGAAACTTCAGGCGTTCCAGCAACGGGTAGGACTCGTCCAGCGCCTGTTCCAGCACGCGGATGTTGAACTGCAGCTGCGACAGCTCGCGGTGGATGTACAGGCTACTGTCATCCAGGCTCGGCACCACCACGGGCGTTGCCGCGGCTTCGACTACAGGTGTTTCCACGACTGTTTCCACCGGTGCTTCGTCGACCACAGGCAGGCTGACTGCCGCTACGTCGAGCTGTTCGTTCTCACTGAGTCCTTCGTTGCTCATTGAATTACCCTGGAGGGCTTATTGCCCCTGTCGTAAGAGTTCGGCCGC
The DNA here is from genome assembly GCF_007993955.1 of Pseudomonas sp. AG1028. NCBI lineage: Bacteria > Pseudomonadati > Pseudomonadota > Gammaproteobacteria > Pseudomonadales > Pseudomonadaceae > Pseudomonas > Pseudomonas sp. AG1028. The sequence continues at coordinate 169,408 of NZ_VIVP01000011.1, forward strand.
ACGCACGGCGAAGTAGGTGAGGATGCCATCGGCACCCGCTCGTTTGCAGGCGGTCAGCGATTCGAGAATCACCGCCTCGCTCAGCCAGCCATTCTGGATGGCGGCCATATGCATCGCGTATTCGCCGCTGACCTGGTAGACAAAGGTCGGCACCTTGAATTCGCTTTTGACCCGGGAAACGATATCCAGATAGGGCATGCCCGGCTTGACCATGACCATGTCGGCGCCTTCGGCCAGGTCGCTGGCCACCTCGTGCAGGGCCTCGTCGCTGTTGGCCGGGTCCATCTGGTAGGAAGCCTTGTTGGCCTTGCCCAGGTTCAGCGACGAACCCACCGCATCGCGGAACGGGCCGTAGTAGGCGCTGGCGTACTTGGCAGAGTAGGCCATGATCCGCACGTTGACGTGATCGGCCAGTTCCAGTGCTTCGCGGATCGCCTGGACGCGCCCGTCCATCATGTCCGACGGCGCGACGACCTGAGCGCCGGCTTCGGCATGGGACAGCGCCTGCTTGACCAGCGCATCGACGGTGATGTCGTTCTGTACGTAACCGTCTTCGTCGAGAATGCCGTCCTGGCCATGGGTGGTGAACGGGTCCAGCGCCACGTCGGTGATCACCCCCAGTTCGGGGAAGCGCTCACGCAGCGCACGGGTGGCGCGCTGGGCGATGCCGTCCGGGTTCCAGGCTTCACGACCGTCGAGAGTTTTCTTTTCCGCCGGGGTGACCGGGAACAGCGCCAACGCCGGAATGCCCAGCGCCACCCACTTTTCCGCTTCCTGCAGCAGCAAGTCGATTGACAGCCGCTCGACGCCCGGCATGGACGTCACCGCCTCACGCTGATTCTCACCATCGAGCACGAATACCGGCAGGATCAGATCGTTGGTGGTCAGCACGTTCTCGCGCACCAGACGCCGGGAGAAGTCGTCGCGACGATTGCGACGCAGGCGGGTGGCAGGGAACAGGCGGTTGGCGGGGGTAAAGCTCACGGCAGACTCCTGGGCCCGCTCGAACGGGCGAAGTGTGACAGTTATAAGCCGCCATTATGACTAAATGATGACGAGCACAACGAATACTGCGACGGTGCGTCGCAGCCAGTAAGGCACATCCCGGCGCGCAAAAGCTCGCAAAATCAGCCGCTAGCGCCGGCGCTCGGGATATTTCACGGGTTTTCGACAAATGCTGTTTTAGAGTGTCGAACGGCGTAGCCTTGCCAACCCATTTGCGACGGTCATCTCTACATGCTGGAAAATCTGCTGCAGCACTTCGGTTACCCGGCCCTCGCGTTGGGCACCTTCCTTGAAGGCGAAATGTCGCTGTTGCTGGCGGCCTACCTGGCGCTGCGCGGCATCCTGCAGATCGAGCTGGTGATGCTGTTCGCCTTCATCGGTACCTACGCCAGCGACCAGCTGTGGTTCCACCTGGGCCGCCGTCACGGCCGCCGCATTCTCGAACGCAAGCCCAAGTGGCAGGCGCTGAGCGACAAGGCCCTGGTGTACCTGCGCCGCCACCCTGACCTGTGGGTGCTGGGCTTTCGCTTCTTCTATGGCATGCGCACGGTGATGCCACTGGCCATTGGCATTTCCGGTTACCCGCGACGCCGCTACGTGATTCTCGACGCCATTGGTGCGGCCATCTGGGCCATCGCACTCGGCACCCTGGCCTACAAGCTCGGCCGCGCACTGGAAGGCCTGCTCGGCGAACTGCACGAGATCCAGGCCTATCTGTTTGGCGCCCTGCTGGTGATCGGCCTGGGCGTCTGGCTGTACCGGCGCAGACAGCACGAAGGCTAGTCAGCGCCAGCTTGACGAACGCGGCGCGGGCGTTCAAAAGGCTGTAACAATCTCACGACTGCCCAGTCATATCTTCAGGCAGGTTTTTCTCAAGCGAGCGCTGCATTCGACGCAGTGCTGGCCCTTCATCAGGAGTTGGTCGATGAACAAGAAAGTTGCAGTGATCCTTTCCGGTTGCGGCGTCTACGACGGCGCGGAGATCCACGAAAGCGTCATCACCCTGCTGCGCCTCGATCAGCGCGGTGCCCAGGTGCAGTGCTTTGCGCCAGATATCGATCAGGCCCACGTGATCAACCACCTCAAGGGCGAGGAAATGCAGCCCGCCCGCAACGTGCTGGTGGAGTCGGCCCGCATCGCCCGCGGCAACGTCAAGGACGTACGCGAACTGCGTGCCGACAACTTCGATGCGCTGATCATCCCGGGCGGCTTCGGCGCCGCCAAGAACCTCAGCGATTTCGCCAGCAAGGGCGCCGACTGCAGCGTGCAGCCCGATGTACTGGCCGCCGCGCAATCCTTCGTAAGCGCCGCCAAACCCATCGGCCTGATGTGCATCGCCCCGGCCATGGCCGCGCGCATCTTTGGCGCCGGCGTGACCTGCACCATCGGCAACGACACCGACACCGCCGCAGCACTTGGCAAGATGGGCGCCGGACACGTCGAGTGTCATGTCGAGGACATCGTCGAGGACACCGAGCGCAAGCTGGTCACCACCCCGGCCTACATGCTCGCCAACTCCATCGCCGAAGCGGCTTCGGGCATCAACAAGCTGGTCGACCGGGTGCTGGAGCTGACTCACGAGTGACAGACCGCCCCATCCTGGGGACTGATTCGCTTCGGCTAATCGCCTAAGGCGCGCGATCTCAAGTCAATGTGGGAGCGCGCCATGCGCGCGACGTCACGGGCATGGACTGGGACGTCCCGCCCGTTCCTACATCGGTCGATCATGTCCGTAGGATGGGCGCAGCCCATCAACGAGCACATCGCTCAATAGCCTGCTTCTCCCGGGTATCGCTACGCTCAACCCAGGCTACGAGGTCAGGCTCAACCCCGCGCCAAACGCGTCAGCAAGCGATCCAGCGAGTTGGCGAACGCCTGGCGATCCTTGTCGCCATAGGCCGCCTGGCCACCACCGACCTGCCCCTGCTCACGCAGGTCGGTGAACAGGTTACGCACCGCCAGGCGCTCGCCCATGTTGCGTTCGTCGAACTCGCGCCCACGGGGATCCAGTGCCAGCACGCCCTTCTTGACCAGGCGGTCGGCCAGCGGCACGTCACTGCAGATCACCAGTTCGCCGGGCACGGCGTGCTCTACCAGGTAATCGTCCGCCGCGTCGGGGCCGCTCGGCACCACGATCAGCTTCACGCAGGCGAAGTTGGGCCGCGCCACAGCCTGGCCAGCGACCAGCACCACCTCGAAACTACGCTTGAGGGCGAACTTGACCACCTGATCGCGGGCCAGCCGCGGGCAGGCGTCGGCGTCGATCCAGACACGCATGTTCAGAGCGGTGCGCGGCGGACAGTGGCCAACAGGGCAGCGGCACCTACGAACAGCGCACCAAAGCTGCGATTCATGATGCGCTGCTGACGCGGCGTGCGCAGCAGACGCAGCACCCGCACGGCCAGGCCGGTATAGCCGGCCATGACGATCAGGTCGACGGTGACCATGGTCACGCCGATGATCAGGTACTGCTCGGTCAGCGGCGCATGGGGGTTGATGAACTGCGGCAGCACCGCGAGCATGAACACGATGGCCTTGGGGTTGCCGAAGTTGACCAGAAAGCCGCGCAGAACCAGGCTCAGCGGCCGACCGATGGGGCGCTCGCCCGCGACGTTCATGTCCGCCGGCTCGGCACTCCATTGGCGCCAGCCCAAGTAGACCAGATAGGCCACGCCGAACCATTTGATCAGGCTGAACGCCAGGGCCGAGGTGGCCAGCACCGCGCCGACGCCCGCCGCGACGATGGCAATCTGCAGCGCCAGGCCCAGTTGCAGGCCCAGGGCATTCCAGTAACCGCGCCAGAAGCCGTATTGCAGCCCCGCCGACATCGAGGCGATAGCACCGGCACCGGGCGACAGGCTGATCAGCCAGCAGGCGACGAAGAAAGCGAGCCAGGTTTCCAGAGCCATGATGGCGACCTCGGTGAGGGATTAGCGAAACGTCGAAATTACCTGAATTGCCGCAATCGCGGCAGGGGCTGCAGGCGCTATTTCACAGGCGGCGCACGCAACCCCAAATGCGTGCCGTGGCACAGTCTCGATCAAGGCTCGATCTTGCGCGCCGTCGGCAGCTCGCCGTTGCGCCAGCGGCGTACCGCCTTCTGGAAGAACAGGCTGTTGGGAATCTGCAGCCAGGTGCCCGGCGCATCGCCGGTCAGGTCTTCCAGGGTGGTGTAGAACAGATTGATGGCCAGCACGCGACCGCGCACGCCGGGCTTGTCGGCGCTTTCCAGCACCTCCACGCAATCACCGATACGAAACGGCCCGAGGGCGAAGATCAGCAGCGTGCAGAACATGTTGGAGAGCACGCTCCAGATCGCGAAGAAGGCGATCGCCGCCACCGCCACGAAACCGGTCAGCGCGCCCCACAGCACCTGGGCGGACACGCCGAGGCGCTCGAGCACCAGCATGATGGCGCTACCGAGGATCAGCCAGCGGGTCAGGCCGCGCAACGGCATAAGCAGCTCCGGCGGCAACTGCGGGTAACGCTGGCCCAGACGGGTGATACCGCGGGTGAGGATGCGCTGAGCAACCCATGCCAGGATGAGGATCAGCAGCACCTGGCCGGCGCGCATCAGCGGCTGGCTCCAGGACACCAGCCAGGCCCAATCGATCAGCTCCAGGTTCAAACCACGGCCTCCAGTTCACGTTGCAATGCTTCGAGGGTTTCCAGGGCTTCGAGCCAGCCCTCCTCCAGTTCGGCCTCGCGCGTTTTGAGCTGTGCCTGTTCGGCCAGGGCCTGGCGCAGCTCGTCCTTGCGAGCGGCTTCGTAGATCCCGCTGTCGCCCAGACGTTCTTCCAGCGCCGCGAGCTTGGCCTGCACCTGGCCGAGCTCGGCTTCGAGCTTGTCGGCGGCCTTCTTGTGCGGCGCCAGTTGCTGACGCAGGGCCGCGGCGGCCTGGCGCTGGCCACGCTTGTCGTTGCCGGCACCGGCAGCCGATGCGGCGGCGACCGGCGCAGCCTGACGCTGGCGATAGTCGACCAGCCAGCGGGCGTAATCCTCCAGATCACCGTCGAACGGCGCCACGCGGCCATCGGCCACCAGCAGGAATTCGTCGGTGGTGCTCTTGAGCAGATGACGATCGTGAGACACCACCACCACGGCACCAGCGAACTCCTGCAGCGCCATGGTCAGCGCCAGGCGCATTTCCAGGTCGAGGTGGTTGGTCGGCTCATCGAGCAGCAGCAGGTTGGGCTTGCCCCAGGCGATCAATGCCAGGGCCAGGCGGGCCTTCTCGCCACCGGAGAAATTCACCACCGGCTCGTCGCAGCGCGCACCGCGAAAATCGAAACCACCGAGGAAGTCGCGCAGCGTCTGCTCACGCTCGGTCGGCGCGATGCGCTGCAGGTGCAAGAGCGGGCTGGCCTTGTCGTCCAGGGCATCGAGCTGGTGCTGAGCGAAATAGCCGATCACCAGGTTTTCGCCGCGGGTCAGGCTGCCGCTCAGTGGCTGCAGCTCGGCCGAGAGATTCTTGATCAGCGTCGACTTGCCCGCGCCGTTGGGGCCAAGCAGGCCAATGCGCGCGCCCGGCACCAGGCTCAGTTTGACCTGCTGCAGGATGGTCTTGTCGCCATAACCCAGGCGCCCTTCGCTGAGGCTGAGCAGCGGCGTGGAGATCTTGTCGGCCTCGCGGAACACGAAATCGAAGGGCGAGTCGACGTGGGCCGCGCTCAGCTCTTCCATACGTTCCAGGGCCTTGATGCGGCTCTGCGCCTGACGAGCCTTGGTGGCCTGGGCCTTGAAGCGGGCGATGTACTTTTCCATGTGCGCGCGCTGCGCCTGCTGCTTCTCGTACGCCTGCTGCTGCTGGGCCAGGCGCTCGGCGCGGGTGCGCTCGAAGGCCGAGTAGCCGCCGCGGTACAGGGTCAGCTTGCGCTGCTCGACATGGGCGACGTGATCGACCACCGCATCGAGGAAGTCCCGGTCGTGGGAAATCAGCAGCAAGGTGCCGGGGTAGCTTTGCAGCCAGCCTTCGAGCCAGAGAATGGCATCCAGATCCAGGTGGTTGGTCGGCTCGTCGAGCAGCAGCAGGTCGGACGGGCACATCAGCGCCTGGGCCAGGTTCAGGCGCATGCGCCAGCCACCGGAGAAATCGCCGACGCGGCGATCCATCTGCGCATTGTCGAAACCCAGGCCGGCCAGCAACTTGCGCGCCCGGGCATCTGCCGTGTAGCCGTCGGCGCTGTCCAGCTCGCTGTGCAGGCGGGCGATGGCGGCGCCGTCATGGCCCTGCTCGGCCGCGGCCAGCTCACGCTGCACGCGCCGCAGGTTGTGGTCGCCATCGAGCACATAGTCCACGGCCAGACGGTCGAGGGTGTCGACCTCCTGGCGCATATGGGCGATGCGCCAATCGCCGGGCAGCAGGCAATCGCCGGAATCAGGCGTCAACTCGCCGCGCAGCAGCGCGAACAGGCTGGACTTGCCGGCGCCATTGGCACCGATCAGACCGGCCTTGTGGCCGGCGTGCAGGGTCAGCTCGGCGTTCTCGAGCAAACGCTGAGGGCCACGCTGTAAGGTAAGATTCTGGAGTCGGATCATAATGGCGGCGGATTCTACCAGAGTCCCCCGCCGCATACTCGGAGCACGCATGAGCCCTGACCTGTGGACCTTCGCCACCACCCTCTACGCCCGCCCAGGCGTCGAGGCCGCCTGCCTGGAACTCCAGGCCGCCGGCGCAGACGTCTGCCTGCTGCTCTGCGGCCTGTGGCTGGACAGCCGAGGTGTGGCCCATGACGCGGAGCGCGAAGCGCAGCTGCGGCGCATCGCCGATCCCTGGCAGCAAGAGGTGGTGAAACCGCTGAGGGCATTGCGCCAGCGTTGGCGCGAAGCGGCTGGCCAGAACTCGGCACTGAGCGGCCTGCGCGAGCGGGTTAAGCAGTTGGAACTGGAAGCGGAGCGGGAGCTGCTGGAACGGTTGCAGGCGCAGGCCGAGTGGTGGAGTCAGCAGTCGAGTGAAAAAGATCGGCGGTGGCTGGAGGCTTTTTCACCAGCAGGGCATGCCGAGGCATGTGCGGGGCTGCGTAGCGCCAGCCTGCTCTGAGATTCTAATCACGGCGGGATCACCTGGGTATCGCTGCGCTCAACCACAGGCTACGGGGCGACCCGTACTCAGGCCACCAATTCCTTATCCAGCACTTCCTCGATCTCGCTCTTGATCTTGCCGCTCATCACCGACAGCAGCAGGCCGAGGTTGAGTTGCAGCTGCACGCGGTCTTCGCTGACGGCGAGCCAGCCGTCGGCGCCGCTGCGTTTGAATTCCAGGGTGTCGCCCTTCCACTGGTAGCGCACGTCGTACTCGCGGGCCAGGCGTTCGGCGAGCTTTTCAGCCTTGCCACGGGCGGCCTCGATGCCCAGATTGTGGGGGCGGTCGACGGTGATTTTGGCCATCTGGCTCTCCTGACTGAAAACGCGGGCGGGGCAATATACAAGAAGCGCCCGCCGGCCCACTACCACGCGTGCAGCCGGCGCCCGGCTTTTGGGTTTAGAATGCCGCCACTCGGCGCTGTACAGGGGTTGAACGGGCCGTGGATCAGCAACTCGATGGAAACGCTTATTTACCTCGGTAAACTCGCCTTTTCGCTTGTCTGACTCACTGATGAGACGCGCCCGGCGCTGTCTCATGATCACGATCACGCCATGCCGGGCTCCACGCCCGCACACTGAGCAGATGCCAACGCCTACCGGACTTCAGGAAAAGGGCCACATGAACGATCCGCGCAAGAACGACAGCAGCGAACCCACCACCCACTTCGGTTTCCAGGACGTTCCGGAAAGCCGCAAGGCGGAAAAGGTCGCCGAGGTGTTCCATTCGGTGGCCGCCAAGTACGACCTGATGAACGACCTGCTCTCCGGCGGCATGCACCGCCTGTGGAAGCGCTTCACCCTCGAGCTGTCCGGTGTACGCAGCGGCAATCGGGTACTCGACATCGCCGGCGGCACCGGCGACCTGGCCCGCCAGTTCTCGCGCATCGTCGGTGAGACCGGCGAAGTGGTGCTGGCGGACATCAACGCCTCGATGCTCAAGGTGGGCCGCGACCGCCTGCTCGACCGCGGCGTGTCCGGCAACATCTCCTTCGTGCAGGCCGATGCCGAGAAGCTGCCCTTCCCGGACAATCATTTCGACTGCGTGACCATCGCCTTCGGCCTGCGCAACGTCACCCACAAGGACGCGGCCATCGCCTCCATGCTGCGCGTGCTCAAGCCGGGCGGCCGCCTGCTGGTGCTGGAGTTCTCCAAGCCCAAGAGCAGCCTGCTGTCCAAGGTCTACGACACCTATTCGTTCAACTTCATGCCGCTGGTGGGCAAGCTGGTCACCAACGACGCCGACAGCTACCGCTACCTGGCCGAGTCGATCCGCATGCACCCGGACCAGGACACCCTCAAGGCGATGATGCTGGACGCCGGTTTCGACCGCGTGACCTACCACAACATGACCGGCGGCATCGTCGCCCTGCACCGCGGTATCAAGCCCTGATGCTCACCCAGGCTCTGCTGGCGGCCGTCGAGCGCGGCCTCAACCGCGTTCTCGAGCTGGACAGCACCGCCCTGCCGCGCCTGGCCAGGCTCAATGGCCGGGTGATCGCGGTGCAGTCCCAGTCGCCGTCGCTGCAGATGTTCATTCTCGCCGACGGCCAGGGGCTGCGCCTGGCCGGGCAATGGGCCGGCGCGGTCGACTGCACCCTGCGTGCCCCCGCCAGCGCCCTGCTGCGCCTGGCCCTGGCCCGGGACAAGCAGGCGGTGCTGCACGAGCCCGAGGTCGAACTCGATGGCGACAGTGGCGCGCTGATGGAGCTGGCCGGCGTGCTGCAGGACCTGGACCTGGACTGGGAATACGAGCTGTCGCGTTGGCTCGGCCCGGTGCCCACGGCGCTGCTGGCCGGGCACCTGCGCAGCCGCGCGGGCTGGACGCGGGAAAACCTGCACAGCCTGCAACTGAGCCTGGCCGACTACCTCAGCGAAGAATCGCGCACCCTGGTCGGCCGCCGCGAGGCCGACGCCCGCTTTGCCGAACTCGATGACCTGAAACTTTCCCTCGACCGTCTCGATGCGCGCATTGAGCGCCTCGCCCAACGCCATAAGCCCATCGCATGAAGCTGCTTGCCGTTCGTCGTCTGTTGCGCATCCTCTACGTGGTCATCCGCTACCGCCTCGATGACCTGCTGTTCGCCCTGCCGTTGCCGTTCTGGCTGCGCGCACCGCGCTTCCTGCTGCCGTGGCGCTGGGTACCGCGACGCAAGTCTTCTCTGAGCCGCGGCGAGAGCCTGCGCCTGGCGCTGGAGGAACTGGGGCCGATCTTCATCAAGTTCGGCCAGTTGCTGTCCACCCGCCGCGACCTGCTGCCGCCTGACATCGCTGACGAACTGGCGCACCTGCAGGATCGCGTACCGCCATTCGACCCGGCCAAGTCGCTGGCCCTGATCGAGGAGCAGCTCGGCGTGCAGGTGAGCGTGGCGTTCGCCCGCTTCGACACCGAACCACTGGCCTCGGCCTCAGTAGCCCAGGTGCACGCGGCGCAGCTGAAAAGCGGCGAGGACGTGGTGGTCAAGGTGGTGCGCCCCGGCCTCAAGCCAATCATCAAGGCTGATATGGCCTGGCTGTTCCTGCTCGCCAAGATCGCCGAACGCGCTTCCGCCGAAGCCCGCCGCCTGCACCCGGTCGATGTGGTCAGCGACTACGAAAAGACCATCTACGACGAGCTCGACCTGCTGCGCGAGGCCGCCAACGCCAGCCAGCTGCGACGCAACTTCGAGGATTCCGGCCTGCTCTACGTGCCGCAGGTTTACTGGGACTGGTGCCGCCCCAAGGTGCTGGTGATGGAGCGCATCTACGGCATTCAGGTCAACGACATGGAAACCCTCGCCGACCAGCGCACCGACATGAAACTGCTGGCCGAGCGCGGTGTGGAGATCTTCTTCACCCAGGTGTTCACCCACAGCTTCTTCCACGCCGACATGCACCCCGGCAACATTTTCGTCAGCACCCGCACGCCGTGGAACCCGCAGTACATCGCCATCGACTGCGGCATCATCGGCAGCCTGACGCCTGAAGATCAGGACTACCTGGCGCGCAACCTGGTGGCCTTCTTCAAGCGCGATTACCGCAAGGTCGCGCAGCTGCACATCGACTCTGGATGGGTGCCGCAGGAAACCCACGTCAACGATTTCGAGGCGGCGATCCGCACCGTTTGCGAGCCGATCTTCGAGCGCCCGCTGAAGGACATTTCCTTCGGCCTGCTGCTGATGCGCCTGTTTCAGACGGCGCGGCGCTTCAACATGGAAATCCAGCCACAGCTGGTGCTCTTGCAGAAAACCCTGCTGAACATCGAAGGCCTGGGTCGTCAGCTGTACCCCGATCTGGACCTGTGGACCACCGCCCAGCCGTTCCTGGAGCGCTGGATGCGCGAGCGCGTCAGCCCACGCAACGTGATGCACAACCTGCAAAGCCAGGTCGAGCAGCTACCGCACTTGGCTAACATGACCCGCAGCCTGCTTGAGCGCATGGCCCAACCTCACGCCAACGATCCACCGCCGCCCTGGCGCGAACGTGACGGCTGGGCGGTGCGACTGATCGGCGCAGCGCTGATCGGCGGCGGCGTGGTGACGGCCCTTGGTCTGGGCAACCTCAGCGAACCGGCCACTGCCTGGCCGGCCTGGCTGATGAGCGCCAGCGGCCTGTACCTGATACTGCGCCGATAGCCAGCCCGTACAGCGGCTGGCACACTTGGCTTCGAGAGAAGATGGAAACGCAATGAACGACTGGCTAGATGAGATCAAGTGGGACGACAACGGCCTGGTGCCGGCCATCGCCCAGGACCACCAGACCGGGCGCATCCTGATGATGGCCTGGATGAACCGCGAAGCCCTGGCGCTGACTGCTAGCGAGGGGCGTGCCATCTATTGGTCACGTTCGCGTGGCAAGCTGTGGCGCAAGGGCGAGGAGTCCGGTCATTTGCAGAAGCTGCATGAGCTGCGCCTGGACTGCGACGCCGACGTGATCGTGCTGATGGTCGAACAGCTCGGCGGCATCGCCTGCCACACCGGCCGCGAAAGCTGCTTCTATCGCGTGTTCGAGAACGGTGCCTGGAAAACCGTCGATGCCGTGCTGAAAGATCCGCACACCATCTATTCGCCGGAGCATCGCCATGACTGATACCCTCAAGCGCCTGGCCGAGGTGCTGGAGTCGCGCAAGGGCGCGGCGCCGGACAGCTCGTACGTGGCCAGCCTGTACCACAAGGGCCTGAACAAGATTCTGGAGAAGGTCGGCGAGGAATCGGTGGAAACCATCCTGGCCGCCAAGGACGCCGCCACCAGTGGCGACTGCAGCGACCTGATCTACGAGACCGCCGACCTGTGGTTCCACAGCCTGGTCATGCTGGCCGCGCTGGATCAGCACCCGCAGGCGGTGCTCGATGAACTGGATCGCCGTTTCGGCCTGTCGGGGCACGCGGAAAAAGCCGCGCGCAGCGACAGCGACACTCAATAAAGACGCTGACGAGGACTACGAAACATGGGCATTTTCGACTGGAAACACTGGGTCGTCATTCTGATCGTCGTGGTGCTGGTGTTCGGTACCAAGAAACTCAAGAACCTGGGTTCGGACCTCGGTGAAACCATCAAGGGTTTCCGCAAGGCGATGAACGAGGAAGACGGCAAGCCGGCCGAACCGCACGCGCAACAGCCGCAGCAACCGCAACAGCCTTACCAGCAGCAGGCGCCGCTGAACCAGCCGCACACCGTTGAAGGCCAGGCCAGCAAGGTCGAAGACCCGCTGCGCAAGGACTGAGGCCACAAGCATGTTCGGTATCAGTTTCAGCGAGCTGCTGCTGGTCGCTCTGGTCGCCCTGCTGGTGCTCGGCCCCGAGCGCCTGCCTGGTGCCGCACGCACGGCGGGGCTGTGGATCGGGCGTATCAAACGCAGCTTCAATTCGATCAAGGAAGAAGTCGAGCGCGAGATTGGCGCCGACGAGATCCGTCGGCAACTGCATAACGAACGCATCCTCGAACTGGAGCGCGAGATGCAGGCGGTCAAGAACGACATCCTGCCGCCCGCGCCCCAGGCCAGCGTGCCGCCACCACCGGGCGTCGAGCCCACTGCACAAGCGCCGGCCGAGCCCACACCAACGCCCGCCACTCAGGCCGCCCCGACACCCGCCGCCAGCCAGGACAAGACGCCGCAACCATGAGTCGAATGCCCGACAACGACCAGGAAATGCCGCTGGTTTCCCACCTTGCCGAGTTGCGCACTCGCCTGCTGCGCTGCGTGGCAGCGATCTTCCTGATCTTCGCCTGCCTGTTCTACTTCGCCCAGAAGATCTACACCCTGGTCTCGGCGCCGCTGCGCCAGTACTTGCCCGAAGGCGCGACGATGATCGCCACCGACGTGGCCTCGCCGTTCCTCACACCCTTCAAGCTGACCATGATCGTCGCGCTGTTCCTGGCCATGCCGGTGATCCTGCATCAGGTCTGGGGTTTCATCGCACCAGGGCTGTACAAGCACGAGAAGCGCATCGCCATTCCGCTGCTGGTCTCCAGCATCATCCTGTTCTACGCCGGCATGGCCTTCGCCTACTTCCTGGTGTTCCCGATCATCTTCCACTTCTTCGCCAGCGTGACGCCCGAAGGCGTGTCGATGATGACCGACATCGCCAGCTACCTCGACTTCGTGATGACGCTGTTCTTCGCCTTCGGCGTGGCCTTCGAAATTCCCGTGGCCGTGGTGCTGCTGATCTGGATCGGCGTGGTCGACGTCGACTACCTGCGCAAGATCCGTCCCTACGTGATCATCGGCTGTTTCGTGGTCGGCATGATCCTCACCCCGCCGGACATCTTCTCCCAGACCCTGCTCGCCGTGCCGATGTGGCTGCTGTTCGAGTTGGGCATCTTGGCTGGCAGCATGGTGCGCACGCGCCGTGGTGAGCCGGATGAAGAAGACGACAACGCACCGACCGACCAGCCGCCCAGCGTCCAACCATGAACCTGCTGCTGCTCGAGGACGGTGACTTCATCGCCGCCGACCGGGTGCGCCTGAGCGGCCGGCGACTGACCCATCTCAACGATGTGCACCGCGCCGAGAACGGCGATACCTTGCGTGTCGGCCGCCTCGGCGGGCAGATGGGCCGCGGCCAGTTGCTGCAGCTCGATGCCACGAGCGCGGAACTGCAGGTCGCCTTCGACCAGCCGCCACCGGCCAAACTGCCGATCACCCTGCTGCTCGCCCTGCCGCGCCCGAAGATGCTCAAGCGCGTGCTGCAGAGCGTCAGCGCCATGGGCGTGCCGCAGCTGGTGCTGCTCAACAGCTACCGGGTGGAAAAAAGCTTCTGGCAGACGCCCTTTCTGGAGCCGGAAGCGATTCGTGAACAGTTGATCCTGGGTCTGGAACAGGCTCGCGACACCGTACTACCCGAGGTGATCATCGAGAAGCGCTTCAAGCCTTTCGTCGAAGATCGCCTGCCGCAGCTGGCCGCCGGCACGCTCGGCCTGACCGGGCACCCCGGCGACTACCCGGCCTGCCCACGCGCCGTTCAGCAATCGGTAACCCTGGCCATCGGCCCGGAAGGCGGCTGGATTCCCTACGAAGTGGACAAGCTGGCCGAGGCCGGTCTCAAGCCGGTGCAGCTGGGGGAGCGGATCTTGCGGGTGGAGACGGCGGTGACGGCGCTATTGGCCCGGTTGTTCTGAGCGGTAGCTCGAGGGCGCCTCAAGGGCGAGAGCGGCCTTTCGCGTAATCCGTAGGAGGGGCTTTAGCCCCGAGCTCTTTGCACCCTAATACTGCTCGGGGCTAAAGCCCCTCCTACAAAAGCAGCAGCACCTGATGTCCGCTCCTGCCTTACCAAAGCCATCGCTTATCAACGGGACATCCGGTAACGCCTTGCCCCAAGCAGCCATTTGGCGCCAGCATGCGCTCTGCCTATGATGAATACCTCGCGCCCTCAAGGAGCTGTCATGCGCCGTCTGCTCACCGGCATCACCGTCATCCTGCTGTTGCTGCTCAACACGCTGATCCTCATCGGGCCGATGATGCTCATCGCCCTCGGCAAGTTCGTGCTGCCCGGCCAGGCGCTGAAGGCGGCCTGCTCGCGTCAGGTTATGCATATCGCCGAAGCATGGGCGGAGAACTGCAAGCGCATCTTCGCGGCGCTCACGCCGACCCAGTGGGATATCCGCGGCAACGCCGAGCTGCGTCAGGACACCTCCTACCTGGTCATCAGCAACCACCAGTCGTGGGTCGACATTCCTGCACTGGTGCAGGCCTTCAACCGCAAGACGCCCTACTTCAAGTTCTTCCTCAAGCAGCAGCTGATTTGGGTGCCCTTTCTCGGCCTGGCGTTCTGGGCGCTGGATTACCCCTTCATGAAGCGCTACAGCAAGGCCAAGCTGGAGAAGCACCCACACCTCAAAGGTCAGGACCTGGAAATCACCCGCCGCGCCTGCGAAAAATTTCGGGATCTACCGGTTACTGTGGTCAATTACCTGGAAGGCACGCGCTTCACCCCCGCCAAGCAGGCCCAGCAGGGCTCGCCCTATCAGCACCTGCTCAAGCCCAAGGCCGGCGGAGTGGCCTTCGTGCTGGCAGCCCTGGGCGAGCAGCTCGACGCGATTCTGGATGTCACCATCGTTTATGCCGAGGACACGCCGCCCGGTTTCTGGAAGCTGATCAGCGGCCAGGTGCCAAAGGTCATCATGGATATCCGCACGCGGCCGCTGGAGCCGGCGCTGTGGCAGGGTGACTACCAGAACGACCCGGACTTCCGCCTTTACGTGCAGGACTGGGTCAGCGGCTTGTGGGAGGAGAAGGATGCGCTGATCACCCGATTGAAGCAGGAAGCCAAGGGCTGAACCTGTTTATGAGCTCTCGGCCCAGGATTGGTCATATTGGCAAAAAAGTTGCGAGAGCGGTCATCGGTGCAGTACCTGTGGGAGCGGGCCATACCCGCGATTTTTCGCGCGCATGCCGCGCTCCCACAATAGATCGGTGACGGTCGCTTTTTGCCTTGTACCTGCTGCTTCGGGCACATATAGATCGTAAACAGGAAACGACTGCATCAGTCCGGCAGGATCATGTGGCCAGCCTCGTCGAGCGGCGCGAAGGGATTGTGCGCCAGTTCCCAGAGGTGACCGTCCGGGTCGGCGAAGTAACCCGAGTAACCGCCCCAGAATACTTTCTCCGGCGCCTTGACCTGCCGCGCGCCAGCGGCCACTGCGAGCGCCATGGCGGTGTCGACGGCCTCGGGGCTTTCCAGATTGTGCGCCAAAGTGATGCCGGAAAAGTCTGCTGGGCCGGCTTCGGCCAAATTGGCGTCCTTGGCCAGCTCATCGCGTGAGAATAGCCCCAGGGCAAGGCCCTTGAGCTTGATGAAGACAATCTGCTCCTGGGACGCGGACGAGCGCGTCCAGCCCAGGCGCTCGTAGAAGGCGGCGCTGGCCTGTACATCGGCCACGCCCAGGGTGATCAGGGAAATCCGTCGGTCAAAGCTCATGAGGTGCTCCTTGCAGGTCGAGCCTGACAGGGTAGCAGCCGAACCGGCCGTCGAAAGAAAAAGGTGATCGTTCCCACGCTCTGCGTGGGAACGCGTTGGCAGGACGCTCTGCGTCCGTACCGTAAATCGTGACGCAGAGCGTCACGGGCGGAATGCCCACGCAGAGCGCGGGCACGATCAGCAAGAAAAAGCGGAGCCCTTGGGCTCCGCTTTTCAGCTTCAGGCGGCGCTGAAGGTCTTGTGCGGGTCGATGACGAATTTCTTCGGCACGCCGGCATCGAACTCGCCGTAACCGCGCGGAGCGTCGTCCAGGCTGATCACCTGTACGCCAACCACTTCGGCGATATTGATACGGTCCCACATGATGGCCTGCATCAGGGCGCGGTTGTACTTCATCACCGGGGTCTGGCCGGTATGGAAGCTGTGCGACTTGGCCCAGCCAAGGCCGAAGCGGATGCTCAGGCTGCCGATCTTCGCGGCAGCATCGACTGCGCCCGGATCTTCGGTGACGTAAAGACCGGGAATACCGATCTTGCCGGCGACCCGCACCACGCCCATCAGCGAGTTGAGCACCGTGGCCGGCGCTTCATGCTGGGCACCGGCATGGCCGTGGCCGCGAGCTTCGAAGCCCACCGCATCGACCGCGCAATCCACTTCCGGCTCGCCGAGCAGGTCGGCGATCTGCTCATGCAGCGGCGTATCCTTTGACAGGTCGGCGATTTCGAAACCCTGGGCCTTGGCGTGAGCGAGGCGCACCGGGTTGACGTCACCGACGATCACCACCGCCGCGCCCAGCAGACGCGCCGAAGCCGCCGCGGCCAGGCCGACCGGGCCAGCGCCGGCGATATACACCGTGCTGCCCGGGCCAACGCCAGCGGTCACGGCGCCGTGGTAGCCGGTCGGCAGGATGTCGGACAGGCAGGTCAGATCGCGAATCTTCTCCATCGCCTTGTCACGATTCGGCAGTTTGAGCAGGTTGAAGTCGGCATACGGCACCAGCACGTACTCGGCCTGGCCGCCAGTCCAGTCACCCATGTCCACGTAGCCGTAGGCGCCGCCGGCACGCGCCGGGTTGACGGTCAGGCACACACCGGTGTGCTGCTCTTTACAGGAGCGGCAACGGCCGCAGGCGACGTTGAAGGGCACGGAAACCAGATCACCGATCTTCAGGCTTTCGACGTCGCTACCCTTCTCGACCACCTCGCCGGTGATCTCGTGGCCGAGCACCAGGCCGACCTGAGCGGTGGTACGGCCACGCACCATGTGCTGGTCGGAGCCGCAGATATTGGTGGAAACGACCTTGAGGATCACGCCGTGCTCGATCTTGCGACCGCGCGGATCCTGCATCTTCGGATAGTCGATCTTCTGGACTTCGACCTTGCCTGTGCCGAGATAGACGACACCGCGATTACCAGACATATGAATCTCCTTTCTTCTTGTGGATGCAAGGCGCGTAGGTCTTGCAATGGAGTATTGAAGCGTCTGTCTCGGCACCCGCCGGTAAGGGCAGGACGGCTACCGAGCTGTCGCGCTGACGGTGAGGGCAGCGCGAATGGTCTAGCCAGACTAGCTAGCGCGTGGCGCGGCCGCGGATGCAAAACCGACAGCCGCCGTTCTCTGTGCGGCACCGCCTCCGGTTAGAGGACTACGGTGCGATTGGCGTTGAGGAATACCCGCCGTTCGAGGAAGTAGCCGACTGCGCGGGCCAGGGTCAGGCATTCGATATCGCGGCCTTTTGCCACCAGATCCTCGGGGTAGTGCGCATGATCGACGCTTTCCACTCCCTGGGTGATGATCGGACCTTCGTCCAGGTCGTTGTTGATGAAATGCGCCGTTGCGCCGACCAGTTTGACGCCCTTTTGGTACGCCTGGTGGTACGGCTTGGCGCCTTTGAAGCCGGGCAGCAGCGAGTGGTGGATGTTTATCGCCCGACCGTCGAGCTTGCGGCACAGATCGGCGGACAGCACCTGCATGTAGCGGGCAAGCACCACCAGTTCGGCGCCGGTGTCCTCGACCACCTGCATCACCCGGCGCTCCTGGGCGGGTTTGTCGTTGGGGTCGAGGGGAAAGTGGTGGTACGGAATGCCGTGCCAGTCGGCGAGCGGCTTGAGATCCGGGTGGTTGGAGACGATGGCGGTGATGTCCATCGGCAACTGGCCGGTACGTTGGCGGTAGAGCAGGTCGTTAAGGCAGTGATCGGCCTTGGACACCATGATCACCACTTTGGCGCGGTAGCCAGGCGGCGTCAGCTCGGTACGCATGTCGAACGGCGCAGTGCGCTCGTTGAGGCCGGCGAGGAAGGTCGCCTCATCGAAATCGGCCTGGGTACGAAATTCCACGCGAATGAAGAAACGGCTGGCCAGGCGATCATCGAAGCTGTGGTGCTCGGTGACGTAGCAGCCCTGCTCGAACAGGTAGCGGGTCACCACATCCACGGTGCCCAGGAGGCTCGGACAGTGGGCGGTGAGAATCCAGGTGTCGGGGGTGCGGCTCATGAAAGCGATTCCTTATGCAGATCGCTCCCATGCGCCGACCGGCAGTGCACGACGGGGAGCGTCGTTGGCTGCGCTTGTGCGCAGCCTTTGGGAGTGGTGAAGCTAAAGCAGGAGCGGCGGTTAGCGATAGTCGTTGGGCTAAGAAATGTCATCCACTCTGCCCGCTGCAGCTCTGCTTTTCCTGTGGGAGCGGGCCATGCCCGCGAAAAGTCACGGGCATGGCCCGTTCCCACATTTAGCTACCGTCCTCATCCTGCTACGAGACCTCAGGCCTCCACCGCCAGCCCATACTCGGCGCTGGCATCCTGCAGCCACAGCCAGAAGTAGTCGGAGAAGCTGCGGCGGATCAGCAGTTCCCAGGTCTCCTCGCCGGTACGGCGGATAACCAGCTGGGATTTGGCGAACACGGTGCCGACGGCTTTGCCCACCGGGAAGTTTTTCGGGTGCACGTCGTAGCTGCTGGATTTCATCAGCAGCTCGCGCACCTTCGGCCCGGACAGCTCCAACAGAGTCTGCCCGCCACTGACGTTGACCACCGAGATGTGCTGGCCATCCAGAGCGGCGCGCAGCTTGCCCTCGACCTCGAACTCGCTGCCGCCAGGCACGATCAGCAGCCATTCATCCGGGCCCAGCCACTGCAGCGAGGTATCGCCGTTGGCCACCAGGGTCAGTGCGCTCGGCAGTTCCAGGCCCAGGGCCTTGTGCACGCCGCCGGCGAAGTTGGCATCGGCGGCGTCGCCGCGCAGCACCAGATGGCCCAGCAGTTTCTTCTCGCGCAGCGTCACCCCGGCGCCGGTGCGGCCCTTGCCGGCCAGTTCGTGCAGGCCGGCGTGGTGCAGCGGCGATTGCCCGGCGATGTCGTCGGGGCGTTGCTTGTAGACGTTGACGTTAGACATTCTGGCGGTCCCCTTTCGGGTCATAGAACACGGGGCTGACGATTTCGGCTTCGATCACGCTGCCATCGACCAGCGGCGCGTACACACGCTCGCCGATGCGCTTGAGGCCGCCACGAACCAGGGCCATGGCGAAGGAATGGCCCATCGCGGCGCTCATGTAGCTGGAGGTGACGTGGCCGACCATGGTCATTGGAATCGACTGCTTGGGATCGAACACCAGCTGCGCACCTTCGGGCAGCACCTTGTTCGAGTCTACCGGCTTGAGGCCTATCAGTTGCTTGCGGTTTTCCTTGAGGCAGTCCTCACGGTTCATGCCGCGCCAGCCGATCCAGGAGAACGGCTTGGTGCGACCCACGCACCAGCCCATGCCCAGGTCGTCCGGGGTGACCGAGCCGTCGGTGTCCTGGCCGACGATGATGAAACCCTTCTCGGCGCGCAGCACATGCATGGTCTCGGTGCCGTAAGGCGTCAGGCCGTGTTTCTTGCCGGCCTCGGCGATCTGCTCGAGAACGCCCAGGGCGTAGTCGGCCTGCACGTTGACTTCGTAGGAGAGCTCACCGGTGAAGGAGATGCGGAACACGCGAGCCGGTACGCCAGCGACTTTGCCTTCCTTCCAGGTCATGAACGGGAAGGCGTCCTTGTCCAGGTCGATGTCGGTGACTTCGGCCAACAGCTTGCGGCTGTTGGGGCCGGACAGGGTCATGGTCGCCCAGTGGTCGGTGACCGAGGTGAAGTACACCTTCAGCTCCGGCCATTCGGTCTGGTGGTAGATTTCCAGCCACTCCAGCACGCGGCCGGCGCCGCCAGTGGTGGTGGTCATGACGAAATGGTTGTCGGCCAGACAGGCGGTGACGCCGTCGTCGAAGACCATGCCGTCTTCCTTGCACATCAGGCCGTAGCGGGCCTTGCCCACGTCCAGCTTGGTCCAGGCGTTGGTGTACACGCGGTTGAGGAACTCGCGGGCATCCGGCCCCTGGATGTCGATCTTGCCGAGGGTCGAGGCGTCGAGAATGCCCACCGCATTACGCACGGCCTTGCACTCGCGGGCCACAGCGGCGTGCATGTCCTCACCGTTTTTCGGGAAGTACCAGGGGCGTTTCCACTGGCCGACGTCCTCGAACTCGGCGCCCTGCTGCAGGTGCCACTTCTGCAGAGCGGTGTAGCGCTTGGGCTCGAACAGCTCGCCGCAATGACGGCCGGCGATGGCGCCGAAGGTCACCGGGGTGTAGTTCGGGCGGAACATGGTGGTGCCCATTTCACTGATGCTGATGCCCAGCGAGCGTGCGGCGATAGCCAGACCGTTGATGTTGCCCAGCTTGCCCTGATCGGTACCGAAGCCCAGCGCGGTGTAGCGCTTGACGTGCTCGACCGACTCGAAGCCCTCGCGGGTGGCCAGCTCGATGCCGGCGGCAGTGACGTCGTTCTGCTGATCGACGAACTGCTTCGGCGCCCGCGAGGTGCCTTTATCGTGCGGCACCTGGAACAGCGCGACCGAGGCTTCCTCGATGCGCTTCTCGGCTTTCGGCAGGGTGCCGGTGACCGGTTGGAAGCCCGCATCGGCAGCCGCCTTGGCGCCGGCCTCGAAACCATCGGCGAGGCTGTCGCCCATGCCGAACACACCGTTGACGGCACCGGCGCAGTAACGCTTCTGGAAGCCTTCACCGGGTACGAAAGCGAGGATGTCCTCGCGCCACACCGGGCGGCCGCCCAGGTGCGAGGCCAGGTGCACCACCGGGCTGTAGCCGCCGGAGCTGACGATCAGGTCGCAATCAACGGTCTCGCCTGGGCTGGTGACCTTATGCTTGGCGGCGTCGATGGCGCAGATGCGCGCACCGGTGACGCGCTTGCTGCCGCGCGCTTCGACCACGGCGCTGCCGGTGAGCACCCGCACGCCACGCCGGCGCGCTTCCTCGACCCAGCTGCCGCGCGGGTTGTTGCGCGCGTCGGCCACGGCCACCACCTGGCGACCGGCGTCGAGCCAGTCGAGCACCACGCGGTAGGCGTAATCGTTGTTGGTCGACAGCACCAGCTTCTGGCCGGGCGCCACGCCGTAGCGGCGCACGTAGGTCGACACAGCGTCGGCCAGCATGTTGCCGGGCACGTCATTGTTGCCGTACACCAGCGGGCGCTCGTGGGCGCCGGTGGCCAATACCACGCGGCCGGCACGCACACGGTGCAGGCGCTGACGCGGCTGGCCCATGGGTGCGACTTCGCCGAGGTGGTCGGTGAGGCGCTGGTGAATGGTCAGGAAGTTGTGGTCGTGGTAGCCGTTGACCGTGGCGCGCGGCAGCAGGGTCACTTCCGGCATGCCTTCCAGCTCGGCGATGGCCTTGGCGGCCCAGTCGGCGGCCGGCATGTCGTCGAGCATCTCGCGGGTGGACAGCAGGCTGCCACCGAACTCTTCCTGCTCGTCGGCGAGGATCACCCGCGCGCCGCTACGACCGGCAGCCAAGGCTGCGGCCAGGCCGGCGGGACCTGCGCCGACCACCAGCACGTCGCAGTGCTGGTTCATGTAGTCGTAGATGTCCGGGTCGTTTTCCTTCGGCGAACGACCGAGGCCGGCGGCCTTGCGGATGTACTTCTCGTAGGTCAGCCACAGGTTCTGCGGGTACATGAAGGTCTTGTAGTAGAACCCGGGCGGCATCATGCCGCCGCCGACCTTGCCGAGAATGCCCATCAGGTCGGTGTTCACGCTCGGCCAGCCGTTGGTGCTGGTGGCGGTCAGGTTCTGGTACAGCGCCTGCTGGGTGGCACGCACGTTGGGGATCTGCGCGGCCTCGGTGGAGCCGATCTGCAGCACGGCATTGGGCTCTTCGGCACCGGCGGCGATGATGCCGCGCGGGCGCGAGTACTTGAAGCTGCGGCCGATCACGTCGACGCCGTTGGCCAGCAACGCGGCGGCCAGGGTGTCACCGGCGTAGCCCTGGTAGCTCTGGCCGTTGAAGTTGAAGGTCAGCGGCTGGCTGCGGTCGATGCGGCCACCCTGGGAAAGACGATTGACCTGGCTCATGCCGTTACTCCTTGGTCAGCGGCCTTTTTCGCGGCGACGGTGGCCTCAGTCACGCTGGGGCGCTCGCCGATCTTGTAGGTTTCGAGAATCTCGTAGCTCACCGTGTGGCGAGTGACGTTGAAGTACTGACGGCAGCCCGCTGCGTGAATCCACAGCTCGTGGTGGATGCCGCGCGGGTTGTCGCGGAAGAACAGGTACTCGCCCCACTCCTCGTCGGTGCAGGCGTTGGGGTCCAGCGGGCGGGCGATGTGCGCCTGGCCACCGGCGTGGAATTCTTCTTCGGAACGCAGTTCGCCACAGTGTGGGCAGAAGATGTGCAGCATGTTCGGGACCTCCAGAAAACCATCGTCCCCCTCTCGCCGAGAGAGGGCGCCTTAATCAGTGCGCCACACCGGCTGCGCCGTGCTCGTCGATCAGCGCACCGTTGTGGAAGCGCTCGATGGAGAAGGCCTTGGCCAGCGGATGCATCTCGCCCTTGGCGAGGCTGGCCGCGAACACGTTGCCCGAGCCCGGCGTGGCCTTGAAGCCACCGGTGCCCCAGCCGCAGTTGAAATACAGGTTCTTGACCGGCGTCTTGGCGATGATCGGGCAGGCGTCCGGCGTGGTGTCGACGATACCGCCCCACTGGCGGTTCATGCGTACCCGCGAGAGCACCGGGAACATCTCGACGATGGCCTGCAGGGTGTGTTCGATGGTCGGGTAGGAGCCGCGCTGGCCGTAGCCGTTGTAGCCGTCGATGCCGGCGCCGATGACCAGGTCGCCCTTGTCGGACTGGCTGATGTAGCCGTGCACGGCGTTGGACATGATCACCGTGTCGATGATGGGTTTGATCGGCTCGGAGACCAGCGCCTGCAGCGGGTGCGATTCCAGCGGCAGGCGGAAGCCGGCGAGCTTGGCCAGGTGCCCGGAGTTACCGGCAGCGACCACACCGACGCGCTTGGCGCCAATGAAGCCTTTGCTGGTTTCCACGCCAATCACCTCACCATCCTGCTTGCGGAAGCCGATCACTTCGGTCTGCTGGATCAGGTCCACGCCCAGGGCGTCGGCCGCGCGGGCGAAGCCCCAGGCCACGGCGTCGTGACGGGCCACGCCGCCACGGCGCTGCAGCGAAGCGCCGAGCACCGGGTAACGGGTGTTCTTCGAGCAGTCCAGGTACGGAATCATCTCCGCCACCTGCTTGGCATCGACCACTTCGCCATCGATACCGTTGAGGCGGTTGGCGCTGACCCGGCGCTCGATGTCGCGCATGTCCTGCAGGGTATGGCCAAGGTTGAACACGCCGCGCTGGGAAAACATGACGTTGTAGTTCAGATCCTGGGACAGGCCTTCCCACAGCTTCATCGCGTGCTCGTAGAGGTGCGCGGACTCGTCCCACAGGTAGTTGGAACGCACGATGGTGGTGTTGCGCGCGGTGTTGCCGCCGCCCAGCCAGCCCTTCTCGACCACGGCGACGTTCTTCACGCCGAACTCCTTGGCCAGGTAGTAGGCGGTGGCCAGACCGTGGCCGCCACCGCCGATGATGACCACGTCGTAAACCGGCTTGGGCGTCGGGTTGCGCCACATGCGCTGCCAGTTTTCATGGTGGCTGAAAGAATGCTTGAACAGGCCAAAGCCGGAATAGCGCTGCATGGGTAACTCCTGAATTCTGCTTGCCTGTAGAGGGAGTGCTTAAACCGTAGGATGGGTGCAACCCATCGATTGCTGATGGGTTGCACCCATCCTACGGTGCCGAACCTGCGCCTCTACGTAACGACTGTGTCTCAGCGGTAAACCGGGTAATCGGCGCACAGGCCGGCGGCCAGACCTGCCACCTGCGCCTCGACATCGGCGTCGCCGAGGTGCTCGAGGATTTCGGCGATCCAGCCTGCCAGTTCACGGCACTGGGCTTCCTTGAAGCCGCGGGTGGTGACCGCTGGCGTGCCGATGCGCAGGCCCGAGGTCACGAACGGCGACTGCGGATCGTTGGGTACGGCGTTCTTGTTGACCGTGATGCCGGCGCGGCCCAGGGCGGCGTCGGCGTCCTTGCCGGTGATGCCCTGCTTGATCAGCGAGAGCAGGAACAGGTGGTTGTCGGTGCCGCCGGAGACCACGTCGAAACCGCGGTCGATGAATACCTGAGCCATGGCCTGGGCGTTCTTGATCACCTGGGCCTGGTACTCCTTGAAGCCGGGCTCCAGCGCTTCCTTGAAGCACACCGCCTTGGCGGCGATCACGTGCATCAGCGGGCCGCCCTGGGCGCCCGGGAATACGGCAGCGTTGAGCTTCTTCTCGATCTCTTCGTTGGCCTTGGCGAGGATCAGCCCGCCACGTGGGCCACGCAGGGTCTTGTGAGTGGTGGTGGTGACCACGTCGGCCAGCGGCACCGGGTTCGGGTACAGACCGGCGGCGACCAGCCCCGCGACATGCGCCATATCAACAAAGAGCAAGGCGCCGACCTTGTCGGCGATGGCGCGGAAACGCGGGAAATCCAGGGTCTTGGAGTAAGCCGAGAAGCCGGCAACGATCATCTTCGGCTTGTGCTCCACGGCCAGGCGCTCGACTTCGTCGTAATCGATCAGCCCGGTATCGGTATCGATGCCGTACTGCACGGCGTTGTACAGCTTGCCCGAGGACGACACCTTGGCACCGTGGGTCAGGTGGCCACCGTGGGCCAGGCTCATGCCGAGAATGGTGTCGCCGGGCTGCAGCAGCGCCAGGTAAACGGCCGAGTTGGCGGAAGAGCCGGAGTGCGGCTGCACGTTGGCGTAATCGGCACCGAACAGCTGCTTGGCGCGCTCGATGGCCAGCGCCTCGACTTTATCCACATGCTCGCAACCGCCGTAGTAGCGCTTGCCCGGATAACCTTCGGCGTACTTGTTGGTCAGGCCGCTGCCCTGGGCTTCCATCACACGCTTGCTGGTGTAGTTTTCCGAGGCAATCAACTCGATGTGATGTTCCTGACGACGCTCCTCGGCCTGCATGGCACTGAGCAGGGCGTCATCGTAGCCTTGAATCTGATCTTGCTTGCTGAACATCACGTATCTCCCCGGGGCGCCTCGCGGCGCCGCATCTGGCGGTTGCTCGGTATGAGTCTTGTTGCAGCGATGGTATGACTGGCCCTGGCGAGCCAGATGCCTATGTACGCCACGGGAGATTGTGTTTGCGACATGCCTAAGCGTCGCAATTGCGCATGCCAGAGCAGAGCCTCAGAGGCTGCGCAGCGCCACCAGCACCAGGAAATGCACCGGATAGAAGAGGTAAGCCCAGCGCCTGACCGGCGGTACGGGGAATGGCGGCCGGAAGCGCAACAGCAGAAGGCCCAGCAATGGCGCGAACAGACACATGGCCAACACGCTCCAGGCGAACGGATCGCCACGGGCCGCATCGGCATAGAACGGCGCCCAGTAGTTGGCTGCCAGGCAGCCGAGCATCGGTAGCAACCAGCGCGCCCAGGAGCCCTTCAACGCAAGCAGAAAGGCGGCCGGCAAAAGCGCGCCAAAGGCACCGAACATGAGCCACTCATGGGCCAGCACGGCTGTCGCCAGCGCGCCGGCGCCCAACCAGCGCGCCTGGATATCGGCGCGCTGCACGGCATTGGCGATCAGCAGGCCGAGTACCAGGGTCGGCATCACGTTGAGCGATTCGGCGGTCGGCACCAGCAGCCGGTACGGCCACTCGGAGATCAGCGAGAACAGCAACAGCCACTCCAGGTAACGGGTGGTCACGCCGCCGGCACCCTCAGCCCTGGGCCGTGCGACATTGGCGGCAATCGCCAGGCAGAACAGTGGAAAGGCCAGGCGGCCAGGCACATAGAGGAAATACAGCTCAGGCCAGGCATGGCGCAGGTGATCGATCAGCATGGTCAGCAGCGCCAGCCACTTGATCAGATCGAGAGCCGCGTCGCGGCCAGGGGAAGGATGGTGTGGGAAAGAGGAAGGCATGCACGCCCATCACGCTGACGGATAAAGCATCAAGGTAGAGGCAGCCAGCGCCAAGGCGCAAACAGAAAGGGCGGCGTAGAACCTACGCCGCCCTCAAGGCTCACTGCAGCTTCGCGTTGCAGCTGCTCGATGCGGTGACCAGACGCTTCTGCAGTGCCGCGTCCGGCGGAACCTGCTTGCTCATCTCGGCCATTTCCGCCTCGCTGAACTCCTCGCTGACCTTGGTCGCGGCGCAATCACAGAAGGCGGTGAGCTTTTCCTGGGAGTGGCCGGACTGAGCGCCCTTCACGCATTCCTGCACGAAGGTGGACTTGGCTTCCGGCGACCACTGCTGAGCGGCGGCAGCCGGCAGGGCGAAAGCGAGCGGTGCGAAAAGGGCGATCAGATGACGGTAGCTCATGGTGGGCTCCTGTAGCTTGGGATCGGTGAGTCCTGGTAATGAACTCTCTGCCTTGTGAGCCCATCGGCGCCCGTGAGTTCACAATTAATGGCGCGCCTGGGCATGGAACAATATGTCGCCCCGGCGAGTGCGACGCAGCGGTGCGGCGGGATAAAGTAGCGGCATACGCCCGCACGGGGCGATGCAGAAAAGGACCCTTCAATGCCCGACAACGCCCAGCAATTCGCCAGCGACAATTACTCCGGAATCTGCCCCGAGGCCTGGCAGGCCATGGCCGAGGCCAACCAGGGCCATCAGCGCGCCTACGGCGATGACGAATGGACGGCCCGCGCCGCCGACCACTTCCGCCGCCTGTTCGAGACCGACTGCGACGTGTTCTTCGCCTTCAATGGCACCGCCGCCAACTCCCTGGCCCTCGCGTCGCTGTGCCAGAGCTATCACAGCGTGATTTGCTCGGAGACCGCCCACGTCGAGACCGACGAATGCGGTGCTCCGGAGTTCTTCTCCAATGGCTCCAAGCTGCTGACCACCCGCACCGAACAGGGCAAGCTGACACCGACCTCGATCCGCGAAATAGCCCTCAAGCGCAAGGACATCCACTTCCCCAAGCCGCGCGTGGTCACCCTGACCCAGGCCACGGAAGTCGGCACCGTGTACCGCCCCGAGGAAATCCAGGCGATCAGCCAGACCTGTGACGAACTGGGCCTGAACCTGCACATGGACGGCGCGCGCTTCTCCAACGCCTGCGCCTTTCTCGGCTGCACGCCGGCCGAGCTGACCTGGAAGGCCGGCGTCGACGTGCTGTGCTTTGGCGGCACCAAGAACGGCATGGCGGTTGGCGAAGCGATTCTGTTCTTCAACCGGGGCCTGGCCGAAGACTTCGACTACCGCTGCAAGCAGGCCGGTCAGCTGGCCTCGAAGATGCGCTACCTGTCGGCGCCCTGGGTCGGCATCCTGCAGGACGATGCCTGGCTGCGCTACGCCAACCACGCCAATCACTGTGCCCAACTGCTCGCCAAACTGGTGGAAGACGTGCCGGGCGTCAGCCTGATGTTCCCGGTCGAGGCCAATGGCGTGTTCCTGCAGATGTCCGAACCGGCCATCGCCGCCCTCACCGCCCGCGGCTGGCGCTTCTACACCTTTATCGGCGCCGGCGGCGCGCGCTTCATGTGCTCCTGGGATACCGAGGAAGCACGGGTTCGCCAGCTGGCTGCGGATATCCGCGAAGTCATGGCCGCCTGAGCAAGGCGCTGGGCCGGCAGCGCGCCGGCCCAACGCATTCACGTTCCGCAACGATCCTCTCCTGCAGCTCCTCCTGCACTCCTGTGGATAACATCGTTATCCCAACCAAAACGAATGCCTACACAGGTATCCCGACGCGCTTTGCTGCGCTTAACGCTCGCGCCGCCTGTGCGCAATCATCTCCCACATCCCCAGATCCCGTGGAAGGCGTTGTGAATAAGCTGTCGGCATAAAGCTGCAGACCAAGGCGCACGGGGGCTCCAGCCAATCGTACAAAAAACGTTCTATTTCAATAGCTTGCACATTGGGTTACGCACAATCGCTGTGCAGGAGGGCTTATACAAGTTGTGCATATGTCGCTACATCCCTTGCCAGCAAAGGCCTCCAGCACCTTGATCAAATTTCGATCAGCGGATTTCGAGGCGCGTTAATCCACAATGCGCGCTCGGAGGTTTTACCGCCTGTGGACATTCTTCCCCAGCAATCAGGGGACGATTATGGGGATAAGCTGTCGGCAAAGCGCTGCAAGCCTCGCCATCAGAGACCTGCAGCCTATCGAGCAAAAAACGAGCAGCATCAATAAGTTGGCAACTTATCTACACACAGAAACTGTGCGCGTTTCTGTGCATAAGTTGTTTTTGAATTGACTTCAGCCCTTTAGCCGCAGGGCCTCGGCAGCATTGATCATTTTTCGATCAGCCGTCGAAGAGCCTCAGTTACCGTCTTGCCGCGACGTGACGCCTGACGCATGGTGGACAACCCATAGCCCGCTTTCCCCAAACTTCGTGGATCAAGCTGTGCACAAGCTGTCGCCATCAGGCTGAAAGCCACTATTGGCGGGGCATACATGAGGATGTTCAAAAATTGAACAGGCGAATCAACGTGCTCGTCAGCGAGACATGTCAGAAGTCTGTATAAGATTGTGAATAGCTCTGTGGATAAGCTGTTCGAGCGTGGTGCCATAGCGCACGTAGGAGCGGCTTCAGCCGCGAGCTGTTCTGCAGCCGCCACAGCCAAACCTCCAGCAGCCTGCGTGCTTTCCCAATCCCTGCGAGCGACCGGTCAAGCGGGCGATTGGAAACCAGCAGCCAACCTTTCACACAATTACTGTGCGCCGGGCTGTGGACAAACTGTTGGATAGCCCCTGCAGCGCCCATGAGCCGGGCGCTACAGCGCACTGATCATCTTTTGATCAGCGGATCAGTAATCGATGCTCACGTCGTTACGCGGCACGCTGCAGCAGGACAGGATGTAACCCTCGGCCACGTCCTCGTCGGTGATCCCGCCGTTATGCTCCATGTCCACCTCGCCCCCAGTCTTGAGCACCTTGCAGGTACCGCAGATGCCCATACCGCAGGCCTTGGGAATATGCAGGCCAAGCTTCGCCGCCGCGGCATGCACGGTTTCGCCCGGAGCCACCTGAATGCTCTTGCCGGTGCTGGTGAAGGACACCTGATTGCGCTCGCCAACCGGCACTTCCGGTGCATCGGCAGCCAGCTCGGCCAGTTCCTTGACCTCCTGGCGCACTTCGGCGGGCACCGGACCGAAGGCCTCCTCGTGGTAATGGCTCATGTCGAAGCCCTTGGCTTCGAGCAGGCGCTTGACCGCGCTCATGTAGGGCGTCGGGCCACAGCAGAAGATTTCCCGCTCCAGGTAATCCGGCGCGATCAGCTCCAGCATCGGCTGGTTGAGGTAGCCGCGGTAACCCGACCAGGACTCGCCCAGGCCGTGCTTTTCGCAGATCACGTGCAGGTTGAAGTTGGCGATCCGCGCGGCCATGTGCTCCAGCTCGCGGTGGTAGATGATGTCCTTCGGCGAACGGGCGCTGTGCACGAACACCATGTCGACGTTGGCGTTGGTGTCGTAGAACCAGCGGGCCATCGACATCACCGGGGTGATGCCCACCCCACCACTGAGGAACAGCACCTTGTCGGCCGGGAAATCGATGGCGTTGAACAGCCCGACCGGGCCGTGCACCGCCAGCTCCTGGCCTTCCGACAGGTTGTCGTGCAACCAGTTGGAGACCTTGCCGCCCGGCACCCGCTTGATGGTGATCGAGAAGCTGTAAGGCACCGACGGCGAACTGGAAATGGTATACGAACGCATCACCGGTTGGCCGTCGATCTCCAGTTCGAGGGTGACGAACTGCCCCGGCTTGAAGAAGAACAGCACCGGCTGATCGGCCATGAAACAGAAGGTGCGGACATCCCACGTTTCCTGGATGACCTTGACGCAGCGCACCAGGTGGCGGCCGTTGCTCCAGGTCTGGGTAGTGACGGGATAGAGGAAGTCGTTCGACATGTCGGTTCTCTCGCGCACGCAGGCCGCTCACCGGCCCATTCTTTGCCGCGATTGTGCGCAACGCCTCTGGCGCTCATTTACCTGCCAGCGACATCGGCATGCTCACCGCGACCTGCCCCGTAGACACTGGCGTACCCAGTCGGGAACTGATTCGGCCATGTCGCCCATGGATAAGGTTCGCGCCGCGCCGGGCTCCACACTCACCCCCAAGCCGAACAGGATAAGAGCGTGCGCCGCAGCCCCCTGAGCAATGCGCCATTCGGCAGGCGATCCGGGCCAGGCGATGCCACCTTGCGTCAACCGCACCAGCCTATTTCACAGCGGCCGCACCCGTGTCCGCCACGAGGAGTTTTCCGATGACCGTCACCTCTACCCTGAGCCTTGGCGACCCGCTGGAACCGGCACGCGCCGCAGCCGCTGAAATGCTGCAGAATCGCGAGCGCACCTTTTCTCTGCCGCAGCCGTTCTACAACGACGAGCGGGTGTTCCAGCTCGACATGCAGGAGATCTTCCACAAGGAATGGCTGATCGCCGGCATGACCTGCGAGATCCCGGCCAAGGGCAACTACCTGACCCTGCAGATAGGCAACAACCCGATCATCGTCATCCGCGGCGCCGAGGGCGTCGTGCACGCCTTCCACAACGTCTGCCGCCACCGCGGCTCGCGCCTGTGCACCAGCGACAAGGGCAAGGTCGCCAAGCTGGTCTGCCCGTACCACCAGTGGACCTACGAAGTGGATGGCCGCCTGCTGTTCGCCGGCACCGAAATGGGCGCCGACTTCAACCTGGCCGACTACAACCTCAAGCCGGTCAACTGCAAGACCGCCGGCGGCTACATCTTCATCTCCCTGGCCGAAAACCCGCCGGCCATCGACGAGTTCCTCGCCACCCTGGCGCACTACATGGAACCTTACGACATGGAGAACGCCAAGGTGGCCGTGCAGACCACCCTGATGGAAAAGGCCAACTGGAAGCTGGTGCTGGAAAACAACCGCGAGTGCTACCACTGCAACGGTTCGCATCCGGAACTGCTCAACACCCTGCTGGAATGGGACGACACCAACGATCCCCGCGCGACTCAGTCGTTCAAGGACCACGTGGCCGAGTCCGCCGCCAAGTGGGAAGCCGAGAAGATCCCGTACCTGCACGCTGGCTTTGGCCTGCGCAACCGCATCGTGCGCATGCCGCTGCTCAAGGGCACCGTGTCCATGACCATGGACGGCAAGCAGGGCTGCAAGAAACTGATGGGCCGCATCCAGAACCCGGACCTGGGCTCGATGCGCATCCTGCACCTGCCGCACTCCTGGAACCACGCCATGGGCGATCACCTGATCGTGTTCACCGTATGGCCGATCAGTGCCCAGGAAACCATGGTCACCACCAAGTGGCTGGTGCGTAAGGACGCCGTCGAAGGCGAAGACTACGACGTGGCCCGCCTGCGCGAAGTCTGGGATGCCACCAACGACCAGGACCGTCGCCTCGCCGAGGAAAACCAGCGCGGCATCAACTCCACCGCCTACCAGCCCGGCCCCTACTCGAAAACCTACGAGTTCGGCGTGGTCAACTTCATCGACTGGTACAGCGAACGCATGCTCAGCAACCTGGGTGCGGCGCCAGCGCCGTATCTGCGGGATGTGAAGACGCAGTAAGCGGCTGAGAACAAAAAGCCCCGCCAGCTAAACCTGGCGGGGCTTTTTTGCGTCACGAGGAAGGCTCAGGGCAAGCCGATCACCCGTCCGACATAAACAGAACGCGGCGCTCCATGCTGCGCCTCGACCAGCTCAGCAATTCGCTCAGCCACCTCACCATCGAACGGCGCTGAACGACCATTGGCCGTGTCGATATTCATCAGCATCTGTTCGCTTTCCGCCACGATCTGCCCATCATCGCAGCGCTCGATCAGGTGGTGGATATGCAGGCGCTTGCGGTCGTGGCCGAGCAGTTGGGTGCGCACCTGCAGCTCGACGCCGAGTTTCACCTCGGCGAGAAAGTTGAGGTGGCACTCCAAGGTATAGAGCGTGTGCCCGGTACGCGCCCTGCCCGCTTCGTCAAGGCCGATGAGATCCATCAGCCCATCGCTGGCAAAGCTGCAGATCAGCAGGTAATAGGCGTCGCGCAGGTGGCCGTTGTAGTCCACCCAGGCGGGCTGTACCGCGGTCTTGTAGGTGACGGGTAGCATGCTCAGTCCTCGAAGGCGAAGCCGTGACAGGCCTTGGTCTGGCGCACGGCATCGAGCACCGCCAGCAGGCAGTCATCGCGGTAGCGCTCCAGCTCGGCGAGGCTGCGCCGGCCCTGCTGCACGCCCGTGCCGGCGACCACATCGTCGATCAACGCCTCGGTCAGCTCGGGGGCCTGCAGGTAGGTCCAGGGCAGTTTCAGCGCCGGGCCGAACTGGGCCATGAAGTGGCGCATACCGGCGTCGCCGCCGGCCAGGGTGTAGGTCAGGAAGGTGCCCATGAACGACCAGCGCAGGCCGGCGCCGAAGCGGATCGCGTCGTCAATCTCGCCGGTGGTCGCCACGCCATCGTTGACCAGGTGCAGAGCCTCGCGCCACAGCGCTTCGAGCAGGCGATCGGCGATAAAGCCCGGCACTTCCTTGCGCACGTGCAGCGGGCGCATGCCCAGTGCGCTGTAGATGCTGATGGCCGCCTGCACTGCCTCGGGCGCGGCGCGTTCGCCGCCGACCACCTCGACCAGAGGCAACAGGTACACCGGGTTGAACGGGTGGCCGACCACGCAGCGCTGCGGGTGCTGTGCCTCGGCGTAGAACTCGCTGGGCAACAGGCCCGAGGTGCTGGAGCCGATGATCACGTTCGAGCGCGCCGCGGCGCTGATCCGCGCGTGCAGGTCGAGCTTGAGGTCGAGCCGCTCGGGCGCGCTCTCCTGAATGAAATCGGCATCGCGCACGCAGGCGTCGAGGTCAGCGAAAAAGCGCAGGCGCTGCATCGACGAGCCGGGCGCCAGCCCCTGCTTTTCCAGCGCCGGCCAGGCATTGGCGATGCGCGTGCGTAGGGCTGCCTCGGCGCCGGGTGCCGGGTCCCAGGCGTGTACGTCCAGGCCATGGGCCAGGGCGCGGGCGATCCAGCCGGCGCCGATCACACCGGTGCCCAGTGCAGCGAAAATCTTGATGTCGGTTACGAAGGACATGGCAGGCTCCAGGCGAAGGCTCAGCGTTTTTTCAGATTCATTTTTTCCCGGCCCTCGGCCGGGCTCAGCACGCGGCCGCCAAGGCGTTCGATGATTTCCACCGCGCGCCCGACCAGCGAGCCGTTGCTGGCCGGCACGCCCTTGTCCAGCCAGATGTTGTCTTCCAGCCCCACGCGCACGTTGCCGCCCAGGAGCATGGCCTGGGCGAGCATCGGCATCTGCATACGGCCGATGCCGAAGCCGGCCCAGGTCAGGCCTGGCGGCAGGTTGTCGACCATCGCCTTCATGGTCGCGGTATCGGCCGGCGCGCCCCAGGGGATGCCCAGGCACAGCTGGATCAGCGGATCCTCCAGCAGGCCTTCCTTGAGCATCTGTTTGGCGAACCACAGGTGACCGGTGTCGAAGATCTCAAGCTCGGCCTTCACGCCCAGCTCGGTGATGCGTTTGGCACCGGCGCGCAGTTGCGCCGGGGTGGAAACGTAGATGAAGTCGCCGTCGCCGAAATTCAGCGTGCCGCAATCCAGGGTGCAGATTTCCGGTCGCAGCTCCTCGATATGGGCCAGGCGGGTCAGCGGGCCGACCAGATCGGTACTGGCACCGAACTCCAGCGGCTGCTCGCCCTTGCCGATCTCCAGGTCGCCGCCCATGCCGGCGGTGAGGTTGATGATCACGTCGGTGTCGCTCTCGCGAATGCGCTCGACCAACTCGCGGTACAGCGCCACGTCGCGGCTCGGCTTGCCGGTTTGCGGGTCGCGCACGTGGCAGTGGGCGACGGTAGCGCCGGCTTTGGCCGCCTCGATGGCGGCCTCGGCGATCTGCTTCGGCGTGACGGGAATGGCCGGGTGACGGCCAACGGTGTCGCCGGCGCCGGTGACCGCGCAGGTGATGATGACTTCGTGGTTCACGGTCGTGCTCCTTTATCGAGGACGAACGCCGCCCCCGCGCAGTGCGCGGTGACAGCGAGGGATTGAGTTATTGGCTGAGTTTCAGGGCCTGGGCGGCCGGCTTGCCGTCACGGCTGGTAACGCCTTCGAGCCACCCGGCAACCACCTCGGGGTTGGCCGCGATCCACTCGCGCGCCACCTTGTCGGGCGCCTGGCGATCCATGATCGGCTGCATCAGTTCGGCCTCCTGCTCGCTGGTGAAGCGCAGGCTGGTGAGCAGGCGGTTGGCGTTGGGGCAGCTCTGGGCGTAGTCCGGCGAAGTCACGGTGGAAACAGTCGCCGCGCCGTCATTGGGGCCGAAAACATCCTCGGTGCCGGTCAGGTAGGTGATCGGCATCTGCAGGTTCATCGGGTGCGGCTTCCAGCCAAAGAACACCACCGGCTTCTGGTTGCGTACCGCGCGGCCGACGGCGGCGAGCATGCCGGCCTCGCTGGATTCCACCAGCTTGAAACCGCCAAGGCCGAACTGGTTAGCATCGATCATCTTCTGGATCGCCGTATTGGCGCCCGACCCAGCCTCGATGCCGTAGATCTTGCCGTCGAGCTGATCCTTGAAGCGGGCGATGTCGGCAAGGGTCTTGATGCCCTGCTCGGCCGCGTAGGTCGGCACGGCCAGTACCGCCACGGCATCGTCCAATGACGGCCTCTCGGCCACCTTCACGGCGCCAGCATCGAGGAAGGGCTTGATGTTGTCGTCCATGATCGGCTTCCAGTAGCCGAGAAAGGCATCGACCTGGCCCTTCTGGATGCCGGCGAAGATGATCTGCTGCGAGGCCTGGGTCTGGGTGGTTTCATAGCCCAGGCCTTGCAGCAACTGGTTGGCCACGGCGGTGGTGGCGACCACATCGGTCCAGCCGACGGCGCCGAGGCGGACGGTCTTGCAACTGGCCTCTTCGGCGGCCAGCAGGGGCACACTGAACAAGGTGACGGCGCAGCAGGCTGCGAACGCGGTGAGCGTTTTCATGAGCGGTGCTCCTCAACGGTTTAGTCTGGTTTTTAGTACCGTGTGACCGGAACAGCGGGATTCCGATGGAGCCACCTTACGCAGTTAGTCGGTTGGAAATTCGCACCATATCGACATAAAACCAGAACATAACGCCTTGAAGATCAAGCCACGCTGCCGTTAGATGAGGCTCTACGCAGCGAGCACTCCAATGCCTGATCACTTCTGCTTTCTACTGTTGCCCGGCTTTTCGATGATGGGCCTGATGTCGGCCATCGAACCGCTGCGGGTCGCCAACCGTTTTCATGCGCCCCACTACCACTGGCGCCTGCTCAGCGCCGACGGCCAGGCCGTGCCGGCCAGCAATGGCATGTCGCTCAATGTCGATGGCGCTCTGGATGATGACCTGACCGACACCAGCCTGTTCGTGGTAGCCGGTTTCGAGCCACTGGCGGGTTTCGGGCCGCAGCTGGCCGCCCGCTTGCGACGTGCCGAACGCGAATGCCGGGTGCTGGGCGCCATCGATACCGGCAGCTTTGTGCTGGCCGAGGCCGGGCTGTTGGACGCCCGGCAGCGCTTCACCCTGCACTGGGAAGCGCTGGAGGCCTTTCGCGAACGTTATCCACAGCTGCAACCAACCCAGGAATTGTTCGAAATCGACGGCCGGCGCATCACCAGTGCCGGCGGCACCAGCAGCCTGGACCTGATGCTCGGCCTTATCGGCCGCGACCATGGCGAGGCATTGTCGATCCAGGTGTCCGAGCAATTCGTACTCGGCCGTATTCGCACCCGGCTGGATCACCAGCGCATGCAGGTCAGCAGCCGCTACGGCATCCACGACAAGAAGCTGGCCCTGGTGATCGGCGAAATGGAGCGCTGTACCGAGGAGCCGCGCACCCCGCAGCAATTGGCCGACACGGTAGGCATCACCACCCGCCAGTTGGAGCGGCTGTTTCGCCAGCACCTGAACACCACACCGGTCACCTTCTACCTCGCCCTGCGCCTCGACAAGGGCCGCCAACTGCTGCGCCAGAGCGACCTCAGCGTGCTGGAGGTGGCTCTGGCCTGCGGCTTCGACTCGGCGTCCTATTTTGCCCGGCGTTATCGGGCGCGGTTTGCCGTCAGCCCGCGGCAGGATAGGCACGAGGCGGCTGGATCTTAACTCGGTCACAGGTCGTAGGAT
Organism: Pseudomonas sp. AG1028; assembly: GCF_007993955.1. Lineage (NCBI taxonomy): Bacteria > Pseudomonadati > Pseudomonadota > Gammaproteobacteria > Pseudomonadales > Pseudomonadaceae > Pseudomonas > Pseudomonas sp. AG1028. The sequence goes on from NZ_VIVP01000011.1 coordinate 205,371, forward strand.
GGGTGAAACCCATGGAAATTGATGGGTTTTACCCATCCTACGGACTGCGGCCTTTTTTGTGGGAGGGTGGCCGCCCAGGCCATGCCCGTAAGGCTGCGCTTTTGTGGGAGCGCGCCATGCGCGCGATTCGCGGGCATGGCCCGCTCCCACCTATAGATAGGCTGATATCGGCTTAGCACTCTCAGCGCCCTATCTCGCCCCCTGCCCCGCAACAGCGCACGCGCAAGCGGCTTATCCAACCACGACCTCGGCTTGACGCTTTCGGCAATCCCCCCGTCGTTTTTGCATCGGGTCGCCCAAGCGTCGAGGCATATGCTGCCCACAAAGCGCCAGCAGCGAATCTGGTGCATTCATTCAAGGGGAGCCGCCTGATGAGCCCAGCCGAATTGCACGCCGACAGCATCGTCATCGACGGTCTGATCATCGCCAAGTGGAACCGTGAACTCTTCGAAGACATGCGCAAGGGCGGCCTGACCGCGGCCAACTGCACCGTGTCGGTATGGGAGGGTTTTCAGGCCACCGTCAACAGCATCGCCGCCAGCAGCAAGCTGATCCGCGAGAACAGCGACCTGGTGATGCCGGTGCGCACCACCGCCGACATCCGCAAGGCCAAGGAGCTGGGCAAGACTGGCATCCTCTTCGGCTTCCAGAACGCCCATGCGTTCGAGGACCAGATCGGTTACGTCGAGGTGTTCAAGCAGCTTGGCGTGGGCATCGTGCAGATGTGCTACAACACCCAGAACCTGGTAGGCACCGGCTGTTACGAGCGTGACGGCGGGCTGTCCGGCTTCGGTCGCGAGATCGTCGCCGAGATGAACCGGGTGGGCATCATGTGCGACCTGTCCCACGTCGGCTCGAAGACCAGCGAGGAAGTCATCCTCGAATCGAAAAAGCCGGTCACCTATTCGCACTGCCTGCCTTCGGGCCTGAAAGAGCACCCGCGCAACAAGTCCGATGAGGAACTGAAGTTCATCGCCGACCACGGCGGCTTCGTTGGCGTGACCATGTTCGCGCCGTTCCTGGCCAAGGGCATCGACTCGACCATCGACGACTACGCCGAAGCCATCGAGTACGTGATGAACATCGTCGGTGAAGACGCCATCGGCATCGGTACCGACTTCACCCAGGGTCACGGCCAGGACTTCTTCGAGTACCTGACCCACGACAAGGGCTATGCCCGTCGCCTGACCAACTTCGGCAAGATCATCAATCCGCTGGGTATCCGTACCGTCGGCGAATTCCCCAACCTCACCGAAACCCTGCTCAAACGCGGCCATTCCGAGCGCGTGGTGCGCAAGATCATGGGTGAGAACTGGGTACGGGTACTCGCCGACGTCTGGGGCGAATAAGCCCTTCCCTCTCAATTTCCGTAGGAGCGGCTTCAGCCGCGATCAGCCCCCAAAGGGCGACGTGCCTTGAAGCTCACGGCTAAAGCCGCTCCTACGATTCGAACTCAGGAGTTACACACATGGCCACCCACGCCCCCGAAATGCCCATTCAGGTCGACGACGAAACCGGCGTATGGACCACCGACGCCCTGCCGATGCTGTACGTGCCGCGGCATTTCTTCGTCAACAACCACCGCGGCATCGAGGAAGTGCTCGGCGCCGACAAGTACGCCGAGATTCTCTACAAGGCCGGCTACAAATCCGCCTGGCACTGGTGCGAGAAGGAGGCCGAGTGCCATGGCCTGCAGGGCGATGCGGTGTTCGAGCACTACATGAAGCGCCTGTCGCAGCGCGGCTGGGGCCTGTTCGAGATCCAGAAGCTGGACATCGACGCCGGTTACGCGGAAGTGAAGCTCAAGCACTCGGCCTTCGTGTACGTGTACGGCAAGGTCGGCCGCAAGGTGGATTACATGTTCACCGGCTGGTTCTCTGGCGCCATCGACCAGATCCTGTCCGCCAAGGGCAGCAGCCTGCGCACCGTCACCGTGCAGGAATACGGCGGCTCGGAAGAAGGCCACGACGATGGCCTGTTCGTAACCCGCCCGCTCTGAATAACAACAGGAGCGCCACTCGCTAGGCGCTCCACCCCGCATTGACCGTGAACGCAGTGCAGCCGTCGAATCGAGGAGAAGGTCATGGCCTTCGAAGCAATGTTCCAGCCGATCCAGATCGGCAAACTGACCATCCGTAACCGCGTACTCAGCACGGCTCACGCCGAGGTGTACGCCACCGACGGCGGCATGACCACCGAGCGTTACGTCAAATACTACGAAGAGAAGGCCAAGGGCGGCATCGGCCTGGCGATCTGCGGCGGCTCCTCGGTCGTGGCCATCGACAGCCCGCAGCAGTGGTGGAGTTCGGTGAACCTGTCCACCGACCGCATCATTCCGCACTTCCAGAATCTCGCTGACGCCATGCACAAGCACGGCGCCAAGATCATGATCCAGATTACCCACATGGGCCGCCGCTCGCGCTGGGACGGCTTCCACTGGCCGACCCTGATGTCGCCGTCCGGCATCCGTGAGCCGGTGCACCGCGCCACCTGCAAGACCATCGAGGTCGAGGAAATCTGGCGCATCATCGGCAACTACGCCCAGGCCGCGCGCCGTGCGAAGGAAGGCGGCCTGGACGGTGTCGAGCTATCCGCCGTGCACCAGCACCTGATCGACCAGTTCTGGTCGCCACGCGTGAACAAGCGTACCGACGAATGGGGCGGCACCTTCGAAGGCCGCATGAAGTTCGGCATGGAAGTGCTCAAGGCGGTGCGTGCCGAAGTCGGCGACGATTTCTGCGTGGGCATGCGCATCACCGGTGACGAGTTCCACCCGGACGGCCTGTCCCACGAGGACATGAAGCAGATCGCCGCCTACTACGACGCAACCGGCATGCTCGACTTCATCGGCGTGGTGGGCTCGGGCTGCGACACCCACAACACCCTGGCCAACGTCATTCCCAACATGAGCTTCCCGCCGGAGCCGTTCCTGCACCTGGCGGCCGGCATCAAGGAAGTGGTCAAGGTGCCGGTGCTGCACGCGCAGAACATCAAGGACCCGAACCAGGCCACGCGCATCCTCGAAGGTGGCTACGTCGACATGGTCGGCATGACCCGCGCGCACATGGCCGACCCGCACCTGATCGCCAAGATCAAGATGGGCCAGATCGACCAGATCAAGCAGTGCGTCGGCGCCAACTACTGCATCGACCGCCAGTACCAGGGCCTGGACGTGCTGTGCATCCAGAACGCCGCCACCAGCCGTGAATACATGGGCATGCCGCACATCATCGAGAAAACCACCGGCGCCAAGCGCAAGGTGGTGATCGTCGGCGGCGGCCCGGCCGGGATGGAAGCCGCGCGCGTCGCCGCCGAGCGTGGCCACGACGTGACCCTGTTCGAGAAGCAGGACAGCCTCGGCGGGCAGATCAGCATCGCCGCCCGCGCCCCACAACGCGACCAGATCGCCGGCATCACTCGCTGGTATCAGCTGGAAATCGCCCGCCTGGGCGTGGACCTGCGCCTGGGCACGGCGGCCGATGAAGCGACCATCCTCGACCTGCGCCCGGACATCGTGGTGCTGGCCAACGGTGGCCACGCCTTCCTCGAACAGAACGAACACTGGGGCGCTGCCGAAGGCCTGGTGGTCAGCGCCTGGGACATCCTTAGCGGCAAGGTCGAGCCCGGCAAGAACGTGCTGGTGTACGACACCATCTGCGAGTTCACCGGCATGTCGGCGGCCGACTACCTGGCCGAGAAAGGCTGCCAGGTCGAGATCGTCACCGACGACATCAAGCCCGGTGTGGCCATGGGTGGCACCACCTTCCCGACCTACTACCGCAGCATGTACCCCAAGGAAGTGGTCATGACCGGCGACCTGATGCTGGAAAAGGTCTACGCCGAGGGCGACAAGAAGGTCGCGGTGCTGGAGAACGAATACACCGGCGCCCGGGAAGAGCGAGTGGTCGACCAGATCGTCATCGAGAACGGCGTGCGCCCGGACGAGCGCCTGTATTACGCGCTCAAGGACGGCTCGCGCAACAAGGGCCAGATCGACGTCGAGGCGCTGTTCGCGATCAAGCCGCAGCCATGCCTTTCCGAGGCGGGCGACGGCTACCTGCTGTTCCGTATCGGCGACTGCGTAGCCCAGCGCAACGTGCACGCGGCGATCTACGACGCCCTGCGCCTGTGCAAGGACTTCTGATTGGATGATGGCTCCCACGCTCTGCGTGGGAGACCTAGCGCCGTGACGCTCTGCGTCACAAGCGCTGGACGCAGAGCGTCCGGCGATGCGTTACCACGCGGACGGTTCGACGACTCGACGTGGGAACGATTAACCCTGTGAGGGTAAGCAAATGCTGCAAACCATTCTCCCCATCCTGCTCTTTGCCGCCCTGGCCCTTGCGGTCATCGGCGCGGCCAAGCGCTTCTTCATGTGGCGCCGCGGCCGGCCGGCCAAGGTCGACTGGCTCGGCGGCCTGCTGAAGATGCCGCGCCGCTACCTCGTGGACCTGCACCACGTGGTCGAGCGCGACAAGTACATGTCCAAGACCCATGTGGCCACCGCCGGTGGCTTCGTGCTGGCGGCCGTGCTGGCCATCGTCGTGCACGGTTTCGGCCTGCATAACCGCATCCTCGGCTTCGCCCTGCTGGCGGCCACGGTGCTGATGTTCACCGGCGCCCTGTTCGTCGCCAAGCGTCGCCTGAATCCGCCCTCGCGCCTGTCGAAAGGCCCCTGGATGCGCCTGCCGAAAAGCCTGCTGATGTTCGCGGGCAGCTTCTTTATCGCCACCCTGCCGGTGGCCGGCATCCTGCCGCCCGACTTCGGCGGCTGGGTGCTGGCGGCGATTCTCGCCGTGGGCGTGGCCTGGGGCGTGTCCGAGCTGTTCTTCGGCATGACCTGGGGCGGGCCGATGAAGCACGCCTTCGCCGGCGCCCTGCACCTGGCCTGGCACCGCCGCAGCGAGCGCTTTGGCGGGGGGCGCTCGACCGGCCTGAAAGCCCTGGACCTGAATGACCCCAAAGCCCCGCTGGGTGTGGAAAAACCCACCGACTTCACCTGGAACCAGTTGCTCGGTTTCGACGCCTGCGTGCAATGCGGCAAGTGCGAAGCCATGTGCCCGGCCTTCGCCGCCGGCCAGCCACTGAACCCCAAGAAGCTGATTCAGGACATGGTCATCGGCCTGGCCGGCGGCAATGACGCCAAGTTTGCCGGCTCGCCGTATCCAGGTAAGCCACTCGGTGAGCACGGCGGCGGCCCACACCAGCCGATCGTTTCACTGCAGGGCAATGCCCTGGTCGACGCGGACACCCTGTGGTCGTGCACCACCTGCCGCGCCTGCGTCGAGGAGTGCCCGATGATGATCGAGCACGTCGACGCCATCGTCGACATGCGCCGCCATCTCACCCTGGAAAAAGGCTCGACGCCGAACAAGGGCGCCGAGGTGCTGGAAAATCTGATCGCCACCGACAACCCGGGCGGCTTCGCACCCGGCGGTCGACTGAACTGGGCGGCGGATCTGAACCTGCCATTGATGACCGACAAGGGCAGCGCCGAGGTGCTGTTCTGGGTTGGCGACGGCGCCTTCGACATGCGCAACCAGCGCACCCTGCGGGCCTTCGTGAAGATCCTCAAAGCCTCCGGCGTCGACTTCGCTGTGCTCGGCCTGGAAGAACGCGACAGCGGTGACGTCGCCCGCCGACTGGGCGACGAAGCGACCTTCCAGCAACTGGCCAAGCGCAATATCGCCACGCTGAACAAATACCAGTTCAAGACCATCGTCTCCTGCGACCCGCACAGCTTCCACGTGCTGAAAAACGAATACGGCGCTCTGGGCGGTAATTATCAGGTCATGCACCACAGCACCTTCATCGAAACCCTGATGCAGCGTGGCACCCTGAGCCTTGGCAAGCACAAGGGCGGCTCCGTCACCTACCACGACCCCTGCTACCTGGGCCGCTACAACGGCGAGTACGAAGCGCCACGCGCAGTACTCAAGGCCATCGGTATCGAGGTGAAGGAGATGGAACGTTCGGGCTTTCGCTCACGCTGCTGCGGCGGTGGTGGCGGCGCGCCGATCACCGACATTCCCGGCAAGCAACGGATTCCCGACATGCGCATGGTCGACATCAAGGAGACCGGCGCCGAGCTGGTCGCCGTCGGCTGCCCACAGTGCACCGTGATGCTCGAAGGCGTGGTCGAGCCGCGCCCGCAGATCAAGGACATCGCCGAGCTGGTCGCCGACGTACTGATCGAAGCCGATGCCCCGCAGAAGCGCCCGGCCGCTCAGCCCGCCGCTGTGGAGGTCGCATGAATATCGACGTACCGCTGATGGTTGATGGGTTAACACCCATCCTACAAAGCACGTTCCGTAGGATGGGTGCCAACCCATCAAAACCGAGCCGTCCGACGGGAGCCCGCCATGAGTGACATCATCCGCCGTGACCCGCGTGCCGAGCGTATCGCCCGCAACCGCCTGCATCCGTTGCACGCTGCCCTGCAACCCCAACAGATCCAATGGATGGGCCCCAACGGCATCGTCCGCAAGAACCCGCAAGCCGCAGCGGCCGGCTTCATCGGCCCGGCCGGCATCAAGCGCATCGACCGCAGTGGCGCCCAACAGGGCGGCAGCGGCAAGCGCCAGACCGGCAGCGCCCAGGTACAGCTGCCGCTGCATGTGGTCGAGCAGCCGGCCTTCATCATCGCCGTGGTACCGGACATGGTCGGTGGCCGCCTGAGCAGCCACGACAAGGATCTGCTCGGCCTCGCCCATCAACTGGCCGGCAAGGATGGCGCCGTGCTGGCCGTGGTGTTCGGCGAGCACAAGGAATCCGCTTTCGACCGCGCGGGCGTCGACCGCCTGCTGCAACTCGAAGGCGACGAATACAGCGGCTACTCGCCCGAGCAACGCGTGTTGGCGCTGCGCGCCGTGGAGAACCAGTTCGGCCCGCGCCACTGGCTGTTGCCTGACAGCCGCACTGGCGGTGGCGAACTGGGCCGCCGCCTGGCTTCCGGCCTGGGCGAGCGCCCGGCCACCCGCGTCTGGCAGGTCAAGGATGGGCAGAGCACGGGCCGCGCCGGTGCCGGTCGCGAAGATATCGCGCGGGCAGCGCCGCGGCTGATCCTGGCCGCCGCCGAGTGCGCCGAGCCGGTCAGCGAAACCCGCCATGAAGCGCGCCCGGTCGAGCTGTCGGCGCAAGTGCCGCGCAACCTGCCGCGCATCGAAGACCTGGGCCCGGTGGCCGTCGACCCGGCGCAGATCCCCATGGCCGAATCCGAATTCATCCTTTCAGGCGGTAACGGCGTGAAGGACTGGGAGCTGTTCCACCGCGCCGCCGTCGCCCTGGGCGCCACCGAAGGCGCCTCGCGGGTGGCGGTCGACGATGGCCATATGCCCCGCGCCCGCCAGGTCGGCGCCACCGGCACCTGGGTTACCGCCCGGGTTTACGTGGCAGTCGGCATTTCCGGGGCGATCCAGCACCTGCAGGGCATCGGCGCCTGCGACAAGGTGGTGGCGATCAACCTGGATCCGGGCTGCGACATGATCAAGCGCGCCGACATGGCGGTGATCGGCGACTCGGCGGCGATCCTTCAGGCATTGATCGAACGCGTGGAAGCCCACCGCAACGGAGCCAAACGCGATGCCGCATAACTCTCTCGGTCGCTTCTGGTGGGAGCGGGCCATGCCCGCGAAATCGTACACACAACGGGAGATCCGGCATGGCTGATCTGAACGTCGTCACCCTGGTCTCCATCGGTTCGCACCCCGCCTCGGGCCGTCCGCGGCGCGCCGAACAGGATGCCCGCGCCGTCGAGCTGGGCCTGCGCCTGGCCGGCGAAAAACTCAACGTGGTGCATGCCGGCGACCCGCAGGAAGATACCTTGCGTGCCTACCTGGGCATGGGCTTGCCGGGTCTTACCGTACTCGAGCAGAGCCGCGAGGCCGACGCCCTGCCGGCGCTGACCGAACACCTGCAACTGGCCAAGGCGCAGCTGGTGCTGACCGGCAGCCAGGCGGAAACCGGCGAAGGCTCGGGCATGCTGCCCTATCTGCTGGCCGAGCGACTGGGCTGGCCGCTGGTCGTCGGCCTGGCAGAAGTGGAAAGCATCGAAGGCGGCAGCGCCCAGGTGCTGCAGGCCCTGCCCCGCGGGCAACGGCGGCGGCTGAAGGTGCGTCTGCCCTTCGTCGCCAGTGTCGATGGCGCCGCACCGGCAGCCCGGCAGAGCGCATTCGGCCCGGCACGGCGCGGCACCCTTGAGCGTGAAGCGGTGGAGCTGGTCGACGACCCGCTGTATGCCGACGCGCAATGGCAACCGGCCCGGCCGCGGCCCAAGCGCCTGAAAGTGATCAAGGCCAAGACCGGCTCCGAGCGCATGAAGGCGGCGACGGCGAAAGCGGCGGGCGGTGGCGGTCAGGTGATCACTGGCGTCTCGCCACAGGAAGGTGCAGAGGCTATCTTCAAGCTACTGCTGGATGAGGGCGTGCTGCGCTGACGGTACGCCGAATTCGAACTTGCCACGAGGACGCCCACGATGATGCATACCGAACTGATCGACCAGGAAGATCTCCGCGAACGCCTGGTCGCCCTGGGTTTCAGCGTTCCCAGCGGCGCCACCGCCGAGCAGGCCTGCGAATATGCGGTGACCGGCCTGTGCCCGGAACGCGCCCTCGCCCTGCGCCACATGGTCGAAGACATCCTCGCCGGCAGTGCGACCGTGCTGCCGACCGTGCGCGAAGCCATTTCCCGCACATTGCTGCCGGCACTGGTGCCGCGCAGCTGAACGACAACGCCGCGCCGCACACCTGATCGCTCGGGCGTGGGCATTCGACGCACGAATACTGTGCGCAGACCTGTGGATAAACTGTTGGATAACCGCGCAACGCTCCCATTCATGGGGCGCTTGGCCGGCTGGCCACTTTTCGCTCGACGGCAGCATCACGCCTGCCACGAAAGGCCCGGTACAACGCACTTTCAGCCCTGAATCAATGATTGGCCTGACGGCATCCTGCCCACTGATGTTTTGCGTACAAATACTCTGTGCATAACTGTGGATAATCTGTGAAAGACGACGCAGACGCCACGGCTCTCGGGCGTCTGCGTGAATTGAGCATTTTTTGTGCGATGCGGGAAATCAGATGATCCGCACGCTGGCGAACGTCGACTCGCCCTGGGCACGACTCAGCGCCGCCATGGCCGATGACGACTCGTGCAGCAGTTCATCATTGACCGGAACCAGTGCAACGACGTTGGCGCTGCTGCCGGCACGCTCGTCACGCGGGGGAATGCCGAAGTACTCGCGGTAGCACTTGGAGAAGTGCGGCGTGGATACGAAGCCGCAGACCGAGGCCACCTCGATGATCGACATGGACGTCTGCTTGAGCAACTGGCGAGCACGGATCAGGCGTAGCTTCAGGTAATAACGTGATGGCGAGCAGTGCAGGTATTTCTGGAACAGCCGCTCCAGCTGACGACGCGACACGTCCACATAGAGGGCCAGCTGGTCGAGGTCGATCGGCTCCTCTAGGTTGGCTTCCATCAGCGCGACGATTTCCTGCAGTTTCGGCTGGTTGGTGCCGAGCATGTGCTTGAGCGGCACACGCTGATGATCCTGCTCGTTGCGAATACGCTCATAGATGAACATTTCGGAGATCGCCGCCGCCAGCTCGCGGCCATGCTCGCGGCCGATCAGGTGCAGCATCATGTCCATCGGCGCAGTGCCGCCGGACGAGGTGTTGCGGTTACGGTCAATAGAGAATAGGCGCGTGGTGATGGCGGCGCGGGGAAAGGCCTCCTGCATGGCGGCGAGAAATTCCCAGTGCACGCTGCAGTCGTAGCCGTCGAGCAGGCCGGCCTTGGCCAGCGCCCAGCTACCGGTGCATACCGCGCCCATTTGCCGGCCCTGGCGAGCCTGGGCCTGCAGCCACTGCACATGATCGCGGGTGACGCTGCGCTGAATATCCACACCGCCGCAGACGATCACAGCGCTCAGTGCCGGGGCGTTGGCCGTGCTGGCATCAGGGGTGATTTTCAAACCGTCGCTGGCGCATACCGGCTGACCGTCGAGGGTCAGGGTGTGCCAGCGATACAGCTCCTTGCCGGAAAGCTGGTTGGCCATGCGCAGGGGTTCCACCGCCGAGGCCAGGGAGATCAGGGTGAAGTTGTCCAGCAGCAGAAAACCGATGGACTGGGGAACGCGACTCTGGAGCTGCACTCCCTGATTGAACTGGGACATCAATGAACCCTCACGCTAACCAGGTTATGAGCCTTCATGGCGAGGCTCTGTTTTCTTGTAATTACGCCCGACTGGCAGTCAAGCAGATGGCCTATATAACGCAAAGGCCATGCCGACATTGAACGCCCGTTCAAACAAGAACTGGCGGCAGCTGGGAAGGCCGGTTGGCGGGCATTGAAGGCGCCCTGAATCGGCAACGGAAAAAGAACGCAATGTGCCATGCCACAAGGGCTTGAGCATTTTGGTAGCAGTCGCTGGCGTAACGATGTTTCCGCACAGTCTGCAGGGGTAACCGAGCAGCACGAAAAAATATGACTGACCGGTCACTCAGGCGACATATCGGCCAAAAACCCCATGCACCAAAAGCTGGCAAACACATGCCGCACTGAGCAAAAAATGCTCACTGCCGTGGGGCATAACGCATTTCCATCGGCCGCTCCTCGGGTACGGTCGATAGCGAGTTCGATGAATGCCGGAAAAACACCGCCGGCTATATGAAAAACACGGCCAACTATTCGCCCTCCGACGCTGGAAGACGCCACCGAACGGCTCGAAAACGACTGAAACTGATACGCTTTTTGCCCGCGACCAACAGCTTTACATACGTTTTTTTGAAATTTGCTGTAGCCCGCATGGCCCCTGGCCTTCACTCGTCCTGAAGGCTGAAAACCGCGCCATGCGCGGCCTCCAGCCTTGGCCAAGTACAGAAAGAATCTGTTATGGTTTTTTTAGGCGAGGGCTTCGTGTCGTCGCCCAACACGTCAGGGTCGTAATTCGATAATTGCCACGACCGCTAGACTATATCGTTGAGTCAGCCGATTTCGTCGCTGCCGCTCTTGACCAGGGAGGCAGACTGGGGCCCACCGCCCCGGACCGAAGAACAGATAAGTGCTGGCTACCGCAACAGGGCGCCAGCCCAACAAGAAATTTCGGATGTACGCGCATCTCGGATGAGATGTGAATACCCAAAGGATTGGGCTTCGTAACACTGCCAGAGGGTTTGGAAAGCAGTTTGCAGCACGGCCACGCATTACATCATTCGTCATGTTCACCTGTTGCGCTCGCCTCGGCGACCGCTCTGGGACGCGCTCGAGTGCCTGCAGAACGCCTTGTGACAGAACGCTGTCCAAACCCAGGAACCGTGTATATACCCACAAGCAAGAACAGTCTGCATCGCATGACGGGTGCCCGGTGGGCGCTCGGCAAGCTGCGTGTGACTGCTCTGATGTCTACTGAAGGGGAAACATCCCATGCAGTCTGGAAAAATCGTCGTCGAAAACCTCTACAAGGTGTTCGGCGACAAGCCGCAAGAAGCCATCGATCTGCTCAAGCAAGGCTGGAGCAAGGACAAGATCCTCGCTGAAAAAGGCGCCGTGATCGGTGTCAGTGACGTGTCGTTCAGCGTCGAAGAGGGCGAGATCTTCGTCCTGATGGGCCTCTCGGGCTCGGGTAAATCCACCCTGATCCGCCTCATCAACCGGTTGGTCGAGCCCACCGCCGGCAATGTCTACATCGACGGCCAGAACGTCGCCAAACTTCCCAAGGACCAGCTCATCGATCTGCGCCGCCGCGACATGAGCATGGTCTTCCAGTCCTTCGCCCTGATGCCCTCGCGTACCGTTCTGGAGAACGCCGCCTTCGGTCTCGAAGTGGCCGGCAAGGGCCGCAAGGAGCGCGAAGAGCGCGCCATGCAGGTACTCAAGCAGGTTGGCCTGGACACCTTCGCCAACAAATTCCCTCACGAGCTGTCCGGCGGCATGCAGCAACGCGTTGGCCTGGCCCGCGCCCTGGCCGTCGACCCGTCGATGATCATCATGGACGAGGCGTTTTCCGCCCTCGACCCGCTCAAGCGCCGCGAGATGCAAGACATCCTGCTGGAGCTGCAGAAGACCCATCGTCGCACCATCATCTTCGTGTCCCACGATATCGAAGAGGCCATGCGCATCGGCAACCGTATCGGGATCATGGAGGGCGGCAAGCTCGTCCAGGTCGGTACGCCACAGGAACTTATCGACAATCCTGCCAACGAATATGTGCGCAACTTCTTCGATACGGTCGACACCAGCCGCTATCTCACCGCTGGCCAGCTGAAGGCCAACAGCGTTCCGGTCTATGTGCACAATGGCAAGGCGCCCGATGCGCAGACCGTGTGCCGCGAGCTGCAGGCGCAGGACAAGCACTACGCCTTCATCGTCGACAAAGACAACAAGTTCCGCGGTTCCATCAGCCTGGAGAAGATCGCATTGCTGGTCGAAGGCGGCGACTCGCCGGCACTCGATGGTGACGTGCTCAAATCCATCAGCCCGGTTCCCGAAGACCTGCCTCTGGATCAGGTGATCAACCGCCTGGTGGACAACGAAGGTCCGATCCCGGTGGTCGACCAGGATGGCCACTACAGCGGCGCCATCAGCAAGGGCCGCCTCCTGACCCGCCTGCAGGGAGAATGACATGAGCGAGAAACTGGATCTGGGTAGCTGGGTCAACGACGCGGTCCAGCACATGCTGGACAACTACAGCGGCGTGTTCGACAGCATGGGCAGCGTGGTCAGCGGCTTCTCCGAAGCGATCGAGAACGTGCTGATGCTGCCACCGGCGTGGCTGCTGATCGCCATCTTCGTGGCCCTGGGCCTGTGGCGCATCGGCTTTCGCTTCGCGGTATTCACCACCGTGGCCTTCGTGCTGATCGTGATGACCGGCTTCTGGGAGCAGACCGTGGTGACCCTCGGCCTGACCTTCTCGGCGACCCTGATCAGCCTGCTGATCGGCATTCCGCTGGGAATCTGGGCGGCCAAGAGCGAGCGCGTGTCGACCATCATCCGACCGATTCTGGACTTCATGCAGACCATGCCGGCGTTCGTCTACCTGATTCCGGCCGCCATGCTGTTCGGCCTCGGCCGCGTGCCCGGCATCATCGCCACGGTGATCTTCGCCATGCCGCCGGCCGTGCGCCTGACCAGCCTGGGCATCCGCCAGGTCAACAAGGAAATCGTCGAAGCCGGCCAGTCGTTCGGCTGCAACGGTCGACAGTTGCTGTTCAAGGTGCAGCTGCCCAACGCCATGCCGTCGATCATGGCGGGCGTCAACCAGACCATCATGATGGCTCTGTCGATGGTGATCATCGCCTCGATGGTCGGTGCCGGCGGCCTGGGTAACGACGTGCTGGCGAGTATCCAGCGGCTGGACATCGGCCTGGGCTTCGAAAGCGGCATGGCCGTGGTGCTGCTGGCGATCATTCTCGACCGCATCACCGAAAGCTTCGGTACACCGCAGACCGCCGCAAACCGCGCGGGCTGGCTGAACTGGCTGAGTGCGCGACTGCAGCGCCAGTAAAAGGCCATACTGAGCTTCCTTTCACTCACACAAGGATTCGCGGATGAACGTATTTCACAAAGTAGCGGGTGTCGGTCTGCTGTCCTGCGCCCTCGTGCAGGGCGCCTGGGCGCAAGAGCCGGCGAGCTGCAAGCAGGTCCGTTTCGCGGAAATCGGCTGGGCCGATATCGCCGCCACCACCGGCGTGGCCATGACCCTGACCGAAGGTCTGGGTTACACGCCGCGCAAGACCATGGCTTCGGTGCCGATCGCCTTCACCGGCGTGAAGAACAAGCAGATCGACGTGTTCCTCGGCTACTGGGCGCCCTCGATGGACTCGGTGATCGAGCCCTTCACCAAGGACAACAGCGTCAAGGTGTTGGCCAAGCCGAACCTGGAAGGCGCCAAGTACACCCTGGCAGTGCCGACCTACGCAGCTGAAGCGGGCCTGAAGAGCTTTCAGGACATCGCCAAGTTCAAGGATCAGCTGGGCGGCAAGATCTACGGTATCGAGCCGGGTAACGACGGCAACCTGCTGATCGACGGCATGATCAAGAAGAACGAGTTCGGCCTGGGCGACTTCAAGATGGTCGAGTCCAGCGAAGCCGGCATGCTGGTGCAGGTGCAACGTGCAATCCGCAAGAAGGAGCCGGTGGTGTTCCTGGGCTGGGCGCCGCACCCGATGAACACCCAGTACGACATGACCTACCTGTCCGGTGGTGACGACGTATTCGGCCCCGACTATGGCGCGGCCAAGGTCTACACCGTGGTGCCGACCGACTACGAACAGCGCTGCGGCAACGTCGGCAAGTTGCTGAACAACCTGCAGTTCAACGTCGAGATGGAAAGCCAGCTCATGGAGAAGGTGCTCGACAAGCAGGACCCGGCCGCCGTCGCCAAGGAATGGATCAAGGCCAACCCGCAGGTGCTCGACGCCTGGCTGCAAGGCGTGACCACCTTCGATGGTCAGGATGGCGCCGCTGCTGTGAAGAAATTCGTCGGGCTCTGAGCCCGCACTCACCGCGACCCGTCTGCACCTGGGCGGGTCAGGTACAGCAGGCGAGGCTGCACGCATCGCCTGTCAGCCGGGGGCCCAGGCCCCTGCGCCGGTGCCAACAGGGCCATGCCCTGCTCTGCACAGCTGGTGCCGCAAGGCCCGCGATCAGAACGAGCCAGTAAACCACCTGAACTGCCACTCACTGACGGAGCAAGACCTATGCACAACTTCAAACGCCTCTGCCTGCAGAGCCTCGGTGTCGCTGCCCTGGCCCTGGGCATGTCCGGTGCCATGGCCGCCGACAAGCCGGCCCTCAAGATCGGCTACGTGAACGGCTGGGACGACAGCGTCGCAGTCACCCATGTCGCCGGCGAAATCCTCAAGACCAAGCTCGGTTACGACGTGACCCTGCAACCGGTCGAGCCGGCCATCATGTGGCAGGGCATCGCCCGTGGCGACCTCGACGCCACCCTCTCTGCCTGGCTGCCCGCCACCCACGGCGAGTACTACGAGAAACTCAAGGACAAGGTGACCGTGCTGGGCACCAACTACGATGGTGCCAAGATCGGCCTGATCGTTCCCGAATACGTTGAAGCCAAGACCATCGCCGACCTGGAGAAATACGCCAAAGACTTCGATGGCAAGATCACCGGCATCGATGCCGGCGCCGGCGTGATGCGCCGCACCGAAGACGCGATCAAGGAATACGACCTCAAGAGCATCAAGCTGATGCCGAGCTCTGGCCCGGCCATGACCACCGCCCTGACCCGCGCCGAGAAAGCCCAGAAGCCGATCGTGGTGACCGGCTGGATCCCGCACTGGATGTTCGCGCAATGGAAACTGCGCTTCCTGGAAGACCCGAAAAACGTCTTCGGTGAAGCCGAGCACGTCGACACCGTGGCCAACCCAGGCCTGGAAGCCAAGGCGCCGGAAGCGGCGGCCTTCCTGAAGAAGATTTCCTGGAGTGCCGAGGAAGTCGGTTCGGTAATGCTGTCCATCCGCGACGGCGTGAAGCCGGATGAAGCGGCCAAGCAGTGGATCGCCAAGAACCCGGATCGCGTGGCCGAGTGGCTGAAGTGATCTGAGCGTTCGCTAGCGCGATGCCCCATGAATGCCAGTCAGCCACCTGACTGGCATTTTTCGTTCAATGCCCCTCGCGACTGCCTGCCCGATCAAGTTTGGCTTCCCTACCGCCATATATTTTTGTATATAGCGGTAGCGAAAGTGGCCGCCACCTGCGGCCCCTCACCCAGGAGCCAGTCATGCACAGCCGCCTCGTTCGTCCGCTTCTCCTGCTTTGCGCCAGCTTCGCCATGGCCGGCAACGCCTTCGCCGACCAGGTTCAGGTCGCGGTCGCCGCCAACTTCACCGCCCCAATGCAGGCCATCGCCAGCGCCTTCGAGAAGGACACCGGGCACAGCGTGCAGGCGTCCTACGGTGCCACTGGGCAGTTCTATGTGCAGATCAGCAACGGCGCACCTTTCGAAGTGTTCCTCTCTGCCGATGACAGCACGCCCGCCAAACTCGAGCAGGAAGGCCTGAGCGTGAAAGGCTCGCGCTTCACCTACGCCATCGGCACGCTGGTGCTGTGGTCGCCGAAACAAGGCTTCGTCGATGACCAGGGCGCGGTGCTGAAAAAGGGCGAGTTCAAGCACCTGTCCATCGCCAACCCGAAAGCGGCGCCATATGGCCTAGCCGCCACCCAGACCCTCGCCAAGCTGGGCCTGAGCGACGCGCTCAAGGGCAAGATCGTCGAGGGCCAGAACATCACCCAGGCGCTGCAGTTCGTCTCCACGGGCAACGCCGAGCTGGGCTTCGTGGCCCTTTCCCAGGTTTACAAGGACGGCCAGATCACCAGCGGCTCGGCCTGGGTGGTGCCGGAGACGATGTACGAGCCGATCCGCCAGGATGCGCTGATCCTCAAGAAGGGCGAAGCTAACCCGGCCGCCAAGGCGCTGGTCGAGTATCTGAGAGGGCCGAAGGCTGCCGAAATCATCAAGGCCTATGGTTATAAGCTTTGATACCACGCCCTGCGTGGATATCCAGCCTATGGCGCTCTGCGCCACGATTGCTGGCATAAAGAACGGTGTATGGACGCAGAGCGTCCCGCAGGAGATGCGGCTAGAGGTTGCTATGTGGCGAGAGCGTTCGTTCACATAACTCGTAGGAGGGGCTTTAGCCCCGAGCTCTTTGCACCTCATAAAGCTCGGAGCTAAAGCTCCTCCTACAAGAGCGGCGGCGCCCGATGTCCGCTCCTGCCTTTTACAGCCCTCGGTTTGCAATGCCGGAACCTGCATCGGAAGATCGGCATCCGGCTGTGGCACCCGTCTCACCACCAACTCTTGAAAGGCCACCGAATGCCTCTGGGCCCCAATGACTTTGCCGCCATTCTCCTCACCCTGGAACTGGCCACCCTGACTACGGTGCTGTTGCTGCTGGTCGGCACGCCCATCGCCTGGTGGCTGGCGCGCACCGACTCCTGGCTGAAGCGGCCGATCGGCGCCATCGTCGCCCTGCCGCTGGTGCTACCACCGACGGTGATCGGCTTCTACCTGCTGATCAGCATGGGCCCCAACGGTTTCTTCGGCCAACTGACCCAGGCGCTCGGCCTGGGCACCCTGACCTTCACCTTCGCCGGGCTTTTGATCGGCTCGGTGTTCTATTCCCTGCCGTTCGTGGTGCAGCCGCTGCAGAACGCCTTCGAAGCCATGGGCCGCGCCCCGCTCGAGGCCGCTGCCACGCTGCGCGCGGGGCCCTGGGATACCTTCTTTAGCGTGGTACTGCCGCTGGCCAGGCCGGGCTTTCTCACCGCGGCGATTCTCGGCTTCGCGCACACCGTCGGCGAGTTCGGCGTGGTGCTGATGATCGGCGGCAACATCCCCGGCAAGACCCAAGTCGCTTCGGTACAGATCTATAACCATGTGGAAACCATGGAATACGCCCAGGCCCACTGGCTGGCCGGCGGCATGGTGGCGTTCTCGTTCCTGGTCCTGCTGGCGCTCTACTCCAGCAACCGCCGCACGCAGAGGGCCTGGACATGAACGACCTGCAGATCCACGCCCGCTTCACCCTCAGCCATCCTGGCTTCACGTTGGACGTCGACCTGCAACTGCCCGGCCGCGGTGTCAGCGCGCTGT
Organism: Pseudomonas sp. AG1028; assembly: GCF_007993955.1. Classification (NCBI taxonomy): domain Bacteria; kingdom Pseudomonadati; phylum Pseudomonadota; class Gammaproteobacteria; order Pseudomonadales; family Pseudomonadaceae; genus Pseudomonas; species Pseudomonas sp. AG1028. The sequence goes on from NZ_VIVP01000011.1 coordinate 222,988, forward strand.
TCGGCCACTCCGGTTCGGGCAAGACCACGGTACTGCGCTGCGTCGCCGGGCTGGAGCGATCTGGCAGCGGTTACCTGAAGGTCAACGGCGAAACCTGGCAGGACAGCGCCAACGGCATCTGGCTGCCCGCCCACCAGCGCCCGGTCGGCTACGTGTTTCAGGACGCCAACCTGTTTCCCCACCTGTCGGTGCGGCGCAACCTGGAGTTCGGTTTCAAGCGCATCGCGAAGACCGCGCGACGCGTACCCCTCGAGCAGGCGGTCGAACTGCTCGGCATCGGCCACTTGCTCGACCGCCTGCCCGATCGTCTCTCCGGCGGTGAACGCCAGCGCGTCGGCATGGCCCGCGCCCTGCTCACCAGCCCGCGTCTACTGCTGATGGACGAACCCCTGGCGGCGCTGGATCTCAAGCGCAAGGGCGAGGTGCTGCCCTATCTGGAACGTCTGCACGACGAGCTCGACATTCCGATTCTCTACGTCAGCCACGCACCGGACGAGGTGGCGCGCCTCGCCGATCATCTGGTGGTGCTCGACGAAGGCAGCGTCACGGCCAGCGGGCCGCTCAAGGAAACCCTGATCCGCAATGACCTGCCATTCATCTTCGAGGCCGAAGCCGAGGCGGTGATCGACGGGCTCGTCGCTCACCATGATGGCCACTATGGACTGCTTGGCATCGACCTGGCCGGCACCACGGCCAGCCTGCGGTTGGCGCACGCGCAGCTGCCGGCTGGGCGTTCGGTGCGCATCAAGATCAAGGCCCGCGACGTCAGCCTGAGCCTCGAGCAGGCCCGCGACAGCAGTGTGCTGAATCTGCTGCCGGTGACGGTGCAACGCTGGTTCGACCTGCCCAACCCGGCGCACCGTCTGGTGGAGCTGCAGCTGGGCGATCAGCGCATCATCGCGCGCATCACCCGCTTTTCGTTCGATCAGTTGAACATCCAGGCCGGCCAGGCGTTGTGGGCACAGGTGAAGTCGGTATCGCTGCTGGCGTCATAGACGCCGCGTGTCGAACTCACGGATCGCGCGCCGCAAAACCCAGATGGGTGCCTGGTTAAGAAGCGGCCAGCAGCGGTGAGCGCTGCAGCAGGTCGCGCAGCGCGGCAAGCTGTCCAGCATCCCCCTCATCCAGGAGCTGCTCGAACGCCTGCTCGATCCGCGTGAGCGGCGGCGCGACCGGCAGGTTGAGGTGCCGCGCCTCGATCTGCTCGGCCCCGCACACCAGCAGGGCAAAATGCACCACGTTCTCCAGCTCCCGCGTGTTACCCGGCCAGTCATGCCGTTCCAGCACCTTCTGGGCGGCCAGACTGATAGTCGGCAACGGCAGGCGCAAGCGCTGGGTGTAAATTCCCAGGAAATACTCGGCCAGGGGTAGCACATCGCCGACCCGCTCACGCAGTGGCGGTAATTGCAGATGGCCGTCACTGAGGTAATGGGCCAGGCGCTCGTCGAACTTACCGGCCTCGACCGCCCGCCACAGGTCGATGCTGGTCGCCGCGACCAGCCGCACATCCACAGGCGTCGGTGCCGATGCGCCGACACGCCAGGCCTCGCCAGTTTCCAGCACGCCCAGCAACTGCCCCTGCAACGCCAGCGGCAGGTCGGCGATTTCGTCCAGATACAGGGTGCCGCCGTTGGCCGAGCCCAGCCAGCCGGCGCGACTGCTCGGTGCACCCTGATGGGCGCCAGCGGTGTAGCCGAACAACTCGGCCTCGCCATGGTTGGGGCTCAGGCTGCTGCAACTCAGCGCCACGAACAGGCCCGGACGCTCGCTGGAGCGATGAATGTGGCGGGCCAACAGCTCCTTGCCGGTGCCGGTTTCACCCTCGATCAGAATGGGTACCGGCAAGCCGGCGAGGCGCTCGACCTCCTCACGCAATTGCCGGGTACGTGGATCGACGAATACCAGCGCCTTGGCACGAATACTCAGCGGGCTCTTGTCGGCGTCGGGAAAAATCAGCAGCGACGGGTCGGCTGCCGTAGTCAGGCTCATAGGTGACTCTCCATGACGGTCAGGCCGCGAAAGGCCAGGCAGCGGCTACCGATCAGGCACGCAGGCGCAGTTGCTGTTCGATGCGGCTCTGCAGGCGGAACAGGTAAGCGAACCCCTGATCCCAACGCTGGTGACCGGATTTCACGTTGATGTGCCCGGCGCCACTGAGAATGGCGACTTCGCTTCCCCAATCCCGGGCCAGCTCGATGGCACGGGCCGCGCTGGCGGCCGAATCGTTGTCGGAGCCCACCAACTGGCTTGGAAAGGGCAGTGTCTGGCGCGCGATCGGCGCGAAATTGCGCAACGCCTCCGGGCAGTTGGCGCGTTCCACGTCGGCCGGCGCCACCAGCAGCGCGCCGCGCACGCGGCGTATGGCGGCCGTTGCCGCCTGAGCAGCCCAGCTGGCGACGGTGACGCAGCCCAGGCTGTGGGCAATCAGGATCGCCGGACGCGGATCAGCGGCGATCTGCCGCTCCAGCGCAGCGACCCACTCCTCTCGGCGTGGCGCCAGCCAGTCCAGCTGCTCGACCCGCGCACTATTGGGCAGGCTGCGTTGCCAGTGGCTCTGCCAATGGTCATCACCCGAGCCCTGCCAGCCAGGGACGATCAGGTAGCGAACCGCTTCACTGCGCATAGGGCGCCCTCCGTATCTACATGGCCTGCAGTGTACGAGGGCAAAATATGATCTAAAAAGAATAAGAACTTATTTGCTTATTCCCTAAGCCTGTTTGGCTCGGCAGTAGAAAGCAGAACACCATATATTTCCTAAAGATATATAAATGTTCTTAAACAGTATTTTTAAGAATATTTCAGGCTGCTTAGTATCCGCTCCACGCCCCGCCACCGACAGCCGTCGCACCACGATTCGAGGGCAAGGAGCCACAACCATGACCGCCACGCTTCGCAATCTGGAAGGCCAGGATGACGCCACCATCCTGCGCGAAATCCAAAGCGCCCTGACCGGCCTCAAGTTCGGCTCGGTGGAAATCACCGTGCACAACGGCCAAGTAGTACAGATCGAGCGCAAGGAAAAATTCCGCCTCCAGCAGCCCGGCAGCAAGAACGCCTGAGCGCCTTTCGCCAACCCGACCACGGGCAGCCACGCATGAACCGCTACCAGTACTGCCGATGTAACCCGCGAATGCCGGCCTAGAGAGCAGACATCGCATCGCCAGACACGCCCAGCACCGAATTCAGTATTTAGGAGCTTCACCATGTCCATCCGCCGTTTCGCACTCGCTGCACTCGCCAGCGCCCTGGTTGCCGGCCCGGTCGCCGCTCAGACCCTGCTCAACGTGTCCTACGACCCGACTCGTGAGCTGTACGTGGAATACAACAAGGCCTTCAACAAGCACTGGCAGGAGCAGGGCAACGAGCCGCTGACCATCCAGCAGTCCCACGGCGGCTCCGGCAAACAGGCACGGGCGGTGATCGACGGCCTGCAGGCCGACGTGGTGACCCTGGCGCTATCCGGTGACATCGACGCGCTGAACCTCAACCAGCCGCTGATCGACAAGGACTGGCAGAAGCGCCTGGCCGACAACAGCACGCCGTACACCTCGACCATCGTGTTCCTGGTGCGCAAGGGCAACCCGAAAGGCATCAAGGACTGGGATGACCTGGTCAAGGATGGCGTAGAAGTCATCACCCCGAACCCGAAAACCTCCGGCGGTGCACGCTGGAACTTCCTGGCCGCCTGGGCGTACGCCAAGAAGAAGTACGGCAGCGACGAGAAGGCCCTCGAATACGTGACCGAGCTGTACCGCCACGCCCCGGTACTCGACACTGGCGCCCGTGGCGCGACCATCAGCTTCGTACAGCGTGGCCTGGGCGACGTACTGCTGGCCTGGGAAAACGAGGCCTACCTGTCGCTCGCCGAAGAGGGCGGCGACCAGCTGGAAATCGTCACCCCGTCGCTGTCGATCCTCGCCGAGCCACCGGTGGCGGTGGTCGACAAGAACGTCGACCGCAAGGGCACCCGCAAGGCCGCCGAAGCCTACTTGCAATACCTGTACAGCGAAGAAGGCCAGCGCATCGCCGCGAAGAACTTCTACCGCCCACGTGATGCCAAGGTGGCGGCCGAGTTCAAGGGCCAGTTCAAAGACCTGGAGCTGGTCACCATTGACAAGGACTTTGGCGGCTGGAGCTCGGCTCAGCCCAAGTACTTCGACGATGGCGGCGTGTTCGATGACATCTTTAAGAAGATCAACCAGTAAGTTCAGCTGATCGATCTGGCCCGCCATTGACCAACGCAATGGCGGGCCTTGCTGTGGACCTGATCAAAAGGACTCTCCATGTCTCGTCGAACCTCCTCGGTCATACCCGGCTTCGGGCTGACTCTGGGCTACACGCTTACCTACCTGGCGCTGATCGTGCTGATCCCGCTGGGCGCCATGTTCGTGTTTTCCATGCAGCTGTCCGCCGAACAGTGGTGGAGCCTGTTGGGTAACCGCCAGTTGCAGTTCTCCCTGAAGCTGTCGTTCGGCACCGCCCTGGCGGCTGCGCTGCTCAACGGCATTCTCGGCACCATCATCGCCTGGGTGTTGGTGCGCTACACCTTTCCGGGCCGCCGCCTGATCGACGCCATGGTCGACATGCCGTTCGCCCTGCCCACCGCCGTGGCCGGCATCGCGCTGACCTCGCTATACGCGCCCAACGGCCTGATCGGCTCGCTGTTCCCGTTCAAGATCGCCTATACGCCGCTGGGCATCACCCTGGCCCTGGTGTTCGTCACCCTGCCCTTCGTGGTGCGCACCCTGCAGCCGGTGCTGGCCGACATCCCCAAGGAAGTCGAGGAAGCCGCTGCCTGCCTGGGCGCCAAACCGTTCCAGGTGTTCCGCCATGTGCTGCTACCCAGCCTGTTGCCCGCCTGGCTGACGGGCTTCGCCCTGGCCTTCGCCCGCGGCGTGGGCGAGTACGGCTCGGTGGTCTTCATCGCCGGCAACATTCCGCTGAAAACCGAGATACTGCCGCTGCTGATCGTCTCCAAGCTGGACCAGTACGACTACCCGGGCGCCACCGCCATCGGCGTGATCATGCTGGTGGTCTCGTTCATCCTGCTGCTGCTGATCAACATCCTGCAGCGCCGCATCCAGCCGCAACTCTGAGGAGCCCGTCATGAGCCTTGCAACCCTTGGCAAGAATGCGGCGCGCCCGGCGAGCCGCTCCCCCGGCGCCATCGCCCTGATCGCCGTGGCTTGGGCGGTGTTCGCAGTGATCCTGCTGCTGCCGCTATACATCGTACTGAGCCAGGGCCTGAGCCGCGGCCTGGCATTCTTCTGGGAGGCGATCAGCGAGCCGGACGCCATTTCCGCACTCAAGCTGACCCTGCTGGCCACCGCTATCTCGGTGCCGCTGAACCTGGTGTTCGGTGTGGCCGCTGCCTGGGCGGTGACCAAGTTCGAATTCCGCGGCAAGAGCATCCTGATCACCCTGATCGACATGCCCTTCTCGGTGTCGCCAGTAGTCGCCGGCCTTATCTATGTGCTGCTGTTCGGCTCGCAAAGCGTGCTGGCGCCCTACCTGCAGGACCACAACCTGCAGATCGTTTATGCCGTGCCGGGCATCGTGCTGGCGACCATCTTCGTGACCTTTCCCTTCGTGGCCCGCGAGCTGATCCCGCTGATGGAGGAACAGGGCACCACCGAAGAGGAAGCCGCGCGCCTGCTCGGCGCCAATGGCTGGCAGATGTTCTGGCATGTCACGCTGCCTAACGTAAAATGGGCGCTGATTTACGGCGTGGTGCTGTGTACCGCCCGGGCGATGGGCGAGTTCGGGGCGGTGTCTGTGGTCTCCGGCCACATCCGCGGCTACACCAACACCCTGCCGCTGCATATCGAGATTCTCTACAACGAATACAACATCGTCGCTGCGTTCAGCGTGGCCATCCTGCTGCTGGTGATGGCCCTGATCGTGCTGCTGCTGCGCCAGTGGAGCGAAGCGCGCCTGAGCCGCCAGCTCAAGGCCAACGACGACTGAAACCCTTTTCGCCGGCGCCGCGCCCCTGCGCGAACCGGCCAGACCGACACAGGTGTATCCCATGAGTATCGAAGTCAGCGGCATCAACAAGCACTTTGGCCAGTTCAAGGCGCTCAACGACATCAACCTCAACATCCAGAGCGGCGAGCTGGTCGCCCTGCTCGGCCCGTCCGGCTGCGGCAAGACCACCCTGCTGCGCATCATCGCCGGCCTGGAAACTCCGGATAGCGGCAACATCGTGTTCCACGGCGAAGACGTTTCCGAGCATGACGTGCGCGATCGCAAGGTCGGCTTCGTGTTCCAGCACTACGCCCTGTTCCGCCACATGACGGTGTTCGACAACGTCGCCTTCGGCCTGCGCATGAAGCCCAAGGGCGAGCGCCCCAACGAAAGCACCATCAAGAAAAAGGTCCACGACCTGCTCGGCCTGGTGCAGCTCGACTGGCTGGCCGACCGTTACCCGGAGCAGCTCTCCGGTGGTCAGCGCCAGCGTATCGCCCTGGCCCGCGCCCTGGCGGTCGAGCCCAAGGTGCTGCTGCTCGACGAACCCTTCGGCGCCCTCGACGCCAAGGTGCGCAAGGAGCTGCGCCGCTGGCTGGCGCGCCTGCACGAAGAGGTGCATCTGACCAGCGTGTTCGTGACCCACGACCAGGAAGAAGCCATGGAAGTGGCCGACCGCATCGTGGTGATGAACAAGGGCGTGGTCGAGCAGATCGGTTCGCCGGCCGAGGTCTACGAGAAACCGGCCAGCGACTTCGTCTACCACTTCCTCGGGGACGCCAACCGCCTGTATGTCGGTGACGATCATCACGTGCTGTTCCGCCCCCACGAAGTGAGTCTCTCCACCGAAGCGCTGGAAGGCCATCAGGCCGGCGAGGTACGCGATATCCGCCTGCTCGGCGCCATCACTCGCATCACCCTGAAGGTCGAAGGCCAGGACGAGTTGATCGAAGCCGAAGTGGCCAAGGATCACGTCAGCCTCAACGACCTGGGCCGTGGCACCGTGCTGTACTTCAAGCCCAAGGGTGGCAAGCCGGTAAGCACCGGGGCCTGACGGCATCTAGGACTGCGGGAGCGGGCGGACGCCCAGTTTATGCCCGCAAAATCATGGCCATGGGCCGTACCCACAGGGATCGCGGGCGGCCTCTAACTCAGTGTATAAACCCCGTTCTTGTGGGAGCGCGCCATGCGCGCGATTCGCGGGCACGGCCCGCTCCCACAGATAGCCCGCAAACGCTACCTTGCCTCAGGCCACCTTGCGCTCACGTATGCAGGTCGGCCCGGCCCGCTCGACCACCTGATGTTCTATTTCCTGGCGCAGGCCAAGCAGAAAGGCTGCTTCGGCGACCACGAACAGCGGCCCGATGATCAGCCCCATCAGGTCGTCGACGAATGCCGGCTTGCGGCCTTCGTAGAAATGGCCGATGAACTGGATGATCCAGCCGACCACGAACAGCCCCAGACCCATGCTCAGCCACAGCGCCGTGCCGGCCATCGCCAACCCGGCGCTGAACCACAGGCACAACCCCAGCAACGCGCCCATCACCACACCGAAGCGGACGTCCAGACGCAAGTAGAACAGGGTGCTGAACAGCGCGGCCAGGGTGGCCGGTGAGAGCCACAGACCGCCCACCAAAAGGCCCGGTCGCGACAGCAGCACGGTAACGGCCAGCACGATCATCGGAATGCCGACGAAGTGGGTGACGATATTGCGCCGGTCGCGGTGATAGGCCGCGTATTGGGCGAGGTGATCCACCAGGGTTTTCATTGTTGTTATCCTCTCGGGGTGCGTGCCACCTCATCATGGCGCGGCTCGTGCGCCAGCACTGTCAGCTAGCCGACAAAGCGGAATTTCCATGAACGATCTGCGCGACACCTTGCTTCAAGGCCAATGGTTCGCCGCATTGCCGCCTGCCTTGCAACAGGCGTTGCTGACGCAAGGCAAGCTGTTGAGCCTGGAGGCCGGGCAGCGCCTGTTCAGCCGCGGCGATGCGCCCAGCGGGCTGTATGCCGTATTGAAGGGCGCCATGCGCGTCGGCAGCGTGGGAGCCGACGGCCGGGAAGCGCTGCTGGTGCTGGTGGAAGCACCACACTGGTTCGGTGAGATCGCCCTGTTCGACGGCCAGCCACGCACCCATGACGCCGTCGCCGAAGGCGCCAGCACCCTGCTCCACGTATCCCAGGCCGGCCTGCTGGCCCTGCTCGACACCCATCCCGCCTACTGGCGCGACCTCGCCCTGCTGATGGCTCACAAGGTGCGCCTGGCCTTTATCGCACTCGAGGAGATCAGCCTGCTGCCCGCCGCGCAGCGCCTGGCGCGGCGCCTGCTGCTGATCGCCGAGGACTACGGCGAAACCCAGGGCCCGCGGCGCATCATCCACCTCTCCCAGGAGCAACTGGCGGCGATGCTGGCCATTTCCCGGCAGACCGCCAATGGCGTACTCAAAGATCTGCAGGCCCGCGGTATTGTCAGGCTGACCTACGGCGAAATCGAGATTCTCGACCTGGATGAACTGCGCAAGGCCGCGCAGTGAACCGTGAAGCTTTTGTGACAGAAGAACCAATGGCCAAGCGCCATGTCCTTATTGATTCTCCAGACCCCAGGCCCGCTGAATGAACAGCGGCCGCGAACGATCCAGGATGCCGTTGCCAGACTCTGCCCTCGTTACCGACCTGCCCGACGTACTCGCCGGCCCGCTTCTGCGCCGGCTGGAGCCGGGCCGCCTGGTGCTCTGGCTGGTCGCCAGCCGCCCGCTGCAACTGACGCTGCGCCTGGCACACGGCGAGCAGCCCGCCAGTGATCAGCCGCTGGGCGACGATGCCTGCCAGCGCCTGGTGGTCGGTGAGCACGCAGTCATCCACCTGATCGACCTGCACCTCGACACGCCGCTGCCCCAGGACACCCGGATCGACTACGACCTGCTGATAGACGGCACCCAGGGCATCGCCGAGTGGGCCGCGCACCTGCTGTACGACGGCGCGACCTGCCCCAACTTCGTGCTGCGCGCGCGCATCGATCAGTTGCTGCATGGCTCCTGTCGCAAGCCGCACCATGCCGCCAATGACGGGCTGCTGTGTGCCGACCGCCTGCTGGCCGCCCCCCATGCGCCCCACGAACGGCCTGCGCTGCTGATGCACAGCGGCGACCAGGTGTACGTCGACGATGTCGCCGGCCCGATGCTGTACGCCATTCATCAATTGATCGAGCGCCTGGGCCTGTACCACGAATGGCTCGAAGGCGCCGTCATCGACGACAGCACAGAGCTCTACCGCCACCCGGCCAGCTACTACCACCGCGCCGACCTGTTGCCGGCGCTGAAGAGCAACGAAACCCTACGCGAGCGCTTCTTCGGTGGCACGGAAAAGCCCATCTTCACCAGCAGCAATGCCGACAACCACCTGGTCACCCTGGCCGAAGTGCTGGCCATGTATCTGCTGGTGTGGTCACCCACGCCCTGGCAACTGCTCAATAACGCGGCGCCCGAGCTGAACGCTGAAGATGCCCAGCGCTACGACAGCGAGCGCGCCTGCATCGCGGCCTTCGTCGACAATCTGGGTGACGTGGCGCGGGTGCTGGCGCACCTGCCGAACCTGATGATCTTCGATGACCACGACATCACCGACGACTGGAACCTGTCGGCCCAGTGGGAGGAAACCGCTTACGGCCATCCTTTCTCCAAGCGCATCATCGGCAACGCGCTGATTGGCTACCTGCTGTGCCAGGGCTGGGGCAATGACCCGGACGCTTTCGCCGAACCGCTGGCCAATGCCCGTGAGCTGTGCGAGCGAGCGCGAGAAACCGGGCTGGACAGCCCGGCCCAGGACCGCCTGATCGACGAGTTGATGAGTTTCCAGCACTGGCATTACGTGCTGCCCAGCAGCCCGGCGCTGCTGGTGCTCGATACCCGCACCCGTCGCTGGCGCAGCGAGCGCAACCTCAAGCGTCCATCCGGGCTGCTGGACTGGGAAGCGCTCAGCGAGCTGCAGCAGAACCTGCTCGACCACCCGAGCGCCATCATCGTCTCGCCGGCGCCGATGTTCGGGGTCAAGCTGATCGAAGCCGTGCAGCGGGTATTCAGCTGGGCCGGCCACCCGCTGATGGTCGATGCGGAAAACTGGATGGCACACCGTGGTGCCGCCAGCGTGATGATGAACATCTTCCGCCACTCGCGCACACCCCGCGACTACGTGGTGCTGTCCGGCGACGTGCACTACTCGTTCTTCTACGAGGTCAAGGTGCGGCACCGGTTGCGCGGCCCGACCATCTGGCAGATCACCAGCAGCGGCGTGAAGAACGAATTCCCACGCCGTCTGCTGAACGTCTTCGACTGGCTCAATCGCTGGCTGTACGCGCCCTGGTCGCCACTCAACTGGCTGACCAAGCGCCGCCGCATGCAGGTTTTCCCGCACATTCCCAAACACAGCAGATCGGGCGAGCGACTGTGGAATTCCGCCGGTCTCGGTCAGGTGTTCTTCAATGCCAAGGGCCAGCCCAGTCGGGTGTTCCAGCTCAACGCCGATGGCTCGCCGCGAACCGAATTCATCGACGACCGCGACAAAGTGGCCGAACCCAGCGAAGCGCCGAAACGCGTTTAGGCGCTGCCGTGACGGGCTAGCGGCGTGCCCAGGTTTCGAAACGGTGCGCGGGCGCCACATCAGTGGCCGCCTGCTCGTCGCACTCGACGCGCTGCCATTGCGCCTCGTCGAAGGCCGGAAACCAGGCGTCGCCCTCCGGCTGCAGCGCCACCCGAGTCAGGTACAGGCGGTCGGCTTCCGGCAGCGCCTGTTCATAAAGCTGGGCACCGCCGATCAGCATCACCTCGTCGACACCCTGCTCGCGCGCCCAGGCTTCGGCACGCTGATGCGCGGCCTCGACCGTGGCGAAGACTTCCGCGCTTTCGAGCTGCAGGCCTGCCTGGCGACTGACCACCAGGTTGAGACGCCCCGGCAACGGACGGCCGAGGGAATCCCAGGTCTTGCGACCCATGATGATCGGCTTGCCGAGGGTCTTGGCCTTGAAGTGCTTGAGATCCGCCGGCAAGTGCCAGGGCAGTTGATTGTCGCGGCCAATCACGCGATTTTCGGCGAGGGCGGCGATCAGGCAGAGAGGGAGTCGAGTGGTCATGGCGGCGAGCATAGCAGAGCGCCGCGTGCCGTCGCATGACTTGCTGCATTGTCATGCGCGCGCCATGGTTGATGGTGCAGGCTAACCACTCAAATCGCCAGGAAGCCCTCTCCATGCCGACCCACCAGCCCCGCGCGCTGCTGCTCAGCGCCCTGCTCGCCCTGCCCTTCACCGCCAGCGCGGAACAACCGACGGCCCCCGCCGCCAAGCGCGCCGACGACGGCAAGCCACTGATCATCGCCCATCGCGGCGCCAGCGGTTACCTGCCCGAACACACCCTGGCCGCCTATGCGGTCGCGGTGCTGCAAGGCGCGGACTACATCGAGCCCGACCTGGTGATGAGCAAGGACGGCCAGCTGTTCGCCCGCCACGACAACGAACTGGGTTTGACCACCGACGTGGCCAGGCACCCGGAGTTCGCCGAGCGCAAACGCAAGCAGCGTATCGATGGGGTCGAGCTCGATGGCTGGTTCAGCGAGGACTTTACCGCCGCCGAGCTGAAACGCCTGCGCGCCATCGAACGCATCCCCGATATTCGCCCGGGCAACACGCGCCTGGATGGCCAGTTCGAGATCCCGACCCTGCAGGAAATCATCGACCTGGTGAAGGCGCTGCAGGTCAGCCAGGGCCGCGAGATCGGCCTGTATATCGAGACCAAGCACCCCGCACACTTCCAGCAGCTCGGGCTGGCCATGGAGAAACCTCTGGTCGAGGCGCTGGCCCGAAATGGCTACCGCGACGCCAAGGCGCCGGTATATCTCCAGTCGTTCGAAGTGAGCAATCTCAAGGCGTTGCGCAAGCTCAGCCCGCTGCGCCTGGTGCAGTTGTACGGCAAGGGCCAGCCACAGGATCAGGTCGAGTTGGGTAATCCGCTGACCTACGCGCAGATGGCCACACCTGCTGGATTGAAGGCAGTGGCCGAGTACGCCAACGGCGTCGGTCCGGACAAGGGCTACGTCATCCCACGCAAGCCGGACGGCAGCCTGGGTGAGCCGACACGTTTTGTCACCGATGCCCATGCCGCCGGCCTCAAGGTTCATCCCTACACCTTCCGTGCCGAAAACCAGTTCCTGTCCACCGACCTGCAACGGGGCAATGACCCGGCCACCCGCGGCGACATCGACGCCGAGCTGCGCGCCTTCCTGGCCACGGGCATCGATGGCCTGTTCATCGATCAGCCGGATATCGCCGTGCGCCTGCGCGACGCCGCCAGACACTAGGTTCTGTACGAAAAGTCGGTGCGGGTAGAATTGCCGCCATGATTGGCTGGAGGCCCGCATGGCAAAGCGCTACGAACTCCCCGATGCAGCC
>NZ_VIVP01000012.1:0-206026 GCF_007993955.1 Pseudomonas sp. AG1028
ACGAATTGCTTGATTCAGTTGTTAAAGAACGTTTGGCTGAAGCTTTCGTCTCAACCGAGGCGCGCATCTTACAGCACCCTCATTTGCTGTCAAGCTGTTTTTGAAGAATTTTTTCTTTCTTCTCAACACCTTGCAGCGCCCGACCAGACCATCTTCTCCCCAGCGGGAGGCGCATTCTACAGCGTTACAAACCGCTGTCAACACCCTCTTTTACCGCCTTCGATCAACCTGACCGAAACACCAACAGAACCACTCAAACCGCCCTGTCGATGCCGGCGCATTCTACTCGAATTCGCCGTCCGTGCAACCTTTTATTTTCGTCTAACTCGTTGATCTACAAGGAGTTTTCAGATCAGGCTGCGCCGGAAGTGGTGCGCATTATAGGCCCCTCGAAACTCAGGTCAAGGGGTTATTTACGCTTTTATTCAGTTTTCAGCGTAACCCGCGCGAAAGCCTTCTTGCCGGCCTGGCAAACGTGGGTAGCGCCCAGCTTGAATACGAAGCTGCGATCAACCACCTGACCATCCACACGCACACCGCCGGAGCCGAGGAGATCACGCGCGACCGCCGCGTTCTTCACCAGGCCTGCTTTATTAAGCAGCGCGGCGATCGGCATATCGTCTCCAGCGGCCAGCTCGACCTCTGGCAGATCTTCAGGCAGCTCGCCATCCTTCATACGATTACCGGCAGAACGGTGGGCTGTAGCCGCCGCCTCTTCGCCATGAAAACGCGCGACGATTTCTTCGGCCAGCTTGATCTTGATATCACGCGGGTTCGCGCCAGCTTCCACGTCCTTCTTGAATTGATCGATCTCGTCCATGGTGCGGAAGCTGAGCAATTCGAAGTAACGCCACATCAGCGCATCCGGCATGGATACCAGCTTGTTGTACATGACGCCGGGTGCTTCCTGAATGCCGATGTAGTTACCCAGCGATTTGGACATTTTCTTCACGCCATCCAGCCCCTCAAGCAGCGGCATGGTGACGACGCACTGGGAAGACTGGCCATAAGCGCGCTGTAGCTCGCGCCCCATCAGCAGGTTGAATTTCTGGTCTGTGCCGCCGAGTTCGACATCGGCGCGCAGCGCCACGGAGTCGTAGCCCTGCACGAGCGGGTAAAGGAACTCGTGGATGGCGATCGGCTGGTTGCCGGTGTAGCGTTTGTCGAAGTCATCGCGCTCGAGCATGCGCGCCACGGTGTACTGAGAGGCCAAGCGAATGAAGTCGGCCGGCGTCAGCTCGTTGATCCAGGTGGAGTTGAAGGCAACCTCGGTCTTGGCCGGATCGAGGATCTTGAATACCTGAGCCTTGTAGGTCTCGGCGTTCTCCAGCACCTGCTCACGGGTCAGCGGTGGGCGCGTGGCGCTCTTGCCGCTAGGGTCACCGATCATGCCGGTGAAGTCGCCGATCAGGAAGATCACCTGATGCCCCAGATCCTGAAACTGGCGCAGCTTATTAATAAGCACAGTGTGCCCCAGGTGCAGGTCTGGAGCAGTCGGGTCGAAGCCAGCCTTGATACGCAGCGGCTCGCCGCGCTTGAGCTTTTCGACCAGCTCAGCTTCAACAAGGACTTCTTCTGCACCGCGCTTGATTAGCGCGAGCTGCTCTTCAACCGACTTCATAGGACTCACAGCCACCAGATTCAAAGGGGAGCCAACCATACAAGATCGCCAACAAATGACAAGTTTTGCCCTGCATCGCACATAACGGGCGCCGGCCATCACCTATAGGGTTGCCTCGATGTAGATTTGGTTATATTTTATACAGTTACTGCATATTCATCAGTATCTTCTTTTTCCTCTTCATCTTTTCACTTCACAAAAAGCAGCCCTATGACCTCTACAACTAAAGCGCCGCCGCTCTATCCAAAGACACACATCATCGCAGCCAGCGGCGTCGCCGCCCTTCTAAGTCTCGCTCTTCTGGTGTTTCCCTCCCGCGAAGTAGAAGCAAAGAAAACCTTTCTCAACCTGGACATGGACAACGGTTCCGAACAAGTCCAGCAGAATCTCCCCATCAATCAGGCAGGCGCCGACGCTCAGGTAGAAGCCGACTCACCGTTCGCACAGATAGAAGGTAGCGACGATTCGCAGAATGCCGAGATCGATGCCGACCCCGAAGTTGCCGAGCAGGAGCCTGAGGACCCACGCAACAAGACAGTCACCGTGGCCAATGGCGACACCCTCTCCACGGTCTTCAGCAAGGTCGGCCTGCCCGCCAATACCGTGCATGACGTGATCAACAGCAGCAAGGAAGCCAGCCAGCTGAGCCGCCTCAAGGTCGGCCAGGAGCTGCAGTTTCAGCTGAGCGAGGACGGCCAGCTGGAAAGCCTGCACAGCCAGCTAAGCGACCTGGAAAGCATCAGCCTCAGCAAGACCGACAGCGGCTATGACTTCAAGCGCGAGATGGTCAAACCGGATGTGCACGAATCCTACGCCCATGGTGTGATCAACAGCTCGCTGTTCGTGGCTGCCAAGCGCGCCGGCCTGTCCCACAATCTGACCATGGACCTGGCCAACATCTTCGGCTATGACATCGACTTCGCCATGGATATTCGTGAAGGCGACGAATTCGAAGTCATCTACCAGAACAAGAAGGTTGGCGACAGATCGGTCGGCACCGGCAACATTCTCTCCGCGCGCTTCACCAACCGCGGCAAGACCTACACGGCGGTCCGCTATACCGACAAGCAAGGCAACGTCAGCTATTACGATGCCGACGGCAACAGCATGCGCAAGGCCTTCATCCGTACGCCGGTAGATTTCGCGCGCATCAGCTCGCGCTTCTCCAACGGCCGCAAGCACCCGATTCTCAACAAGATCCGCGCTCACAAGGGTGTCGATTACGCCGCGCCGCGCGGTACGCCAATCAAGGCTGCCGGTGATGGCAAAGTCATCCTCGCTGGCCGCAAAGGCGGCTACGGCAACACCATCGTGTTGCAGCACGGCAGTCGCTACCGCACCCTTTATGCACACATGCAGGGTTTCGCCAAGGGCGTACGCACAGGCGGTACCGTCAAGCAGGGCCAGATCATCGGTTACATCGGCACCACTGGCCTGTCGACTGGCCCACACCTGCACTACGAGTTCCAGGTCAATGGCACCCACGTCGACCCGCTGAGCCAGAAGCTGCCCATGTCCGATCCGATCGCCCGCCAGGAGAAGCAGCGTTTCCTGCAGACGAGCAAGCCGCTCATGGCACGCATGGATCAGGAAAAAGCCACCATGCTCGCCCTCAACAAGCGCTGATCCCATGCTGTATCTCGGCGTGATGTCCGGTACCAGTCTCGACGGGCTGGACATCGCCCTTGTCGAGCAAGGCGAGCGCACTCGATTACTCGCCCACCACTACCAAGCCCTTCCAAATGATCTTCGCCAGCAACTGCTCGATTTGTGCAGCTCTGGCGCGGATGAGCTCGCCCGTGCGGCGCTCGCCGAGCAAGCCTGGGCAAGACTGGTCGCCGAGGGTGTCAACAGCCTGCTGCGCGAGCAGAACCTGCAGCCAGACGCCATTCGCGCCATCGGCAGCCACGGCCAGACCGTCCGCCACGAACCAGCGCGCGGTTTCACCATCCAGATCGGCAACCCTGCTCTGCTGGCCGAACTGACCGGCATCACCGTGGTGGCCGACTTCCGCCGACGCGACGTGGCAGCAGGCGGCCAGGGTGCGCCGCTGGTGCCAGCCTTCCATGAAGCGCTGTTCGCCAGCCCCGGCTCGGCCCGAGCCATTCTCAACGTCGGCGGTTTCAGCAACCTCAGCCTGCTAGAGCAAGGCAACCCCGCCAAGGGTTTCGACTGCGGGCCGGGCAACGTGTTGATGGATGCGTGGATTCACCATCACCTCGGCAAGAGTTATGACAAGGATGGTGCCTGGGCTGCCAGCGGCACCGTGCAACCCGAACTGCTGAAAGCGCTGCTGGCGGACCCGTTCTTCCAGACCACCGGACCTAAGAGCACCGGGCGCGAGCTGTTCAACATGCCCTGGCTGTTGCAGCAGCTGGCCACACAGCCGGCCTATCAGCCACAAGATGTTCAGGCCACCTTGCTGGAGGTTACGGCTACCAGCATCGTCAGCTCACTGCTGCAGGCACAGCCGGATTGCAGCCAACTGCTGGTCTGCGGTGGCGGCGCCCATAACAAAGCACTGCTGGAACGCCTGCAAGCGCTGCTGCCCGCGAGTGAGGTGAGCCGCACCGACGATCACGGCGTTCCCGCTGATTGGGTGGAGGCCATGGCGTTTGCCTGGCTTGCTCACTGCTGCCTCAACGGCATCCCCGCCAATAGGCCGGAGGTCACTGGCGCCAAAGGCCTGCGAGTGCTCGGCGCCATCTACCCGGCCTGAACAACGCCCAAACAAAAACGCCGCGCAGATGCGCGGCGTTTTCATATGACTCAGGACTCAGATCGAGAACGATGAACCACAACCGCAGGTGGTGGTCGCGTTGGGGTTCTTGATCACGAAGCGCGAGCCTTCGAGGCCTTCCTGATAATCCACTTCCGCACCGGCCAGGTACTGGAAGCTCATCGGGTCGACGACCAGGCTGACGCCCTCGCGCTCGACGATGGTGTCGTCATCGGCCACTTCTTCATCGAAGGTGAAGCCGTACTGGAAGCCCGAGCAACCGCCGCCCGTGACGAACACGCGCAACTTCAGGCGCGGATTGCCCTCTTCATCAACCAGGCTCTTCACCTTGCTGGCTGCACCCTGCGTGAACTGCATCGCAGCGGCAGGGGTGAAGGTTTCGACGCTCATGTTCTATCTCCCGGCGCCAGGCGCCAATACTGCGTGGTAGCGCTGTATTATCCGCTTACCCTACAAAACTGGTCAACTATTGAGCGTCATCCACGCGCTCGGGCAGCTCCAGTGGTCGGTCCTGCTCCTTGATCGGCCGCAGGCCGCCTTCAACCTGAGCGCCCATGGCCATTTCCATCAGGCCATAGTAGAGATTGCCGCGAACCCGGGCCTTGGCACCCAGCTCGACATGCTGGCTGGCGTAGACATCGCCAACGATCTCGCCATCGATCACTACATGGGGTGCGCGCACCTCGCCTTCAACCTGTCCTTCGGCGCTGACCCGCACCAAACCCTGCTCGGTGAGCAGGTCGCCGAGCACCTTGCCGTCGATCTGCACCGCGCCCTGGAACTCCAAGTTGCCGCGAAACACCGCACCCGCAGCGATCAGGCTGGTCTTGCCCGTGAAGCGCTGCATGTCTGCCTTTTCCTTGCCTTTATTCCACATGGCGAACCATCACCTATCCGTCAGTCCAATCGATTTGACGCTCGACGGCTTTTCCACCCTCGACATCAGCCTTGATACGTATGCGCTTGGGCACGAAGCCCGCAGGAAGTCTCAGTTCCCCCAGGCGGCCACCGTCGGGAATCGCCTGCAGATGCTTGAATGCGAAAGGAATCGCCTTGTCGGTTGAGCCTTCCGGCAGATCACCACTGAGCTGATTCAGTGGCAGGCTCTTCACCTTGCCGTTCAGGCTGCCTTCCAGCTGCACGTTCAAACGCCCCTGCAGGGGTTTGTCATCCTTGCCGATGCGGCTGAGCATGAGTTTGAAACGATAGCCCCCCGCAGACTCGCCTGGGTGAATATCGAAACTACGGATCAGCAGGCCATTGACCTTGCTGTCCGGGGCCAGCACGCCCTTGTAGAAAGCCAGCTCCTGTTGCTGTTTGAAGTTCTGTTCTTCCAAGAGCTTGATGGTCTGGCGGCTCTGTTCGTTGGACTGATGCGCCAGTTGCTCGCCGCTGCTGGCGACGGCCACGCGCTGGCGCAGTTCGTCGAGCTCGCGCGCCTGCTCATCGACCTGCACCTGCATCTGCTCGAATGTCTCGGTCCGCTGCTCGGAAGACCTGGCCTGCCACTCACTGCCCGCATAGAAGGCGGCCGGCACCGCTAGGAGCAGCACCACCAGCACAACCCGCAGGCGCCGCTCCTGTGCCCGATTGCTGGGGCGAACCTCCCAACCCGACATCAGCTTAGGTGCCCAGGCACACTGCAAGCGCCCGCAGGCGTTGCCATCGTAAACAAGGGAGAAACGTACATCGGGTGCCTCGAAAACAGTCGTCAAAGATCTGGATGATAAGGCTCACCCCGCCTGCGGCCAACCGTCTTGATGACTATTGAGATCACGGGCACTAGTATCGCAAGCCCCATCCGAGAAAAGGAACGGCAATGCTTTATCTGTGGCTCAAAGCCCTGCACATCGTCGCCATGGTCTGCTGGTTCGCCGGTCTCTTCTACCTGCCACGACTGTTCGTTTACCACGCCATGAGCGAGGACGAAGCAAGCCGCGAGCGTTTCAGCATCATGGAGCGCAAACTCTATCGGGGCATCATGACACCGGCGATGATCGCCACGCTGGTATTCGGCGTCGGCCTCTTGATGCTGGCGCCCGCCTGGATGAGCCAGGGCTGGATGCATGCCAAGCTGGCCCTGGTGATCCTCCTGGTCGGTTACCACCACACGTGCGGCGCCATGTACAAACGCCTGGCCCGTGGCGAGAACAAGCGTAGCCACGTGTTCTACCGCTGGTTCAACGAGGTGCCGGTGCTGATCCTGATCGCCGTCGTCATTCTGGTCGTGGTCAAGCCATTCTGATCCGCCGATGCGTCCTCGCTAGCAAGCTGAGAACCACCGCTCAGCCACATCGAAAATCGCCTCGCCGCCACTTGCCGAACGAATGGCGGCGGGATAGCTTCGGCGATCACTATTGTGCCTGCAGGCAAGGACGCGCATGAGCCAGATCCGCTACAAGATCGTTTTCGATGGAAGCCTGATGCCAGGCAACTCTCTGGACGAGGTCAAAGCCAACCTGGCCAGCCTGTTCAAGAGCGACAGCGCGCGCATCGACGCCCTGTTCGGTCGCGGCCCGGTAGCTATCAAACGTGACCTGGATGAAGCCCAGGCCGAGCAGTATCTCAATGTTCTGCAACGTGCCGGTGCCCGCGCTCGCAAGGAGCCGGATCTTACCGCCGCGCTGAGCCTGGTCGAAACCGATGAAGAAAAGGCCGTCAAGGCGGAACAGGCGCAGCCGCCACAAACCTCGATGACCTGTCCCAAATGTGGTCACACCCAACAGACCGCAGCAGAGTGCTCGGCGTGTGGTGTGATCATCGAGAAATACCTGGCCCGCCAGGCGGCCTTTGCAGAAACGAGTGCACAGCGGCCAGCGCCGGTTACTGCCGCTCAGCCACAGACGCCCTACTCGCCGCCCCGCGCGGATATCGATCCTTACGCTGGCCAGGTTGGTGAGCTGAAGATCAATTCGTTCAAAGGTCGTATCGGCCGCATGCGTTACCTGGCCTGGTCACTGGGGCTGCTGTTCGGATTTATTGCCCTCATGGCCGTACTTTCAGCGCTCACGACCGTGGCAGAAACCCTGAGCAGCATCCTGGCGATCGTCGCCTTCATTGGCCTGCTGGTGTTCAGTGCGCAGATCGGCGTGCAACGCCTGCACGACATGGGCTGGTCCGGCTGGTTGTGGCTGCTCAATGTGGTACCGCTTATCAGCAGCGTATTCTGGATCGTCATGATGGTGGTGCCAGGCCCTGCCGGCAGCAACCGCTACGGTCCGCCGCCACCGCCCAACAGCCTGGGCGTGAATCTGGTCGCCGGTATCTTTCTGATTCTGTTCATCGGCGGTCTGCTGATGATCTTCCTCAGCGGTTTCGCCATGCTCGCCGTGTTCGGTGGCTTGTTCGGGGAACTGCTCAAAGGCAGCTGATCGGCTGCCGGGCAGTTTATTTTCTTCGAAGCGCCCGCGATTGCAGCGCCGACAGGTCAGTTGCGGATAGGCTATGCACCTGAACTGTACGGTGTCTGGAGAACCTCATGTCACGTTATGCCCTGGTTACCGGTGCCTCGAGTGGCATCGGCCTGGCGCTGGCCGAAGCGCTGGCCCGCCGCGGGCGTAATCTGATCCTCGTGGCGCGCAAGCGCGATGCGCTGGAAAGCATCGCCTACGAGTTGACCCAACGCTTTTCCGTGGACGTGCTGTTTCGCGTCTGCGACCTCAGCGAACCCTTACAACTCTCCGGGCTGCTCCACGAGCTGGAGCAGAACGGCCAGGTCATCGAGCTGCTGGTGAACAACGCTGGTATCGGTAGCGGCGGCGCCTTCGTCGCGCAGGACTGGCGCCGCGAACAGCAGTTGCTGGAACTCAACGTTTTGGCCCTGGCGCGGCTTTGCCATGCCATCGGCACGGTGATGGCAGCGCGCGGCCATGGGCAGATTCTCAATATCGCCTCGGTCGCTGCCTTCCAGCCCGGCCCTTGGATGAGCAGCTATTACGCCAGCAAAGCCTACGTGCTGCATTTCTCCGAAGGTCTACGCGAGGAGCTGCGCCCGCATGGCGTGAAGGTCTCGGTACTCTGTCCGGGCCCGACCCACAGCGCCTTCTTTCGCAATGCGCAGCTCGACGCCTCGTCGCTCGAGCACGGCAAGCTGATGCTCAGCGCCGAAGAGGTGGCATTGATCGCCGTCCGCGGCCTGGAGCGCAATCGCGCGATCATCGTGCCCGGTTGGCGCAATCGCCTGCTGACGATGGCGCCGCGGCTGTTCCCGCGTTGGCTGGTGCGCCGCATCGCAGCGCGCCTCAATCGCCGCTTCGGCCGGGCCTGACTCAGTTGGCGCTGACCGTCCGCCCGCGCGCCCAGGCCCGCAGTTCGGCGAGGCGTTCGGCCATGATCACCGACAGCGGCGAGGTGGCCTGAATGCCGCGCAGCAGAGTGCCGGTATCGACCGACTGCTGCTGCGCCTGGGCGGCATACAGGGCACTGACCACCACCTGCTCGATCTCGGCGCCGGAAAATCCCTCGGACGCCACCGCCAGCTGCGCCAGATCGAAGGCCGAAGGCTCCAGCTCGCGGCGCTGCAGGTGGATACGGAAAATCTCGGCGCGGATTTCGGCCTCCGGCAGATCGACAAAGAACAGCTCGTCGAAACGACCCTTGCGCACCAGCTCCGGTGGCAAACGGTCGATCACGTTGGCGGTGGCGACCATGAACACCGAGGACTTGCGCTCGGCCATCCAGGTCAGCAGCGTACCTAGTACGCGCTGGCTGACGCCGCCGTCCTGATCACCACTGGCCAGGCCCTTTTCGATCTCATCGACCCACAGCACGCACGGCGACATCTGCTCGGCCAGCGCCAGCGTCTCACGCAGGTTGCGCTCGGTCTCACCGAAGAACTTGTTGTATAGGCAGCCGAAATCCAGACGCAGTAACGGTAGTCCCCACAAGCCGGCGACTGCCTTGGCGGCCAGGCTCTTGCCTGAGCCCTGCACGCCGACCAGCAGCACACCCTTGGGAATATCCACGCCTTCGCCGGCGAAGAAGATGCGCTGCCGCTCGCCCAGCCAGCGCTTGAGATTGCTCAGCCCACCGACATCGGCAAACCGCGCCGTATCGTGTTCGTAGCTGAGTACGCCATCGAGGTCGAGCAGCTCGAACTTGGCCTTGTTTAGCTCCGGCAGGTCTTCCTGGGTGATGGCGCCGTCGTCGCAGATCAGGTTGCGCGCCAGCAGCCGCGCTTCCGCGTGGCTCATACCGCGCAGGTTCTTGACCACCTGCTGCAGGGTGCGGTTGTCGGTACGCACCCGGCGATTGCGGTTGCGCTCGCTCCAGTGCGCCGCCTCCTCACGCACGATGGCCAGCAGCTCGTCCTCCCCTGGCAGCGCCACGTTGAAGCGCGCCGCGTAACGCTGCACCTCCGGTGGCAACCTGCAGGCATGGGACACCAGTACCAGGGTCGGCGCATGGGCACCGTCGGCCATGGCCACTTCCTTGAGCAGGCGCACCAGTTTGGGGTTGTCGTCGAGAAACGGATGCAGGTCGCACATCACGTAGAGACTGGCCTGCGGATCGGCCTTGATCAGCCGCAACGCTGCCTCGGGATCGTGGCTGCTGCCATCGGCGAAGGCCTCGCCGGCGATGTCGCCGCGCCGCAAGCCCTCGGTGATCGACCAGGTGAACAGGCTCAGGCCGCGGCGTACCGCCAGGCCGGTGAGGGTTTCCAGCACCCGCCGCTCGTCCCAGGACTCGATCAGCACCAGCTTGACCTTGGAATCAAGTACCAGCCCCAGATCGTGAATGTCGTTCTTCACAGCAACTCCTTATGCCCAAGCGGCAGCCAATAGTCCTGCCAACCACCCGCTGCGAGCAATAGGCGAATGCCGGCAGATAGAAGGGCCGCACAGTTGCGGCGGAAAGACGCTCCAAGCCGTGTACGGGCGGTTTGCGGTAAACTGCCCACTCATGTCATCGCCGGAGAGACCTCATGGCCAACGACCGCCAGTATTCGCCCGTCGACCGCCTGCTGCTGCAGGCCGATATGGCACTGCGCACGCTGCTGCCCTTCAGCGGCCAACCCTCGCGCCCGTCGCCTGCCATCGTCGAACAGGAAGCCGAGCTCGATACCCAGCAGACCCGTCATATCGCCGGGCTGATGCGCATCAACCACACCGGCGAGGTGTGCGCCCAGGCGCTGTATCAGGGCCAGGCGCTGACCGCCAGGCTGCCGCGCGTACGCGAAGCCATGGAGCATGCGGCGGATGAGGAAATCGATCACCTGGCCTGGTGCGAGCAACGCATCCGCCAGCTGGGCAGCCACCCCAGCGTGCTGAATCCGCTGTTCTACGGGTTGTCGTTCGGGGTGGGAGCAGTGGCCGGCCTGGTCAGCGACCGGGTCAGCCTGGGCTTCGTGGCCGCGACCGAGGATCAAGTGGTCAAGCACCTGGACGAACATCTGGAACAGATCCCCGAGCAGGACAACAAGTCCAGGGCCATTCTCGAACAGATGCGCAGCGATGAACTGGAGCACGCCAACAGCGCGCTGGATGCCGGCGGAGTGCGCTTTCCCGCTCCGGTCAAGCTGGGCATGACGCTGCTGTCCAAGGTCATGACCAAAACCACCTACCGCATCTGAAGCGGTCGATCACAGGGCGACGTTAAGTCGCCCTGTTCATTCAGGCGCCCAGTTCGACGATTTCGTAATCGTGGGTGATTTCCACGCCGGCGCGGCCGAGCATGATCGACGCCGAGCAGTACTTGTCCGCCGACAGTTCCACAGCGCGCTTGACCTGCGCTTCCTTCAGACCACGGCCCTTGACCACGAAATGCAGGTGGATCTTGGTGAACACCTTGGGATCTTCAGACGCGCGCTTGGCCTCCAGAAAGGCTTCGCAGCTCTCGACCGGCTGACGGGACTTCCTGAGAATGCTCACCAAGTCGAAGTTGCTGCAGCCACCCAGGCCGATCAACAGCATTTCCATAGGGCGCACGCCCAAGTTGCGGCCGCCGCTCTCGGGTGGCCCGTCCATCACGACGGCATGACCGCTGCCCGACTCGCCTAGAAACAGCGCTTCACCGGCCCATTGAACGCGAGCTTTCATCGTTGCAGCTCCTCATATGCAAAAGGCCGGCAGCTTATCACAGCGCGGCATTTGCACCGCGAGGCACGGATACTGTTAGAGTTCCCACCGTAACGTGCAACACCTCACAAATCGGACCACTGGTCGGCGCTGCCACCGATGATGATGCCGTTTTAATGGCACAATTCGATGCATGAGGTATGACGACGCTTCTGACTGATAACAACAAAGTAGTCATCCGGGCCGCACTATCAGCGCACCACCTTGCCCCGGAGCAGGACAGCGTCACCGAATTTCGCCTTTCACAGGCCTTCTTCATTTATTGGAATTCAGGCATGGTCGCTATCACGCTTACGCCCAAGGTCAAAAACTTCGACAAGCTGCTGTCCCACTGCCATCGCCGTCGCTACACGGCCAAGAGCACCATCATCTATGCCGGTGACCGCAGCGAAACGCTGTACTTCATCGTCAAGGGCTCGGTCACCATCCTCATCGAGGATGATGACGGCCGCGAGATGATCATCGCCTACCTCAACCCGGGCGACTTCTTCGGCGAGATGGGTCTGTTCTGCAAGGAAGGCGCCGAGAAAGAGCGCAGCGCCTGGGTTCGCGCCAAGACCGAGTGCGAAGTGGCCGAACTGAGTTATGCCAAGTTCCGCGAACTGACCCAGCAGGACCCGGACATCATGTTCGCCCTGGGCTCGCAGATGGCCGAGCGCCTGCGCAACACCACCCGCAAGGTCGGCGACCTGGCATTCCTGGATGTTACCGGCCGAGTAGCGCGCACCCTGCTCGACCTGTGCAAGCAGCCGGATGCCATGACCCACCCGGACGGCATGCAGATCAAGATTACCCGCCAGGAAATCGGCCGTATCGTCGGCTGCTCGCGGGAGATGGTCGGCCGCGTACTCAAGTCCCTGGAAGAGCAGGGCCTGGTGTTCGTGAAAGGTAAGACCATGGTGGTCTTCGGGACGCGATAAAAAAACGGGGCATCGATCGATGCCCCGTTTCTCTTTCAGGCCTTGGCGGCCACCGCCAGGGCTTCGACTTCAGGCCGTTTGATCAGCGCGTAGACCACACCGGTCACCAGGCTGCCCGCCACGATCGCCAGCAGATACAGCAACGCATGGTTGATGGCGTTGGGGATCAGCAGCACGAACAGGCCGCCGTGCGGCGCCATCAGCTTGCAGCCGAAGTACATCGACAGCGCACCGGTCAACGCACCACCGGCGATGCTCGCCGGGATCACACGCAGCGGATCCTTCGCAGCGAACGGGATCGCCCCCTCCGAGATGAAGCATAGCCCCAGCACGCCAGCGGCCTTGCCGGCCTCACGCTCGGTCTGGCTGAACTTGCGGCGCGCCAGCACGGTGGCGATGGCCATGCCGATGGGCGGCACCATGCCGGCAGCCATGGTCGCGGCCATCGGCGCGTAGCTCTGCGAGGCCAGCAGGCCGACCGAGAACGCATAGGCTGCCTTGTTGATCGGCCCACCCAGGTCCACGCACATCATGCCGCCGAGCAGCAGCCCAAGCAGGATGGCGTTGGTGGTGCCCATGTTCTGCAGGAACGACTCCAACGAGGCCATGATCGCGGCTACGGGCGTGCCCACCACATAGATCATCGCCAGACCGGTCACCAGGCTCGCCAGCAGCGGAATCAGCAGGATCGGCTTCAGTGCCTCGATGCTCTGTGGCAGGCGCAGCCAGCGATTCAGCGCCAACGCCAGGTAACCAGCCAGGAAGCCGGCGATGATGCCGCCCAGAAAACCAGTGCCCAGAGCACTGGCTAGCATGCCGCCGATCATGCCCGGCGCCAGGCCAGGACGGTCGGCAATCGAATAGGCGATATAGCCGGCCAGTACCGGAATCATCAGTGCGAAGGCGGCGTCACCACCGATCTTCATCAGCGCGGCTGGCAGGGTGCCCGGCTCCTTGAACGCCTCGATGCCGAACACGAACGACAGGGCGATCAGCAAACCGCCCGCCACCACCATCGGCAACATGAAGGACACACCGGTCAGCAGGTGCTTGTAGGGGCCGCTCCTGGTCGCGGGCTTGCCGCTCTCGGCGCTCTGCGCCTGTCCTGCGCCCTGCTGCAGCACGCCTTCGGCCAGCGCTTTCTGCAGCGTCTGCTTCGGCTGTTTGAGGGCGACACCCGTGCCACAGCGATAGACTTTCTTGCCGGCGAAGCGGTCGGTTTCCACTTCGATATCGGTGGCCAGCAGCACCACGTCGGCTGCTTTGATGCTCGCCTCATCGAGCAGATTGCGCGCACCGACCGAGCCGCGGGTCTCGACCTTCAGGTCGTAGCCCAGTTGCTCGGCCGCCTGTTGCAGCGCCTCGGCGGCCATGAAAGTATGCGCCACACCGGTCGGGCAGGCGGTGATCGCCACCAGTTTCGGCTTACCGTTGGCGGGTGCAGCAACCGGCGCGACCTGTTCGAGTACCTGCGCCCGCTCGGCAGCGACCAGCAGGAACTGTTGCGGATCAGCCAGTGCTTCGGACGGCGTGGACTGCACCACGCGCTTGCCGACGAAGCGCTGCAGATCCAACTCGCCGGTCTTGACCACCAGTACCAGCTCCGCCGCCTCGATGGCCGCCGCGCTCAGCGGCGAGCCAATGGCCTTGGCATCATGCACTTCGACCTGAGTGGACCAACCCAGGCGCTCGGCCGCCGCCTGCAGCAGGCGGGAACACAACACGCTGGTGACCTGACCATTGGGGCAGGCAGTAACGATCAGCACATTCATTGCAGCGACCTCTAATTATTGTTTCGACGTGACAGTCACGCCCACTTCCAGGCGGGCGAGCTGTTGCCGATCGTGAATTCCGAAACCGATTTGCGTGACTGCCTGGGCAGCGACAGCAGTGGCCAGGCGCAAGGTGCGCTCGGCAGGCCAGTCACTGAGCAAGCCATGCAGGGTGGCGGCAAGCAGCGAATCGCCGGCACCCACGGTGCTGGCCACCTCGACACGCGGCGGCTGGGCATTGAGCACGCCATGGGGGCCGAACCAGTCGGCACCTTGCGAGCCGCGCGAGAGCAGCACATGCTCGACCCCAGTGGCGCGCAGCTTGCCGACGGCGGCATCGAGTTGTTCGGACGATGCCTGCTGCAGATCACAAGCCTCGGCCAGCTCTTCCTCGTTGGGCTTGATCAGCCACGGGCTGGTCGCCAGACCGGCACGCAGCGCCGCTCCGCTGGTGTCCAGCGCTACCGGCAGGCCGGCGGCCGTCAGACGACGCAAGAATGCGGCGAACCATTCGACCGTCACGCCGCGCGGCAGGCTGCCGGCGACCACCACGGCGTCATGGCCGGCTGCGATCTCATCCAACTGGGCGAGCAGCTGCGCCTGGTGAGCCTCGTCCACCTCGGGGCCCGGCCCGTTGAGGTCGGTGATGCGTCCGTCGCGCTCGGCGAGCTTGATGTTGCTGCGCGTCTCGCCGGGCACCCGCACGAAGGCATCGGTAAAGCCGCGACGGTGCATCAGTTGCTCGAACGACGCGGCATTGGCCTGGCCGAGAAAGCCGCTGACCGTGACTTTATGGCCAAGGTCAGCCAGCACCTGGGCCACGTTGAGCCCCTTGCCCGCCGCGTGAGTGGTCATGCCCAGGCTGCGGTTGACGTTGCCGGCTTGCAGGGTGTCGAGGCTGACGGTCAGGTCCAGCGCCGGGTTGAGGGTCAGGGTAAGGATTCGCGCCATTTACTTCGCCTCCTCGACCAGCGCGCGCACCGCGGTGGCGCTTGGCAGCAGCAGCGCCTGGCGGGCCTGAGCCTGGCAGTGCTGCAGATCCAGCTCGCGCACCCGCGCCTTGACCAGCGGAATGCTGCGCGCCGCCACGCTCAGTTCGTCGACCCCCAGGCCAACCAGCAGCGGTACAGCGAGCATGTCGGCGGCCAGCTCGCCACAGACACCGACCCACTTGCCTTCGGCATGCGCGGCCTCGACGGTCATGCCGATCAGGCGCAGTACCGAAGGATGCAGGCCATCGGCCTGGGCGGACAGCGTCGGATGGCCACGGTCAATGGCCAGGGTGTACTGGGTCAGGTCGTTGGTGCCGATGCTGAAGAAGTCCACCTCGCGGGCCAGTACGGGTGCCAGCAGCGCAGCAGACGGCACCTCGATCATGATGCCCAGCTGCAGATCACTGAGCGGAATCTCCTGGCGCAGCTTGTCGACCATTTCCCGCGCGGTACGCCACTCTTCGGCCTGGCCGACCATCGGGAACATGATGCGCAGCGGGCGACCTTCGGCGGCCTGCAACAGTGCACGCAACTGGGTTTCCATGATGTCCGGGCGCTGCAAGGTCAGGCGGATGCCGCGCACACCGAGGAAGGGGTTTTCCTCTTCGGGCATCGGCCAGTAAGGCAGCGGCTTGTCACCGCCGACATCCAGGGTACGTACCACCAGCGGACGACCCTGCAGGGCGTCGAACACGCGGCGGTACTCGGCTTCCTGGGTCGCCACATCCGGCGCCTGGCTATGATTCATGAACACCAGTTCGGTACGCAGCAGCCCTACCGCTTCTGCGCCCAGTTCGACCGCGCCGACCGCCTCGCCGCTGGCGCCGATGTTCACGGCCACCTCGACGGCATGACCGTCGCGGGTGTGCGCCGGCTGCAGGCGTTCGCCATGGGCGCGCTCGCGGCGCTGCTCGCTGGCCTGCCGCTCACGCTCGGCCTGGTCCAGGGTCGCCTGGTCCGGCTGCACCCACAACTGGCCGCGGTCGCCGTCGAGCAGCAAAGCCGTACTTTGCTCCAGCAACAACAGGCTTTCACCGGCGCCGACTACACAGGGAATCCCCAGGGCACGGGCGATGATCGCGCTGTGGGCGGTCGCCCCGCCGCGGGCGGTGACGATGCCGGCCACGCGCTGGCGATCCAGGCTGGCGACATCCGACGGGCCGACTTCGCCCATCACCAGAATGTAGGGTTCGACCGGCTCCTGCGGCGCTTCGACGCCACACAGATGCGCCAGCACGCGGCGGCCAACGTCACGTAGATCTGCCGCTCGCTCGGCCAGCAGGGCGTCGTGCAGGGATTCCTGCTGCGCGGCGGCCGCTTCGATCTCGCCAATCCAGGCGGCCTGGGCGCTGGCACCGCTGGCCAGGCGCGCGTCGACATCCTCACGCAGCGCCGGGTCGCGGAGCATCGCCTGATGGGTGACGAAAATCTCGCGAATGCTGGCCTCCTCGCTGCGCTCGACCAGGCGCTGGATTTCGCCATCGATGTGCTGCAGCGCCTCATTCAGACGCTGACGCTCAGCCGCCACACCCTCGCCACGTTCAGGGTAATCCAGTTTCGGCACGCGCCGCACGAACGCCGGGCCACTGGCGATACCGGGCGAGGCCGCCACCGCATGCACACGCGAACCGGCTACCGGAGCGACGACGGTTTCCTTGGTAGGCGACTCGGCGACTGGCTCGGCAGCGTTCTCGACCTGTTCGGGCAGCGGCTCGACGTCTTCACCCAGGCCGGCGCGAACCGCCGCCTCGATGGCCGGCAAGGCCTGCTCGGCGATGGCCGGGTCGGCACTGAACTCCAATACCTGGCCGCGGCGCGCGCCGAGGGCCAACAACTTGCTCAGGCTCTTGGCCGATACGGTGGTCTCGGCGCCATCGGCTAGGCGTACGCGCACTTCACCGTCAAAGCCCTGGGCGATTTCGCTCAGGGTCTTGGCCGGGCGTGCGTGCAGACCGTGGGCGTTGGCCAGGGTGATGCGCAGGCTTGGCCAGTCGGCCGGCAGCTCGGCACCGAGCGCTTCGAGTACGCTGCGGCTAGTGGTGGCCTGGGTGAGCATGTCGCCCTGCCCGGCGATCAGCAGATCACACAGGCGCTCGAGTACCTGACGATGCCCTTCACCCAGGCAGGCCAGGCAGAACAGGCCCGCCACCGGCTGATCACCACGCTGCAGCGGCTGCGCTGGAGTCACGAACGCCAGGCCCGGGCGCTCGACGCCCTGCTCGCTGCTCAGCCACCACAGCCCGTTGCCCAGAGGCAGCGGCTCGGCCTGTACCAGATTGGCCGCGTAACCGGCGCCCGCGCAGCCGGCCTTTTTCAGCAGGCGCGCGCCCTGCCAGGTCAGCTCGTCGAGGTCGTCAGCTTGAACACTCAGATTCACCAGCTGTGCATCCAGCGCCAACTCCGGTGCGGCGCCCTGCAACAAGGCAAGGATCGCCTCGGCATCCACCGCCTCGCGCAGGGCCTGGCTCAGGTCGCCCTCGCCGAGCGCACGAGTGAGCAGTTGCAGCAGGTGCAGGTGCTCGTCGGAACGTGCGGCAATGGCGATGGCCAGGTAAACCCGCTGGCCGTCACCCCAGTCCACACCCTCAGGAAACTGGATCAGCCGCATGCCGGTCTCGAACACCTGATCACGGGTTTCCGGGGTGCCGTGGGGAATGGCGATACCCTGCCCCAGATAGGTCGACCCCTGGCGCTCCCGCGCCTGCATACCATCCAGATAACCGGCCGCCACCAGGCCGTCGGCGACCAGATTCTCGGCAAGCAGGGCCAGCGCCTGCTGCTTGTCGACGGCCTCTCGGCCCATCTGGATTTGCGAAGGGTGTAGTTCGAGCATGACGTTTTCTCCTGGAGCAAGACCGACTGCAGGCGGGCTTGGCGGACATTCTTGTTAGCTTAGTCGACTCGTTTGCTGAATCGTTTCATCTAGCACTGGCACGTTACCTGATAATGGGTAATCCTTGAAGGCCTGGCAGAGGAGATGACCATTTGAAGTTGACCGACATCGCCCGCCTGGCCGGCGTTTCTGTGACCACGGCCAGCTACGTGATCAACGGGCAGGCCGCCAAGCGTCGCATCAGCGCAGCTACCGTGCAGCGTGTGCTCGAAGTCGTCGAGGCGCACGACTATCGCCCCAACACCCAGGCCGCCGGCCTGCGCCGTGGGGAAAGCCGCTGCCTGGGGTTCATCCTGCCGGACCTGGAAAACCCGAGCTACGCGCGCCTGGCCAAACTGCTCGAACAGCGCGCCCGGGCAGCTGGCTATCAACTGCTGATCGCCAGCTCCGACGACCAGCCGGACAGCGAACGCCAGCTCATCGAACTGTTCCGCTCGCGCCGCTGCGATGCGCTGATCGTCGCCAGTTGCCTGCCCCAAGACGCGCCCGACTATCGCCATCTGGTCGCCGCCGGCACGCCAGTGATCGCCGTCGACCGCGCCCTGGATCCCGAGCACCTTTACTCGGTGGTCAGCGATGACTGTAAGGCCGGCGAGCAATTGACCCGCAGCCTGATACAGCCGGCCCAGCGCCATGCTGCGCTGATCGGCGCCCGGCTGGAATTGCCGATCAGCCAGGCCCGCGAGCAGGGTTTCCGCGAGGCACTGACCGGCTTCGACGGGTTGATCAGTGTCAGCCACGGCGAGCAGTTCAGCCGCCAGTGGGGCTACCGGCAAATGAAGGAACTGCTGGCCAAGGGCGGCCTTCCGGATGTACTGGTGACCACCGCCTACGTGCTGCTCGAGGGCGTACTCGACGCGCTGCACGAACACCCGGAGCTGGACACCCGTACCCTGCGACTCGGCACCTTCGGCGACGCCCAGCTGCTGGACTTCCTGCCGCTGCGCGTGAACGCCATATCTCAGCAGCACGAGCGTATTGCCGAACGGGTGTTCGACCGCCTGCTCGACGCCCTGGACGGCAGCTACCACCCGGGCCTGGATGCTATCGAGCGGGGTCTGAAGATCCGCCTCACCTAACGGCCTTGACGAATCTGCTGCAGTAGCGGCTCGCACTCGTTGGGCTGGTCACCACTCGGCGCGACCAGCGCCACCAGTCCGGCCGCCGGCGCGACCAGTGCTCCGAGGGCCAGCATCCCGGCACCGCGCAGTACCAGCGGCCCGGCCTTCACACCGGGGTTGGGGTTCTTGAAGGTGCCGCGCACGTAGAGCGGCGACCGCAACGAGAGGATCCGCAGTCCCTTGGACTCGGGGGTAATGGTCAGGTCGAGTTGCTCGTTGCCGAAGTTCACCGTGCCGTCCACGCCGATCAGCGCATTCTCGGTGTCGATCACCATCAGTTGCGGGCGCATCACACCTTGCTTGATGTCGAGATTGGCGGCTGCGCAGTTGATCTCCACCTCGTTGTCGCCGAACAGCCGGCCAACCAGGTAGTTGCCGACGTTCAGGCCGGCGATCTCCATCAGGTTGCGGCTGACCCGTCCGTCGTTGATCAGCAGCTTGACGTGCCCGTTGGCGCCGCCCAGCAGGGTCGCGACCGAGTTGCCGGTGCCAGTGATCGCTGCATCGCCGTTCAGCGCCCCGAGGCTGCTCTGCATCACCTCGACATTGGGGAACAGCTGACGCAGGCGGAAGTTGCGGGCCCGCAGCTGGGCCTGCGCCCGGAGCGGCGTGGCACTGCCGTCCAGGTGAAAAGTGGAATCCAGCCGGCCGCCGGCCACGCCGAAGCGCAGCGGCTCCAGACTGAGCTTACCGTCGTTGAGCACCACGTGGGTGAACAGGTCGGTGAAGGGCAGTTGCTCGCTGTGCACGATGCGCTTGCCTGTGAAACTGACGTCGGCGTCCATGTCGCGCCAGCGCTCGGTGCGAAACTCCTCCACGGGCAGCACCTTGTTACCGGGCTGAACGCTCGCCGCACCACGCTCCTTCTTCTCCGCATTGGAATCGGCACCGATCAGCGGCGCCAGGTCGGCGAAGCGCAACTGGTTGGACACCAACGCCCCGGAGAGCTTCGGTCGTGGCTTGCGGGCCACGAAGGTGAGATTGCCGTGGATGTCGCTGTCACCGATGCGGCCATTGAATTTCTCGTAGCGAAACAGCGGGCCGTCCGGATCCTGCAGTTGGGCAACCAGTCGCCCGTCTGTGGAATAGGCCGGCGTATCGGGCAGCGTAACGCCGGTCAGCGGGTACAGGTTGCCAAGGCTGGCGCCCGACAGGCGCAGACGCAGATCCAGGGCGCCCAGGTTCTTCGGATCGGTCAGGGTGCCGGCTACCTGCACCCGCGTGGTACCGGCGCGTACATCGGCCTGCACGGGGAATGGCACCTGGGCATCCTGCAGGGCCAGCAAACCGCCGATGCGGCCATTGCCGCTCAGGGCCTGGCCCTTGTAACGGCCCTTGGCCTGCCAGGCGAAGGCGTAATCCTGTGGCTTCGCGGCAGTCTCGTCTGCCTGGGTGGCCGTCTTGCCGACGATCTCGGCAAAGGCGATCGGCTTGCCGAGCGGCTCGACCTGCAGGTTCACACTGGCCTGGGAAACCTTATCGTCGACGCTGACCCGCGCCTTGTCGAAGCCGATGGTGCCGATGTCCATCACCCAGGGCGAGGCACTGTCCTCTTCCGGCTGCTCTTGCTCACCGAGATCGAAAGTCCAATTGGCGCGCCCATCGGCCAGGCGCTCCAGCACAGCATCGGCGCCGGTCAGCTGGATGCGCGGGATCGACACGGTTTTCCACAACAGCGGCAAGGGCGACAGGCTGGCTTCGACCCGCTCGAGATAAACGAAGTGCTCGCCCTTGGCCCAATCGGGGTTGCCCAGGCTAAGCTGCTCGGCAGACACGTGGGGCCAGGGCACCCAAGCGCGCAGGCCCGGCTCGTCGGCTTCACGCTGCCAGCGCACGGCGAGATTGCCCTCGATGGCGAACGGACGGTTGAGCGCTTCGGAAACCCGTGCATT
Organism: Pseudomonas sp. AG1028; assembly: GCF_007993955.1. NCBI lineage: Bacteria > Pseudomonadati > Pseudomonadota > Gammaproteobacteria > Pseudomonadales > Pseudomonadaceae > Pseudomonas > Pseudomonas sp. AG1028. The sequence continues at coordinate 21,028 of NZ_VIVP01000012.1, forward strand.
GATGGTGGGCTTGAGCAGGTTCCAGTCGAACAGCACCAGAAACAGCATCAGGGCTGCGATCAGTAGCAGGAGACTGGCAAGGCACCAGCCGAGTATCTTGCGAAGACGCATCATGCGGCGGCCCCTTTTTATCGGCGATCCCCACAATCGCCGTCCCTGATCGTTCGACTGGCCAATACCGCCAATGACTCACAGAATGTTGTCATGCAGGCGCACAAACCTGCCGCCCTTACAACCTCGACCCTCGGCGGGCCCATGCAGCTGATCGACACCCATACCCACCTCGACTTCCCCGACTTCGATGCAGACCGCCAGCAAGTGCTTGCCGAAGCGCGCGCTCTGGGCGTCGAGAAACTGATGATATTGGGCGTCGAGCATGGCAACTGGCAGCGTCTGTGGGATCAGGTGCTGGCCCACGACGGACTATACGCGGCCTTCGGCCTGCACCCGGTTTATCTAGAAGGCCATCAGCCTGGAGATGTACAGCGACTGGAGCAGTGGCTGCTGGAGCGGCAAGGTCATGAGAAGCTCTGCGCGGTGGGCGAATTTGGCCTGGATTACTACTTGCCGGAGCTGGACCGCGAACATCAGCAGGTGCTGTTCGAGGCGCAACTGGAACTCGCACAACGCCTCGAGCTACCAGTTTTGCTGCATGTGCGACGCGCCCATGCCCAAGTGATCGCCACCCTGAAGCGCTTCAGGCTCAAGCGTGCCGGCATCATCCATGCCTTTGCCGGCAGCTACGAAGAAGCGCGGGAATATATGAAACTGGGTTTCAGGCTGGGATTGGGCGGTGCAGCGACCTGGCCCCAGGCCAAGCGCCTGCGCCAGGTCATCCCGCGCCTGCCGCTCGACGCCGTGGTACTGGAGACCGATTCACCGGACATGGCGCCGGCCATGTACCCGCATATCCGCAACAGCCCGGTTCACCTGCCGGCGATCTGCCGTGAGCTCGCCACGCTACTGGCGGTAGAGCCTGAGGAACTGGCCGCCGCCAGCAGCCGCAACGCCGCCGAGCTGTTCGGCTGGCGGATTTAGAAGAGCAGCGTCCACAGCGCGATAGCGGCATACCAAAGGATGGCCGCACGCACCAGCAACTGCCACAGATTGTCCAGCGTCTTCACTCCCGCTTCACCGAGGGTCGGCTCCGGCGTTTCAGCAGCGGAACGTGCCGCACCGGCTGCCAATTGCGCCGCCGAAATGTCCCAGCTCAGCACTTCATGCAGCAGGGCGCGGCTGACCGCGATGAAATTCCCGACCAGCGCGAAACTCGCCGCCAACACCCGCACCGGCAACCAGTCGAAGGCGTGACGCAGCTGCCCCGCGCGCTCACGCAGCGCCTCGGACTGGCCGTTTTCGACGATCAGCGCCAGCAGGCGATAAGCCAGCGCGGCGAGCGGGCCGAGCAGCACGTACCAGAAGATCACCGCGAAAAAGCTCTGATAGGCCTGCCAGACTAGATAGGTCTGCACGTTCGATAGCAGCGTCGACTCGCCTTCGGCCTGCACCCCCAGATCACGCTGAGCGACCAGATACGCCGCCTCGCCGTCACCGCGCCGCCAGCTGTCGCGAAACGGCCCGAGCGCGGCCAGCAGATCGCCACGGCCCAGGCTGTAGATCACCACCAGGAGATGGATCGGCAGCAGCAGCCAGCCGTAAGCCAACGGCGCCAGCAATTTCAGGACCGCAGCCAGAATCAGCAGCGGCACACCGACCAGCAGCGCGATGGCCAACCACGGCGAATCGCTGGTGGTGCCGCCACGCTCCATGCGAGCCAAGGCGCGCAGCCAGGGCTCGTCCTGCTGGATACGCTGACGCCAGGAGGAAAACTTCTCCACCCACAGCACCAGCAGCAACACCAGGAAACTCATGATGCCTCCTTATCAGTCATCAGTGACGCGCGCAGCCGCGCCCAGTCGAATGCCGGGCCTGGGTCGGTCTTGCGGCCCGGGGCGATATCGCTATGCCCACAGATGCGCGCCGATGTGATGGCCGGGTAGGCCTGCTGCAGCGTGCGCGTCAGTTGCGTTAGCGCAGCGTACTGCGCATCCGTGAACGGTAAATGATCGGTGCCTTCGAGTTCGATGCCCAGGGAAAAATCGTTGCAGTTCTCGCGCCCCTCGAAGGACGACACCCCGGCGTGCCAGGCACGATCCAGGCAGGACACGAACTGCAACATGCTGCCATCGCGTTCGATCAGAAAATGCGCCGATACCGTCATGCTGGCGATGCCGGCGAAATACGGGTGAGCATCGGCCTGCAGACAGTTGGTGAAGAACGCCTGCACCTGGCCGGTGCCGAATTGGCCCGGCGGCAGACTGATGTTGTGGATGACCAGCAGGGAAATCTCGTCCTGCGGACGCTTGTTGAAGTTGGGCGAAGGACAGTGCTGAATCCCTTGATACCAGCCGTCTTCGAGTCGCTTGCGCATAGGTGCTCCCCGAGTTTGCGCACACTCTAGGGGCTGACCAGCTTCTGGTGCAAGTCGTGGCGCGGCGCAGGATTCGGCGTCGCCCATAACGACTCACGGCCCTGACGGGCCGTGAGAAATGTATCGAGTAGAAGAATCGAGAGTGTCAGGCGCCCTTGAGGCGGCGCAGGTTGCCAATCACCGACTCCAGGGCGCGGTCGAAGAGCAGCGCATCATCGAGTAGCCTGACCGCGTTGCGGCGGAACTCCACGGCCAGGCCCATGCGGGTCTTCTCGAGCACTTTCATGCCCGTGCGGTTGACGAAGATGTACTTGCCGGTCGGCTTGATGATGGCTGCCAGCTTGCAGCGCAGCTTGTGCTCGTCGTCTTCCTGGAATTCGACCCAACTGCCGACGCGCAGGGCATCGACATAGCGCAACGACTCGTCGTCATCGGCCAGCACAGGCTCGTCCTGCGGCTCGCTGCGCGGTTGCCCCGGCGCTTCGAGCACGATTTCCTCGACGATCTCGACCATAGCCGAAATGCTGCTCTCTTCTTCCGGCTGCAGGTCGAGCAATGGCAGCTCGATACCCACGGCGGATAGCGCCGAGCGCTGCACCTCATCGGATTCAGTGGGTGCCGGGCGCTCGACATCGGGGATCGCGCGCCTGAAGCGCTGGAAGGCCTGCACGTGAAGCGCTTCGAGCTGACTAAAGAATTCGCTGGTGGAGAACGGATCGAAAGCGGCACTGGCCATGCCTTCACGCAGCGCCTTGAGCAAGCCGGGCACCAGTTCTAGCAGGCTCAGGCGAGCTTCCGGGTTCTCGTGGGGCTCCACGCTCCAGATCAGGTCGTCCATGGTGGCAAGGGTGCTCTGCCACTGTTCGGAATCGGTGCCGTGCTTGAGGCAGGTCAGCATCATGACCTTGCTCCAGGCTTCGCGCAGCAGACGCACCACCACCTCGGGCAGGGTCTTGCCGAGCAGGCGATCATTTAGCGCCTGTTCCACTTCGCGGCGGGCCATCTCGGCGCGCGCACTGCCCTCTTCGGCGTCGCGAGTGCGCTGCTCGAGCAGCTCGCTACGGCGGCGCTCGTCGCCGGTGAAGGCCAGGAAATCAGACAGCAGCTCGGAGAAGATTGCCGGATCATCGGTGAAATCATTGAGCAGTCGCTGCACGACCTGCTCGATCTTCTGGTACAGGCTGTCGCGCTGGTTGCTGTCGTGGTCGCCCCAGCCCAGTGCCGCGGTGGCGATCTCGTTGAGCAGGCGACGCGCCGGATGGCTGCCACGACTAAAAAAAGTCTTGTCGAGCACTGCGACCTTGAGCATCGGAATCTGCAAACGGGCGATCAGCGCCTTCAGCGAATCCGGCAGACTGCGGTCATCCAGGATGAATTCGAACAGCATCGACACCAGATTGATAACGTCTTCATCGACTTCACCGACTACGCGCACGCGGCCACTCTTGGCGCTGGCCCGGGTCAGCAGGTGCTCGAGCTGGGCGCGCAGGTCGACGTCCAAAGGGGCCTGGATCGGCGCGCGCTGCTGCATGTGGGAAAGCAGACGCATCAGGTCGTTGGTGGAAATCGGCATGGCATTGGCCGGCGCGTGGCGACGTGGCGCGATACCTTCGCGGGTTTGCGACAGCAATTCCTGCAGCGCACCAAATACCTCGCGGACTTCGTCATCGGCCATATCGCCAGAACGCTGGAAGCCTTCCAGCGCATCACTGCGCTCCGGACGCGAGCGACGCGTCGGCACGGCCTTGAGCTCCGGCAACACACCGGCTTCGATCAGCAAGGCATTGGAATCGCTGTACAGCTGTTCGAGGCCGCTAAGCACGTACTTTTCGAACAGCTTCAGAATGATCAGCTTGACCTTGATCTCGACGCCAAGGCCGCTGCACGACTCGAGGAACAGCTCACTGAGCAGAACCGGACCGAGGGGATTGGATTTGTCGTCGAGCTTCTTGCTGACGATGGCGTTCAAGCGCGTGGTCAGATGGGTAAGCGCCACCTGATCACGGCTCAGCACCTTGGCAATCATCGAATCCAGAGCGACGGTTTCTTCCAGCTCGTCATTCTGTACTAGAGACAGGCTATCGAAGGACACCGCATCCAGAGTCGGCGCCTTGCCGACAACCACATGCTGATTCAGACCGGCGAATGATTCGAAGACGCGCTGCAGGAAGCCACGTTCGATCCCCTTGCGCTTGAGGCGCAGGTCACGCATGGCTTCGAAAAAGGAATTTTGCTCGGCGTTACTGGTGGCGCGATCCGCCATGTCGAAAAGGGTGTCGTCGGCGTTATCGAACAACGCCTGCAGTGCCTGTTTGAGCTGATTGGCGGCACGGTCGCGAACCTGAATGAGCGATGCAGGCAACCTCGCAGCCGCGGGGTGGGCCGTGTCGGGAACCATCTTGTTAAGATGCACCACGTTGGCATCGGTTTTCATCAGGATCTCCTGCGCAGAGCGCTGGCGAAGCAAACTGGAACAGGAATGCGAGCACCTTCAAACGTCAAGGGTATGACGTCAATACTCCTGCATTAAAACATATCGGATTGCTACAGGAGATGCCAAGGCAATTTCTTGCAGATATGAAATGCATCACAGCCAATCCGACAGGGTACCGGCGGACTGGCTATGTGACCGACCGTTACGGTCTGGGTTCATTTTTACCCGATGAACGTAACAGCACCCTCCGCAGCCTTTATAATCGCCGCCTCAGCCAATCGGAGGCGCCATGCCGAACCTACTGCTTACCGAGCTTCGTGCCGAAATCGAGGCCAATGTCCGCCGCAGCCTGCGCGAGGATATCGGCAGCGGCGACATCACCGCCCAGCTGATTCCTGAGTCGCGCCTGGCCAATGCTACCGTGATCACCCGTGACGACGCGGTGATCTGCGGCACAGCTTGGGTCGATGAGGTGTTTCACCAGCTCGATGCCCGCGTCGCCGTACACTGGCAGGTGCAGGACGGCCAGCAGGTAACGCCCAACCAGGCGCTGTTCCACCTCGAAGGCCCGGCGCGGGCGCTGCTCAGTGGCGAACGCACGGCGCTGAATTTCCTGCAGACCCTGTCAGCCGTGGCCACTCGCTGCCAGCACTACGCCAATCTGGTGCAGGGCACCGGCGTGAAGCTGCTTGATACCCGCAAGACCCTGCCCGGTTTGCGCCTGGCGCAGAAGTACGCGGTCACCCAAGGCGGCTGCCACAACCACCGCATCGGTTTGTTCGATGCCTTCCTGATCAAGGAAAACCATATCGCGGCCTGCGGCGGCATCGCAGCAGCGGTAACCGCTGCGCGCGGTATCGCGCCGGGCAAGCCGGTCGAGGTGGAAGTGGAAAGCCTGGATGAGCTGCAGCAAGCCCTCGCCGCCGGCGCCGATATCATCATGCTCGATGAACTGTCGACCGATGACATGCGCCAGGCGGTGGCGATCACCGCAGGCCGCGCCAAGCTGGAGGCCTCCGGCGGCATCAATGACAGCACCCTGCGCGGTATCGCCGAGACCGGGGTGGATTACATCTCCATCGGCACGCTGACCAAGGACGTCAAGGCGGTGGACCTGTCGATGCGTCTATCTTTATAAGCAGCAGACAGAACAACGGCGCCCTCGGGCGCCGTTTGTGTATCAGTCCACATTCGGGCTGTTGACCAGCCGCCTGCGCTCCGGAAAAAACAGTTGGTCCAGCTCGGCACCCGGGTTGTTGGCGCGCATGAAGGCCTCGCCGACCAGGAAGGCATACACCTCGCTGATTTCCATCAGCTCGACATCAGCGCGATTGAGGATGCCACTCTCGGTGACCACCAGGCGATCCCGAGGGATGCGCGGCAGCAGGTCAAGGGTGGTTTCCAGGCTGACTTCGAAGGTGTGCAGGTTGCGGTTGTTGACGCCGACCAACGGGGTGTCGAGCACGTTCAGCGCGCGCCCCAGCTCATCGCCGTCATGCACCTCGACCAGCACATCGAGATCGAACGACTTGGCGGTAGCGGCCAGCTCGCCCATCTGCGCGTCGGACAGCGCCGAGACGATCAGTAGCACGCAGTCGGCGCCCAGCGCCCGGGCTTCGACGATCTGGTAAGGGTCGATCATGAAATCCTTGCGGATCACCGGCAGCGAGCAGGCGCTGCGCGCTTCCTGCAGGTAGCGGTCGGCACCCTGAAAGAAGTCGATATCGGTGAGCACCGACAGGCAGGTCGCGCCGCCCTCTTCATAGCTCCGAGCGATTTCCGCCGGCACAAAGTTCTCACGAATCACGCCTTTGCTCGGCGACGCCTTCTTGATCTCGGCGATCACCGCAGGCTGCTTGCTCTTGGCCTTTTCGATCAGCGCATTGGCAAAGCCGCGCACCGGGTCAGCAGCCCGCGCTTCACGCTCGACCTCGGCCAGGCTGACAACAGCGCGGCGCGCCGCCACTTCCTCGGCCTTGCGAGCGAGGATCTTTTCCAGAACGGTAGGAACGCTCACCCTTCATTCTCCTGTTTGAATACGGCAGTAAAGGACACCAGCTCCTCCATCTTCTCCCTGGCCAGGCCGGTGTGCAGCGCGTCGTGGGCCAGGCTCATGCCATCACGCAAGCTGTCGGCGTGGTCAGCTGCATAGAGTGCGGCGCCGGCGTTGAGCACGATGATCTCGGCGGCCTTCTGGCCTGCATCGGTCTTACGGCGACCCAGGGCGTCGCGGATTAGTTCCAGGGATTGCTCAGCGCCTTCGACGGTCAGGCCGATCAGGCTCTGGCTCCTGATGCCGAAGTCTTCAGGCTGGATGCGGTACTCGCTGACCACGCCATTTTTCAGTTCGGCGATGAAGGTCGGCGCCGCCAGGCTGATCTCATCGAGGCCATCCTGGGCATGCACCACCAGCACATGCTCGCTGCCCAGGCGCTGCAGCACCTCGGCCATCGGCCGGCACAGCGCCTGGCTGAACACGCCGACCACCTGATGCTTGGCGCCAGCCGGATTGGTCATTGGGCCAAGCATGTTGAACAGTGTGCGCAGACCCAGCTCGCGGCGCGGGCCGATGGCGTGCTTCATGGCGCCATGGTGGGACGGCGCGAACATGAAACCGACGCCAACGGTTTCGACGCAGCGCGCCACCTGCACGGGCGTGAGCCCCAGGTAGATGCCAGCGGCTTCGAGCACATCGGCGCTGCCGCTCTTGCCCGACACCGCGCGGTTGCCGTGCTTGGCCACTTTGCCGCCCGCCGCCGCGACGACGAAGGCCGCCGCGGTGGAAACGTTGAAGATGTTCATACCGTCGCCACCGGTGCCGCAGGTGTCGACCAGGCGCTCGGCCGCGATCTCAACCGGCGAGGCCAGTTCGCGCATCACGCTGGCGGCGCCGACGATCTCGTCGATGGTCTCGCTCTTCATGCGCATGCCCATCAGGAACGCGCCGATCTGCGCATCGGTGCACTGGCCGGTCATGATTTCACGCATGACGTCGCGCATCTCCTCGGTGCTCAGGTCGAGCTGGGCGACGATGCGGTTGAGGGCTTCCTTGATGTTCATGGGCGCACGCCTCCGGTCTGCTTGAGGAAGTTGGCGAAAAGTTCGTGGCCCTGCTCGGTCAGGATGGATTCGGGGTGGAACTGCACGCCCTCGACGTTCAGGGTTTTGTGACGCAGGCCCATGATCTCGTCGACGGCGCCGTCTTCGTGTTGCGTCCAGGCGGTGATCTCGAGGCAGTCCGGCAGGGTCTCGCGCTTGACCACCAGCGAGTGGTAGCGGGTCACGGTCACCGGCATCGCCAGGCCGGCGAACACGCCTTTGTTCTCATGGAAAACCGGACTGGTCTTGCCGTGCATCACCTGGCGCGCGCGCACCACGTCGCCGCCATAGGCCTGGCCGATGCTCTGGTGGCCCAAACAGACGCCGAGGATCGGCAGCTTGCCGGCGAAATGCAGGATGGCTTCGATGGACACGCCCGCTTCGGTCGGCGTGCACGGACCGGGTGAGACGACGATGCGTTCGGGCTTGAGCGCCTCGATCTCGGCGATGGTCAGTTCGTCATTGCGAATGACGTGCACGTCGGCACCCAGCTCGCCCAGGTACTGCACCACGTTGTAGGTAAAGGAATCGTAGTTGTCGATCATCAGCAGCATGTTGGCTTAACCCTTTGATGAACTGCTCTTGAGCAATCACTCCGGTTTCGAGATCCCCTATTCCCTTACAAACCACCTATGGCCTGGAGAATATTATTGAGGGTTCGAGTGGAGCAGAGAGAGTCGTCCGGCTGGGCCGGAGAATAAAATCAGGCGCGCCAACGCCAACGGGCGTGGGCTTTGATGAGGCGCATCAGAAGGGTACTGCTGGCGTTCACGAAGGATGTCTCGCGTTTATCTTGCGGCACAGTAGCCCAGCTGAGCCATGGCGTGCAACTGGCACAACGCCCTGGCAGACACGAGTTAATGACAGCTGAGCCGCCCAGGTTCACTGGCCGGCCTCAGGTGGGCGCGTCCAACCAGTCGATCACCTGCCCAGCAAGTTGCTCGGGCGACTCGCAGGTGCTGTCCAGGCGCAGCAGCGGGCAGCGCAGTTGCCCGGCGATCCACGCCTCGTGCATGCGCAGGCTGCGGGTCTGCAGATCGCCATGCTGGTAGCCGGCAGCCCACTCCAGAAAGGCCAGGCTCTGGGCATGCATGTCGCCGCCTGGCAGAACCCGCTCGCCGTAACGCTGCCGTTCGCGAGCCGCTAATCGCTGCATGCGTTCGGCGTCATCCAGCTGCAGGAACACGGCATGGGTGAACAGCGGCACCAGCGTCTCGCCCCAGCTGCACAGCGAACCGCTGAGGATCCAGTCGTTCGCCTGCGCAGCACTCGCGCGGATCTGCTCTACGCGCTGTTGCGGTTCGCGTTTGAAGCGATAAGGTGGCTCGCTCGGCAGCCAGTAGAAGTTGTCGGTATCCAGGTGCAACCAGCCACAGCGCTCGGCCAGTGCCGCCGCCAGGCTGGTGGTGCCGGCACCGGAGGCGCCGAATACATGTAACCGTACCGCCATGGATCAACATCCTCCCCAAAAGGAATTCATCATGATTCGCCCCTATCACGCCAACGACGCCAACGCCGTGCTCGATATCTGGCTGAGCGCCTCGATCCAGGCCCATGCCTTTATCGATGAGTCGTTCTGGCGCGACCAACTGACCGCCATGGGCGAGATTTATCTGCCCCAGGCCGAAACTCTGGTACTCGAAGAGGCCGGCCAAATCCTTGGCTTCGCGTCGCTGCATGAACACCGCCTGGCCACGCTATTCATCGCGCCGGGCGCTCAGGGGCGCGGGCTCGGCAAACACCTGCTCGACGAGGCCAAGCGCCGCCGCGACCTGCTGGAGCTCAGCGTGTACAGCGCCAACACCCGGGCGTGCGCCTTCTACCAGACCTGCGGCTTCGCCGTGGTGGCCGAGCAGAATGATCCGCACACCGGCCACCTGGAACAGGTGATGCGCTGGCAGCGTCAGTGAGCCGGAGAGCGGGCACTCTCCGGCACAGGATTGCCACTGTCAACGCCGCACACCTTGAGCTAGAGCGTTTCGCCTAGAGTCCGCACATAGTTCTGGCACATACCTAGGGCGATGATGGCGCGGTCGCCGCGTGCGGTGATGGCGACAATTCGTTGAGCAGCTGCTCGGTCAATGTCGGCTCGTCGGGTGCCATCCACCAGGCGTCCGGCACTGGCGGTGGTGGGCAGTTGGTCGTGGTGACCGGCATCGGCAGCTGCGGGCTCGGCGGTAAGGACTGACAGCCGTAGCTCAGCAGTGGCAAGACGATCGCGCAGACGCGCAGCCTGTTGTTCAGCATCGGTGAGCCTCCTGTATTGGGTTTGCGAAAACGCCTGCAGTTGCTGCTCGAGGGCCAGGCGCTTGTTCTGGGCGCTCTGGGTTTCACGAGCGGCTGCGTCGTACAGACGCGCCATGGCCTCGGCGTGGGACTGGTCGCGCGCGGCCAGTGCCTGCCCCAGGCGCCAGCCTTGCACCACCCAGCCGAGGCTGATGGCACCGAGCTGCAGCGCGAGAGCCAAGGCGCCGCCGATCAGCCATCGATAGCGTGCGGGAATCAATGTGAGCAGGCTCATGCTGTCACCTGCCCGCCGCAGGCAATGAACATGGCGAGCAGGTCATCCCGGTCACGCGACTGGGAGGCCAGCTCCTGCCGATAGATGCGCAATAGTGCTGCAAGATCGTGTTCGCGCTGGCCGTAGCCGGCGCCCGGCAGGCTGGCCCAGATGGGCGCTGCCGCACTGATCGCCTCGGCCACCTGGCCGGCCTGAATGGCTGCGAGCGCGCCGCACTCTTCGAGCAACTTCACCGCGGCCAGGTCCTGGGCCTCGGGCGTGAAGCGACCGCGAAACTTGTAGAGTTCGACGATGGCGTCCCAGGTGCGGGCCAGGAACTGGTAGCGGCCGGCCGCCGTGGACTGGATGTCGTAACGCGGCAAGTCGATGAGCTGGCGCGGGTGTGCGCTGTAGTCGTCGAACAGGTCGCCGCCCACCAGCACGTTGTAACCGTCGTCGCTTTCGGCAACGGTCGAGGTGCCTTCGCTCCAGGCGAGCATGTCGAGAAAGGCTAGTACGTTTTGGCCACCCGCCTGGGTGGCAGTAAGTCGGGCCATGGGAAGTCTCCGGATATCAAAAGCCGGTGACCCGCCAGAGCGGGTCACCGAGGTGGATCAACGTGGGCCGTAGGCCGTGGTGGTATTGCCGATGCGGGCCATCAACGAGCGCGTGTTGGGTTTGAGCGTGCCGTCGTTGCGGTCCATGCCGTTCGGGTCGTCATCGTCATCGCCGGGGCCGGCCAGCCACTGGAAGCGCAGGACGTGGTTGGCATCGAAATACTTGTGCAGCTCGGTGAAGTAGGTGCGCATGCCGGGCAAATGATCGGGCCCGCCGAACTCGCCGGCGATACCGCGCTTGCCGTTGGCCTTGAGCCAGTCGATGAAGGGATACCAGTCGGCCACGCGCTCGCGGTAGGCGATCGACTCGGTAGCCTGATTCCACTTGCCACCGCCCTGCCCCTCTTTATCGGGGTACTGGTGCGCTTCATAGAGCAATCGGCCTCCAGGGTCCTGCAGGTTCTTGAGCGCGTCCGAACTACGCGGCCAGTACAGGGCCGAGGCGAACGAATTACCGGCCACGGTGATGAAGTGTCGCGGATCGACCTCGCGTACCGCGGTGATCAGCCGCTGCACGTTGTTGGTCCACAGGGTTTCGACGTTGACGCCGCCATCAGGCACGCTGCCCATGTTGTGTGGCTCGTTCATCAGGCCGTAGCCGAACACGCCGGGCTCATCGCGAAACTCCCGGGCGATGGCCGCCCAGATACGCGCCAGCAGGGTGTAGTTGACCGGGCAATCGGGCGCGCCGATGGCCGTCCACAGGGCGTAGCCGCCGTTCCACGCCTGCACCACACGACCACTGACAGGCCCGCTGGCACGCACGTACCAGCGGCAGTAGTTGTGCATGTCGAGCAGCGAAAAGCCGCCCCAGCTATGGATATGCCGGATCGCCTTGCGGATTTCCTCCACGTAGCTTTGGCGCAAGGTGAAGCCGCCAGCACCGTCGAGAATGACAATGCGCTCTCCGGCGAACGGCAGCCGTACGGCGAAGGGCTTGCCGCCGATGCTTCCGGCATAGGACTTGATGTAGTCCGGCTGATGGCCGCGCGGGGCAACGGTGAAGTAGTGGGTGTCCAGCTTCGCCGTAGCAATGGGATCGACGTAGGGGTTATTGCCGAGGCCCGCCGCGTTGAAGCCGATCAGCGGGAATTCGCCGGCGGCGGCCATTTGGTCAAAGGTTTTGATAGCCATGGTGTTTCCTCCAGACATGAAAAAGCCCGCACGGTGGCGGGCCAGGGTGAGTACGGCGGCGGAGTGCGCCGCCGTACGGATTCAGATAGCAGTTGTTGTCAGTCGCCGCGTCGGGTCAGGCATCCCGATCGCCTGGCGGCTTGTCGCTCAGGCTGCCGCCGCGACGACGAATGGCGGCCAGCATCAGCGTCACCACCAAGCCGGCGCCGGCGAAACCGGCAGGCCCCGGATAGGCGAAGGGGTGGATGCCGTGCAACTGGAAGTCGGTGATGGCCGGGGCACACAGGTACCCCATCACGGCCGACGTCAGGAAAAACGCCAACCGGTTCCACATGGGCAGGTTCTGCGTAGTGGTGAAATACACCAGGGCCCCGCACAAGGCGCCGAGTGCAGCCTCGCCATTGATTGGAGCGATCAGCGCGGCGAGATGCTCGCCGAGCACGCCGAACAGCACGGCGCTGCTGAATTCAGTCATTGTTATCGTACTCCCCGAGGCCGATGGCCCCGACGACATGAGGTTATGCCGCCCCCTGAAACGCCAGAGCCCCGCACGTGGCGGGGCTCTGTTAAAGGAAGGTCGGGTGTTGCAGCGCGCCGCGCGGCGCATGGGTTGCCAAGGATTGAGTCACGAGGCTGGCTGACTGCTCGCCCACCTCTGTGACGGTGATGAATGTATAACCCGCGATTCTCACCGTCTCAAGGGCACGCCGGTAATCAGCGCCGACACACCGGAAAAAAACGGACACGCACCCGTTTCAGACTGCCGGCTAGAGCGGCACACACGCGAGAGCGCCCGACGCGGGGCTCTCGAGGGCGGCGTTTACAGGGAGGGAAACAGGCCGAACGGCGTGAATTGCCGCCGGCAGAAATGAAAAGCGCACCAAGAACCTGTTCATGTCCTTCAGCCCAGGTTCGTCTTTTTGGCAGCTAAATGGCGGGAACGGACGTTCGCTGATCTACTGTGGGAGCGCGCCATGCGCGCAAAAAATCGCGGGCATGGCCCGCTCCCACAGGTACTGCATCAATGTCAGCTTTTGCCTTATAACGGCCTATGACATGGTCTCAGGCGGCGCGCTTCAGAAGCTGTGATTCGATGGCCCGGTGGGCCTGTCCCAGTCGCCGATAGAACTGCGCCCGGCTGCATCCGCAGGCCGTCCATTTCTCACGCTGGGGCTCGGCGCCGCAGTACTGCTCGACGACGACCTGCCGCTGCTGCGGGGACAGGTGCTTGCTGACGATCCAGTCGATCTCCGTCGTTCTGTCCATCAACACGCGGCTGCCGCGGGCGGCACGATTAAGCACACCTTGTGATGCCATCAACGACGCGATGACGCTGGTGCCCATGTTCGAGCCACCTTGCGCCTCACCATCTTGCCGTGCCTCGCCCCAGCGCTGTAGCGCCTCGTCTATATAGCCGATCATCATCTACCTCCTGCCATCGCCGATGGCTATGCCATGAACCCATTCGGCAGGTCGCACAGCGCCACCTACCGATCATCGTCATTTAAAAAATAATCACGATACGTGATTCATTCAAGCGACAAACTGCGCTATAAATATTTCACATCGTGATTAGCGGAGTGGAACAATGGAGACCCTAGGGCAACGCATCAAACGCCTGCGCAAGAGCAAGGGCCTGAGTCAGCAGTCGCTGGCCGAAACCTGTGGCTGGTCATCCCAGTCGCGCATCGGCAATTACGAAAGCGACCTGCGCGAGCCCGCTCTATCCGATTTGCTGCTGCTGGCACCGGCGCTCGGCGTCAGCCTCGCCGAGCTGGCCGGCACCGATGATCTGCCGGAAGCACCACCTGCCGACACCCTGTCCGTCGGCCACGCCCGCGGCGGTGCGGTGCCGGTGGTGGGGCATGCGCAGCTGGGTACTCAGGGTTATTTCGAGGAGATCGACTTTCCCGTCGGCCATGGCGACGGCTACCTGCGCATTCACAGCGACGACCCCAATGCCTACGGGCTACGGGTGAACGGCGACAGCATGCACCCGCGGATCAAGAACGGCGAATACGTGCTGATCGAGCCGAACAAGCCGTTCCACGCCGGTGACGAGGTAATGGTCCGTACCCTGGACGGCCAGGCGATGATCAAGGAATACATCTACCTGCGCGACGGCATGTACCGCTTCGACAGCGTCAACCAGAACCACCCGCCCATCCATATCCACCAGGACAACGTCACCAAGATTCACCTAGTGGGCGGCATCCTCAAATCCTCGCGTTTCACTGAAGAGTAGCGGCGCGCCAATGAACCCGAGCGAGAACTGACCCATACCGAGCCCGACCATGAACACTCAGCCTGAGCCGCACCTGCCGCTCCAGACGCTGGAGCTTCTATTCCGCACCCACGGCGACGTGCTGGTGCCCATCGACCGCGTACGCACGGTGTATTTCCGTCACCTGAGCGCCGACAACTTCATCCGCGCCATCGCCACCGGCCGCCTGAACCTGCCCATCACCACCCTGGACAGCAGCGCCAAGGCGCCCAAGTTCATCGAGCTGCACCATCTGGCCGCCTATATCGACAGCTGCGCCAAAGCCGCCGATGCCAGTGGCGAAGGCAGCCTGTGCGCCGAAAGCCAGGGCGGTTATTCGCTGGAGCGGGCTCAGGAGCCGCGCCGCGCGTAAGCGGCCAGGATGGTGCGCTCGGACTGCACCAGGTAGGCGTCCAGCGCCTTGGCGGCGTCGTGCGGGCGGCAGGCTTCGAGGTGTTCGAGAATCGCCGCGTTCATGTCGATATAGGGCGCGTGCAGAAATTCGGCGTCATTGAGCAGCCCGAACACCAGACGCAGCTCGGCGGACAGATGCCGGTAGAAGGTATTCAGCCGCTGGCTGTCGGCCAGTTCGACAATGGCCGCGTGAAAGGCCATGTTGGCCGTGCCCACAGCGCCCCAGTCGAGCTCTTTGGCGCTGCGCTGCGCCGCGTTCACTGCCTCGCGCATGCGCTTGACCGCCGGATGCTTGGGATAGGCCTGGGCCAGCGCCTGGCATTCGACGAAACGCCGCGCCCGGTATATCTCGATGATCGAGGCCATATCCGGCACGGACACGAACACGCCGCGATTGGGTTCGTGCTTGAGCAGGCCTTCCTGGGTCAGCACGCGGAAGGCTTCGCGCAGGGTATTGCGTGAGATATCCAGGCTTTCGCTGAGCGCCGCCTCGGACAGCCGCTGCCCCGGCACCAGTTCGCCCTCGACCAACTTGCGGCGAATTTCCGCGGTCACGGTCTCGCCGAGGGTGCGCGGGTTGTCAGATACGTCGTTGTTCATCATCGATCCACCAGGCCAGGGCTGGGCTCTGCACAGAGCCGAATGCAACGATGGTCACCGAGCGGCACGCTCGAGGCAAGTGGCCAGGCTGTCACCGCGCGCACCATGGTGAAACACCGCTGGGTATCGAGGTAACAAAACAGTGCAAATAAATCATCAATGCAAATAATATTGTTGAACAATAAAAGCGCCTAGAATCAACAGATCGAATACTTTCATTACCATGTGGCATGTTGATTGCCTTACACACCTGCAACCGTTACCCCGTCCCAGGAGTGTTCCATGCAGGCCCAGACCACCGGCGACTTCGCCCGCTCACGCCGCTCATCGCTGATCGCGGCCATCTTCCTGATGGCCACCTCGGCCATCGGCCCTGGCTTCATCACCCAGACCGCCACCTTCACGGCCACCATGGGCGCGGCTTTCGCGTTCGGCATCCTGGCGTCGATCCTGATCGACTTCGTGGTGCAGTTGAACGTCTGGCGCATCGTCACCCTGACCCGCATGCGCGCATCGGACATCGCCAACGCGGCAATTCCCGGCAGCGGTTATCTGCTGGCGGTGCTGGTGATCTTCGGTGGGCTGGTATTCAACGTCGGCAACATCGCCGGCGCTGGCCTGGGCCTGAACGCCCTGATGGGCCTCGATCCGAAATGGGGCGGCGCACTCAGCGCCCTGGTGGCCATCGGCATTTTCCTCTCCAAGCGCGCGGGCCTCGCCGTCGACCGGCTGATCGTGGTGCTGGGCGTGCTGATGATCCTGCTTACCCTGTTCGTCGCCATCGCCTCCAACCCGCCTCTGGGCGACGCGCTGCGCCAGACCGTGTGGCCGGACGAGATCAACTTCGCGATCATCACCACCATCGTCGGCGGCACCGTCGGCGGCTACATCACCTACGCCGGCGCTCATCGCCTGCTAGATCGCGGCCTGGTCGGCGAAGAGCACATCAAGGAAGTCACCAAGGCGGCGCTGAGCGGCATCGCGGTAACCGGTCTGATGCGATACGTACTGTTCCTGGCCATTCTCGGTGTGGCGGCCAGCGGTGTGGTCATCGACATCTCCGGTAAAGGCGCCAACCCGGCCGCCCAGGCGTTCCAGGCCGCCGCAGGCGAGCTGGGTCTGCGCACCTTCGGCCTGGTGCTCTGGGCCGCTGCCATCACCAGCGTGATCGGCGCCGCCTATACCTCGATGTCGTTCATCACCGCCTTCATGCCCGGCATCAGCGAGCGCGGCCGCAACATCGCCACCGTGGCGTTCATCGCCGTGTCCCTGGCCATCTATGTCGCACTGGGCACCGCACCGGCAGCGCTGCTGCTGTTCGCCGGCGGTTTCAACGGCCTGATCCTTCCCATCGGCCTGAGCATTTTCGTTTACGTGGGCTGGCGCCGCAGCGACCTGATGGGGGGCTACCACTACCCACGCTGGCTGCTGGCCCTCGGCGCCCTGACCTGCCTGCTGACCTGGTACATGGCGGCCAAATCGGTCGGCCCGATCCTGGCCTTCGTGAACCTGTAAGGAGAGAACGACATGCCTTCCATCGACCTCAACAGCGACCTGGGCGAGAGCTTCGGCCAATGGTCCATGGGCGACGATGCCGCGATGCTCGACATCGTCACCAGCGCCAACGTCGCCTGCGGTTTCCACGCTGGCGACCCGGCCGGCATCCTGCGTACCCTCAAGGCCGCTGCGGCCAAGGGCGTGACCATCGGCGCCCATGTCGCCTACCCGGACCTGGTCGGCTTTGGCCGCCGCAATATGGATATCGCCAGCGACGAGCTGACCGCCGACGTGATCTACCAGATCGGCGCCCTGCAGGCCCTGGCCACTGCCGCCGGCACCACGGTGCGCTACGTGAAGCCCCACGGCGCGCTCTACAACACCATCGCCCACGACACGCGCCAGGCCCTGGCGGTGATCGAGGCGATTCGCGCCGTGGATGCACGCCTGGTGATGGTCGCCCTGGCTGGTTCGCCGCTCATCGAGCTGGCCCGCCGCGAAGGCCTGACCTGCATCGCCGAAGCCTTCGCCGACCGCGCCTACACGCCGCAAGGCACCCTGGTGTCGCGCCGCGAAGTGGGCGCCGTGCTGCACGACGCCGAACAGGTGGCCCAGCGCATGCTGCGCCTGGTACAGACCGGCGAGGTCGAAGCCATCGACGGCAGCGTCACCTGTATCGAAGCCGACTCCATCTGCGTGCACGGCGACAGCCCCGGCGCCATCCAGATGGCCCGCGAGGTGCGTCAGTTGCTGGAGCAGTCCGGCGTATCCCTGCAAGCTTTCGCCGGAGCCGCCCGATGAACGCCATCCAACGCGCCCAGCTGGCCGCCATTGCCGCCGCCCGCCAGGCCCGCGCCGAGTACCGCAACGGCCGCGTCGCGCCTACGGCCGGTATCGCGCCGGGCATGACCCAGGCCAACCTTATCGCCCTGCCCCGCGACTGGGCCTATGACTTTCTGCTCTACGCCCAGCGCAACCCCAAGGCCTGCCCGGTGCTCGACGTGAGCGACGCCGGCAGCCCGCACACGGTACTGGCCGAGGGCGCCGACCTGCGCACCGACCTGCCGCTGTACCGCATCTGGCGTGAGGGCAAGCTAGCCGAGGAAGTCAGCGACGCCACCGCCGCCTGGGCGGAACACACCGACATGGTGACCTTCCTGATCGGCTGCAGCTTCACCTTCGAGACCGGCCTGCAGGAAGCCGGCATCGAAGTGCGGCACATTGCCGACGGCTGCAACGTACCGATGTACCGCACCAACCGCGCCTGCCGCCCGGCTGGGCGCCTGCATGGCGAGATGGTGGTGTCGATGCGGCCGATCCCGGCGGATCGCGTCGCCGAGGCAGCCGGCATTTCCGGGCGCTATCCCTCGGTACATGGCGCTCCGGTGCATATCGGCGAGCCGCAACGCCTGGGCATCGCCGATCTGCAGGCGCCGGATTTCGGCGACGCGGTGCGCATCGAGCCCGGCGAAGTACCGGTGTTCTGGGCCTGCGGCGTGACGCCCCAGGCGGCAGTCATGGCCTCCGGCGTGCCGTTCGCGATCACCCATTCGCCAGGCCATATGTTCATCACCGACGTGCCTGACAGCACGTACCACGTATAGGACAAGCCCGTGCGTTTTCTCCCAGCCAACCTCGATACGCTGCTCGTCGAACTGCAGGATCTCGACGAGACCCTGGCGCTGTTCGACGCGCTGCAGGCCGAGCCTATCGCCGGGGTCGAGGAAATCGTCCCGGCGGCCCGTACCCTGCTGATCCAGTATCGGCCCAGCGCCGTCGACCGCCAGGCGTTGATCGACGATCTCGCCCGCCGCGACCTGAGCCGGCGCAGCGCCCGCGAGAGCCGCCGCGTGGAAATTCCTGTGCACTACAACGGCGAGGACCTCGACGAGGTCGCCGGGCTGCTCGGCATCAGCCGTGAAGAAGTGGTGCGCCGCCACACCAGCGCCGATTACGAAGTGGCCTTCTGCGGCTTCGCCCCCGGCTTCGGCTACCTGGCCGGCGGCGCCGACTTCCAGGTGCCGCGCCGGCAGACGCCGCGCACGCGCATTCCAGCCGGTGCCGTGGCCCTGGCCGGCAATTTCAGCGGTATCTACCCCAAGGCCAGCCCCGGTGGCTGGCAGATCATCGGCGTCACGCCGCTACAGATGTGGGATTTGGGCCGCGACGAGCCGGCCCTGCTGCGCCCCGGCTACAAGGTGCGCTTCCAGGATGCCGGCCCACTGCCGGCTGGTGGTTTGCCAACGCACGAGCAGCCAACTGCCGGTGAAACGCCAACCGGCGCTTATCTGGAAATCCTCAGCCCCGGCCTGCAAACGGTGCTGCAGGACCTCGGTCGCGCCGGCCATACCGACCAGGGCGTGTCGATGTCCGGCGCGCTGGATCGCGGTGCCCTGCGCGCCGCCAACCGCGCAGTGGGCAACGACTCAGCCTGTGCCTGCCTGGAAGTGGTGCTCGGCGGCCTGAGCTTCGTCTGCCACGGCCGCACGCTCATCGCCGTCAGCGGGGCGCAGACGCCCATCACCGTAACCACCGTCAGCGGCCTGCAGTGGCAACCCGGCAATTACCAGCCCATCGAACTGGATGACGGCGACCGCGTCAGCCTCGGCGCGCCCCAGGCCGGGCTGCGCAGTTACTTGGCGATTCGCGGCGGCTTTCAGGTGGCGCCGGTGCTGGGCAGTTTGTCCTACGACAGCCTGGCCCAGGTCGGCCCGCCGCCGCTCAAGGCCGGCGACCGGCTGGGTTTCGATACGATCAGCGCCGGTTGCAGCGTATCGACGAGTGAAGGCCCGGCTTTCGAGCTGCCCACCGCCAAGGACATCATCACCCTGGACGTGGTCATGGGCCCGCGCAGCGACTGGTTCACCCCGGCGGCTATCGAGCGCCTGAGCAGCCAGCTGTGGCGCGTCACGCCGCAATCCAACCGGGTCGGTATTCGTCTCGAGGGCGAGGTACCGCTGGAGCGCTGCAACCCTGCCGAGTTGCCCAGCGAAGGCACCTCACTGGGCGCCATCCAGGTGCCCGCCAGCGGCCAGCCGGTGCTGTTCCTCGCCGACCATCCGCTGACCGGCGGCTATCCGGTGATCGCCGCCGTGGCCAGCCACCACCTGGATCTGGCCGGGCAAATCCCCATCAACGCGCAGATCCGCTTCAACCCGATCGAGGTGTTCGTCGAGCTCGAGCCCGACGCCTCCCTTCTCACTGCCGATGCGAAGAACCAACCATGAAAAAAGTCCTGATCGCCAACCGCGGTGAAATCGCAGTGCGCATCGCCCGCGCCTGCCGCGACCACGGCGTGGCCTCCGTGGCCGTGTACGCCAATGCCGATATCGATGCCCTGCACGTGCGCCACGCCGACGAAGCCTATGGGCTGGACGGCGAGCGCCCGGCCGACACCTACCTGAACATCGGCAAGCTGCTGGCCATCGCCAAGCGCGCAGGCGCCGATGCCGTGCACCCCGGCTACGGTTTTCTCTCCGAGCGCGCCGACTTCGCTCGTGCCGTGCAAGACGCCGGGCTGATCTGGATCGGCCCGAACCCGGAAACCATCGACGTGCTCGGCGACAAAGTCGAGGCACGCAAACTCGCCCAGCAGGTCGGCGCGCCCCTGGTTGCCGGCACCCCCGGCCCGGTGCAGAGCGCCGCCGAAGTGCTGGCCTTCGCCGAGCAGCACGGCCTACCGATCGCCATCAAGGCCGCGTTCGGCGGCGGTGGGCGCGGCATGAAGGTCGCCTGGCGCATGGACGAAGTGGCCGAGCTGTATGCCTCGGCGGTGCGTGAAGCCGAGGCCGCCTTCGGCCGCGGCGAGTGCTTCGTCGAGCAGTTCCTCGACCGCCCGCGCCATATCGAAGCCCAGGTGATCGCCGATAGCCAAGGCAACGTGGTGGTGATCGGCACCCGCGACTGCTCGCTGCAACGCCGCAACCAAAAGCTGGTGGAGGAAGCGCCAGCACCTTTCATCACCGATGAGCAGCGCCAACGCATTCATCAGTCCGCCCACGATATCTGCGCCAAGGCCGGCTACGTTGGCGCCGGCACCGTGGAATACCTGCTCAGCGCCGACGGCACCCTGTCGTTCCTGGAAGTGAACACCCGCCTGCAGGTCGAGCATCCGGTAACCGAGGAAACCGCGGGCGTCGACCTGGTGATCGAACAGCTGCGCGTCGCCGACGGCCTGCCACTGTCGTTCACTGAAACGCCGACTCCGCGCGGCCACAGCTTCGAATTCCGCATCAACGCCGAGGATGCCGGCAAGGGCTTTCTGCCCACCCCGGGCAAGATCAGCGAATTCCGCTCCCCGAGCGGCCCGGGCGTGCGCCTGGACAGTGGCGTGGAAAGCGGCTCCAGCGTGCCTGGCACATTCGACTCGATGATGGCCAAGCTGATCGTCACCGGCGCCACCCGCGAGCAGGCCATCGCCCGCGCGCGCCGCGCCCTGGCCGAGTTCCAGATCGACGGCATCGCCTCGGTGCTGCCCTTCCACCGCGCGGTGATGGATCACGACGATTTCACCGGCGGGCACTTCGCCGTACACACGCGCTGGATCGAAACCGACTTCGCCGAGCAGATCACCCTGGCACCGCGTACCTTGCCGGTGGCCGGCGAGGCGGTGCTACGCACCTTCATCGAGATCGACGGCAAGCGCCACGAACTGGGCCTGCCGAGCGCCCTGCTGCAAGGTCTGGCGCCATTGGACGGTAACACTCAGCCAACGCCTCAAGCCGCTGCGCCGGCTGCCGGAGAAGGCCTGGTCAGCGCGCCGATCTCCGGCAACCTGCACGCCTGGCTGGTCGAGGACGGCGCCCAGGTCAAAGCCGGTGAGGTGATTGCGGTGATGGAAGCCATGAAGATGGAAACCCAGGTCACCGCCCCGGCGGATGGCACCCTGCGTATCCGTGAACAGGCCGGCGCCTATCTGGACGCCGGCGCGGCGCTGGCCAAACTCGAAGGCTGAGATCGGCCCCGGGTATCGCTACGCTCCACCCAGGCTACACCCGTGGGAACGGGCCATGCCCGTGATTTCGCGCGCATGGCGCGCTTCCACAGGATGTAGCGCGGTAGGGCGTACTCGCGAAGCAGTACGCCGTTGCCCTTTTGCCAGGATCGGCATGGTTTGGCGGACTGTTCGCTTCGCTCCTGAGTCCGCCCTACGAACTGCGTCCGAAGTAGCCTGGCGCTGAGCGCAGCGATACTGAGGAAGTCGAAAACAAGAAGGGCAGCCTAGGCTGCCCTTCTTGTTTTTCGCTCGGATCAGAGCGAGCCCTGCTCCGCCAAGGCCACGGCCTTGAACATCGCGCGGCGCTTGTTGAGGGTTTCTTCCCATTCCAGTGCAGGCACCGAGTCGGCAACGATGCCGGCACCGGCCTGGACGTGCAACTCGCCGTCCTTGATCACTGCGGTGCGGATGGCGATGGCGGTGTCCATGTTGCCGTTCCAAGCGTAGTAACCGACCGCGCCACCGTAAACGCCGCGCTTGACCGGTTCCAGCTCGTCGATGATTTCCATGGCGCGAATCTTCGGCGCGCCGGACAGGGTGCCGGCCGGCAGGATGGCGCGCAGGGCGTCCATCGAGGTCAGCCCTTGCTTCAGCTCACCAGTGACGTTGGAGACGATGTGCATGACGTTGGAATAACGCTCGATGACCATCTTCTCGGTCAGCTTCACCGAGCCGATTTCCGAGACGCGGCCGGTGTCGTTGCGGCCCAGATCGATGAGCATCAGGTGCTCGGCGACTTCCTTGGCATCGGCCAGCAGATCCTGTTCCAGCGCCAGGTCCTGCTCCTCGGTGGCGCCACGGGGGCGGGTGCCGGCTATGGGCCGCACGGTGACCAGGTTGTCCTCGACACGCACTAGCACTTCCGGCGACGAGCCGACCACGTGGAAATCGCCGAAGTTGAAGAAGTACATGTACGGCGTCGGGTTGATGCAGCGCAGCGCGCGGTACAGGTCAATCGGCGCGGCCTTGAAAGGGATTGACATGCGCTGGGAAATCACCACCTGCATGCAGTCGCCGGCCAGGATGTAATCCTTGATGGCATCCACCGAGCGCTCGTAATCCTCGCGGCTGAAGCTGGAACGGAACGCCGGCTCCGCACCCGCCGGCTTGTTCAGATCCACGCCCAGGCGCGGCGTGAACGGCTGACGCAGCTTGTGCAGGATGTCCTGCAACTGCTGCTGGCCACGGGCGAACGCATCGGCTTCGGCGGGGTCGGCCAGGACGATGGCGTGCATCTTGCCGGCCAGGTTATCGAACACCACCACGGCATCGGAGACGTTGAGCAGGATGTCCGGGGTGCCCAGCGCGTCGGGGTTCACCCCGGCGGCCAGCTTGGGCTCGACGTAACGCACGCTGTCATAGGCGAAGTAACCGACCAGGCCGCCATTGAAGCGCGGCAAGCCGGCGATGCTCGGCACCCGGTAACGGGCCTTGAAATCCTCGACGAAGGCCAGCGGGTCGGCACATTGGTGACGCTCGACTTCGACGCCGTCGGTGGTGATCACCACCTCGTGACCGTGCACGCGCAGCACGGTGCGCGCCGGCAGGCCAATGATCGAGTACCGGCCCCATTTCTCACCGCCCTGCACCGATTCGAGCAGGTAGGAGTTGGGCGCGTCGGCGAGCTTCAGGTAGATCGACAGCGGGGTGTCGAAGTCGGCGATGGTTTCGCAGGCGAGCGGAATGCGGTTGTAGCCTTCGGCGGCTAAACGCAGGAATTCTTCGTGGATCATGATCAGCCTCGTGGCATGAGAAATCGGTCGGGTGCAAACGGGCCGCGCGCAGCGGCAGGGAATGTCAGGCGCGCCAGCGCCAACGGGCCAGGGCCTTGATGACTTTCATCCAGAGTTTGCAGGTGACCGCCACGGGAGCATCTCGAAGAGGGGGAAACAACGAGCGGCCAAGGTAGCGCAGCCGCTCGACGCAAGCAACCGATTGCCGCTACAGCAGCTCGGCCATGCTATCGACCACCAACTGCGGCTCTTCTTCGGCGATCGGTCGACCGTGGTTATAGCCGTAGCTGACCGCCACGCAGGGCACACCGGCGGCGCGAGCGGCGAGTACGTCGCTGCGCGAATCGCCGACGAACAGCGATTGCGCGGCCGTCACCCCGGCCAGGCGCATCACCTGCAGCAAGGCAGCCGGATCGGGCTTCTGCTGCGGCAGGGTATCGCCGCCGATGATCCAGCGGAAATAACCACCGAGGCCGACCTGCTCCAGCAGCGGCGCGACGAAACGCTCCGGCTTGTTGGTGACCACCGCCAGTTCGACGGCGGCGGTACTCAGGGCTTCGAGCAGTTCGTGCACACCCGGATACAGGGTGATCAGCTCGTGGCAGTCGGCATAGATATCGAGAAAGCGCGCCAGCGCCTCGTCGCTTTCAGCCTCACCCACCGCAGAATGATCCAGGCCACCGGCCAGGGCGCGGCGCACCAGCACACGGGCGCCATTGCCGACCCACTGGCGCACGCGCTCGACACCGGCAGGCTCGCGGCCCAGTTCGACCAGCATGCGGTCGACGGCCGTGGCCAGGTCCGGTACCGAGTCGACCAGGGTGCCGTCCAGATCGAACATCACCAGGCGCGGCAGCTCACCGGCGCACAGCGCGCGCAGCGGTTTCATCTACGCACCTGGGCCAGTTCGGCGCGCATGGCGTCGATCACCGCCTTGTAGTCCGGCTGGTTGAAGATCGCCGAGCCGGCGACGAAGGTGTCGGCGCCCGCTTCGGCGATCTCGCGGATGTTCTGCACGTTCACGCCGCCGTCGATTTCCAGGCGGATCTCGCGACCGCTGGCGTCGATCAGCGCGCGGGCTTCACGCAGCTTGTCGAGGGTGCCGGGGATGAACTTCTGCCCGCCGAAGCCGGGGTTGACGCTCATCAGCAGGATCATGTCGACCTTGTCCATCACGTACTTGAGCACGTCCAGCGGGGTGGCCGGGTTGAATACCAGGCCGGCCTTGGCGCCACCGGCCTTGATCAACTGCAAGCTGCGGTCGACGTGCTCGCTGGCTTCCGGGTGAAAGGTGATGTACGAGGCGCCGGCCTCGATGAAGTCACCGATGATGCGATCCACCGGCTTGACCATCAGGTGCGCGTCGATGGGCGCAGTGATGCCGTACTTGCGCAGCGCCGAGCAGACCATCGGGCCGATGGTCAGGTTGGGCACGTAATGGTTGTCCATGACATCGAAATGCACGATGTCCGCCCCGGCGGCGAGTACGTTGTCCACTTCCTCACCCAGGCGGGCGAAGTCGGCGGAAAGGATCGACGGGGCGATGGCGAAGGGTTGCATGGCGCACCTCTGAGTGCTGGGTCACGGTGGCGCGCATTGTACTCGCTGAGCGAATGGCTGCCAGCGTGGCCGATGGTCGTACCGTTCTCTCCGGTGCCAGAAATAAAAGCTTGGCCTACTCCCGAGAAAGGCGGCCAGTATCCTGCGGTTGAGCGCAGCGATACCCAGGTCGACCCCGCGTGTCGCAGCGTTCGACCCGGGCTACCTGTCCTACGTGGAGGGCGCCCTAGCGGCGAGTTTCACAGCCAGTCGCGGCTAAAGCACGTCCCATAGCCTGTACCGGCGCCTCAGATACCCAGGCAGAGGTACTTGATCTCCAGGTACTCGTCCAACCCGTACTTGGAGCCTTCACGCCCCAGGCCGGACGCCTTGATGCCGCCGAACGGCGCCACCTCATTGGAGATCAGCCCGGTGTTGATGCCGATCATGCCGTACTCCAGCGCCTCGCCGACACGGAAGGCGCGGGCCAGGTCGCGGGTGTAGAAATAGCCGGCCAGGCCGAACTCGGTATCGTTGGCCTGGCGCACCACTTCGGCTTCGTCGCTGAAGCGGAACAGCGGCGCCAGCGGGCCGAAGGTCTCCTCGCGGGCCACGCGCATGGCGCTGGTCACGTCGGCCAGCACGGTGGGTGCGAAGAAATTGCCGCCCAGCGCCTGACCGCCCTGCAGCACCCTGGCGCCCTTCTCCAGCGCATCGGCCAGATGGCTCTGCACCTTGGCCACGGCGTTGGCGTCGATCAGCGGGCCGGTGGTCACGCCGGCCTCGGTGCCCGACCCGACCTTGAGTTTTGCCACCGCCGCCGCGAGCTTCTCGGCGAAGTCATCGTACACGCCGTCCTGCACGTAGAGACGGTTGGCGCACACGCAGGTCTGCCCGGCGTTGCGGTACTTGGCGACCATGGCGCCCTCGACCGCAGCGTCCAGGTCGGCATCGTCGAAGACGATGAATGGCGCATTACCGCCCAGTTCCAGAGACAGCTTCTTCAGGGTCGGCGCGCACTGCTCCATCAGCTTGATGCCGACACCGGTGGAGCCGGTGAACGACAGCTTGCGCACGATGGGGTTGGCGCACAGCTCACCGCCCACTTCGCGGGAGCGCTCGGCATCGGCCGGCAGCACGCTGAACAGGCCGGCCGGAATGCCGGCGCGCTCGGCCAGCACGGCCAGCGCCAGGGCGCTGAACGGCGTCTGCGGCGCCGGTTTGAGCACCATGGCGCAGCCGGCAGCGAGGGCCGGCCCGGCCTTGCGGGTGATCATCGCCGCCGGAAAATTCCACGGGGTGATCGCCGCAGCCACACCGATCGGCTCCTTGGTGACGATCAACCGCTTGTCAGCTTGATGGCCCGGAATGGTGTCGCCATAGACGCGTTTGGCTTCCTCGGCGAACCACTCGATGAACGAAGCGGCGTACAGCACTTCACCCCGCGCTTCGGCCAGCGGCTTGCCCTGCTCGGCGGTCATGATCTGCGCCAGGTCGTCCTGATTGGCGAGCATCAGTTCGTACCATGTGCGCAGGCGCGCGGCGCGCTCCTTGGCGGTCAGCGCGTGCCAGGCTGGCTGCGCCGCCTGGGCGGCCTCGATGGCGCGGCGGGTTTCCTCGGCGCCCAGATTGGGTACCAGGCCCAGGGATTGGCCATTGGCCGGGTTGAAGATTTCCGTGGCACGGCCATCGGCGGCATTGCACCACTGGCCGTCGACATAGGCCTGGTGACGCAGCAGATCGGGATCGTTGAGTTGCATGATTGACTCCTCCGGCCAGGGCCTGATGCCCTGGCGGTAATGATGAGAGGGAAAGCGGTCACTCTGCCGGCGGCAGATCCTTGCTGAAGGTCTGGTCGTTCTCGCCGCGGAAGAAACGCGTGCCGTAGATCAGTACGCACAGGCCCAGGCCGATGGCGAACGCCCAGGCGGCGCCCTTGATCGCCAATACCGCGCCTATCACCCCGGCGATACCCAGGTCACGCTGGCTGCGCGCCTCCATGATGCCCAGGCGCACGCTGACGTAACCCTGGATCAGCAGGGTCAGCGCCAGCGCCACGCCGAGAATCGGCTGCACCAGAGTGACCACCGGCAACAGCAGCAGGCCGGTGTTGGTGCCCCAGCGGAACGAGCCGACTCCGCCGTAGATAGACTTCATCGCCTTGGGGCCACCCTTGAAGCGTTCGGTGATCACCACCTGCATGGCCGCCCACTGCGGCCCGCACATGGCCACGTCAGGGCCGAACACGCTCATGAAGGCATTACGCCCGCCGAAGATCAGGTGCGAACGATTGGGGTTGAAGTCGATCTTCTCGTCGGTGCGCACCTTGCCGCCTTCCTCGAGGATCGCCTTGTTGCTGAGCACGTCGCCGAACACCACCAGATAGGCGGCCAACACCGTGGGCAGGGCGGTGAGAAACATCATCAACGGCGGCATGCCGAGGCCGAACACGGTGTATTCCTGCCACAGGGTGACGAAGTCCGGCTTGCTGATGCCCCACTCGATGTTCGGCCACGGCGCCTCGCCAAAGATCGGCGCGACGATCACTGCCAGGAGAATGATCGGGAAGATGCCCAGCTTGGCGAAATTCCACCAGAAGCGGCTGCGCTTCTTCAGCGCCTGGAAGTGCATGGAGAACACCAGGTAGAAGGCCACGCCGATAGCAATGGAAATGGTCCAGGGAAAGGCATCGAAACGACCGCCTTCCTTGAACACGGTGACCACCGCGCTGAGGCCGGCGCCCATGATGATCCCCGCCTTGAGGGCCGAGGGCACCAGCGACACCACCTTGCGCGCCATGCCGGTCATGCCCAGGCCGATGGAAAATACCCCCAGCATCAGCTGGAAGGCGATCAGCGCATGCACCCGCTCAGGGCCCTCCGGGAACTGGGCGCAATAGGCCATGAGCATGGGGATGGCCGGGGTGATCCAGCCTGGCACCACCGGGTCGCCGAGCAGGTGGTGCACCAGGTACAGCAGGCCGTTGAGCATGACCACCGCCAGCGCCACCTCGAAGGGCATGCCGAGGAACTCGGTCATCAGCGGGATCGCCGCCAGATCCACCGCACACATGAGCAGGCCCTGCATGTAGTCGGAGATCTCAAAGCGGTAGTGGATGAAAGGCAGGCGCAGCTTGAATGGCCCCAGGGGCGTGTAAGGCGCTTCCGGGGCTTGTTGATGCAGCTCGGACATCGTGGATTTACCTAGTGTTATTAGTATCGGTCGTAAACCAGCACGCCCCGACGGAACCGGGGCGCTTTCATCAGGTGCAGCGGATGGGTCAGTAGGCGGCGCGGTAGATCTGCTCGATATCACCGGCGGTCAGGCGCCGCGGGTTGTTGCGCATCAGGCGGTCGATCTTGCTGGCCTCCTCGGCCATGGCCGGGATGGCGTCCTCGGGCACGTTGAAGCTGCGCATACCCTTGGGAATGTCGACGCTGGCACACAGCTCGGCCATGGCCTCGACGGCCAGGTCGGCGGCGGCCTTGTCGCTCAGGCCGTGCGTTTGCACGCCCAGAGCGCTGGCAATCTCGGCCATGCGCTCGACGCAGGCCAGTTTGTTCCAGGCCATCACGTAGGGCAGCAGCAAGGCGTTGCTGACCCCATGGGCGATGTTGAAGCGCCCACCTAGCGGGTAAGCGAGCGCATGCACGGCGCCGACACCGGCGTTGCCGAAGGCCATGCCGGCCATCAAGCTGGCGGTGGCCATGTCTTCGCGTGCCTTGATGTCGGCCGGGTTGGCGTAGGCTTTGGGCAGCGCCTTGGCGATCCGCCTGATGGCGCCGATGGCCAGGGCATCGGTGATCGGCGAGGCATGCACCGACAGGTACGATTCCACCGCGTGCACCAGGGCATCGACGCCGCTGGCGGCCGTCACGCTGCGCGGGCAGGTCAGGGTCATCACCGGGCTGACCAGGGCCACATCGGGCAGCAGGTAGTCGCTGACGATGCCTTTTTTAAGCTGCGCCTTCTTGTCCGACAGGATCGATACGTTGGTCACTTCCGAGCCGGTGCCGGCGGTGGTCGGGATGGCGATCAGCGGCGGGCCCTTGCGCTTGACCTGATCGATGCCGAACAGCTCTTCCAGCGCGCCGTCATGACCGACGTAACCGGCCACCGCCTTGGCGATGTCGATGGCGCTGCCACCGCCGACGCCGATCAGGCCGTCATGGCCGCCGTCGCGGTACACCTTGGCGCAGGCCTCGACGATGGCAATTTCGGGCTCCGGCTTCACACCGTCGAAAATGCCGTAAGCACGCTCGCCGAGCTGCTTGAGCACGTGGTCCACGGTGCCCGACTTGATCAGGATGGCGTCGGTGACGATCAGCGGGTTGGCGATGTTCAGGCGGGGCAGTTCGTGCGCCAGTTGCTCGACGGCGCCCTGCCCGGTGAGCAGCTTATTGGCGATCTTGAAGGCGGAAATAGTCATCATCAGGCCCTTTTTGTGCGTTGTCTTGCGGACGGGTTCGGGCCTGTCATAGCGATTCCTGTGCCAGCCTCGCGAAACCCTCGCCGTAGAAGGGTTGCGTCGATATGTCACAGGTTAGCGGCGGTGGCTTTCGATCAGAAAATGGATCAAATCACCGCCATTTGATCCATTTTCCAATCAGCCTTGCTCCCAGCGCTTCATCTTCTGCACCAGCGTCGCCTGGCTCAAGCCAAGCGCCCTGGCGGCTTCACGGGTGGTCTTGTGCTGCACCAGCGCATCGCGGATCAGCCGCCGTTCGAGCTGCTCGACCTGCTTGCGCAGCGGCAGGCTGCCTTCCCTGGGGCTCGCCGGCAGGGCGCGCATTTCCTCGGGCAGGTCGAACAGCTCCACGGCCTCGCCGGTACAGGTCACCACCAGCCGCTCGACCAGGTTGATCAGCTCGCGGATGTTGCCGGGCCAGGCGTAATCGGTGAGCGCATCCAGGGCTTCCAGCCCCCAGGCCAGTTCCCGCCCGTAACGAGCGTTGAATTCGGCCAGGTAGAAATCGAGCAGTGGCTGAATCTCCTCCGGTCGCTCGCGCAGCGCGGGAATATGGATCGGCACGACGTTGAGGCGGTAATAAAGGTCGGCGCGAAAGTGCCCTTCGGCGACCATCTGACGCAGGTCATGGTGAGTGGCGGTGATGATGCGCACGTCCACTTCCTTGAGCTCCAGGCCGCCCACCGGGATGAAGCGGCTCTCCTCGATCACCTTGAGCAGCTTGACCTGCAGGGCCAGCGGCAGGTCGCCGATCTCGTCGAGAAACACCGTGCCCTGATGGGCCAGCTCGAGCAGCCCGCGCTTGCCCTTGCTGCCGGCGCCGGTGAAGGCACCCGCCACGTAGCCGAACAGCTCGGCCTCGATCAGGTTCTCCGGCAACGCACCGCAGTTGAGTGCCAGGAACGGCTGGGCCGCGCGCGGGCTGCGCTTGTGGATGTACTGGGCGATCAGCGTCTTGCCGACGCCGGTTTCGCCTTGCAGCAGCACCTTCACGTCGCTGGCGGCCACCTGCCGGGCCTGGGCGAACAGGCGCCCGGAAGCCGGCAGGTTGGCCACCGGCGAGGCATCGAGCAAATCGTCACGCTGGCCGGCGTGCAGCTTCGCGGTGCTGTTGCGCAACTGCTTGAGCTGCTGCAGTTCATCGCGTTCGTGCTTGATGCGCAGCAGTTCGGTCATGTCGCGCACCGTGCTGACCACATAACGCACGCGGCCGGCCGTATCGAGAATCGGCGTGCCACTGACCAGCAGGCGCTTGCCCTGGCTGACGCTCTGCATCAGCGACAGGGCGCGACCCTCCTTGAGCACCCGCAGGGACACCGACTGGGAGATCACGCCCTGCTCCACCAGCGCCTGCATGTGCTGGCCGACCACATCCTCGCTGCGCAGACCGGTCAACCGCTCGTAGGCACCATTGACCTTGAGGGTGATGCCGTCGGCGTCGGTGATGTAGACGCCGTCGTGCAGCGCGTCGAGCAACTCGCGAAAACTGGGGTCGTCGAAATCCATCGGGCTTTCCAGGTACGGGCGGAAGACCTGGCAGTGTACTCGCAGACGACGACAGGCATGAAAACCCGCCAGGGCGCGAGCGAAAACGGCGGCATAAAAAAACCGCCGCAACCCAAAGGGCTGCGGCGGCTACGGCTACGCCGCGAAAACGCTTATTCGCTGACCTGGGTGCGCATCTTCTCGCTGCGCCCGCGCAGCCATTCCAGGGTCAGCAGCAGCAGAATCGAGAAGCCGATCAGCAGGGTCGCCGCGGCGGCGATGGTCGGGCTGAGGTTCTCGCGGATACCGCTGAACATCTGCCGTGGCAGGGTGACCTGCTCGGGGCCGGCGAGGAACAGGGTGACCACCACCTCATCGAACGACGTGGCGAAGGCGAACAGCGCGCCGGAGATCACGCCCGGTGCGATCAGTGGCAGGGTCACCCGGCGGAACGCAGTGATCGGCGAGGCGCCGAGGCTGGCCGCCGCACGCACCAGGTTGTAGTTGAAGCCCTGCAGGGTCGCCGACACGGTGATGATCACGAAGGGCACGCCGAGTACCGCGTGCACCACGATCAGCGACAGGTAGCCGTTGGCCAGGCCCAGCGGTGCGAAGAACAGGTAGCTGGCAACGCCGACGATGACCACCGGCACCACCATGGGCGAGATCAGCAGGCTCATCACCAGCGCCTTGCCGCGAAACTCCGAACGGGTCAGGCCAATGGCCGCCAGGGTGCCGAGAATCATCGCCAGCACGGTCGCCGCCGGGGCGATGATCATGCTGTTCTTGAGGGCGCGCATCCAGCCAGCCGAGCCGAAGAAGTCCTCGTACCAGCGCATCGAGAACCCTTGCATCGGGTAGATCAGAAAGGTGCCGGAGTTGAACGACAGCGGCACGATGACCAGGATCGGCAGCACCAGGAACAACAGCACCAGGCCGCAGAGCAGGCGCAAGCCGTAGTACCAAGCGCGCTCAACAGGAGACATGTAAGGACTCAGCATTTTCTAATCTCCGTTCATTAACCCAGACGCAACCGACCCGCACCCACCAACCAGCTGTACACCACGTAGAGCAGCAGCGTGGCGACCAGCAGCAAGCCGCCCAGCGCGGTGGCCATGCCCCAGTTGATGGTGGTGTTGGTGTAGAAGGCGACGAAGTAGCTGACCATCTGGTCGCTCGGGCTGCCGAGCAGCGCAGGCGTGATGTAGTAGCCGATGGACAGGATGAACACCAGCAGGCAACCGGCGCCGACACCGGCCAGGGTCTGCGGGAAGTACACCCGCCAGAAGCTGGCGAACGGGTGACAGCCCAGGGAAATCGCGGCGCGCATGTAGGTCGGCGAAATGCCTTTCATGACGCTGTAGATCGGCAGGATCATGAACGGCAGCATGATGTGCACCATGGAGATGTACACCCCGGCGCGGTTGAACACCAGCTCCAGCGGCTGGTCGATCAGCCCCAGCTTGATCAGCGCCGTGTTGATCAGCCCGCCGGACTGCAGCAGCACGATCCACGCCGCCACGCGCACCAGGATCGAGGTCCAGAACGGCAGCAGCACCATGATCATCAGCAGGTTG
This sequence comes from Pseudomonas sp. AG1028, assembly GCF_007993955.1. NCBI lineage: Bacteria > Pseudomonadati > Pseudomonadota > Gammaproteobacteria > Pseudomonadales > Pseudomonadaceae > Pseudomonas > Pseudomonas sp. AG1028. Next base: position 53,815 of record NZ_VIVP01000012.1, read on the forward strand.
CCCTGGCGGGTCGGCAGGTTGGCCAAGAGATACGCTAGCGGATAGGCCAGCGCCAGGCAGATGGCGGTGATCACCGCGCCCATCCAGAAGGTGCGGGCGAAGATGTCGAGATAGATGGCCTGGTCCGGGGTGGTCTTGACCACGGCGCCGGAGTCGTCGACGCGATGATCCAGCGCAGCGAGCAGGTAGTAGGACGTCCACGAGCTGCTGTTGCGGCGAATCACCTGCCAGTAGGCAGGGTCGCCCCAGCGCTCGTCGAAGGATTCCAGCGCATCCTTGTAGGAAGCAGGCTCGGCTTCGAACGGCAGCGAGCGGCCGGTCTTGGCCAGCAGGCTGCGATAGCCGGCCAGCTCCATGTTCAGGCGCTTGGACAGATCGCCCAGCTTCTGTTGTTCGCGGGCGTCGGCCAGGTCCAGGGCCAGCGCCTTGTAGACAGGCTCTTCGGGCAGGCCGCGGCCGTCCCAGCTGTCGATGGCTTCGACGGTGCGCGGCAGCGAGCCGACCACGTCCGGGTTATCCACGCTGCGGTTGAGCAGCGCCACGATCGGCACCAGAAAGGTGAAGACGAGAAACAGCACCAACGGCAGGATCAGGGCCTGGGATTTCAGGCGATTCATCCGCTCGGCGCGCGCCAGCCGCTGCTTGAGCGTAGGGCCGGCGACCTCGGCATTGGGCACTGCTAGGGCCATGGGGATAACTCCGGTGAAGCCAATAAGAATTCGGGGGTAAAGCCGGAGCGCCGATACGCCAGCGCTCCGTTAAGCGAAGGGGCAAGGCGCTCACGCCCTGCCCCGCTGCGCGCCGTTACTTGGCGGCCCAGGCGTTGAAACGCTGCTCCAGCACTTCGCCGAAGTCGGCCCAGAAGGTCACGTCCATGGCCACCTGGTTGGCTATGTTCTGCGGAGCGGTCGGCAGGTCGGCGGCGACCTTGGCGTCGAGCAGGTCGACAGCTTTCGGATTCACCGGGCCGTAGGCGATGTTTTCCGAATAGGTCTTCTGGTTTTCCGCCTGCAGGGTGTAGGCGATGAACTTCATGGCCTCGTCCTTGTTCTTCGCGCCCTTCGGGATGGCCCAGGCGTCGAAGTCGTAGATGCCACCGTCCCATACCACTTTCAGGCTGCTGCCCTCTTTCTGGGTGGCGGCTATGCGGCCGTTGTAGGCCGAGCTCATGACCACGTCACCGGAAGCGAGGTACTGCGGCGGCTGAGCACCGGCTTCCCACCACTGGATGTACGGCTTGAGTTCGTCGAGTTTCTTGAACGCGCGCTCCTGGCCGTCCTTGCTCGCCAGTACCTTGTAGACGTCTTTCGGCGCGACGCCGTCGGCCATCAGGGCGAACTCGAGGGTGTACTTGGCGCCCTTGCGCAGGCCGCGCTTGCCCGGGAATTTCTTCACGTCCCAGAAATCCGCCCAGCTGGTCGGCGCGGTGCTCAGCTTGTCGGCGTTGTAGGCCATGACGGTCGACCAGACGAAGAAGCCGACGCCGCACATCGACGCCGCGCCCGGCACCAGGGCCTTCTTGTCGCCGACTACCGCGTAGTCGATCTCTTCGAACAGGTCTTCGTCGCAACCACGGGCCAGTTCGGGGGACTCGACCTCGACCAGGTCCCAGGACACGCTGTTGGTGTCGACCATGGCTTTGACCTTGGCCATCTCACCGTTGTACTCGCCGGCGATGATCTTGCCGTTACCGGCCGCTTCCCACGGCTGGTAGTAGGCCTTGACCTGGGCGTCCTTGTTGGCGCCACCGAAGTTGATGACGGTGAGGTCTGCAGCGTGAACCTGTGCAGCGCAAACCAGGCCCAGTGTCAGCGCGGAAAGGGAGAATATCTTCGACATTTTTATGTTGGCTCCAAGTGCTGTGGTAAAGCGCAAAACGCCGATCATTCCGCCGACAGCGGATCGAGGGCGCGAACGTGCTCGACCTGCCAGCCGAGCGGGATCACATCACCGACCGCGAGCCCGGGATCGAGCTCGGCAATCGGCTGTTTGACGAAGAAGTCGGTCTTGCCACAGACCTCCAGGCGCACGCGCACGTGGTCGCCCAGGTAGATGAATTCCGATACGCGGCCGGAGAAGCGGTTGTCGCAGCCCTCGGCGGCGGTATTGAGGCGAATGCGCTCCGGGCGGATCGACAGGCTCACGGCATCACCCGGTTGGCCGACGTTGACGGCCAGGGCCTGGACCTTCTCGCCCCGGCCCAGCTGTACGGTGCAGGTGTCGCCCGTACGCTCGACCAGTTCGCCGGCGAAGCGGTTGTTCTCGCCGATGAACTGCGCCACGAAGGTGTTGCGCGGCGACTCGTAGAGCTCGCGCGGCGGGGCGATCTGCTGAATCTCGCCCTGGTGGAACACGGCGACGCGGTCGGACATGGTCAGCGCTTCGCTCTGGTCGTGGGTCACATAGACCACGGTCACGCCCAAGCGCTGGTGGATGTGCTTGATCTCCATCTGCATGTGCTCGCGCAGTTGCTTGTCGAGCGCGCCGAGCGGCTCGTCCATCAGCACCAGCTGCGGTTCGAACACCAGGGCGCGAGCCAGGGCTACACGCTGCTGCTGGCCACCGGAGAGCTGCGCCGGGTAACGGCCGGCGAAGGCGTCCAGCTGCACCATGGACAGGGATCGTTTGACCTTCTCGCCGACGTCGGCCTTGCTCATGCCGCGCACGCTGAGCGGGAAGGCCAGGTTCTCGGCCACCGTCATGTGCGGGAACAGGGCGTAGTTCTGGAACACCATGCCGATGTCGCGCTTGTGCGGTGGCACGTTGTTCAGGCGCTTGCCGGCCAGGGTGATCTCACCGGCGGTGGGCGTCTCGAAGCCGGCCAGCATCATCAGGCTGGTGGTCTTGCCGGAGCCGGACGGCCCGAGCAGGGTCAGGAACTCGCCCTTGCGAATATCCAGATTGAGATCTTTGACGATCAGGTTCTCGCCGTCGTAGCTCTTCTGCACGCCACGAAAGCTGACCAGGATGTCGCTCGAAGAAGTGTCGCCCATCACCGCACCTGCCTGTTGTTCTACCGTGCCCCAAGACTAGAACCGGCGTTAGAACCTGGAAATCGGGCGTGCTGACACTTTGCTATAAGGCAGGCGGAAAGGCGCTTGTAGGGCAATCCCTACAGCGATGTCGCGATTGGGTAAGTATCGGCGCTCCGGTGACGGCAGCATGCAGTGCCGCGCAGCAGAGCATGTCGCGAATGGATATGCGGCGCGCTCAGATCAGCTTGTGCTCGACCGCGTAACGCACCAGATCGGCCACCGAATGCAGGTTGAGCTTCTGCATCAGCCGCGCCTTGTGCGTGCTGATGGTCTTGCTGCTGAGCGCCAGGTGGGCAGCGATCTCGTTGACGCCCTCGCCCTGCACCAGACGCTCGAACACCGAAAACTCGCGCTCGGAGAGCAGCGCGTGGGGCGGCCGAGAGTCGGTCAGGCCGACCTCGAAGACCATGCGGTCGGCCAGTTCCGGGTCGATGTAGCGCCCGCCGCCGGCAACCTTGCGGATGGCGGTGAGCAGCAACGCCGGGTCACTGTCCTTGGTGGCATAACCCGCCGCGCCGATCTTCAGGGCGCGGGCGGCCATCTGCGCCTCATCATGCATCGACAAGACCAGAATCGCCGGCGGCTGACTCAGCGCACGAATCCGCGGAATCGCCTCCAGGCCATTGACGCCGGGCATGGAGATATCCAGCAGCACCACTTCGCAGGGCGTCTGCCGCAGGGTTTCCAGCAACTGCTCGCCGTTGCTCGCCTCGCCGACTACCTGCAGGTCGCGGGCCATGCCGATCAACTGCTTGATGCCCTCGCGGACGATGGTGTGGTCTTCGGCTACCAGTACTCGGATCACGCGTTTGGCCTCTGTTCGATCATCGGGTCGCACTCGCTCAGCGGCACCCGCACGCGCAACAGAGTACCTTCGCCAGGCCGGCTGTCGAGGTTCAATTGTCCGCCGAGCATCAGCACACGCTCGCGCATGCCGACCAGGCCGAAGGAGTCGGCGCGCACGCTGGCCGGGTCGAAACCCCGGCCATCGTCGCTGATCGACAGGCACAGGCTGTCGCCCTGCAGCTCCAGACGCACCGTCACCGTGTGCGCCTGGGCGTGGCGCATGACGTTGGTCAGCGACTCCTGAAGAATGCGGAACAGCCCGGTGGCCTTGGCGTCGCTCAGCGGCGGCACGTGTTCAGGCACCTCGACCAGGCACGGGATCTGCGTGCGCGCTTCGAAACGCCGCGCCTGCCATTCGATGGCCGAGGCGATACCGGCATCCAGAATCGGCGGGCGCAGCGCGGTGGCCACATCACGCACCAGCTGGAACAGGTTGGCGATCAGCTTCTTCATGTTGTCCAGCCGCTCGCGCAGGCCGGGGTCGAGGTCGGCGAAGCCCAGCTCGCACATTGAGGTTTCCAGCTTGAGCACGGTGAGCACCTGACCCAGCTCGTCGTGCACCTCGCGGGCGATGCGCGCCTTCTCTTCCTCGCGCACGCTTTCCAGGTGCGCGGACAGATCGCGCAGGCGCGCCTGGGATTCGGCCAGCGCCAGTTCATTGCGCTTGTTGTCGCTGATGTCCCAGACCACCCCGTCCCAGATCACCCGACCATCGGCCAGGCACCGGGCCATGGCCTTGATATCGACCCAGCGCGAATCCCCTGTGTGGGTAAGCATGCGGCCCTGCCAGTGCCAGTCGCTGTCGCTGTCGAAGGCCTGGTCCTGCACGCGGTGGTAGTCGGCCTTGTCGTCCGGGTGCACGAGGCTGCGCAGGCCGTGATCGGGCGCCAGCAGGGTCGCCGCACGATAGCCAACCAGGCTCTCGCTGCCTTCGCCGATAAAAGCGAACAGCGCCGGATCACCGGGCCGCGCCCGTTCCAGGCGAAACACCACGCCCGGCACGTTGGCGGCAATGCCCTGCAGACGCGCCTCGCTCTCCTGCAGCGCGGCCAGGGCGCGGCGGCGATCGGTGACATCGGTGATGAACACCACCAGGTACTCGGTATCGCGGTACTGCAAAAAGCTCAGCGACACGTCGACCGGCAGACGGCTGCCATCGGCGCGCAGGCATTCGGTCTCGAAACTCGGAGGACGCTCGTCCCCTTTACGTGCCAGGCGCCACAATTCGAGCCAGCGGTCCATGCTCATGCCCGGCTCGAAATCGCTCAGCGGTCGGTCCACCAGCGCGCCGCTGCGGTAGCCGAGCATCGCCTCCGCAGCCTGGTTGGCGTAGCGCACGTGGCTGTCCCAGTTGACCCAGAGGATGCCGACCGTGCTGTTGTCGATGGAGAACTGCGACAGGCGCAAGGCGTCGCGGGCAATCTCGCGCAGCTCAACCTCATGGCGCGCGGCCAGCAGGCGAAACTCCAGGGTGTCGCGCTGGCGCCGCAGCCACCACGCCAGAAGCAGGGCAAACACCAGCAGCAGGCCAAGCAACAGACTGCTCGCCCGCCAGAAACTCGCCGAGCTTTCCTGCTGCAGGTAGCTGGGCGGCAGCCAGCGATTGTGCAAGTCATCCAGCTCCCGCGCCGAAACGCTGCGCAAGGCGACATCAACGATGCCTGCCAGCTCCGGCCTATCGCGCCGAGTGGCCACGCGCAGCAGCTGCGGAAAGCCGATATCACCGACGATGGCCAAGCCGAGGAACTCAGGCTCGCGGGACAGCCGGCCCAGCTGGGCTTCGTCGAGCACCGCATAGCTGGCCTGCTGATTGACCACCCGCTGCAGCGCCTGGCGTGGCGTGGCGGTGACGTCCAGCTTGAGCCTTGGGTAGTTGCTGCGCAGGTAGTCGAGCACAGCATCGGAGCCTTTCAGGGCGACCGGTGCACGACCATCGAGCTGCTCCAGATCGACCGCGCCGCCGCCATCGCGCTCGCCGATCACCAGGTTCGAAACGCGCAGAAAAGGGTCGGAAAACAGCCAGTGGCGCAGGCCGGCTGGTGTCTGGCTGAGCCCCGAAGCCAGGTCGATCTGATCGCTGCGCAGCGCCTGCTCCAGTTCCTCAGGCGTCTGGAAGGTGCGCCAGCGCACCTGCGTACCCATCAGCGCGGCCAGGGTGTTGACGATCTCCACGTTGGCGCCGGTCAAACGATGCAGGCGGCGGTCGAGCTGAGCATAGGGCGGCTGTAACACCACGCCTGCACGCAGCACCGGGTTGGCGGCGAGCCACTGCTGCTGGGCGGCGTCGAAGATCCTCGCCGGTGCCACTGGCGGCTCATCCGCCCACAGCGTGGCGGGGATGCTCAGGATCAGAAGAAACAGCCAACGCAGGATCATGCACGAACACCAGAAACGAATCGGAAGCCACCATGCTGAACACGGGACGGCACTGGCCGCATTAAGCACCATCAGGATCTGACAAATCCACGACAAGTGATTAGGCTGCCTTGCATCGAATACTTCCAGGCCTTGCCATGACGCGCCTTCGCCACCTACCCCGCTACGCCCTGTTTCTGACCCTGCTGGCCAGCGCCCTGGCAGCGCACGCCGAACAAAGCCCACCTGCCGATGCCGCAGACAAGAACGCGGCCAAGCCCGAGCAGCGCGCGCCGCTGGCCGAGCGCAGCGATCTGGAAGCATCGGCCCTGGAACGCCAGTTGGCAGCCAGCGAACAGCAGCAGCTCGACGCTGCCGGCACCACCTTTCTCGCCCTCTGGCGACCCGCCAACGACCCGGCGCCCATGGGCGCGGTGATTCTCGTGCCAGGCGACGATGAAAGCGCCGACGCGCCGCCGACCGTCGGTCCACTGCGACGCAAAATTCCGGACGCCAGCTGGCACAGCCTGAGCCTGACCCTGCCAGATCCGCAAGGCGCCAATCTGCCGGTGCGTAAACCAGAGGCACCGGCCAGCGGTGACAGCAAAGCTACCGGGCCCGCTGCCGAAAAGGCGCCGGAACCCGCTGCGCCGGAGCCAGCCACACAAGCACCACCGCCTGACGCCGAAGCGGCCCGCACCGCACACGTCGAGCGAGTATTCGCCCGTATCGATGCTGGCATCGCTTTCGCCAGTCAGCAGCAGGCCAAGGTCGTGGTGCTGCTCGGCCACGGCAGCGGCGCCTACTGGGCGGCGCGCTATATCGCCGAGCGCAAACCCGCCAACGTACGCCATCTGGTGCTGGTCGATGTGAGTCAGCCGGAGGGCTTCGACGCGCCGTTCAACGACCTGCTGGGGCAGCTCACTGCCAAGGTCGGCGACTTCTATTACCGCGACACGGCAGCCGCGCGGCAGGCCGCCCTGGGGCGCAAGCAGCTCAGTCAACGGCAAAAACAGCCTGAACTGGTACAGATTGCCCTGGACGCCATGCCAGGCAACCCGGATGTCGCTCAGGAGCAGCTGTTCCGTCGCCTGCGTGGCTGGCTGGACAAGCATGCCGGCGGCGCCAAGTAGCCGCCGAGACGCTTAGCGGAAGCCGCGGCGCTGGCGGATCAGCGCATAGGCGTTGTGCAGTTCGCGGGTCGCTTCCGTGGCCTCGCGCACCTTTTCCGGGGCCGCACCGCTGCCCGCCAGCTTGTCGGGATGGTGACGACTGAGCAGGCGTCGATAAGCCTTCTTGATCTGCTGAACCTCGCTGTCAGCCGACACACCGAGCAGGCGCAGGGCCTGCTGATAGCTGTCCGCAGCCGCGGCCGGCGGACCACGGCGCGGTGAATAGGCGTCGCTGAATGCCTCTTGCGCTTCGACGGCGACCCCCAGCCACTTGCCCCATAGCAGGATCAGCTCGCGTTCGGCCTGGCCCACCTTGCCGTCGGCCCAGGCCATGCGCCAGCAGGCACGCAGCAGTTCCTGTGCCTCGCCACGGCGCCGCAGCAGCGGGCCACGCAGGTTGTCTTGCCCGGTCTTGCCCCGCGAGAAGGCTTCGATGGCCGCCGCCCTTCCGACCTCGCCCAACGCCAGGCGCTGCATCTCGGCGCGGGCCTGGCGGATGTGCGTCTGCTGCACCACACCATCGCTCTTGGCCAGACGACCGAGCATGACGAACAGCAGGTTACCGTCAGCGACCGCGGGCTTGCCGACCAGTCGCTCGCCTAGTGTTTTCCAGCCACGCAAGCCCAGGCGGCGATCCAGAACCTGGCCAAGCAAGCCACCAAGCAGCAGACCGGGAATGCTCGCCAGGGCGAAGCCGGCCAGCGCCCCCACCAACGTCAGCGGCCAGTACATATCAGCGCTCGCCCTGCAGCAGCGATTCCACCTCGGCCAGGCGCTCGTGGGTGCCGACATCGACCCAACGGCCAGTGAAGCGTTCGCCGCTCACCTGCTGCTCGGCCATCGCCGCCCGTAGCAAAGGTGCCAGTTTGAACGCGCCGAGCTGGCAGCCAGCGAACAATGCAGGATCGAGCACGGCGATGCCGCTGTAGGTCAGGCTGGCGTCACCGGCTGCGGCATCCGCCACCCGGCCTTCTTGAAGGCGGAAGTCGCCCGCCGGGTGATGAGTCGGGTTATCCACCAGCACCAGATGAGCCTTAGTACCGAAGGGCCGGCGCAGAACCGAAAAATCGTAGTCGGTGAAGATATCGCCGTTGACCACCACGAACGGCTCGTCACCGAGCAGCTGTAGCGCCTTGAAGATACCGCCGCCGGTTTCCAGCGGCTCGCCTTCGGCCGAATAGCGAATGCTGACACCGTAGCGCTCACCAGTGCCCAGGTAGTCTTCGATCTGCTGGCCGAGCCAGGCGTGATTGACCACCAGCTCACTGAAGCCCGCACGCGCCAGGGCGCGCACGTGGTAGTCGATCAGCGGCACGCCAGCAGCCCGCACCAACGGTTTGGGCGTGTGCAGCGTCAGCGGTCGCAGGCGCTCGCCCTTGCCGGCAGCGAGAATCATCGCCTTCATCGGGCGGCCTCCGTGGCGCCTTTGAGCTCGGCGATCAGCTCGCCGAGCTCGGCCAGTTCAGGACGCCTGGCGAGCACGGCTTCTATATAGGCAAAGAAACGCGGCACGTCGGCCAGATAACGGGGCTTGCCATCGCGGTGGCAGATGCGCGCGAAGATGCCGATCACCTTGAGGTGGCGCTGTACGCCCATCAGGTCGCTGGTACGCAGGAAGTCCGCCAGATCATCCTGCACGGGAACGCCGGCGGCGCGGGCCTTGTGCCAATAGCCTTCCAACCAACCCTGCACGCGCGCCTCTGGCCAACTGAGGAAAGCATCCTTGAACAGACTGGTGATGTCGTAGGTGACCGGGCCGTAGACAGCATCCTGGAAATCCAGCACGCCGGGATTGGGCTCGCTGATCATCAGGTTGCGCGGCATGTAGTCGCGGTGCACCAATACCTTTGGCTGTGCCAGAGCGCTGTCGATCAACAGGGTGCAGATGCGTTGCCAGGCGGCCTGCTGCTCGGCATTGAGAGTCAGGCCGAGTTCGCGGGCCACGTACCAATCCGGAAACAATTGCAGCTCGCGGCGCAGCAGGGCGTCGTCGTAATGCGGCAGCCCGGCATCCATGGGCAGCTGCTGATAGGCCAGCAAGGCATCGATGGCAGGCGTGAACAATTGGTCGGCATTGTCGCCGTCGATCACGTCCAGGTAGGTCTGACGGCCCAGATCGCTGAGCAGCAGAAAGCCCTGATCGAGATCCGCCGCATGGATCTGCGGCACGTTCAGATCGGCGCGAGCCAGCAGATTGGCCACCTCGACGAAGGGCCGGCAGTTCTCCTGGGGCGGCGGCGCGTCCATCACGATCAGGCTGCGCTCGCCCGCCTGCCAGCGGAAATAACGACGAAAACTGGCGTCGCTGCTGGCCGGCTGCAGCACCGCCTCCGGTACCTCGCCCCAGCCATTGGTAGCGAACAGGGCCTGCAGTTGTGGCGCTAGCCATTGCTTCAGGCGTTGTAAACGTACATCGTGATCAGGCATTGCAAGGGTCTCCGACGGCGCTAGCCGTTGCGCGGGTCATGCTTTATTATCCAGCATCTTTTTCAGCCCATCGAGAGGCGTGCGGCCCCTGGGCCAAAAGCGCACAGGAAGCCCGGAAAACAAGATGGCAGTAAAATACCCCGCTTTTCGCAAGAAATTCCCGCTTCTGGTAACGGGTGGCCTGTTGGCCCTGCAGCCCTTCGCCAGCCCATTCGCCACCGCTGCCGAACAATTCGACTGCCAGGCATCGCCAACCGGCGGCTGGGCCTGTGCACCGAAAACCAGCAACGCCAACGTGCCAAGTCGTCCGGACCATAGCGCCAACTCAGTGAGTTCCGGCGGCTCCGCTGCGCCTGCGGCGGCGGCCAAGAGCAAACCCCAGCCGACGCTGGTGACCGAAGCGGGTGGCCGCGCCCTCGCCTCGCGAAGCGCCGACTATAGCCACTTGGACTGGGTACCGCGCGAGAAGCTGACCAGCGCCCAGCTGGCAGAGATCGGCCCGGCCTGCTCCGGCGCCTACATCGAGCCGGCCCGTCCGGGTATGAACGACAAGACGCCGATGAGCGAAGCACCGATGTTCGTATCGGCCAAGGCTTCGCGTTATCAGCAGGAAGAGCAGGTCGCGACCCTCGCCGGTGACGTGGTGGTGCGCCAGGCCGGCATGCAGGTCGAGGCCGACGAAGCCAGCCTGCACCAGGCCGAGAACCGTGGCGAGCTGGTCGGCAACGTTCGCCTGCGCGACCAGGGCGCCCTCGTCGTCGGTGATCGTGGCGAGCTGCAACTGGACAACGGCGAAGCGCGCATCGACAACGCCGAGTACGTGATGCACGCTCAACACGTACGTGGCAGTGCGGCTTACGCCAAGCGCGAAGAAACCGCGATCATCCGCCTCAAGGATGGTACCTATACCAGCTGCGAACCAGGCAGCAACGCCTGGTACCTGAAGGGCAACAACATCACCCTCAACCCGGCCACCGGTTTTGGTACCGCGACCAACGTCACCCTGCGGGTCAAGGATTTCCCGGTGTTCTACACGCCGTACATCTATTTCCCGATCGATGATCGCCGCCAGTCCGGCTTTCTGCCGCCGAGCATCAGTACTTCAGGCAGCAACGGCCTGACCCTGCAAACCCCGTATTACTTCAATCTGGCACCGAACTTCGACGCCACCCTGTACCCAACCTACATGGCCAAGCGCGGCCTGCTGATGGAAGGCGAGTACCGCTATCTGACCCGCAACAGCGAAGGCCAGGTCGGCGGCGCCTACCTGGACGACCAGGAAGACGAGCGCAAGCTGCAGTCGGGCTACAAGGATCAGCGCTGGATGTACAGCTGGCAGCACAAGCAGGGCCTTAATGACCGCCTGCTGGCCGAGGTCGACTACACCGATATCAGCGATCCTTATTATTTCCAAGATCTAAAGTCGGATCTGGGTGTCGAGACATCTGATTATGTAAACCAGCGCGGTACACTTACCTGGCGTGGCGACAGCTACACCGCGAAACTCAACGCGCACGCCTATGAGTTGGCTAGCATAACCGCCGTGACGCCTTACAACCGCCTGCCGCAAATCACTCTGGACGGTAAGCTACCGATTGAACCGGGTGGCCTGAACTTCACCTACGGCAGCGAACTGGTACGTTTTGATCGCGATCTGCGCAGCGGCAACTACATCGACCAGAATGGCAACGTCGAAGGCCCCTGGAACGACTTCAACGTGCAAGGCCTAGCACGTGCCAATGGTACCCGGCTGCATGTGGAGCCCGGCGTAAGCCTGCCGCTGGACTGGAGCTGGGGCTACGTCAAGCCGCAGATCAAGTACTTACAAACCAACTATGATCTGGACTTGGATCAGCGCGGCAAGAACACCCTGCTGGCTGACGAACAGTACAGCAGCACACAGAGCCGCGGTGTTGGTATGTTCAGCGTCGACAGCGGCCTGTACTTCGACCGCAATACTTCGCTATTCGGCCGTGAAGCTCGCCAGACTCTGGAGCCACGCCTTTTCTACCTCTACGTGCCCGAAGAAGATCAAACTGATATCCCGGTCTTCGACACCAGCGAGAGCACTTTCAACTACTCCTCGCTGTGGCGTGAAAACCGCTTTACCGGCAAGGATCGTATCGGCGACGAGAACAAAATCTCGCTCGGCGTAACCAGCCGCTGGATAGAGCCCAACGGCTTCGAGCGCCAGCGCTTCAGCATCGGCCAGGCTTTCTACTTCGAAGACCGTAAGGTGCAGATGCCGGGCATTAATTACCGTGACCGCGATGAAGCCACCTCTTCGGTTTCGCCCTACGCTCTGGAATATATGTATCGCTACAACCAGGACTGGCGTTTCACTTCAGACTTCAACTGGGATCCGGACACTCATCGCACCCGCTCCGGCAGCGCCATGTTCCATTACCAGCCTGCGGACAACCCACGCAAGGTTGTCAATGCTGGTTACCGTTATCGTAACGACACCCTCAACTACGACGAGAGCACCGGCCGCTGGGGCTACGGAAGCGATTACGGCACGCCTGGCAGCAGTACCTTCATCAAGGACTACTACAAGGTTAGCCAGCATGACTTCTCCGTCATCTGGCCGGTTGGTCCGCAGTGGAGCCTGATCTCGCGCTGGCAGTACGATTACGGCCGTAACCGTACCCTGGAAGCGTTTGGCGGTTTCGAGTACGACAGTTGCTGCTGGAAACTGCGCGTGATCAACCGCTACTGGATTGATCACGACGAGGTCAGCCTCAACCCCTCGCGCAACGACAAAGCCGACACTGGCATCTTCCTGCAGGTCGTCCTCAAAGGCCTGGGTGGCGTGACCGGCAATAAAGTTGAGACCTTCCTCGACCAAGGCATTCAAGGTTATCGTGAACGTGAAGAACAAGCTCACTGAGTACATGCGCACGCTGCTGTTGGGCGCGATGTTTCTGGGTACTGCGGCGCACGCCGATGTACAGCCTCTCAACCGCGTGGTGGCGATCGTCGATAACGACGTGATCATGCAAAGCCAACTCGATGCCCGGCTGCGCGATGTACAGCGCACCCAGGCCAAGCGTGGCGGCGAAGCGACACCAACTGATGTCCTGACCAAACAGGTGCTCGATCGTCTGATCCTGGAGAATATCCAGCTGCAGATGGGCGAGCGCGCCGGTATCCGCATCAGCGACGAAGAACTCAATCAGGCCATGGCTACCGTTGCACAGCGCAACGGAATGACCATGGACCAGTTCCGTGACGCCCTGGCAAAAGACGGCCTGTCCTTCAACGATGCCCGCGACCAGATAGCCCGCGAGATGATCATCAGCCGCGTACGCCAGCGCAGGGTCGCTGAACGTATTCAGGTGACCGAGCAGGAAGTGAAGAACTTCCTCGCCTCCGACCTGGGCAAGATGCAGCTGTCCGAAGACTTCCACCTAGCCAGTATCGTCATTCCGATTCAGGAAGACGCATCCTCGGACGCCCTGCAAGCCGCCGAGCGTCGTGCCCAGGACATCTACCAGCAGGCCCGCCAGGGCGGCGACTTCGCCAAGCTGGCGGTCGCCAACTCGGCCAGTGAGAACGCGCTGGACGGTGGTGACATGGGCTGGCGCAAGGCCGCCCAGCTACCATCGCCATTCGATAACATGATCAGTGCCATGAGCGTGGGTGATGTAACTGAGCCGATCCGCACCCCAGGTGGTTTCATCATCCTCAAGGTGCTGGAGAAGCGTGGTGGTGAGGCCGCGGCCGTACGTGACGAAGTGAACGTGCGTCACATCCTGATCAAGCCAAGCGAGATCCGCACCGACGCCGAGGCCAAGGTATTGGCCGAGCGCCTGTACCAGCGCATCCAGGCAGGCGAAGACTTTGCCGAACTGGCGAAGAACTTCTCCGAAGACCCGGGCTCTGCGCTCAACGGCGGTAGCCTCAACTGGATCGACCCGAACGCTCTGGTGCCAGAGTTCCGCGAGGTGATGAACAACACCGCCAGTGGCGAAGTATCCAAGCCGTTCAAGAGCCAGTTCGGCTGGCACGTGCTGCAGGTCATGGGGCGTCGCGCCACCGACAGCAGCGAGCAGATGCGTGAGCAGCAGGCCCTGAACCTGCTACGCAACCGCAAGTACGACGAAGAACTGCAGACCTGGCTGCGCCAGATCCGCGATGAAGCCTATGTGGAGATCAAGCTGTAAATCAGCTTGAATACCCTCGAAGCCCGGCACAGCGCCGGGCTTTTTCATTTCTGCCTGGGCTAAAATCACGCAGCCCGACCTCGAGACCGGATCATGCCCAATAGCCTGCGCTTCGCCCTCACCCCCGGAGAACCTGCCGGCATCGGTCCGGATCTTTGCCTGTTGATCGCCCGCGAGCAGCAGACCCATGCACTGATCTGCGTCGCCAGTCGCGCACTGCTGCAAGCTCGCGCTGCGGAGCTGGGACTGCAGATCGAGCTTATCGATACTGCACCTGATAATTGTCCTACTCAGCCCGCGCCAGCCGGCAGCCTCTACGTGTGGGATACGCCGCTGGGCGAGCCGGTGGTCACCGGTCAGTTGAGCAAGGCCAACGCCGCCTATGTACTGCAGACCCTGACGCGCGCCGCCGAAGGATGCCTGAACGGCAGCTTCGCCGGAATGATCACCGCGCCGGTGCACAAAGGCATCATCAACGATGCGGGTATGGCCTTTTCCGGCCATACCGAATTTCTCGCTGACCTGACCGGCACGCCCCAGGTAGTGATGATGCTCGCGACCCGCGGCCTGCGGGTAGCACTGGTCACCACCCACCTGCCGCTCAAGGACGTAGCCGATGCCATCACCACTGAGCGCCTGCAGCGCGTGACACGCATCCTGCACGCCGACCTGCGCGACAAGTTCGGCATTGCCAGACCACGCATCCTGATCTGCGGCCTTAACCCACATGCCGGCGAAGGCGGCCACCTGGGACGCGAGGAAATCGAAGTCATCAAGCCTGCGCTCGAGCAACTGCGCGGCGAAGGCATGGAGCTGATCGGCCCGCTACCGGCCGACACGCTGTTTACCCCCAAGCACTTAGAGCATTGCGACGCCGTGCTCGCCATGTATCACGATCAGGGTTTGCCGGTGCTCAAGTACAAAGGCTTCGGCGCAGCGGTGAACGTGACCCTGGGCCTGCCGATCATCCGCACCTCGGTCGACCACGGCACCGCGCTGGACCTTGCCGGTACCGGGCGCATCGACTGCGGCAGCCTGCAGGTCGCCCTGGAAACTGCCTACGAGATGGCGGGCAGCCGCCTTGAGCCATAAGTCGACTGTCGAGAGCGGCGCCGCTGCACGGGCGTTCCCTGCTAAACTGCGCGTTTTCGCCTGACCGCTTTACGCGCTTGCTTGATGCTTGCAGCTTGAAGCCTGGAGCTGCTTTTCAGATGTCCGAGCCTTACCAACACCGCGCGCGCAAGCGCTTCGGCCAGAACTTCCTTCATGACGCCGGGGTGATTCACCGTATCCTGCGCGCCATTCATGCCCGCGAGGGCGAGCACCTGTTGGAGATCGGCCCAGGCCAGGGCGCACTGACCGAAGGGCTGCTCAACAGTGGCGCCCAACTGGACGTGATCGAGCTGGATCTGGACCTGATCCCGATCCTGCAGGCCAAGTTCGCCGACCAGCCGCGCTTTCGACTGAACCAGGGCGATGCCCTGAAATTCGACTTCTCGAGTCTGCAGGCAGCGCCCAACAGCCTGCGGGTGGTCGGCAACCTGCCGTACAACATCTCCACACCGCTGATTTTCCACCTGCTGGACAACGCCCATCTGATCCGCGACATGCACTTCATGCTGCAAAAGGAAGTGGTCGAGCGCCTGGCCGCGGGCCCGGGCGGCGGCGACTGGGGGCGGCTGTCGATCATGGTGCAGTACCACTGCCAGGTGGAACACCTGTTCAACGTCGGCCCGGGTGCCTTCAACCCACCGCCCAAGGTCGACTCGGCCATCGTGCGCCTGGTGCCGCACAAGGTGCTACCGCACCCGGCCAAGGATCATCGCCTGCTCGAGCGCGTGGTGCGCGAGGCCTTCAACCAGCGCCGCAAGACCCTGCGCAACACCCTCAAGGCGCTGCTGCCGGCCAGTGAGATCGAGGCAGCCGGCGTCGATGGCAGCCTGCGCCCCGAGCAGCTGGATCTGGCCGCGTTCGTGCGCCTGGCCGACCAGCTGGCCCTGCAACCCGCGCCTTCGCCCACCTGATTGATCGAGTGCCCATGTCCGACCCTCGTTACCAGATCGACGTCAACATCGTCACCCGCTACCTGCCAGCGCAGTCGCAGCCCGAGCAAAACCGCTTCGCTTTCGCCTACGACGTGACCATCCACAACGCCGGCGAGCTGCCGGCGCAATTGCTGGCGCGCCACTGGGTGATCACCGACGGCAACGGCCAGGTTCAGGAAGTGCGCGGCGCCGGCGTGATCGGCGAACAACCGCTGATCGCTCCGGGCGAAAGCCACCGCTACAGCAGCGGCACGCTGCTGGCCACCCAGGTCGGCACCATGCAGGGCAGCTATCAGATGCTGGCTGACGACGGTCAGCGCTTCGATGCGCCGATCGCGCCCTTCCGCCTCGCCGTTCCAGGCGCCCTGCACTAAGGGTCTACCCCGGTTTCGTTCGTGGCCGCGCCGGAGCCATTTTTTGCGCGAGGCTAGGCATGAGGAGAGAAGTTTGGTTATTCCAAATGAACGACGAATAACGCAGCATCGCGCAAAAAATGGCCCGACCCTTCGGGTTGCGCGAAGAATTGCACCATGCAGCGTTGCGAGGCTTGGCAAGGGAGCGACCATTACCTGCGCCTCGCGCCTTACCTGGTGCAATTTTTCGCAGCAACGCGGCTCACGACGAAACGGGGGTAGACCCTAATGGCGACCTATGCCGTCGGCGACCTGCAGGGCTGCCTGAAGCCGCTGCAGTGCCTGCTCGAACGCGTGGCCTTCGACCCGGCCCGTGACCGACTGTGGCTGGTCGGCGATCTGGTCAACCGCGGTCCGGCGTCCCTGGAAACCCTGCGTTTTCTCTACGGCATGCGCGAGGCGCTGGTCTGCGTGCTGGGCAATCATGACCTGCACCTGCTCGCCGCCGCGCGCAATATCGAGCGCCTCAAGCGGGGCGACACCCTGCGCGAGATTCTCGAAGCGCCGGACTGCGACGAACTGCTGCAATGGCTGCGCCAGCAGAAGCTGCTGCATTATGACGAGCAGCGCGACACTGCCTTGGTACACGCCGGCATACCGCCGCAGTGGAACATGGCCAAGGCACTGCGCCGCGCCACCGAAGTCGAGAACGCGTTGCGCGACGACGCTCTGTATCCGATGTTCCTCGACGGCATGTACGGCAACGAGCCGGCGTGCTGGGACAAGGAGCTGCAGGGCATCGCGCGGTTACGGGTGATCACCAACTATTTCACCCGCATGCGCTTCTGCAAGGCCGACGGCACCCTGGACCTGAAGAGCAAGGAAGGCCTGGATACCGCGCCGGCCGGCTACCTGCCCTGGTTCAGCCACAAACAGCGCAAGACCCGTGACCAGAAGATCATCTTCGGCCATTGGGCGGCTCTGGAAGGCCACTGCGACGAACCCGGTGTGTTTGCCCTGGATTCGGGCTGCGTGTGGGGCGGCAGCATGACCCTGATGAATATCGATAGCGGCGAGTACCATCGCTGCGACTGTAGCGAGGAAGCAGCATGAGCGAGTTCAAACGCATCCCCCCCGAACAGGCCCAGGCACTGCGCGACAAAGGCGCCGTGGTGGTCGACATCCGCGATCCGCAGAGCTTCGCGGCCGGTCACATCAGCGACTCCCAGCATCTGGACAACTATTCGCTGGCCGACTTCATCGCCAAGGCCGATCTCGACGCACCGCTGATCGTCACCTGCTACCACGGCAACTCCAGTCAGGGTGCCGCAGCCTATCTGGTTGGCCAGGGTTTCTCGGAGGTCTACAGCCTCGACGGCGGCTTCGAACTGTGGCGCGCCACCTACCCCCAGGACACCGAAACCAGCCAGCCGGAATAAAACCGGCTCGCTACCTCACCTACGTCGCCAAGACGCTCGCGCATAAATTTTTTTCGCCAGCCAAGCCCCGCCAATGCTGGGTTTGCCTGCCTCTCTGGCGCCGCAATGGAGCCTGACCTGGCAATTGCGCCTTGATCTTGCCGATTACCAACTATCCTTGTTCTAGGCCATCCCAATTCAGGTAGCCGGCCAACCGGCCGAACGGGCCATCGGTACTCACCTTCAGCAGCCAGCCAGAGCCACGCAATACAGGGTCAGGCGGGAGAAGGCAGCCGATACGCCTTGCGCGAGATGCGCAAGGCGGCTGTCCTCAACCTGCCATGCGACGGACAGCCGACCATGAGGTTCTGACTGACCAAGGGGTGTTTGGGGGATTCATCTCGGCAGCGCGAGCGCCGAGTCTGCATGCACCCGCTCGACCGATCCCGGCCGGCTCCCAGCATCGAGCGAGGTGAAGTCATGAGCATTTTCAGTCACTTCCAACAACGATTCGAGGCGACGCGCCAGGAGGAATACTCGCTGCAGGAGTACCTCGAACTGTGCAAGCAGGACCGCAGCGCCTACGCCAGCGCGTCCGAGCGCTTGCTGATGGCCATCGGCGAACCGGAGCTGCTCGATACTTCCCATAATCCGCGGATGTCGCGCATCTTCTCCAACAAGGTGATCCGCCGTTATCCCGCCTTTGCCGACTTCCACGGCATGGAAGAATGCATCGAGCAAATCGTGTCCTACTTCCGCCACGCTGCCCAAGGCCTGGAAGAAAAGAAACAGATCCTCTATCTGCTGGGCCCGGTCGGCGGCGGTAAATCCTCACTGGCCGAGAAGCTCAAGCAACTGATGGAGAAGGTGCCCTTCTACGCTATCAAGGGCTCCCCGGTGTTCGAATCGCCGCTGGGCCTGTTCAACGCCGCCGAGGACGCTGCAATCCTCGAAGAGGATTACGGTATTTCCCGCCGCTACCTGGGCAGCATCATGTCGCCCTGGGCCAGCAAGCGCCTGGCCGAGTTCGGCGGCGACATCAGTCAGTTCCGGGTAGTGAAGCTCTATCCGTCGATCCTCAACCAGATTGCCATCGCCAAGACCGAGCCGGGCGACGAGAACAACCAGGACATCTCCGCGCTGGTCGGCAAGGTGGATATCCGCAAGCTCGAGGAGTTCCCGCAGAACGATGCCGATGCCTACAGCTATTCAGGCGCGCTGTGCCGGGCCAACCAGGGCATGATGGAATTCGTCGAGATGTTCAAGGCGCCGATCAAGGTACTGCACCCGTTGCTCACCGCCACCCAGGAAGGCAACTACAACAGCACCGAAGGGCTGGGCGCCATTCCCTACAACGGCATCCTGCTGGCCCACTCCAACGAATCGGAGTGGCACACCTTCCGCAACAACAAGAACAACGAGGCGTTCATCGACCGTATCTACATCGTCAAGGTGCCGTACTGCCTGCGCGTCAGCGATGAGATCAAGATCTACGACAAGCTGCTGGTCAGCAGCTCCCTGGCCAACGCCCACTGCGCGCCAGACACCCTGAAGATGCTCGCCCAGTTCTCCACCCTGTCGCGCCTCAAGGAACCGGAGAACTCCAACATTTACTCGAAGATGCGTGTCTACGACGGCGAGAACCTCAAGGATACTGATCCCAAGGCCAAGTCGATCCAGGAGTACCGCGACGCAGCCGGCGTGGACGAAGGCATGAACGGCCTGTCGACCCGCTTTGCCTTCAAGATCCTCTCCAAGGTCTTCAACTTCGACCCACACGAGGTAGCCGCCAACCCGGTGCACCTGCTCTACGTGCTCGAGCAGCAGATCGAACAGGAACAGTTCCCCGCCGAAACTCGCGAGCGCTACCTGCGCTTCATCAAGGAATACCTGGCGCCGCGCTATATCGAGTTCATCGGTAAGGAAATCCAGACTGCTTATCTGGAGTCCTACAGCGAGTACGGCCAGAACATCTTCGACCGCTACGTGCTGTACGCCGACTTCTGGATTCAGGATCAGGAATACCGTGACCCGGAAACCGGGGAAATCCTCAATCGCGTGGCCCTAAACGAGGAACTGGAGAAGATCGAGAAGCCGGCCGGCATCAGCAACCCGAAGGATTTCCGCAACGAAATCGTCAACTTCGTGTTGCGCGCCCGGGCCAACAACAACGGCAAGAATCCGACCTGGCTCAGCTACGAGAAACTGCGGGTGGTGATCGAGAAGAAGATGTTCTCCAACACCGAGGACCTGCTGCCGGTCATCAGCTTCAACGCCAAGGCCAGCAAGGAGGATCAACAGAAGCACAACGACTTCGTCAAACGCATGGTCGAGCGCGGCTATACCGAGAAGCAGGTGCGCCTGCTGTCCGAGTGGTATCTGCGCGTACGTAAATCGCAGTAAGCGGCCTCTGCTGCGGGCCACGGTCATCTCGCCGTGGCCAGCATCAGCAGTGCCCGGAGGGCTTGTATGAGCTACGTGATCGACCGTCGCCTGAATGGCAAGAACAAGAGCACGGTGAACCGCCAGCGGTTCATTCGTCGCTATCGCGACCACATCAAGAAGGCGGTGGAGGACGCCGTCAGCCGCCGCTCCATCACCGACATGGAGCACGGCGAGCAGATCAGCATTCCCGGCCGCGACATCGACGAGCCGGTGCTGCACCATGGCCGCGGCGGCAAACAGACCGTCGTGCACCCCGGCAACAAGGAGTTCGTCGCCGGCGAACGGATTCCACGCCCGCAGGGCGGTGGTGGCGGCCAGGGTGCCGGCAAGGCCAGCAACTCCGGCGAGGGCATGGACGAGTTCGTGTTCCAGATCACCCAGGAAGAATTCCTGGACTTCATGTTCGAGGATCTGGAGCTGCCCAATCTGGTCAAGCGCCATCTGACCGGCGCGGAAACCTTCAAGACCGTGCGGGCGGGCATCAGCAGCGAGGGCAATCCGTCGCGCATCAACATCGTGCGCACCCTGCGTTCGGCCCATGCCCGGCGTATCGCGCTGTCCGGAAGCAGCCGGGCCAAGCTGCGCGATGTCAAGGCCGAGCTGGAGCGCCTGCGCCGCGAAGAGCCGGACAATTTCAGCGACATCCAACTGCTCGAGGCCGAGATCGAGCGCCTCAGCGCACGCATTCACCGTATCCCGTTTCTCGATACCTTCGACCTCAAGTACAACCTGCTGGTCAAGCACCCCAACCCCAGCTCCAAGGCGGTGATGTTCTGTCTGATGGACGTCTCCGGCTCGATGACCCAGGCCACCAAGGACGTCGCCAAGCGCTTCTTCATCCTCCTGTACCTGTTTCTCAAGCGTAACTACGACAAGATCGACGTGGTGTTCATCCGCCACCACACCAGTGCCAAGGAGGTGGACGAGGAAGAATTCTTCTATTCCCGGGAAACCGGCGGCACCATCGTCTCCAGTGCACTGAAGATGATGCAGGAGATCATGGCCGAACGTTACCCGGCCAACGAATGGAACATCTACGGCGCCCAGGCTTCGGACGGCGACAACTGGAATGACGACTCGCCGATTTGCCGGGATATCCTGATCAAGCAGATCATGCCCTTCGTGCAGTACTTCACCTACGTGGAGATCACCCCGCGAGAGCACCAGGCATTGTGGTTCGAGTACGAGCGAGTGGCCGAAGCCTTCGGCGAAACCTTCGCCCAGCAGCAACTGGTATCGGCGGGTGACATCTACCCTGTATTCCGCGAACTGTTCCAGCGGAGGCTCGCCACATGAGCAGCAACAAGAAACGCCAGCCCCTGTCCACCGGCTCGGAATGGACCTTCGAGCTGATTCGTGACTACGACCGGGAAATCAGCCGGCTGGCCGAGCGCTACGCCCTCGACACCTACCCCAACCAGATCGAGGTGATTACCGCCGAGCAGATGATGGATGCCTACGCCTCGGTCGGTATGCCCCTGGGCTATCACCACTGGTCATACGGTAAGCAGTTCCTCAGCACTGAGAAATCCTACAGCCGCGGGCAGATGGGCCTGGCCTACGAAATAGTGATCAACTCCGACCCGTGCATCGCCTACCTGATGGAGGAGAACACCATCACCATGCAGGCGCTGGTGATCGCCCACGCCTGCTATGGGCACAACAGTTTCTTCAAGGGCAACTATCTGTTCCGCACCTGGACCGACGCCAGTTCGATCATCGACTACCTGGTGTTCGCCAAGCAGTACATAACTCAGTGCGAGGAGCGCCACGGTATCGATGCGGTCGAGGATCTGATCGACTCCTGTCATGCGCTGATGAACTACGGCGTGGACCGCTACAAACGCCCCTACCCCATTTCCGCCGAGGAAGAGCGCCGTCGCCAGAAGGATCGCGAAGAGCATCTGCAGCGACAGATCAACGATCTGTGGCGCACCATCCCCAAGAGTGCCAGCAAGGCCGACGGCAGCGACAACAAGCGCTTTCCCGCCGAACCTCAGGAAAACATTCTGTATTTCCTGGAAAAACACGCTCCGCTGCTTGAGCCCTGGCAGCGCGAAGTGATCCGTATCGTGCGCAAGATCGCCCAGTATTTCTACCCACAACGCCAGACTCAGGTGATGAACGAAGGCTGGGCGACCTTCTGGCACTACACGCTGATGAACGATCTCTACGACGAAGGCCTGGTCACCGACGGTTTCATGATGGAGTTCCTGCAGTCGCACACCAGCGTGGTGTTCCAGCCGTCGTTCGACAGCCCCTACTACAGTGGAATAAACCCCTACGCCCTGGGCTTCGCCATGTACCGCGACATTCGCCGCATCTGCGAGGAGCCCACCGAAGAGGATCGCCGCTGGTTCCCGGA
This sequence comes from Pseudomonas sp. AG1028, assembly GCF_007993955.1. Lineage (NCBI taxonomy): Bacteria > Pseudomonadati > Pseudomonadota > Gammaproteobacteria > Pseudomonadales > Pseudomonadaceae > Pseudomonas > Pseudomonas sp. AG1028. The sequence goes on from NZ_VIVP01000012.1 coordinate 76,442, forward strand.
CATCGCCGGCAGCGATTGGCTGAGTACCCTGAAATTCGCCATGACCAGCTTCAAGGACGAAAGCTTCATCCTGCAGTACCTGTCGCCCAAGGTGATTCGCGACCTGAAGCTGTTCAGCATTCTCGACGACGACCAGAAAGACGAACTCAGCGTGCCGGCCATCCACGACGAGCCGGGCTATCGGACCATCCGTGAAACACTCGCTGCTCAGTACAACCTTGGCAATCGTGAGCCCAACGTGCAGATCTGGAGCATTGATCGCCGCGGCGACCGCTCGCTGACCCTGCGCCACTTCCAGCACGACCGCAAGCCGCTGGGCAGTTCCACCGAAGAAGTGCTCAAACACCTGCACCGCCTGTGGGGTTTCGACATTCACCTGCAGACGCTGCAGGGCGATCGGATCGTCAACACCCAACACGTGCCACCGAGAAACGATGCAGCACAGGATGGCGACCACCCACGTCTGGATCTGCATATCCCTGCGCTGTAACCGCGCGACGACAGCCTCCGGCACAGCGGGTATCCTCTGCGCATGACGGAGACTTCTATGCAAATCTACAAAGTCGGTGGCGCCGTGCGCGACCGCCTGCTCGGCCGCCCGGTGACCGAGATCGACTGGGTGGTGGTCGGCGCCACGGCAGACACCCTGCTGGAGCAGGGCTATCGCCCGGTCGGCGCTGATTTTCCGGTATTCCTGCACCCGCAATCGGGCGAGGAGTACGCCCTGGCCCGCACCGAACGCAAGAGCGGGCGCGGCTATGGCGGCTTCACCTTTCACGCCAGCCCCGAGGTGACGCTGGAGGAGGACCTGATCCGCCGCGACCTGACCATCAATGCCATGGCAGAAGATCAGCAGGGCAACCTGATCGACCCCTACGGCGGCCAACGCGACCTCCAGGCCAAGCAACTGCGCCACGTTTCGCCTGCCTTCGCCGAAGACCCGCTGCGCGTGCTGCGCGTCGCCCGCTTCGCGGCCCGCTACGCGCCACTGGGCTTCAGCGTGGCACCCGAGACGCTCGAGCTGATGCGCCAGTTGGCCGAGTCCAGCGAGCTGGATGCCCTGACCCCGGAACGCAGTTGGAAGGAGATTTCCCGGGCACTGATGGAGCCTCGCCCGGACGTTTTCATTCAGGTACTGCGCGAGTGCGGCGCCCTGGCCGCCATGCTGCCGGAGGTCGACCGGCTGTTCGGCGTGCCCCAGCCCACGGCCCATCATCCGGAAATCGATACCGGTGAACATGTGTTGGCGGTACTGCGCCAGTGCGCCAGGCACGAGCAGCCACTGCCCGTGCGCTGGGCCTGCGTGCTGCACGATGTCGGCAAGGGGCTGACCGATCCCGCCGAGTGGCCGCGGCATATCGCCCACGAGCACCGTGGCATCGCACTGATCGAGGCGATCAACAAACGCTGCAAGGTGCCACGGGAATGCCAGGAGCTGGCCGAGCTGGTCGGCGAATTTCACACCCACGCCCACCGCGCTCTGGAGCTGCGTGCTTCGACGTTACTGGAGCTGATGCAGCGCTTCGACGTGTTCCGTCGCCCACAACGCTTCGAGGCCTTCGTGGCGGCCTGTGAAATGGATGCCCGGGGTCGTCATGGCTTGGAGGATCGTGACTATCCCCAAGCGGCCTATCTGCTGGCCGCCATGGCCGCGGTACGCGAGGTGGCCGTGCAACCACTGCTGGAGCGCGGCTACAAGGGCGCAGAGCTGGGTGAGGCGCTCAATCGTGAGCGCCTCACCGCGCTGAAAGCCTTCAAGCAGGCCAGCGAGAAAACCCGTTAAGGCGAAGGTAGAAGCTCGGGCGGCGTCAGCTCCACGCCGCGCCATTGGAACGAGACCGGCCATAGCTGCTGCTCGATTCGCGCGTCTCGCCAAAGGTCGGCAAAGCGCCGGCCTGCGCCCGGATGTTCGGCCTCGGGCACCAGCAAGGCCAGCGGCCGCAGCACGAAGGCATTCTTGAGGATTTCCGCCCGGGGCAGCACCAGGCCATCGAAATTGCCCACCAGCTCGCCATAGGTCAGTACGTCGATATCCAGCGGCAGGCCCTTGCGATCTGGCGCATAACGACCGTTGTCGGCCTCGATGAATTTCAGCCGCCGATCCAGCTCGGTCAGCGGCAGCGCCGTGCGCCCGGCGATCACCAGGTTGAAGAACGGGCCGCTCTTGATGCCCACCGCCAGGCTTTCGAAGACCGGCGAGCAGCGCATGTCGGTGACGATTTCGGCCAGGGCATCGAGCCCGGCGCGCAGGTGCGCCTCGCGCTCGATATTGCTGCCCAGGCCCAACAGGATTGGCGTTAGCGACATCCGCGCTCGATCTCCACACCGACACCACCACGGGCCGCCGGCACAGCGCCCGGCTTGGTCACACGCAAGCGCACCCAGGGAATGCCGAATTCGCTCATCAGCAGCGCCACCAGGCGCTCGGCGAAGGTTTCCACGAGGATGAACTGGGATTCGCTGGCGAAAGCCTGGATGCGCGTCGACAGCGTGGCGTAATCCAGGGCCTTGCTGAGGTCATCGTCCAGGGCAGCCGGACGATTGTCCCAGCCCAGCCACAGATCCAGCTGCAGGCATTGGCGGATGGTGCGCTCCCAGTCGTAGGCACCGATGACGGTGTCGACTTCCAGCCCTGCGATAAACACTGTGTCCAAGCATGCTCTCCACGGCACGACAAGCTCGCCGCACCTCGTTAGAATCGGCCATCCCCCGGCGCGGAATGGATACCATGTTTTGGTTACTGGCGACCCTCGCCTACCTACTCGGCTCGCTGTCCTTCGCTATCCTGCTCAGCCGCATGACCGGCCTGGCAGACCCGCGCGCCAGCGGTTCGGGCAACCCCGGCGCCACCAACATGCTCAGGGTGGCGGGCAAACGCCTGGCCATTCTCACGCTGATTGGCGATCTGTTCAAAGGTTTGCTGCCGGTGCTGATCGCCGCCCACCTCGATTTCACCGTTCGAGAGCAGGCCTGGCTGGGCTTGGCCGCGGTGATCGGCCATCTCTACCCGATCTACTTTCGCTTTCGCGGCGGCAAGGGCGTCGCCACGGCAGCCGGCATGCTGCTGGGGCTCTACCCACCGGCCGCGCTGCTGGCCCTCGGCGCCTGGCTGCTGACCTTCACCCTGACCCGCACCAGCTCCCTGGCGGCTCTCACCGCCGCGCCCCTGACGCTGCCGCTGCTGGCCTGGCAACAACCAGCGGCGCTGCTGCCGATGTGCGTGCTCAGCGGGCTGATCGTCTGGCGCCACCGCGGCAATCTGCGTGATCTGTGGGCCGGCCGCGAACGGCATTTCTGATCAGCGCCTGCTCGTGACAGCGCAGGCTTAGCTTTCGATGAAAAAATGATGCAGGGTGGCGAAAGCGGCCTGTCGCCGAGCCACTGCGGGAGCGCGCCATGCGCGCGAAAAATCGCGGGCATGGACTGGGCGTCCCCGCCCGCTCCCACAGATATGCGCCGATATACGCTTTTGCTTTCTAGCAGCCGCTTCACCCGCACATCACCAACACACCAACCCTCACAACGCCGGCAACTGCTCCATCGGCCAACGGGCCTGCACGGTGATCGCCAATTCCTCATGCTGCCCGGCCAGCAAACGCTGGCAACCGGCGTAGGCGATCATTGCACCATTGTCGGTACAGAATGCCGGACGCGCATAAAACACGTTGCCCTTCAGCGCTGCCGTCATGTCTTCGAGCGACATACGCAGCGCCCGGTTGGCACTCACTCCGCCCGCGATCACGAGGTTGCTCAGGCCGGTCTGTTTGAGCGCGCGACGGCATTTGATGGTCAGCGTCTCGACCACCGCCTGCTGGAAGGCCAGGGCCACGTCGCAGCGGGACTGCTCGCTGTCATCACCGCTGTCCTGACACTGCTGCCAGGTATTGAGGGTGAAGGTCTTGAGGCCGCTGAAGCTGAAATCCAGGCCCGGGCGATCGGTCATCGGTCGCGGGAACACGAAACGCCCCGGAATGCCGCGCTCGGCAAGACGGGCGATTTCCGGGCCACCGGGGTAGCGCAGGCCCATCAGCTTGGCGGTCTTGTCGAAGGCTTCGCCGGCCGCGTCGTCCAGGGACTCGCCGAGCAACTGGTACTGGCCGATGCCGTCGACGCGCACCAACTGGGTGTGACCGCCCGACACCAGCAGCGCAACGAACGGAAATGCCGGCGGCGTCGACTCCAGCATCGGTGCCAGCAGATGGCCTTCCATGTGGTGCACGCCAATGGCGGGAATGTCCCAGGCGAACGCCAGGGCCTGGGCGCAGGAGGCGCCGACCAGCAGCGCACCGACCAGGCCGGGCCCGGCGGTATAGGCGATGGCGTCGATATCGGTAGCCACGCAGCCCGCCTCGTTCAGCACCTGGCGGATCAACGGCAGCATGCGCTTGACGTGGTCACGCGAGGCCAGCTCCGGCACCACGCCGCCATAGGCGCGGTGCAGGTCGATCTGACTGAACAGCGCATCGGCGAGCAGGCCGCGTTCGCTGTCGTAAAGCGCGACACCGGTCTCGTCGCACGAAGTTTCCAATCCCAGAACCAGCATGGTTTCGCCTTCTCTGCCGCTTGCCCAGCGTAAAAGGCCGGCATGATAATCGCCGCTCGGCGGCCCAGACCAGTGCTTTTCGATCAGAGGCTTTGCATTCCGCTTGACGAGGCGGTAACATCCGCAACCCTTAAAAACCTGTGATCTTTCCGTGCCGTTGCCAGGAAGACACAAACCTCCGGTAATAAAGAAGGTAGCCCTGGATGCCAGCCGTCAAAGTTAAAGAGAACGAACCCTTCGACGTAGCTCTGCGTCGTTTCAAGCGCTCCTGCGAAAAAGCCGGTGTTCTGGCCGAAGTTCGTAGCCGCGAATTCTACGAAAAGCCGACCGCCGAGCGTAAGCGCAAAGCCGCTGCCGCTGTTAAGCGTCACGCCAAGAAAGTGCAGCGCGAGCAGCGCCGCAGCGTTCGCCTGTACTAATAGCGTACACGCAACGCCCGAATGCCCGGCCGAGCCGGGCATCATCGCCAAGAACTCCGCATCGCCAGCTGGCGAAATGGCGGAGTTTTTGCGTTTGTGCCGCTACATCTTCTGGACACCCTGAGCGTCTATGGCCGGCCTGATCCCGCAATCCTTCATCGATGACCTGCTCAACCGCACCGACATCGTCGACGTGGTGAGTTCGCGCATCCAACTGAAGAAGACCGGCAAGAACTACAGCGCCTGCTGCCCGTTCCACAAGGAAAAGACCCCATCCTTCACGGTCAGCCCGGACAAGCAGTTCTACTACTGCTTCGGCTGCGGCGCTGGTGGCAACGCCCTGGGCTTCGTGATGGATCACGACCAGACGGAATTTCCCCAGGCCGTCGAGGAACTGGCCAAGCGCGCCGGCATGGAAGTACCGCGCGAGGACAGCGGCCGCGGCGGCAAACCTCGCCAGGCCACCGACTCGCCGCTTTACGCGCTGCTCAAGTCGGCTGCCGACTATTACCGCCAGGCCCTGAAAAGCCATCCGCAGCGCCGCGCCGCGGTCGAGTACCTGAAAGGTCGCGGTCTGTCCGGCGAGATCGCCCGGGATTTCGGCCTCGGCTTCGCCCCGCCGGGCTGGGACAACCTGCTCAAGCATCTGGCCGGTGACAGCCTGCAGCACAAGGCGATGATCGATGCCGGCCTGCTGGTCGAGAACCCGGACAGCGGCAAACGCTACGACCGCTTTCGCGACCGGGTGATCTTCCCCATTCACGACAGCCGCGGCCGGGTTATCGCCTTTGGCGGCCGCGTGCTGGGCGACGACAAGCCCAAGTACCTGAACTCGCCCGAGACCCCGGTATTTCACAAGGGCCAGGAACTCTACGGCCTGTTTGAGGCGCGCAAGCACAACCGCAACCTCGACGAGATCATGGTGGTCGAGGGCTACATGGACGTCATCGCCCTGGCCCAGCAAGGCCTGCGCAACGCGGTGGCGACCCTGGGTACCGCCACCAGCGAAGAGCACCTCAAACGGATCTTCCGCCTGGTGCCCAGCGTGCTGTTCTGTTTCGACGGCGACCAGGCCGGGCGCAATGCGGCCTGGCGCGCCCTGGAAGCCGCGCTGCCCAACCTGCAGGACGGTCGCCGCGCACGCTTTCTGTTCCTGCCCGACGGCGAAGACCCGGACACCCTGGTGCGCAGCGAAGGCCCCGATGCCTTCCAGGCGCGCATTCATCAACACGCCCAGCCGCTGGCCGACTACTTCTTCCAGCAACTGAGCGAAGAGGCCGACCCCCGCTCGCTGGAAGGCAAAGCGCATCTGGTCACCCTGGCTGCGCCGCTGATCGACAAGATCCCCGGCAACACGCTACGCGCCCTGATGCGCCAGCGCCTGACCCAGATCACCGGCCTGGATGCCAGCGCCATGGGCCAGCCACAGGCGGCGCCTACGCGGCAATCGAGCGCGCCCGCCCAGCAAAGCCACGACCATCACGCACCGCCCTTCGAAACCATCCCGGACAGCGCCTATTACGACGCACCGCCAGGCTTCGAGGAGCATGCTGCGCCGGCGCAGGTGTTCGAGCGCCCGACCCGCAAGCCCGGCAAGGGCGAATGGAAAAAGGATGGCGGCAAATGGAAGAAAGGCCGCGACGACTACCATCCACCACGCACTGCGGTCAGCGTCGAGTCGCCGCACCTGAGCGCCCTGCGCAGCCTGCTGCATCATCCGGAGCTGGCGCAGAAAGTCGAGGATGTCAGCAACTTCGCCGCCGAAGACGACACGTACGCCCAACTGCTGGTAGCGCTGGTGGGCACTTTGCAGAAGCAACCGAAACTGCGTTCGCTGCAACTGATCGCCCGCTGGCACGGCACCGAACAGGGCCGCCTGCTCAAGGTTCTGGCAGAAAAAGAGTGGCTGATCGATCACGACAACCTTGAACGGCAGTTTTTCGACACCATAACTACACTTGCCCGTAGTCAGTCGCTCCGGCGACGCGAAACCGCTCTGCGCAGCATCATGCAAAAAAGCCCGAGCGAACTCACCGACGAGGAAAAGGCTCTGTTACGTGAGCATTACAGCAGCCTGAACTCGCCCAGCAAGACCCCAACTGGCGCCTGAGCGCCGAGCTGAGGTATAATCCTCGGCTTGTTTTCAGCCCGCCAAGACCTTAAGTGGATAGGGTGTTATGTCCGGAAAAGCGCAACAGCAATCTCGTTTGAAAGAATTGATCAGCCGTGGTCGTGAGCAGGGTTACCTGACTTACGCGGAGGTCAATGACCACCTGCCCGAGGATATTTCAGATCCGGAACAGGTGGAAGACATCATCCGCATGATCAACGACATGGGGATCAACGTATTCGAGAGTGCTCCGGATGCGGACGCCCTGTTGTTGGCCGAAGCCGACACCGACGAAGCTGCTGCCGAAGAAGCAGCCGCTGCTCTCGCGGCCGTTGAGACCGATATCGGCCGTACCACCGACCCGGTGCGCATGTACATGCGTGAAATGGGTACCGTGGAGCTGCTGACCCGCGAAGGCGAGATCGAAATCGCCAAGCGTATCGAAGAAGGTATCCGTGAAGTCATGGGCGCTGTCGCTCACTTCCCGGGCACCGTCGACAGCATTCTTGCCGAATACACCCGCGTCACCACCGAGGGCGGCCGTCTGGTCGAAGTCCTCAGCGGTTACATCGACCCGGATGACGGCAGCGTGCCGGCTGAAGCTGCCGCCCCCGTTCCCGCCGCCTCGGACGACAAGGCCGAAGACAAGGACGATGACGAAGAAGACGGCGACAGCGACGACGAGGAAGAAGAAGGCGATGGCGGCCCGGACCCGGAAGAGGCCCTGCGCCGTTTCACCGCGGTCTCCGATCAGCTGGAAGTCGCCAAGAAAGCGCTGAAGAAGCACGGTCGCGACAGCAAGCAGGCCATCGAAGAGCTGCGCGTGCTGGCCGAGCTGTTCATGCCGATCAAACTGGTGCCCAAGCAGTACGACGCACTGGTGGTGCGTGTACGTGAAGCCCTGGACCGCCTGCGCGGCCAGGAACGCGCCATCATGCAACTGTGCGTGCGTGACGCCCGCATGCCGCGTGCCGACTTCCTGCGCCTGTTCCCCGGCAACGAAGTGGACTTGGACTGGGCTGCCAGCCTGGCCAAGGGTAAAGCCAAGTACGCCGAGGCCATCGGCAATCTGCAAGCCGACATTCAGCGCTGCCAGCAGAAGCTGATCGCCCTGCAGGATGAAAGCGACCTGACCCTGGCCGAGATCAAGGACATCAACCGTCGCATGTCGATCGGTGAAGCCAAGGCCCGTCGCGCCAAGAAGGAAATGGTCGAGGCCAACCTGCGCCTGGTCATCTCCATCGCCAAGAAGTACACCAACCGCGGCCTGCAGTTCCTCGATCTGATCCAGGAAGGCAACATCGGCCTGATGAAGGCGGTGGACAAGTTCGAATACCGCCGTGGCTACAAGTTCTCGACCTATGCCACCTGGTGGATTCGCCAGGCGATCACCCGCTCGATCGCCGACCAGGCGCGCACCATCCGTATTCCGGTGCACATGATCGAGACGATCAACAAGCTCAACCGCATCTCCCGTCAGATGCTCCAGGAAATGGGCCGCGAGCCCACGCCGGAAGAGCTGGGCGAGCGCATGGAAATGCCCGAGGACAAGATCCGCAAGGTGCTGAAGATCGCCAAAGAGCCGATCTCCATGGAAACCCCGATCGGCGACGACGAGGATTCGCATCTGGGCGACTTCATCGAGGACAGCACCATGCAGTCCCCGATCGACGTAGCCACCGTGGAAAGCCTCAAGGAAGCCACTCGCGAAGTGCTGGCCGGCCTCACCGCCCGTGAAGCCAAGGTTCTGCGCATGCGCTTCGGCATCGACATGAACACTGACCACACCCTCGAGGAAGTGGGCAAGCAGTTCGACGTCACCCGTGAGCGTATCCGCCAGATCGAAGCCAAGGCACTGCGCAAGCTGCGCCACCCGACCCGTAGCGAACACCTGCGCTCGTTCCTCGACGAGTAAGGGTTCACGGGAATGAAAAATGCCGGTCACTGACCGGCATTTTTTTCGCCTGCGCTTCGGGGCTTATGGAGCGGCCTCGCCCTCCACCGCGTTGGTGGATGAAAAGAGCGCCCTTTACCCTACAACCTTGTAGAGTGGACCGGGACGCGCAGTCAACGCGAAGCTTGTTCACCTGAGCCTAGCAACGCAGCCACCGGGCAATCCTCGCAAAACCCTACGCGGCGGAAACAGACAGTGTGCCAGCTCAGCCCGTCAGCTCGGCGAAGCCCTGACGAATAGCCTCCTCGGGCAGGTTGTCGCCGATGAATACGATCACGCTCTCGCGCTTCTCGTCAGCGCCCCACTCGCTGTCCCAGTCGAAGCCATACAGCCGCAACACGCCCTGAAACACCATGCGCCGGTCTTCGCCGGCGATGCTCAGCACGCCCTTGTAGCGCAGCAGCGAATTGCCGTGCTGTTCCAACAGGCCTTCCATGAAACCGCTGAGGCGATCCAGATCCAGCGGCTTGTCGCCCGTCAGCACCAGGGTGGCGATTCGGTCGCTGCTCTTGCCAGGCAGCACCGGTCGCAGGCTCGGCGACACGTCGGCATTGAGGTTGAAGCCGCGCACATCCAGCAGCTCGCTCAAGTCGATGCAGCCATGCTCGACCACGCGGATCGGCGCCCGGCGGTTGATGCGCTGCAGCCGTGCGGCAAGCGCTTCACGGGCAGCATCATCGACCAGATCAGTCTTGCTCAGCAGAATGCGGTCGGCGAACCCAACCTGGGCCTGGGCGATGGTTTCCTGCAGATGGCGCTCGGCATTGACGGCGTCCACCAGGGTAATGATGCCGTCGAGCACGTAGCGCTCGCACAGTTCCTCGGTGGCGAAGAAGGTCTGGGCGACGGGCGCAGGATCGGCCAGGCCGGTGCACTCGATCACCAGGCGGTCGAAATCCAGCTCGCCGCTGTCGCGCTTTTCCAGCAACACGAACAGCGCCTTCTCCAGCTCGACATGGATGGAGCAGCACACGCAGCCGTTGGCCAGGGTCATCACCTGCACCGGCTCGCTGCCGAGCAGTTGGCTGTCGATGGGCGTTTCGCTGTATTCGTTCTCGATCACCGCGATCTTCAGGCCGTGCTCGGCCTTGAGGATATGCCGCAACAGTGTGGTCTTGCCGGCACCGAGAAAGCCGCTGAGCACGGTGACCGGAATGGGGGAAAAGGACATGAATGCATTCCTCTGAAAGACACACGCCACGACGAGGCGTGGCGTGTGGTGCTTGAAGCGGGCCCGAAAGCCCACAAGGTGATGTCAGCAGCAGCGGATCGGCCGCCCCTTGCCACCACCATAACGTGCTTCCTGACGCTCGCGGAAGAAGGCTTCGTAGCTCATCACTGGCTGATCCGGATGCTTCTTGGCCATGTGCTCGACGTAAGTGTCGTAGTCAGGCATGCCCACCAGCATCCGTGCAGCCTGACCGAGGTACTTGCCCATCCGGCTGAGATCATTGAACACGGGCAACCTCCGGCGCGTCTGCAGGCAGCGCTTCATAGGTGGCTTCGCGGTCGGTACGCAGCTCCTTGCGCCAGGCGGCGCGGCCGACCTTGATCGCGTAGAACAGAACGCTCAGCACTACGAACAGGAACAGCACGGTGAGCGTGGCGTTGGTGTAGGCGTTGAAGATCACGTGCTGCATCTGGCCGATGTCCTTGGCCGGGGCGATGACCTGACCGGCGTCCAGCGCGGCCTGGTACTTCTTGGCCAGCGCCAGGAAGCCGACGGCCGGGTTCGGGTCGAGCAGCTTGATCAGGCCCGCCGTGGTGGTGCAAATCAGCAGCCAGGTGGCCGGGATCAGCGTCACCCACACGTAGCGCTCGCGCTTCATCTTGATCAGCACCACGGTGCCGAGCATCAGGGCGATACCGGCCAGCATCTGGTTGGAAATGCCGAACAGCGGCCACAGGGTGTTGATGCCGCCCAGCGGATCGATCACGCCCTGGTACAGCAACCAGCCCCACAGCGCCACGCAGCCCGCGGTGGCGATCACGTTGGCGGTCCAGGATTCGGTTTTCTTCAGGGCCGGCACGAAGTTGCCGAGCAGGTCCTGCAGCATGAAGCGGCCGGCACGGGTACCGGCGTCCACCGCGGTGAGGATGAACAGCGCCTCGAAGAGAATCGCGAAGTGGTACCAGAACGCCATGGTGTTCTCGCCTGGCAGCACGCTATGCAGGATCTGCGCGATCCCCACGGCGAGCGTCGGCGCACCACCGGCACGGGCCAGAATGGTGTTCTCGCCGATATCACGGGCGACCGCCTCGAGCTGCTCGGGCGTGATCATGAAACCCCAGCTGCTGACCGTGGCAGCGACCGACTGAACATCCGAGCCGACCAGGGCCGCCGGGCTGTTCATGGCGAAGTAGATGCCCGGCTCGATCACCGAGGCGGCCACCATGGCCATGATGGCCACGAAGGATTCCATCAGCATGCCGCCGTAACCGATGTAGCGGGCGTGGGTTTCATTGGCCAGCAGCTTGGGCGTGGTGCCCGAGCTGATCAGCGCGTGGAAACCGGATACCGCGCCACAGGCAATGGTGATGAACAGGAACGGGAACAGCGTACCCTTCCACACCGGGCCAGTGCCGTCGGTGAATTGGGTCAGCGCCGGCATCTTCAGCTCGGGCATGACCACCAGGATGCCGATGGCCAGGGCGATGATGGTGCCGATCTTGAGGAAGGTCGACAGGTAATCGCGCGGTGCCAGGATCAGCCAAACCGGCAACACCGCGGCGACGAAGCCGTAGCCGATCAGCATCCAGGTGATCTGCACGCCAGTGAAGGTGAAGGCCGGCCCCCATACCGGGTCAGCGGCGATCACCCCGCCCAGCCAGATCGAGCCGAGCAGCAGGATCACCCCGATCAGAGAAATCTCGCCGATGCGGCCTGGCCGGATATAGCGCATGTAGATGCCCATGAACATCGCGATGGGGATGGTCGCCATCACGGTGAACATGCCCCAGGGGCTTTCCGCCAGCGCCTTGACGACGATCAGCGAGAGCACCGCGAGGATGATGATCATGATCAGGAAGGCGCCGAACAGCGCGATGGTGCCGGGGATCTGGCCCATTTCCTCGCGCACCAGCTCGCCCAGAGAGCGGCCGTTGCGGCGGGTGGAAATGAACAGCACCATGAAGTCCTGCACGGCGCCGGCCAGCACCACGCCGGCGATCAGCCAGAGGGTACCGGGCAGATAGCCCATCTGCGCGGCGAGTACCGGGCCGACCAGCGGGCCGGCGCCAGCGATGGCGGCGAAGTGGTGACCGAAAAGGATGTGCTTGTTGGTCGGGACGTAGTCCAGGCCATCGTTGTTGAGCACGGCGGGGGTGGCGCGGGTGGGATCTAGCTGCATCACCTTGGTGGCGATGAACAGGCTGTAGTAGCGGTACGCGACGAGGTAGATCGCCACGGCAGCGACGACGATCCACAGGGCGTTGATCGATTCGCCGCGGTTCAGCGCCACGGTGCCTAGCGCGAAGGCGCCCAGCAACGCGACCGCAAACCAGGCGATATGACTGGCCATTCTGGTCATTTGGACATCTCCGGTCGCGGGCCTTAACCCACGACACTCATTGTTATTGTTGTGCTCTGTTACAAGAGCCCCGCAACTATCCATATAAGTACGCTTTGCAGTAATTCGCAAAACTACCCACGGCCCTCTACGTAGAACTACGTAGAAGCATGCAGATCCCGTCAACCGGGCCCTGCGCCTTTGTGTATGCTCTGCCCGCCGTCCATCCGCCGCGGGGCTGCCTGCCCCGGCACGCAGCCCGGAGTGCCCATGCAACTCAAGCACAAGATCGTCGCCCTGAGCCTGCTGCCCATGCTCCTGGCCGTGGCAGTGGTGTGCCTGCTGGTGCTGATCCAGAACCAGCGCCTGGGTAATCAGCAGGCCCAGCTGATCGAGCACAGCATCCTCGGCAGCAAGCAGGCCGAGCTGCAGCACTATGTGGAAATGGCCATGAGCACCATTGCACCTCTGTACGACAGCGGCCGCGACGACGAGGAAACCAAGCGCCAGGTGCTGGCCCTGCTGCAACGCATCAATTTCGGCAGCGACGGCTACTTCTTCGTCTACGACCGCAACGGCAAGAACCTCATGCACCCGCGCCAGGCCACGCTGGTGGGCAAGGATTTGTGGAACATGACCGATCCCCATGGCCTGCTGGTGATCCAGGCACTGATCCGCAGCGCCACCGAAGGCGACGGTTTCCAGCGCTACGCCTGGCAGAAACCCTCCACCGGCCAGGTCGCCGAAAAGCTCGCCTACGTGACCCAGCTCGACCGCTGGGGCTGGATGCTCGGCACCGGCATCTACCTGGAAGACGTCGACAACGCCATTGCCCAGGTTCGCCACGACGTCGGCAGCGGCATTCGCACCACCATGCTGGCCATCGCCATCGTCGCGCTGATCGCCGTGCTGCTGGTGTTCGCCAGCGGCCTGACCCTCAACGTCAGCGAACACCGCCTGGCCGACCGCAAGCTGCAGCAACTGACCCAGCGCATTATCACCTCCCAGGAAGAGGAGCGCTCGCGCCTGTCCCGTGAGCTGCACGACGGCATCAGCCAGTTACTGGTGTCGATCAAGTTCAAGTTCGAGCTGGCCGCTCACGAACTGGACGCCGGCAAGGCCAGCGCCGCGCAGACCCTACGCCAGGGCATCGAGCGCCTGGCGGGGGCGATTGGCGAGGTGCGGCGCATCTCCCACGACCTGCACCCCTCACTACTCGACACCCTCGGCCTGGCCTCGGCGATCGGCCAGCTGGCCAGCGAGTTCGAGCAACGCAGCGGCCTGCGCGTTGCCTATGAAAACAGCCTGGGCGACACGCGCCTGAGCGACGACATGAACGTGGCGCTATTTCGCATCCTCCAGGAGGCGCTGACCAATATCGAGCGCCATGCCCGGGCCAGCCAGGTGACCATCCAGCTGACCGGCAACCCGCGGCGGGTCAACCTGCGCATCAGCGACGATGGCACCGGCTTCAGCCCACGCCAGGCCGAGCAGAGTGGCGGCATCGGCCTGCGCAACATCCGCGAGCGGGTGGAGCATTTCGGCGGCGACTTCAGCATCGCCTCCACGCCCGCTGGCACCGTTCTGACCATCGCCCTGTTACTCTCCGCCAAAGCGCCACAATCCCGGACTGAGCACGCATGAAGACCATCCGCATCGCCCTCGTCGACGACCACATTCTGGTGCGCGAAGGCATCCGCACCTTGCTGTCGATGGTCGAGCATTTCGAGATCGCCGGTGAAGCCGGCAGCGGCAGCGAGGCGCTGGAGCTGGTGGCCCGTGAGCAGCCGGATATCCTGTTGATGGACATTGGCCTGAAAGACATCAACGGCCTGGAGCTGACCGGCATCATCAAGAAGCGTCACCCGGCCACCAAGGTGCTGATCCTCAGCATGTACGACAACCAGGAATACGTGAGCAGCTCGCTGCGCATGGGCGCCTCGGGCTATGTGCTCAAGGAGGCGCCGTCCCAGGACATTATCTCGGCCATCGACGTGCTGGCGGTCGGCGGGCGCTTCTACAGCGGCGACGTGGCCCACAAGCTGGCCCAGGAAGAAACCGAGGAAGGCGAGCTGACTCCGCGCGAACGCCAGGTGCTGCTGATGATGGCCCAGGGCCTGAACAACAAGGCCATGGCCCGCGAGCTGGCGATCAGCGTGCGCACCGTGGAAACCTACCGGCTGAACATTCGCCGCAAACTGGATATCGAAAAGCCCGCCGACCTGGTCAAACACGCCATGGAGCACGGCTGGTCACCGCAAACCTGACGCCAGCTTTCGCGCAGTCGGCGACGCCGCCGCGCGGCTTGGCTATAGTGGGCTAAACCAATAGAGGACAGCTTCCATGAGTGACAACCACGAACGTCGGCGCTTCCAGCGCATCGCCTTCGACGCGCCCGCCGAGATCGTGCAGGGCGAACAGAGCTGGCAAGTGGAGTTGCATGACATCTCCTTTCGCGGCGTACTGGTACGCCGGCCCTGGAACTGGGAAGGCGAAGCCGGCCAGGATTACCTGCTGCGCATTGCCCTCGATGACAACCTGCAAGTGAGCATGCAGGTCGAGCTGGTACACCGTGAAGAGCGCGTGCTGGGCTTTCTCTGCCACCACATCGACCTGGACTCCATGAGTCACCTGCGCCGCCTGGTGGAACTCAACCTGGGCGACGAAACCCTGCTTGAACGCGAGTTGGCCGCCCTCTGCGAAGACGATAACTGACTCCTCCCATCCAGAGCGACGATTCGCCGAGCCGGTGACCTAGCAAGGCCTGGCTTGGCAAAATCAGCGCGCAGCAAATGCGGGCCAGGCGTATCGTATGTACCGCCCCGCTGCGCGACGATACCGACCGTATGCATCGACCCCTCTGCTGTTTGTGCCTGTCGCTGCTGGCGCTGCTTTGTGCTGCCTGCTCGCCATCGCCTCCGGCACCGCTGGAGCAGCAGGTCTATATCTGGCAGCGGCAATGGCAACCCTCACATCGTCAGGTGCTTACGCAGAGCAAGAGCGACTTCACCGTCTTACGCGTGCTCGCTCTGCAGTTTCATCCCAAGGCAGGCTGGGCCAGGGCCTATCCCGACCTGCAGCAACTGATCGCTGACGGTCGCCCGGTAGTGATGGTGATACGGCTCGACGGACAATTGCCGCAACCAGATCAGGCGCAGATTCTCGACCAAACAGCCAGCCTGCTGGCTGAATGGCAAGCCAGCGGGGTCAATCTGCAAGGCGTGGAAATCGATCACGACTGCGCAAGTGCGCGGCTGCCCGTCTACATGGACCTGCTAGCAGCACTGCGCTCCGCGCTGCCCACCAACCTCGCGCTGAGCATCACCGCCCTGCCCACCTGGCTGAATAGCCCGCATCTGGAAGCCCTGCTACGTCAAGTCGACAGCTCGGTGCTGCAGGTTCATGCCGTCAACGATCCACGCGATGGCCTGTTCGACCCACAGCAGGCAAAACGCTGGGCCGATGCCTACGGCAAGCGCAGCGAAAAACCCTTCCTGCTCGCGCTCCCCGCCTATGGCGTCGCCGTGATCGAGGCATCACGACAAGTCGAGAGCGAAGCCCCACTGGATGTGAGCGGAAGGCGCCGCGAACTGCTTGCAGACCCGCAGCAGGTCGCCAACCTTCTGACCACCCTGGACGAGTGCCGCCCGGAAAAGCTGCGTGGCATCATCTGGTTCCGCCTGCCGCTGCCAGGTGACAGACGCGCCTGGCCGCTGGCGACGCTGCAAGCGGTTATACATGGGCAGCCGTTGAACGCCTCGATCACCGTGGACGTGAACCAAGCCGGCCCGTTGCGTGAGTTGACGCTGGTGAGCAAAGGTAATCGCGACGTCGACCTTCCAGCGCGCGTCAGCCTGGCTGGCAGCCACTGCGAAGCAGCCGACGCCGTCGCCGGCTATCGCCTGGAACGAGGCGAAAGTGGTCCGGTATTCGTTCGCAAACAACCCGCCCGTCTCGCGGCAGGGCAACGCCAGGCACTGGGCTGGGCACGCTGCAGCCTGTTCGAGCAAGGAGCAATTCATGTTTCACCCTGAGTGGCAACGCCGGCTGCTAGGTATCGGCGTTGGCCTGGTGCTACCGCTGTCCCCGGCCATCGCTTGTGGACCCGACTTCCCCTATCTGCTGCTCAATGATCGCCAGAACACTCTGGCGCAGCTGCCCGAAGGCAGCTTCACACAGGAGATTCGCAAACTTGGTGCGACGATTCCCGGCCTGGGCGGGGCCAGTGAAGCGACACTGCCGCAGTACTGGGGCACCAACGACCGCCTGCCGGATCAGCGTGACGAGGTGGAAAAAGCACAGTTGCCGGACGGCGTCTTCGAGCATGTTCAGCAATTGCGCACACTCACCGATGCGGCCGAGGTAGAGCGCCAGAGCGTCGAGCTGCCGGCCGAGCTGCGCCTGTACACCGCTGGCGCCGTGGCCTTTGCCCAAGGCGACCACCGGCAGGCCGCCGAGTACTTCCAGCGCGTACTGGCCTTGCCGGCCGAGCAACGCAAGTTGCGCAGCACCTGGGCGGCCTACTCCCTTGGTCGTAGCCTGGCGTTCATGACCGGCGAGGCCTCCGACACCATCGATCCCGAGCTGCCGCAGCGGGCGACCGCGGCTTTCGAGCAGACGCGTAAGCTGGCGATTGAAGGTTTCGACGATCCGCTCGAGCTGGCCATTGCCAGCCTCGGCGAACAGGCGCGACTGAGTCTGCAGGCAGGCGCATGGAGCCAGGCCATCGCCCTCTACGCCAGCCAGGCCATCCATGGCTCCGAAACCGGCAGCAGCTCATTGCGCGAGGTCGGCGCAACGCTCGCTGCCATGGATGATCAACACCTGCTGCCGCTGCTGCAACAGCAGGCGGTGCGGCAATTACTCAGCGCCATGCTGCTGGCCGGCATCCAGCATTCGTCGCTGCCCGCAGAACGCCTGCTGACGCTGATTCAGCAGACGGGCATCCAGCAGTTGGACGACGCCGACCACCTCGCAGCAATCGCTTACCGCGAAGGGGATTACACCACAGCTCAGCGTTTTCTCGAGCGCGCTGCAGATAGCGGCCTGACCTGGTGGCTACGAGCCAAAATGGCGCTGCGCGCTGGCGACAGCAAAGCCGCCAGCCAGGCCTATGCCGAGGCGGCCAAACGCTTTCCGGACGACGAGAACTGGGGTTGGCGCCGTAACGGCGACTGGCTGAACGAAACCCTGAAGCCCAAATGCCGTATCGAAGGCGAGTCGGCGATTCTCGCACTCGAGCGTGGTGACTATCTGCAAGCCTTCGAACAGCTTTATCGCAGTGGTGATCTCTACTGGGAGGACGCCGCTGCCGTGGCAGAGCGCGTACTGACCACCGATGAACTCAAAGGCTACGTCGACAGTCACGTCACCAGCACCCCGGAGCCTGCCGACGGCGAACCTTGGAATTACTGGGACCGCCCGCCGGCCTTGCGCCTGCGCGAGCTGCTGGCGCGCCGCCTGATGCGCGACGGCCGTTATGACGAAGCACGTGGTTACTTCACCCAGGCCGGGCAACAGCAGGCCGCAGCGGACTACCAGCAGGCACGCCAGCGTACACAAAGCGCGTGGACCGATATCGGCCGCGCCGAGGCCTATTTCGAGGCTGCCAGCATCCTTCACCACCAGGGCATGGAACTGCTGGGCTACGAACTGGGGCCGGATAACTACGTTTATGCAGGCAACTACCCCGAACGCTACAACAGCGCACAGGTGACTCCGGACACAGGCCCGGTTGATACGGGTGGCCTGCTATCGGTAGCCGAGGCGCAGCGCTGGAACGCCACTGTAGCCGAACCCTATCGGCGCTTTCATTACCGGTGGATAGCGGCAGATCTGGCCAGCAGCGCGGCGGATCTGCTGCCAGAACGCAGCCAGGCGTTCGCCAGCACCTTGTGTGCGGCCACCGACTGGATGATCAATGTCGATCCGCAACGTGCACAGAGCTACTACCGGCGTTACGTTGAGCATGGCGCGCTGCGCCTGCCGCCAGCTCAGGCCTTCGTGTTCGGCGTGGGCGCCTGCGAGACGCCTGATTTCCAGGCAGCGCGCAAGCGGCAATGGATAGAGCGCGGGCAAACCGTCACTCAAGCCGTACGCGAATACCGGGGTGCGCTGGCTGCACTCTCGCTAGCAGTTGTCGGCATCGCCATCTACTGGCGACGACGTGCCAGGAAAGCCACTGTGTGAGGGTCGCTCAGTGGCGGATACCGAAATCGCAGCAGGCCGCATCGGCCTCGCGACGACGGGCGCGACGGGCTTTCACCACACGCGGCAGCAAATCCAGAAGCGGCTGACGCTTGCGCTCGACGCCCAGGCGGTCGACGTGGGAAGCACTGGATTTGGCGATGATGTCGTAGAACAGCAGCATGATGGCGACTCCTCTGTGGGTACGCCTTCATCCTGCGACTGCCGCCCTGCCCCGCCATTGACGCGGATCAATAGCCGCCGGAGGCCCATAGCGGCAGAACGCCGCAGCTACTCGAACAGTGCGTCGAGGGCCTGCTCCAGGCGCGTCACGGCGACCACCTGCAAGCCGGGCGGCGACTCCTTCGGCGCATTGGCCTTGGGCACGATGGCGCGTTTGAAGCCATGCTTGGCGGCTTCTTTCAAACGCTCCTGACCGCTGGGCACCGGGCGAATCTCGCCGGAAAGGCCGACTTCGCCGAACACCAGCAAGTCGTGGGGCAGCGGCCGGTTGCGCAGGCTGGAAATCACCGCCGAGATCAGCGCCAGGTCGGAGGCAGTTTCCAGCACCTTCACGCCGCCGACCACGTTGAGGAACACATCCTGGTCATAGGTGGGAATGCCGCCATGGCGGTGCAGCACCGCGAGCAGCATGGCCAGGCGATTCTGATCAAGCCCAAGCGTCACCCGCCGTGGGTTGGCCATATGGCTGGTGTCGACCAGCGCCTGCACTTCCACCAACATCGGCCGGGTGCCTTCCCAGGTGGCCATGACGATGCTGCCCGGCACCTCTTCCTGGGCGCGGGTGAGGAAGATCGCCGAGGGGTTGCTGACTTCCTTGAGGCCCTTGTCGGTCATGCCGAACACGCCTAGCTCGTTGATCGCGCCGAAGCGATTCTTCACCGCGCGCAACAGGCGCAGGCGGCCATCGGGATCGCCCTCGAAATACAGCACGGTATCGACCATGTGCTCGAGCACCCGCGGGCCGGCCAGGGCGCCCTCTTTCGTCACGTGACCGACCAGGAAGATTGCCGTGCCGCTCTGCTTGGCGAAGCGCACCAGCAGCGCCGCACTCTCGCGCACCTGGGCGACGCCGCCGGGTGCGGACTGCAGTTGCTCGGTGAAGATGGTCTGGATCGAGTCGATCACCATCACCTTGGGCTTTTCATGGCGGGCGGTGGCGATGATGCTTTCGATGCAGGTCTCGGTCATCACCTTGAGCTTGTCTTCCGGCAGGCCCAGACGCCGGGCGCGCATCGCCACCTGCTGCTGGGATTCCTCGCCGGTGACGTACAGCGCCGGAAACCGCTGGGCGACGTTGCACAGGGTCTGCAGCAGGATGGTCGACTTGCCGATGCCGGGGTCGCCGCCGATCAGCACCACCGAGCCGTCCACCAGGCCGCCGCCGAGCACGCGGTCGAGTTCGCCGGACGCGGTGGAAAAGCGCGCAACTTCCTCGACGCTGACTTCGGCCAGGGTCTTCAACTGCGCCTGCTGCCCGGCCCAGCCGGTTCGCCCGCTGGGCGCCGCAGCGCCGCCGGCTTCGATCATGGTTTCGGTGAGGGTATTCCAGGCTCCGCACTCGCCGCATTGCCCGGCCCACTTGGGAAAGGTCGCGCCGCACTCGGTGCAGCCGTACAAGCGTTTGGCCTTGGCCATGGGAGTCGTCCTGCCTGATCGATCGAGGCCGAAACGATACCGAACAACTGGATAAATTTACAGACCTGTGCGCGCAGGCTATCGGCGGTGCACCGGCCAGGTCGATAATGCGCCGCTCCCCTGCCCCGAGAACCGTGATGTCCATCGAACTGATTCCCGCCAGCGCCGATCAATTGCCGCTGATCCGCAACCTCTATCAGTTCTATGCCTACGAGTCGTCGGACTGGGAGCAGGAGGATGTTGAGATCGATGGCCGGTTCTACGTGCACGAGCCGCATCTGCAGCGCTACTGGCAGGACCAAGGCTGGAGCGCCGGACTGATTCTGGTCGACGGTTTCATCGCCGGCTTTCTGCTGCTTGAGGCCTGCGAAAAACCGGACGTTGCAGATATGGAGTTCGCCGACCTGTTCCTGCTCAGGAAATACCGGCGCCTGGGCATTGGTCGCGCGTTACTTCAACAGACGGTCAGCGACGGGCGCCGTTGGCTAGTTTGTTGTTACGAGCAGGATGAGCTGGCGAGCGCTTTCTGCCGGCAGGTGCTGAGCGAGCTGCCGTACAAGGTGCGTGAACTGGATAAAGAGCCGGAAGAGCCGGGGCTGCGGCGCTTTGTGGTGCAGGCCTGATTGCCGGTAGAAATGGAGAACCCGGGTTACGCCTGCGGCTAACCCAGGCTACAGAAACCAGCCCGTAGCCTGGCGTTGAGCGCAGCGATACCCAGGCATCCATCAAACATCGCTGCACCCAATATCGACTGAGGCTCAGCGCTCGGTGAGCTCCTGCACGATCTTGTCCTTGAGCAGCACCCGCTCGCGGCGCAGGCGGCCCAGGGTTTCGTCGTCGAAGGACTGGTTGCCGGACTCGAGTTCGACGATGCGTTTGTCCAGATCCTGGTAGCGGCCTACCAGGCCATCGAACCCCGGATGGCTCTTGCGACGCTCGGTCAGGGCGTCGCCGAACTCACGAAATTCTTCGCGCAGATTGTGCTCGGCGGTCATGGGGCGCTCCTCTATGGTGGGGTGGTGATCCATTGACCTTAGCGCATGTTCACGATCTGCTGCGCGTCGGCGCTCCTGCGTTAAAAACAAGCTCGGAATGCTCATTTACCACTCGTAAACTCCGCTTCCTCGCTTGTTTTTGCCTTGGATCGCTCTAGCTCGCGAGATCGTGAATAAGCTCTTCGCCCATCACCACCGACACGCCCGCCCGACGAGTTGCATCAACCGCCGCAGTGGTTGCCGCTGTTGCAACATTCACCGCGCGCCTTGCGCTGCTGACGCGCCAGATCCTCGCGCAAACCGGAGCGGCGCAATTTCAGGGCAGCCAGGCTTAGCCCGTCAGGCCGCTCCAGGCCATTTTCAATCCGGGCGATACGCCGGTCGACATCGTCGTGCTGCTCCACCAGCGCCGCATAGGCGGGGTTACCGTGCAGCCGCGCGGCGGTGTCGGATTGGGCGGAATAGTCGATATGCATGGCCAGGCTCCTAAAAATGATGTGGCCACTCTAATCAGGTGGAAGACCCTTGCCGTTGATCCTCGTCAACCGCGCAAAGCGCCAGGCCACCGCTGGTCGTCCGTGCGCAAAGCACCGATGCAGAGCGCTGCAGCGAACCGGCTTGTATCAACTTCCGGTAATAAATTCGGACAATGCCGCGACCTGGGGGTCACAAACCTAACGCCAGCCGAACGCCAATCATGGCAGACCGCTAGCGGTGCTTTACACTTCAGCGCACCAAACAGATCCAGGGGGTTACACATGAGCATCATCAACGAATTCAAGGCCTTCGCGGTCAAGGGCAACGTCGTCGACATGGCGGTCGGTATCATCATCGGCGCGGCCTTCGGCAAGATCGTCTCGTCCTTCGTCGGCGACGTGATCATGCCGCCCCTGGGGCTGCTGATCGGTGGAGTGGACTTCTCGGACCTGGCCATCACCCTCAAGGCCGCCGAGGGCGATATCCCGGCCGTGGTGCTGGCTTATGGGCGCTTCATCCAGACGGTGATCGACTTCATCATCATCGCCTTCGCGATCTTCATGGGCGTCAAGGCGATCAACCGCCTCAAGCGCGAAGAAGCCGCCGCGCCGTCGGTGCCACCAGCGCCGAGCACCCAGGAAGTACTGCTGACGGAAATCCGCGACCTGCTCAAGAGCCAGCAGCACAAGGATTGATCAGGCAGCAGAGCAGTAAAGAAAACGGCGCCTCCAGGGCGCCGTTTCCATGTCCAGCTGTGGTCACGCAGCCGACTCGCCGCCCGGCTTGAGCAGTACGCGGGTGATGCGCCGTTCCTTCACCTCGATCACCGTCAGCTCCCAGCCCAGGTACTCGACCTTGTCGCCGATCAGCGGCAGACGGTCCAGTAGGCTCATGGCCAAGCCGGCCAGGGTCTGGTAATCGTCGGTCGGCTTGGCCGCGAAGTTCATCCGCTCGCGCAGCACCGCCAGGTTGACCGCACCGTTGACCCGGTAGCCACCATCCACTTCCTCGACGTCCGGGCCGTCCACTTCGCTGGCATCCGGCAGTTCGCCAGCGATGGCCTCGAGGATGTCGGTCAGGGTCAGCAGGCCTTCGAAGCCGCCGAACTCGTTGACCACGAAGGCCACGTGGGTCGAGCCCTGGCGCATCTGCTCCAGGGAACTGAGCACGCTGGAGCTGTCCGGCAGGTTGATCGGCGCGCGTACCAGGCTTTCGATATCCGGCTGCTGGCCCTTGAGCAGTTCCTTGAACAGCTCCTTCTTATGCACGTAGCCCAGGGGCTCGTCGCGCGTTTCGTTGCGGATCACCACCAGGCGCGAGTGCGGTGAGTCGAGCAGCGCCTGCTGGATCTTCTCCGGGGCGTCGTCGAGGTTGATGCAGTCGACCTCCATGCGGTCGGTCATGACCTTCTGGATCGACAGCTCGGCCATGTTCAGCACACCGCTGATCATCACCCGCTCACGGCGGTCGAACAGCGCGGTTTCGCCCTGCTCGCCCTCGAGCATGTCGGCGATGTCCTCGCCGACTTCATCGGCCTGCACCTTGCCGCCAAGCATGCGCATCACCGCGTGGGCGGTGCGGTCACGCAGGCCGCGCTGGCCCTGCAGGCTGCGCTTGCGGCGCGAACGGGCGATCTGGTTGAACAGCTCGATAAGGATCGAGAAGCCGATGGCCGCGTACAGGTAACCCTTCGGAATGTGGAAGCCCAGGCCTTCGGCGGTCAGGCTGAAGCCGATCATCATCAAGAAGCCCAGGCACAGCATGATCACCGTCGGGCGGGCGTTGACGAAGGCGGTCAGCGGCTTGCTGGCGACGATCATCAGGCCGATGGAGATGATCACCGCGATCATCATCACTTCCAAATGCTCGACCATACCGACGGCAGTGATCACCGCGTCCAGGGAGAACACCGCGTCGAGCACGATGATCTGCGCCACCACCGGCCAGAACTTGGCGTAGGTGCGCGAGCCGCCATGCTGATGGGTGCGCCCTTCGAGTCGCTCGTGCAGCTCCATGGTGGCCTTGAACAGCAGGAACACACCACCGAACAGCATGATCAGGTCACGGCCGGAGAAGGACTTGCCGAACACCTCGATCAGCGGATCGGTCAGCGTCACCAGCCAGGCCATGCTGGCCAGCAGGCCCAGGCGCATGATCAGCGCCAGGCTCAGGCCGATCACCCGCGCGCGGTCACGCTGCTCGGGCGGCAGCTTGTCGGCGAGGATGGCGATGAACACCAGGTTGTCGATGCCCAGCACGATTTCCAGGACGATCAGGGTCAACAGGCCCAGCCAGGCCGTCGGATCAGCGATCCATTCCATTTAGTGTGTAGCTCTCTCTAGGGGAAAACGGAGACGGCCGAACGCGGCGCGCATGCAGGGCGCAGGCGCGTGAAGTCTCGGCTGTCGGGAAGGATGCGCAGCGCTGTGCTGCACGATGGGCGCGCGCCGGGCGGCGCTGCCTTTGGGAAGCGCCCTCGTCCGTAATGGCGAGGGCGGTCGACTACTGTCGCTGTCCATGTAGACCGGATAGTGGGAAACAGACCCTGCAATCTACTGGAGCACGAGTCACACCGAAAGCGGCAAGTTTGTAACCGTGCTTTACATGCCTGGCCTGGGCACCAGCCGACGGCCTTACCAGTAGTTCTCCACGGCGACCTGGCCAGGCCGCCGGGTCAGGCTGAGGTTCATGTTGCGCGCCTTCAGGCACTGGCGGATGTCGTCGATCATCTGCGGGTTGCCACAGATCATCACCCGCGAATGTTCGGGGGTCAGCTCAAGACCGGCGGCACGCTCCAGCTCACCGTTTTCGATCAGCTGGGTGATGCGCGCATTCAGGCAGCCCGGCGCCTGCTCGCGGGTGACCACCGGCACATAGGTGAGCTTGTGGGTGTACTCGGCCAGATGCTCCAGCTCGGCGAAGCCGTGGATCATGTCCTGATAGGCCAGCTCGGCCAGGGTGCGCGCGCTGTACACCAGCACGATGCGCTCGAAGCGCTCCCAGATTTCGAAGTCCTGCAGCATCGACAGGAACGGCGCGATGCCGGTGCCGCTGCCCAGCAGCCACAGGTCGCGGCCATCGACGAAGCGATCCAGGGTCAGATAACCGGTGGCCATCTTCTCCACCAGCAGGGTGTCGCCGACACGCAGACGGCTCAGTTCGCTGGTGAACTCACCGCCGGGTACCACGATGGAAAAGAACTCCAGGTGCTCGTCATGGGGCGCGGAAACCAGCGAATAGGCACGCCAGACCACCGAGCCATCGGCCTTCTCCACACCCAGGCGCACGAACTGCCCGGCGCGAAAGCGAAACCCGGCATCGCGGGTGGTGCGCAGGGTGAACAGGCTGGGCGTCAGGGTCTGTACGTCGAGAAGGGTCTGGCGGGTGAATTTGTCTTCGCTACTCATCGGCGGCTCCGTCTGGGCTCATGGGGCCTAGTGTCGCGCAAAGCGGCAGCTGGAAACACCGGTAAAGATCAGGGAGAACGGTTGGGCGAGATCGCCGGGTGCACGGTTTCGATGTGATTGGTGGATAAGCTTCGCGTTATCCAACCGATGGGCGATGCACGGTGTCGCTTCGCTCAACACGGGCCACGGCAGAGGGCATTTGCGCGGTTCTCCTGTGGGAGCGCGCCATATGCGCGAATCGCGGGCATGGCCCGCTCCCACACCGATGACTACCTGCACCGATCACGTCCGATCCACCGCCCACAAAAAAGCCGACCCTGAGGTCGGCTTTCTCTAACTAAGCAGCCAGCGCTTACAGCGCGTCGCGGCTGCTGGCGCCATCCACCAGGCGGGCGATCTGCAGCGGGTTGGCGTTCTTCAACGCGTCAGGCAGCAGGGCGTCCGGGCAGTTCTGGTAGCACACCGGGCGCAGGAAGCGGTCGATGGCCAGGGTGCCGACGGAGGTGCCGCGGGCGTCGGAAGTCGCCGGGTACGGGCCGCCGTGCACCATGGAGTCGCAGACTTCCACGCCGGTCGGGTAGCCGTTGAACAGCACACGGCCGACTTTCTGCTCGAGCAGCGCGAACAGCGCTTCGCTGCCGGCCAGGTCGCCCGGCTCGGTGAGCAGGGTGGCGGTCAACTGGCCGTGCAGGCCGTTGATGGCCTTGAGCAGTTCGGCCTTGTCAGCTACTTCGACGACGATGGTGGTCGGGCCGAAGACTTCTTCCTGCAGCAGTTCGTCGCCGTTCAGCAGCAGGCTGACATCGGCTTTGAACAGTTGCGGGCGAGCCTGGTTGCCTTCCTGCTTGGCACCGGTCAGGTGGGTGATGCCCGAATGTGCGTTGAGCGCTTCCAGGCCTTTCACGTAGCTCTTCAGGGTGCCGGCGTTGAGCATGGTTTGCGGCTGCTGCTCGGCCATCTTGGCGGTGAAGGTTTCCAGGAAGGCGCTGAACTCCGGCGAACGAATACCGATCACCAGGCCCGGGTTGGTGCAGAACTGACCACAGCCCATGACCACCGAACCGGCCAACTCGCCAGCGATCTTCTCGCCACGGGCCTTGGCGGCTTCTGGCAGCAGGATGACCGGGTTGATGCTGCTCATCTCGGCGAACACCGGGATCGGCTGCGGGCGTGCCGCGGCCATGTCGCACAGGGCGCGACCGCCTTTGAGCGAGCCGGTGAAGCCGACGGCCTGGATGGCCGGGTGCTTGACCAGCGCCTCGCCAACGCCGGAGCCGTAGATCATGTTGAACACGCCTTTGGGCATGCCGGTTTTCTCGGCGGCGCGCAGGATGGCTTCACCCACGTGGGCAGCAGTGGTCATGTGGCCGCTGTGGGCTTTGAAGACCACCGGACAACCGGCGGCCAGCGCGGCGGCGGTGTCGCCGCCGGCGGTGGAGAAGGCCAGCGGGAAGTTGCTGGCACCGAATACGGCAACCGGGCCCAGGCCGATGCGGTACTGGCGCAGATCCGGGCGCGGCAGCGGCTGGCGATCCGGCAGGGCGCGGTCGATACGAGCGCCGTAGAAGTCGCCGCGGCGCAGCACCTTGGCGAATAGACGCATCTGGCCGCTGGTGCGGCCGCGCTCGCCCTGGATACGGGCGGTCGGCAGGGCGGTTTCGCGGGTTACGGTGGCGACGAACTCGTCACCCAGGGCGTCCAGCTCGTCGGCGATGGCGTCAAGGAACTCGGCACGCTTGGCGGCGGAAAGGCTGCGGTAAGTCGGGTAGGCAGCAGCGGCAGCTTTGGCAGCAGCATCGACTTCTTCAGGGGTGGCCTGGATGAAATCGTAGGAAAGGGCTTCGCCAGTAGTGGCGTCGTGACTCTTGTGGACTACGGAGCCGGCTGCGCTGTAGGCGCCGCCGATGATGTTATGGCCATTAACGGACATGAATATTCCTCCTGTGGAAAACCAAGCGGGGCCCTAAGGCCCCGGTGAACAGTGTTTACAGAGCGGTCACGCCACCCGGCTCGAGCGGTTCAGCTGCCGCTACCAAGCCATTGCGCAGGGGCGCGCCGAACTCTTTCATCTCAATCTCGAAGGTATCGCCAGGCTGCGCCTGGATGCCGTCGGCATAGGACAGGGTCGCGGTGCCGAAGTAATGCACGTGCACGTCGCCCGGGCGCAGGAACTGCTGGTACTTGAAGTGGTGGAACTCCAGGTTCTCCAGGCTGTGGCACATGTTCTCCTCGCCACTGAGAAATTCCTTCTCCCAGATGACCTCGCCACCGCGATGAATGCGGCTGGTGCCCGACAAATGGGCCGGCAGCGCACCGACGCGCAGCTCTGGCCCGTAGGCACAGGCGCGCAGCTTGGAATGCGCCAGGTACAGGTAATTCCGGCGCTCCAGCACGTGGTCGGAGAACTCGTTGCCCAAGGCATAACCCAGGCGATAGGGCTTGCCGTCGTCACCGATCACATACAGGCCGACCAGCTCGGGCTCCTCACCGCCGTCTTCGGCGAACACCGGCAGCGGCAGTTCGGCGCCAGGGCGCACGACGATGCTGCCGTCACCCTTGTAGAACCACTCCGGCTGCGCACCGACCTGGCCGGCAGCCGGTTTGCCGCCTTCCAGGCCCCAGCGGAAGATGCGCATGGTGTCGGTCAGGGTGGCTTCGTCCTGGCCTTTCTGCTGGTGCATCTTGTCGCGGGTCGAGGCGCTGCCCAGGTGCGTCAGGCCGGTGCCGCTGATCAGGCAATGGGCCGAATCCTCATGGTCCAGCGGCGGCAGGATGCGCCCACTCTGCTGCAGTTCGGCGTAGGACGGGCCGGCGTCGCTGCCGCGGCTCTCGACTTCGCCCTGCAGGCTGCGCCCGGCGCGGATCGCCGCCAGCGCCAATTCGCGGGTGCTGGCCACGTCACGCACGGTACGGATGGCGTCGCCTTCGACAACGCCGACCTGGCGCTGGCCGCTGGTGGTTTCGAACTGGATCAGTCGCATGGCTTATCTCTCTTGTCAGTCTTGCCCGAACGGGTACAGAGCAGACTTTACGAACTGCGCGCCAGCCTGCCTAATGACAGGCTCTGATCAAGCAATAACCGATGGTTATCACCATGCTCGCTTCCCTGCCCGCCCTGGTTTCCCGACTGCGCCTGAAACAGCTGCGCCTGCTGATCGCCCTCGACGAACAGGGCTCGCTGCACAAGGCCGCCGACGCTGTGGCGATCAGCCAGCCAGGCGCGACCAAGGCGCTCAACGAAATCGAATCGGCATTCGGCACGCGGCTGTTCACCCGCACCAGTCAGGGCCTGGAAGCCAACGACCTGGGGCGCTGCGCGATTCGCTACGCGCGGCTTATCCACAGCGACCTGGCGCACCTGCGCGAAGAAATGCTCGGCATCCTCCAGGGCCAGGGCGGCCGCCTGGTGGTGGGCGTGATCATGGGTGCGGTGCCGCACCTGACCCGCGCGCTGTCACGCTTGCGCGCGCGCCAGCCGGAGCTGTCGGTGGAAATCGTCGAGGACACCAGTGCGCGGCTACTCAGCCTGATCGACCAGGGCCGCGTCGACCTGGCGATCTGCCGCACCAGCGTGAGCCGCCGGCCGGACGATTACGACTGCCTGAGCCTGCATGACGAACAGCTGAAAGTGGTGGCCAGCCCCGCCCACCCGCTGGCGAGCACGCCGGGCCTGAACCTGGCGCAACTGGCCGCCTACAGCTGGGTGGTGTTCCCGGCGAACATGCCGATGCGCCTGGTGCTGGAGCGGGCCTTCAGCGACGCCGAGCTGGAGTTTCCGCGCTATCCGCTGGAAACCGCGTCGACCTTCGCCACCCTGATGCTGCTGCAGGAAGATCCGAACCTGGTGGCGCTGATGCCGCGGGAAACAGCCCAGTCGGCGGCGCGCGCCGGCCAGCTGGCGTGCCTGGAGCTGGCTCAGGTACTGCGCAGCGAGCCCTACGGGGTGATCAGCCGACGTGGCTCGCCGCTGTCATCGCCGGCGCGATTGCTGTTGGAGGAGTTGCGCGCTTCGTAGTCATAGCTTCGTAGATGGGGCGGACCGTAGGATGGGTGCAATCCATCAATCCCGATGGGTTGCACCCATCCTACGGCCTTGCGCAGATCTAAATGTGGGAGCGGGCGGGGACGCCCAGTCCATGCCCGCGAAAAATCGCGAGCATGCCACACGCTCACATAGCAGCCTGACTTAACCAATCAGCGCCGATTGACCGTCTGCGCCGCCCGCAGCACATCAGCACCGATCTCCGCCTCGAAACGCTGCCACACCGGGCGCATCGCTTCGCGCCAGGCTTCGCGCTGCTCGTGGGTCAGGGTGATGATCTGCGCGCGGCCGGCGGCGACCAGTTGCTCGCGGCTCTTGCGGTTCAGCTCCTCGGCGTCCTGATTCACCTTGAAGCTGACCTCCTCGATGATCGCTTCCAGCTGGGTACGCACCTGATAGGGAATGCTGATCCAGAACTTGGAGTTGCTGATCAGCATGTAGTTGAGCGAACCGTGGTTGGTTTCGGTGATGAACGGCTGCACGCTGTCGAGCTTCTGGCTGGCCAGGTTAGACCAGGGGTTTTCCGCGCCCTGCACGGTGCCCTTCTGCAGCGCCGCCAGGGTTTCACTGAAGGCCAGCTTGCTGGTGCTGGCGCCAATCTGGGCGAACTGCGCTTCCAGTACCGGCGACGGCTGGATACGGAAGTTCAGGCCCTTGGCGTCAGCGGGAACCTTCAGCGCGCGGGTGGCGGAAAGCTGTTTCATGCCGTTGTTCCAGTAGGCCAGGCCGTAGATGTCCTGGCCGGCCATGGAGCGCAGCAGCTCGCGGCTCTTCTCACGCTTCTGGAAGCGTTTCACCGCTTCCAGGTCATCGAACAGGAACGGCAGGTCGAACACCTGCAACTGCTTGGTGTAGGCATCGAACTTGGACAGCGACGGCGCCAGCAACTGCACCTTGCCGTCACGCAGCGCCTGCAGCTCGTCCTCGTCACCGAACAGCGTGGAATTGGGGTACACCTCGACCTTCACCTTGTCGCCCAGGCGCTGCTCCACCAGCTCCTTGAACAGCTGCGCACCGCGGCCCTTCGGGGTGTCTTCGGCGACCACGTGGGAGAACTTGATGACGATGGGCTCGGCGGCGAAGGCCGGCGTGCAGATCAGCAGCGCGGCTGACAGGACGGTGGTGACAACGGACTTGAACATGCAGATACCTTGGCAATGGCAGCACGGCAGGCGCACGGGGCACCCACCTGAAAAAAGGGACTCATCTGGACTGGCCTCGGCGAGGCACTGGCGACGCGTTGTCGGCTGGGTCCGCAGCGGGTGCGGAAGGGCCGACTATTATTGGAGGGGCTGCGGATATGACCGGCGGGTTGGCAAATGACCGGCAGGGCAGCGGCCGCGATTCTTCGCGATTGGCATCTGCCGAACAAGCCGCAAATACGCCAACTGCCGCACAACCTGAAGATTTCCCGTGGCAGAATGCGCCCCGCCACGCACACCACGAGATCAGCATGTCGTCGTCCTTCGTCACCCCGTTCGCCACCCTCGACCTGCAGCGCCAGCCCGAGCAACCCGGCATGCCGCTGCAAGCCTTCGATGCCGCCGATGCCTATCTGCTCGATCAGGTGCAGGCACTGCCGGCCGACGCACGCGTGCTGCTGCTCAACGACAGCTTTGGCGCCCTCGCCTGCGCCCTCGCCGGCCGCGCCCGGGTAACCAGCAGCGGCGACTCGCACCTCGGCCACCTGGCGCTGCGCCTCAACCTGGCGCGCAATGGCCTCGCCGAAGACGCGGTGACGTTCATCCCGGCCAGCGAGGCAGCGAGTGGGCCGTTCGACCTGGTGCTGATCCGCATCCCGAAAACCCTGGCGCTGCTGGAAGAACAGCTGATCCGCCTGCACGGCCAGCTCGCGCCAGGCGCCCAGGTGATCGCCGGCGCGATGATCAAGCACCTGCCCCGCGCCGCTGGCGACCTGCTGGAGAAGTACATCGGCCCGGTACAGGCTTCGCTGGCGGTGAAAAAGGCCCGTCTGCTGCACGCCACGCCCGAAACTCGGCCTGCGGCGCAGTCGCCCTACCCGACCCGCTACCGCCTCGACAAACCGGCGCTGGAACTCGGCAACCACGCCAACCTGTTCTGCCGCGAAGGCCTGGACATCGGTACCCGCGCCTTCCTGCCGCACCTGCCGCGCCATCTGGACAACCGCCGGGTGGCCGACCTGGGCTGCGGCAACGGCGTGCTGGGCATCGTCTACGCCCTCGGCAGCCCACAGGCCGAGCTGACCCTGGTGGATGAGTCCTACATGGCCGTGCAGTCCGCCGCCGAGAACTGGCAGGCCGCCCTGGGCGAGCGCCCGGTGGCCGTGCGCGCGGGCGACGGCCTGGCCGAGCAGTCTGCCGACTCACTGGACCTGGTGCTGTGCAACCCGCCCTTCCACCAGCAGCAGGTGGTCGGCGACTTTCTCGCCTGGCGCATGTTCCAGCAGGCGCGCAGCGCGCTGGTCACCGGCGGCGAACTGTGGATCGTCGGCAACCGCCATCTGGGCTACCACGCCAAGCTGGCGCGGCTGTTCCGCGGCGTCGAGCAGGTGGCGGCCACCCCGAAGTTCGTGGTGCTGAAGGCGACCAAGTGATCCAGATGAACCCCGGTGTCGCTTCGCTAGACCCGGGCTACCAGAGCGGCCCGTAGCGCAGCGATACCCAGGGAAACCGTCTCTCAGTCGATCAGGCCGTTGGCGTCATGGAACGGATACGGACCCGGGTATTTATCGAAGCCGATGTGAGTGATAAGCCCATGAGCCACGTGCCAGTGGTGCAGCAGATAGCCGAGTGGCTCCAGATTGAAATGCACCAGTGCGCTGGGCTGCAGGTCGAGCACGATCTGGTGGAAAATCCCGGGGCACAAACGGCTGAGGCTACCGGCGAAGCGCCGCTGGATCGGCCAATGCAGGTGCTTGTAAAGCAGTCATTCCATCTGCGGATGACCGTCGATCAGCCACTCCAGCACAGGTCAACTGCGCAACCAGGGAATCACCTATCAATAGGGCCGCATCCCGAGGAGATGCCAGAAGGAAGGTACTGGAGAAAGGCAACGACCACGTCATCCTCAAGGCCTGCGAACGGCTCAAGCAGCAAGACAACAAGCAATTCCTCCCGGTGAAACCAGTCGCAGGGGTCAGCTCCGGCTGCCCTGAAACATCTCCACTCGCTCAGTGACCCAACGGATCAGCTCCTGCGCGCCCGGCGACAATGCAGGGCGTTTCTTTACCAGCAACCGGCCATACACATTATTGAATAGCTCATGGTCGATCTGCTGGCTGATCAGGTGCCCGGAGCTCACGTCGCTCAGGGCAGAGAACTCGGCGATGAAGGTCACTGCATTGGAATTGAGTACATAACGCCTCAACGCGAGAAGCGAATTGGTGACAAGCGCGGGTCTCATAGCCAGGTTTTCTCGGTGAAACACATGCTGCAGTGCCTGCCCGATGCCGAACTCCAAAGGCATGGTCGCAATCGGGTAGCGGATGATGTCATAGAGGCTGACTGGTTGAGTCAGCGTGGCCAAAGGATGGTCTGCCCTGAGCAGCAAGTGAATAGGTTGCCGGCATGAAGCCAAGTAAGTGATTTCATCATGGGGCGGCGGGTTGTAGGCGATACCGAAGTGTGCTCGCCCGGTCGCCACGTATTCCAGCACGGTGTTTACCGGCAAGACATTCAGCGTGATGCGAATACCCGGGTAGACCCGGGAAAACTCGCCGAGCACGTGACTATTGAGAATGTCGACGAAACCCTCGCTCAGGGCGATGCGTACCTCACCTTCCTGCAAGCCTTGCAAGGCACGCAGCTTCTCCTCGAAATGCTCCTGCTGGGACTTGCAACCATGCCAGAACTCCACCAACAACTGTGCGGCGTCCGTGGGTGCTACGCCACGCGGTAGTCGCTCGAACAACTCAGCGCCCACTTCCTCCTCCAGCAACTTGATCTGCCGGGTAATTACAGAGGGCGCCGTGTTCAGGCTTTCCGCCGCAGCGCGCACCGAGCCATGCCTAAAAACCTCGAAGAAATAACGCATTCTGCGCTGATTCAGTTCACGCATCGGTCAGCCTGCTCCATTTCGATACCGTTGCCCTAAAAGCAACGAAACGTCCAAAAAGTTGCTCTTGCTGCACTAGGACCATAGACGCAACATCCTTGGCAAACAACTAGCCAACGGTGGGAAGGCGATGAGCACAGCGACCCGATACAGCCCCGAAGTGATGGCCTTGTACCGCAAGATCGATTTGCGGATTCTCCCCTTCCTGTTGGTGTGTTATTTGTTCGCCTGCCTGGACCGGGTCAACGTCAGCTTCGCCAAGCTACACATGCAGAGCGACCTGGGGCTATCGGATGCTGCCTACGGCCTGGGTGCCGGGATCTTCTTCATTGGCTACGCGCTGTTCGAAACTCCAAGCAATCTGTTAATGATCCGCATTGGAGCTAGGAAGACCTTGAGCCGCGTAATGATCCTCTGGGGCATTACCTCGAGCTGCATGTTCCTGGTCAATAGCGAAACAAGCTTCTACGCCCTGCGCTTTCTGCTGGGAGTGTTCGAAGCCGGCTTTGCCCCCGGCATGATTTACTACCTCACACTGTGGTATGGGCGAGATCGCCTTGGCCGAGTCATGGCCTTCACCATGCTCGCTGGCCCAATCAGCGGCATTATTGGCGCTCCGCTGTCGACTTGGATCATGAGTGAATTTGCTGACGTAGGCGGCCTGCGCGGCTGGCAGTGGATGTTCCTGATCGAAGGGATACCTGCGGTGATGCTGGGCCTGCTGGCACTCAAGGTACTCTCCGACACCCCGGCCAAGGCGATTTGGCTGAGCGCCAAGGAAAAGGCCGCGCACGCCCGGTTAGTGAACAGAGACGCGGGGGGCCACCACGCGCTCGGTGCCGCGCTCAGAGATCCGCGTATCTACCTGATGGCCTTGGGCTACTTCTGTCTGATCTGTGGCATTTACGCGATGAATTTCTGGCTGCCGACGATCATCCGCGACAATGGCGTGGACAACCTGATGACCATCGGCGTGCTCACCGCCATCCCCTATGCGGTGGCGATTCTGTTCATGCTGGCCCTGGGGCGCTCTGCCGACCGCCTGAACGAGCGACGCTGGCACACCGCAGTGCCGGCAGTTCTGGCTGCCGTCTGCCTGGGCGCCGCCACGCTCTTCAAGGGCAGTCTGGGTGCTTCGCTGACCTGCCTGGCGCTGGGCACCGCCCTGCTCTGGGCAGCCTATACGGTGTTCTGGTCGATCCCCCCGCAGTACCTCAAAGGAACCGCAGCGGCCGGCGGCATCGCGGTTATCAACACCATCGGCCTGCTGGGCGGCTTCGTCAGCCCTACCCTGATCGGCCTGCTCAAATCCCATACCGGCCAGGCAGAGTCGGGGATCCTGGCCATGGTGGCGATCATCGCCGTCGGCGCCTTGCTTCTGGCTGCCAACAAACCCAAGGCACAGTCTGGCTTTGAAAGCAGCGTGCCGACAGCCATCCAGAAATGACAGGAATTAAAACCATGCCTTACAAAATTCTGGTTGCTGGTTTCCAGCATGAGACCAACACCTTCGCCCCGAGCAAGGCCCGCTACGAGAACTTCGAGCGCGGCGAGGGCTTCCCGCAGTTGTGCCGGGGCGACGATCTGCTGAAACTACGTGACGTCAACATCCCGGTCGGCGGATTTCTGCGTCAGGCGCAGGCGCTGGATTTCCAGATCGTGCCGGTGATCTGGGCCGGTGCTAGCCCTTCGGCACATGTCGAAAAAGACGCCTACGAACGCATCGCTGGCGAAATCATCGAGGCGACACGGCGGCAAAAAGTGGACGCCATCTATCTGGACCTGCACGGCGCCATGGTCGCGGAGCACACCGACGATGGCGAAGGCACCTTGCTGGCGCGATTGCGGGCGGTGACCGGTGACGCACTGCCCATAGTCGCCTCACTGGACCTGCACGCCAACGTCACCGAGGCGATGCTACGGCATGCGGACGCCCTCACTGCCTATCGCACCTATCCTCACGTAGACATGGCCGACACCGGCGCACGCGCTGCCCAGCTGTTAAACCTGCGCCTGCAACATGGCCGGCTGCATCAGGTCAGCCGCCGCCTGCCGTTCCTCATTCCGCTAAATGGCATGTGCACCCTGCTGGAACCCGCGCAAGGCTTCTACAAACGCCTGCAAGCTCTCGACAGCGCCGAAATATCGTTGTCATTCGCACCCGGCTTTCCGGCCGCCGACTTCGCCGAATGCGGACCGGTCCTCTGGGGTTACGGCACTGACCGTGATGTGCTGGAGCAGCAGGTAGTGGCGCTTTACGACCAACTGTTAAGCGAGGAAGCTCAGTGGGAGGTGCCCTTCCTTTCGCCCGACCAAGCGGTGGCACAGGCCATGACCATCGCTGCCAAGTCCAGTCGCCCTGTGGTGATTGCCGATACCCAGGACAATCCAGGCGCAGGTGGCGATGCCAATACCACGGGCATGATCAAGGCATTACTGCGCAACGGGGCGAAAAACGCCGCCGTGGGTTTGATCTTCGATCCCGAGGCGGTACAAGTGGCGGTGCGTGCCGGTGTCGGCGCACATATCGAGATTAGCCTCGGCGGACAGTCTGGTGTACCGGGAGACAGCCCGCTGCAGGGATGCTTCGAGGTGCTGCACCTGTCCAACGGACAGTGCCATTTCGACGGTCCGATGATGAATGGCATGTTCGCCGATGTAGGGCCAGTGGCCTGCTTGGGTATAGACGGTGTGCAAATCGCGGTCAGCTCGGCGAAGACCCAGATGCTCGATCGTAATCTGTTCAGGGTCGCCGGCATCCAGCCTGAAGATATGAGCATCTTGGTCAACAAGAGCTCAGTACATTTCCGGGCAGACTTCAGCCCTATCGCCGAGCAGATTCTGGTGGCCAAAGCGCCCGGGCCCATGGTCGCGGACCCATCAGACCTGCCCTGGCGCAACCTGGCACCCGGGATCCGCATGAAACCCATGGGGCCGGTTTTCCAGCCTTGCCAGCGCAGCAAGCAATAGCTACAGCAGCACGTCGTGTAAGGATCTGCAGCGGATAAAGGAACGCCGCAGCGGGTCCGGCGCCTAGACTGGAGCAGCGGCTCTCCGGTCACGTCGTTTTAGCCGACGGCCTGGTGGTAGGTGGTACTCAGCAGCAGGTTGTAGCCACGCGAGCGCGGCCTCTTCCATGGGCTGAAACTGCTTGGCGAACACCGGGCTGAAGAGGCTGGGGATCACCACACCGATCAGTTGCGTGGTCTGCAGGCGTAACTGGCGACTCAGCCGATTGGGCGCAAGCCATGCTGGCGAGTGGCTGCGAACGCCTGCTAGCGGGGATGCGGGCTCATCATGGCCGGCGTGGCAGAAGCCGTTGTGCCAGTGGCCCGCGAAACACCTACCGCTGGGCGAACTCTTTCAGATCCGCCTGCTCGCTCGCCTTGAGATCGATCTCATTGGTGAGCGCCTTAACGAGCGCAGATAGTAGTCGCGCGATGAGGGATAACAGTTCGTTTCCAGCCCGCTCCCTTGGACAGGGACGACTGCGCGACCGGTTGGCTAGCTCAATCACTCCCGGCCATCACTACACTCAACACTGCCTTAACAGAGCCACACGTAGCCTGCGGTTGAGCGCAGCGATACCCAGGAACACGCCCCTTACAACGTCAAGGTAAATCGCGACAGCAAGGCGCCGGGCAGCGCCATCGAGCCGGTCTGCCGCGCGCCGTAGGTGCCGCTGGGCAGCAGCAGCTCCGGCTCGCGGGCCAAGGCTTCCAGGTTCGCGCCGAGGAAGTCGAACAGCGAGTCGTCGAAGCGCATGGTGTTCACGGGCGCCTGGATACGGCCGTCCTCGACCCAGAAGGTGGCGAAGCGGGTCATGCCGGTCAGGCGCCCGGCCGGCAGGTCGGAGAAGTTGGCGTACCACAGGTTGCCGATATACAGCCCGGTACCGAGGCGCTGCAGGATCTCGCCCTCCTCCAGCTCGCCGCCGTGCATCTGCAGGGAGAACGGGTATTCGCCGCTGCCCGCGCCGTTGGCGATCAACCCGTGTTCGGCGGCGCTGCGTGAGCTGACCAGGCGCTCGCCCGCTTTGCCCTGGCTGACCAGGCGCAGCGGCTGGCGTGGCCCTTCACGGGTGAAGGCCGGCGCCAGGCCGCCTTCGATACGCTCGTCCAGCGTCACCTTGTCGCTCAAGCTGGCGCTGCCGGCGAACAGCCGCTGCAGCGGGCTGCCACCGGTGGCCAGCGCCTCGGCGGAAAAGCCCCAGGCGAACAACCCGAACAATTCTTCCAGCGCCGCTGGCGTCAGGTAGGTGCGATACGCTCCTGGCTTCAGTTCATGGGCGGGTTTGCCCAGGTATTCCAGTTGCTCACGGGCGAACGCCAATTTGCGCGCGAAGGCCTGGGAATCCCATTGCTCGCCGGCGTAACTGCTTTTCACAGCCTGACCGTTTTCGTGGAACAGGCTGAATTCGAAATTGAAACTGCTCGCCGCATGCCAGCCGAAAGCTCCCCAGGAACTGGCGAAGCCCTGATACTGCGGCCCGGCGGCGTAGAAGCCGACCAGATCCAGCCCGGCGGCTGCCTCGTTGATCTGCGCGATGGCAACCTCGCTGTGCTGGGCCGCGTCCCCCGACGCGGTTTCGCTGCGCCAGGCTTCGCGGTTCAGGCGCAGATAGGGGTCGTCGGCGAGCGTCGGCAGTACCGCGCGCAGCCGTTGCAGCGCCTGGTCGAGGCGCGGCAGGTCGTCGTCGATCACCCCGCTCAGGGCCAGCTCGAAGTCGCCATGCCGCTCGCCCTGGTACAACGCCAGGGTGGCGTACACCTGCTGCACCTGGCCGGCCTGGCGCACGCGGGCGTGGTTGAAGCGGATGAAGTCCGAGGCCTCGGCCTGGTACTCCAGGGTAAAGCCCTCGCCGGCCTGCAGCCCGGCGTTCAGGTGCGCGAGCAGCGCCTCGAAATGCTGACGTGCGTTCATCAGGCGGCCCCTCCAAATACGTCGACATCGGCGAACACGCACGCCGGCGTGGCGTGCCCGACGCGGATCACCTGGTTCGGTTCTCCCTTGCCGCAATACGGCGTGCCCAGCACCTCGAAGGTACTGGCATCGCCGACCGCCTTGAGGTTGCGCCAGAACTGCGCGGAGATGCCACGGTAATTAGGGTTCTTCACCACGCCCTTGAGCTCGCCGTTTTCGATCAGGCGGCCCCACTCGCAGCCGAACTGAAATTTGTTGCGCGCGTCATCGATCGACCATGAGCGGTTGTTGCTCATCAGAATGCCGCGTTCGATGCCGCCGATCAGCTGCTCCAGGCGCTGGTTGCCGGGTTCGACATTGAGGTTGGCCATGCGATCCAGGGTCGGGCGGTTCCAACTGCAGGCGCGGCTGTTGGCGACGCCCTCCAGCCCGCTGCGCCACTGCGACAGCGCGCCACCGAGCGGCCGCTGGAGGATGCCCTCGCGGATCAGGTATTCGCGCTGCGCCGGGGTGCCGTCGTCGTCATGCCGATAGCTGGCCAGCTCGCCCGATACCGTTGGGTCGAAGGTCACGTTGAGCAGCGACGAGCCGTATTGGTAACGGCCGAAATCCTCCTGGTGGATAAAACTGGTGCCGGCGAAATTGCGCTCGTCACCGAGGATGCGATCGAGCTCCAGCGGATGGCCGATGGACTCGTGAATCTGCAGGATCATCTGGTCCGGCATCAGCAGCAGATCACGATGGCCGCTCGGCGTATTGGGCGCCAGCAACAATTGCAGCGCCTCGTCGGCGATACGGCTGGCGGTGCCGACCACGCCCAGCTCGTCGATCACCTCGGCACCGCCCTGGCGCGCCAGGTGGGTGCCGCCAAAACTGCGGCTCTGGCTGTCGGCGCCATCGCTGGCGGTAACGCCCAGCTGCGGGAAAACGTAATGCTGAGCGCGGCGCAAACGGGCGCCGACGCTGTTCAGGTAAATCTGCTCGGTGGCGGTAAAGGTCAGCCCGGCGTACCAGTCCACCAGCCGCTCATCCCGCGGCACCCGCGCCGACTCCGCCGCCAGCAGCTCGTACCAGTACGCCGGGCTGGCGAGCGTTTGCTCATAGCCAGGCATCACGTCATCGGCCTGCTCATGGGGCACCGGCAGCTCATGCAGATCGAGCAGATTGCGCCCCGCCAATTGCCGCGCCAGCCGCTCGGCCTTGTCGAGCGCCGCCTGCAAGCCGGCCTGGCTGAGATCGCTGGTCGCCGCGTAAGCCTCCACCCCAGCCACCCGCACACTGAGCATGGCACCCGCATCGTCGGCGAACGACGGTGCCCGCGCTACATTGCGCCGCACCCAATAACGCTCGGTGGTTTCCCGAACGTGGCGCAGCGACCAGAAATCGGCGGTGCAATGCAGGGCGGCGAAGCGGCGTTGTAAGGTTTCGCTGATGGCAAACATTGCGGGCCCTTTGGGTCGTGATGAATGGGGAGTATGGGAAAAAAATCGTTGAAGGATCAATCGCCCAAGAACAGGGACGACAAGTGACAACGCGCCTAGGTTACTTGGCAATTAAAGAAAGGCACTCGCTGCCCGTGGACAGATGGCAATTTGATAGCTAATGTCGAAGTCAAACTGGGCTGCTCTATAAAGCTCACTCAATCATACCCAACCAGGCCAAACAACTTAGTTAGATGTCCATTTAAACCAACTCATCAACAAGGAATAACTCAATGGAAGAGAAAAAACCATACCTATATTTAAATGCTTTTTTGGTAAAGGATGAATTCACGGCTCGGCAGCCTATTGAATTCTTGAAACCATCAGCACAAGTAAACGCCTACGAATTGGAAGGCAAGCACGAGCTGGACGGCAAATTATACATAAAAGTCCCGGATGAAAAGAAACCTAAATGGAGCACATTCGCCGAGAGCCTTACCGGTACCTCTTTAGAAGAATTATCTAATCGCTCGAGCTCTGCAGTTCTGATTATAAAAACAAACAACTCAACAATGGCATTTACATTTGGTTACGGTAGATTCTTAATAGACACGCAATATTTTGCGCCAGACTTCGGCATTAAAACCGCCCTCAACACTTTAAACCACGACAGCTTACGCAGTGTTGACTTATTCACTTTGGACGATCAAGCCGTACAAAAAAAATCCCAAGCTTCGCGGAAGTCTGGAGTTGGTGTTTTTGGAATCGATATTTCAAAAGACGTTCTAAGGGCTGTCACAGGGTCACCTAAAACAGGAGTAGACTTCCACACCATATCTGGAGGCGACTCTGTTTACTCATTCAGCACTGATCTAGAAATTGAAAGACTTCCAGAATTAGTTGACCAACTATCTGACTATTACAACAACGACTCATATAAGAATGAATTTTCGTGGGTCGATAACATTCGAAAGGTAAAAGAAAAGTCAGAAATAGACTTCCTTGATGAAAAATTACTTGAAAAAATAAAGGCCAAGAGCCCGAACATCACCATCACCCTCCCTGAGATTGTTCAATGGGACAGTATCTGGGGCTTTAGTTTCACAAGAACAAAAGGCACGATCAAACCAATAGTAGATACACAGGAATACCTAGACAACATTGATGTAAGCTCAACGACAATTGAATCAATCAAAAGAGACCGAATTTTCGTATTCGACATTCATGGAAATGAATCAGATTATCAAATTTACAAATGCATTTACTTTGAGCACAAAGCATCGAGCAAAACTTGCATTCTCTTTTCGGGGATATGGTACGAAATAGATAACAGCTTTATCTCACGAATAAACATGACACTGAACCTCATAAAACCATCATCCTTATCTTTCCCTAAAATCCATACTTGGACTGAGGTAAAGGACGGAAAAAGCAAATCAATGATCGAGACAGAGGGTGAATACAACGAAAGGGCATCCAAGGACTTCCAATATCACCTACTAGATAAAAAATTAGTAAAGACCAATAGAGCAACAACTCCTATCGAACTATGCGACTTGATGACAAACCACAACCAGCTAATTCATGTAAAACATAGAAAAGGTGGATCTGCCGGACTGAGCCACTTATTTGCACAAGGAAATATCTCAGCCGAAATAATGCTTGGCGACATAGAATTTAGAAAAGAAGCAAGAAAAGTTTTAAAGCGGGTTCACAACGGACTGCAAGACTCCGTACCGCTTAACAACTTTAAAAGTGACGACATGGAAATCGTTTTCTTGATACTTGGAGAAGACACTGTAAGCCTAAAGGAAAACCTACCTTTTTTTAGCAAAGTAAATCTATCTAAAACCTTTGAGAACCTATCTCAAAGGGGTTTTAGCGTAACTATCGCAGGCGCAGGTACAGAACCGAAACCAAGTACATAGGACAACGCGAAGCTTGCCCACCGCTTGTATCGATCCCATGCCCTGCGTGGGAGCGATCAGTCTCGCCATTACGGCGTACTCAATGCCACCGCATTCACTAATAGCCGCAGCAGATACGACACCAGCCCCACACTCAGCACGCTGACCGTCCAGATGTAGGTCAGACGTTGCGTTGCCAGCAAGTAGGGTAGACAACGCGGAGCCTGTCCACAGCACTCAAGCACCTGATCAGAACACAAATCAACGTGGCCTCCGACCTACTCCAAGCCTTGCCCCAGCCACGCTCTTGTCCTTACCTTGTCCCCTCGCCTCCCCG
This sequence comes from Pseudomonas sp. AG1028, assembly GCF_007993955.1. NCBI lineage: Bacteria > Pseudomonadati > Pseudomonadota > Gammaproteobacteria > Pseudomonadales > Pseudomonadaceae > Pseudomonas > Pseudomonas sp. AG1028. Next base: position 118,366 of record NZ_VIVP01000012.1, read on the forward strand.
CCTTCAACCGCGAGTTCGACCCACCATGAAAAATCTAAAAATCAGCGCCATCACCACCTTGCTTATCGGCCTATCGGGTTTTGCCCAGGCTCAGGAAACGCCATCGCACCTGGACAAGGTGCTGGAGAAGGGACAACTGGCGGTGTGCACCACCGGCGATTACAAGCCCTATACCTTTCTGCGCCAGGACGGCGGTTACGAGGGCATCGATATCGAAATGGCCCAGTCGCTCGCGCAGAGCCTTGGGGTGAAGGTGCAGTGGGTGCCGACCACCTGGAAAACCCTGATGCCCGACATGGTGGCGGGCAAGTGCGATATCGGCATGGGCGGTATTTCGGTGACGCTGGAGCGCCAGAAGAAGGCCTTCTTCAGCAGCACCCTGGATGTCGACGGCAAGATTCCCCTGGTGCGCTGTGAAGACGTGTCGCGCTACCAGACCATCGAGCAGATCAACAGGCCAGAGGTGCGTTTGATCGAACCGGCCGGCGGCACCAATGAAGCCTTTGCCCGGGCCTACCTGCCAAAGGCGCAGCTGAATTTCCACGACAACAAGACCATCTTCCAGGAGCTGCTGGACAAGCGCGCCGACGTGATGATCACCGACTCGTCCGAGGCCCTGTACCAGCAGAAACGCATGCCCGGCCTGTGCGCCGTCAACCCGACCGCCTACATGCAATACGGTGAGAAGGCCTATCTGCTACCGCGCGACGACATGGCTTGGAAGAGCTATGTGGATCAGTGGCTGCACCTGAGCAAGGCCACCGGCGCGTATCAGAAAACCCTTGGCCACTGGCTGGCGGTGCCGGGGCAGTAACCGCTCACAACATCGTTCCCACGCTCTGCGTGGGAATGCATCAGCAGGACGCTCCGCGTCCGACTCCTCCGCAGCCAAGTCCGCAGATGCGGCGCGGAGCGCCACGGGATACGTTCCCACGCGGAGCGTGGGAACGATCATCAGCGCCAGCTACGCACCCCAATCCACGCCTACCCGTCGGCAACGGCTCCTACGGCGTACTCAACCCCGCCGCATTCATGAACAACCGCAAAAGATACGACACCAGCCCCAGGCTCAGCACGCTGACCGTCCAGATGCCGGCCAGCCAGGCGATGCGTTGCCAGAGGGGTTTCTTTTCGGTGGTGTTGTTCATCAGTGGTACCCCTGATCCGGCGTGACCTTGCCGCGGAACACGTAGTAGCTCCAGGCGGTGTAGACGAGGATGATCGGGATGATCAGCAGCGCGCCGACCAGGGCGAAGCCCTGGCTTTGCGGTGGAGCGGCAGCCTGCCAGATGGTCAGCGAGCCGGGCACGATGTTCGGCCACAGGCTGATGCCCAGGCCGCTGTAGCCGAGAAAGATCAGCACCAGGGTCAGCACGAACGGCTTGCTGTTGTCGTGGTTGGCCACCGAGCGCAGCAGGTAGAAGAAGCTCGCCAGCACCAGCAGCGGCACCGGGGCGAACCACAGCAGGTTGGGGAAGGTGAACCAGCGCTCGGCAATGCTCGCCTGGGACAGCGGCGTCCACAGGCTGACGATGCCGATGACCGCCAGCAGCGCGAGTGCCAGTGGCCGGGCCAGGTCGTGCATCTGCTTTTGCAGGCGGCCTTCGGTCTTCATGATCAGCCAGGTACAACCGAGCAGCGCATAAGCCGCGATCAGCCCCAGGCCGCTGAACAGCGGAAACGGCGCCAGCCAGTCCAGCGAACCACCTGAGAATGCCCGGCCCTCGACCGGGATGCCTTCGATGAATGCGCCCAGCGCCACGCCCTGGAAGAAGGTCGCCGCCACCGATCCCCCGATGAACGCCTTGTCCCAGATATGCCGCTTGTGGTCCTTGGCCTTGAAGCGAAACTCGAAGGCCACGCCGCGAAACACCAGGCCCAGCAGCATGAACATCAGCGGCAAATACAGGGCGCTGAGCACCACCGAGTAGGCCAGCGGAAAGGCCGCGAACAGCCCGGCGCCACCGAGCACCAGCCAGGTTTCGTTGCCATCCCACACGGGCGCCACGGTGTTCATCATCACGTCGCGCTCGCCCTTGTCGGGCACGAACGGGAAGAGGATGCCGATGCCCAGATCGAAGCCGTCCATGATCACGTACATCATCACCCCGAAGACGATGATCACCGCCCAGATGACTGACAGATCGATACCCATGGTCATGCCCTCCCTTCGGCGTGTTCACCGCCGTGGTCACTGTCGTCGGTGCCCTCTTTGGCGGCCGACAACGGCCGCGCGGGCGTATGCCGGGTGCCCGGCCCGCCGTCATCCTGATGATCGCCCTCGCCGGTGACCGGCCCCTTGCGCACCAGGCGCATCACGTAGCCGAAGCCCGCGCCGAACACCGCGAAGTACACCACCACGAACAGCACCAGAGTCAGGCCCAATTGCGCGGCGCTGTGCATCGACACGCCCTCGGCGGTGCGCATCAGACCGTAGACCACCCACGGCTGGCGGCCGATCTCGGTGGTGAACCAGCCGGCGAGGATGGCGATCAACCCGGACGGGCCCATCCACAGGCAGAAGTACAGGAACGGGCGCGACCGGTAGAGGCTGCCGCGCCAGCGCAGCCACAGGCTCCACACACCGGCGAGGATCATCAGCAAGCCCATGGCGACCATGATGCGGAACGACCAGAACACGATGGTCGAGTTGGGCCGGTCCTCCTTGGCGAACTCCTTGAGCGCCGGCACCTGCTTGTCCAGGCTGTGGGTGAGGATCAGGCTGCCCAGGTACGGCACCTCGATCTTGAAGCGAGTCTCCTCGCGCTGCATGTCCGGCCAGCCGAACAGGATCAGCGGTGTCGGCTCGCCGGAGCTGTTGTCCCAGTGGCCTTCGATGGCGGCGATCTTCGCCGGTTGATGCTTCAGCGTGTTGAGGCCGTGGAAGTCGCCGATCACCGCCTGCACCGGCGCGACCAGCAGGGCCATCCACAGGGCCATGGAGAACATCTTGCGCATCGCCGGCGTATCGCGCCCGCGCAACAGGTGCCAGGCCGCCGAGGCGCCGACGAAGAACGCGGTGGCCAGGAATGCGGCGGTGGCCATGTGCGCCAGGCGATACGGGAACGACGGGTTGAACACCACCGCGAACCAGTCCACCGGGATCACCCGGCCGTCGACGATCTCGAAGCCCTGGGGCGTCTGCATCCAGCTGTTGGAGGCAAGAATCCAGAAGGTCGAGATCAGCGTGCCGACCGCCACCATCACCGTCGAGAAGAAGTGCAGGCCCGGCCCCACGCGGTTCCAGCCAAACAGCATGACGCCGAGAAAGCCCGCCTCGAGGAAGAACGCGGTGAGCACCTCGTAGGCCAGCAGCGGCCCGGTGACCGAACCAGCGAAATCCGAGAAGGCACTCCAGTTGGTGCCGAACTGGTAGGCCATCACCAGACCGGAGACCACACCCATGCCGAAGTTGACCGCGAAGATCTTCACCCAGAAGTGGTAGAGGTCGCGGTACACCGTCTGCCCGGTTTTCAGCCACAGGCCTTCGAGCACCGCCAGGTAACTGGCCAGGCCGATGGTGATGGCGGGAAAGATGATGTGAAAGGAAATGGTGAAGGCGAACTGGATGCGCGCAAGATCCAAAGCCTCTAGGCCGAACATGGACGAGCCCCTCGATCAGAGTTAGTTATCGACTTCTTGTTATGCGTGTACCGCAGACAGCCAAGGCGAAAGGCGCCTTGATCTGGATCAATGGATCGCCTTCAGATTACGCCTCGCCACGCCACTTACCAGCGTGGCTGGATGCCGCGCGACAGGCTGTCGCTGCGGCGTTCTGACTTAGCTCCGCGGGCGCGGCGCAACGTGCGCGTTATCAGATGAAGGACTATGCAGCCGCTCGCGGCGTCAGGTAGCAACAGCGCGGCGAAAGAAGGCAGGCGAGGCGGCGAATCGCCACCGCCGGGAAATGGCCAAGGCTGTTGGCCCGCTCAGACGAACCGACTCGCCGGCCGAGCCAGCCCAAGGGTATCGCGCAGGGTCTGGCCGGGATATGCGGTGCGGAACAGTCCGGACGCCTGCAAGGCTGGCACCACGCCTTCGAGGAACAGATCGCCTTGCGCTTCCAGATAGGGCGGCAGGATCACGAAACCGTCGCAGGCACCCGCGCGGTACCACTCGGCGAGCTGCTCGGCCACACCTTCGGGCGAGCCGACCGGCGAGAAGAAGCTGAGGCTCTCGGCATAGCGCTTGCCCGTTTGCCCGACCGTCAGGCCCAGTTCGAGAGCCTGCTGGATCACATACTGAAAACGCCCCTTGCTGCCGGTGATGGCCTCGCGGATGTCCGGGAACGGCCCATCCTGCGGATACTGCGCCAGATCGTGGTTCATGCTGGCGGACATGAAGCTCAACCCCGCCTCGGGGCGAATCAGCTCCTTGAGCAGACGGTCCTTGGCCAGCGCCGCTGCATGGGTTTCGCCCACCACCGGCACGATGCCGGGCAGGATCTTCAGCGTGTCCGGGTCGCGGCCATGGCTGCGTGTCTTGTCCTTGAGCAGGCGGTAGAACGCCTTGGCGCGCTCCAGTTGCGGATGCACCACGAACACCACTTCGGCATTCTTCGCCGCCAGGTCGAGAAACGCCTCGGACACCCCGGCCTGGATCAACACCGGTTGGCCCTGGGGCGGGCGCGGAATGTTGATCGGGCCTTTGATATCGAAGAACTCACCACGGTGATGCAGGTAATGGAAAGCAGCCGGGTCGGCGAACACGCCCTGCTGCGCGTCGAGCAGCAGCGCCTCGTCGCCCCAGCTGTCCCAGAGTTTCTGCACCACCTCGATGAACTCGCCGGCGCGAGCGTACCGCTCGGCATGGCCGTAGTGCTGCTGACGGCCGAAGTTGCGCGCCTCGCCATCGCTGGCCGAGGTCACCAGATTCCAGGCCGCACGGCCGCCGCTGATGTGGTCGATATTGGCCAGCATGCGCGCCGCGCTGTAAGGCAGCGCATAGGACGACGACACCGTGCCGCCCACGCCGATGCGGTCGGTCACCGCAGCCAGAGCGGACAGCAGGGTCAGCGGCTCGGGCCGCACCACCGGACGGTAGCGCACCGTCTCGGTAAAGTGGCCGCCGTAGTTGTCGTCGATCGACAGCTTGTCGGCCACGAACAGCATGTCCAGGCAGGCCGCTTCAGCGCGTCGGGCAATGGTCTTGTACAACGGCCAGTCGACCGAGCCGGTGGAGGCGGAGTGCGGATGGCGCCAGCCACCCTGATGGGTGCCAGCCTCCTGGTACAGCGCCAGGTGCATCATGGCGTTTGCTCCGCGAAGAAGCTCGCCTCGATCACGCTATCCGCCGGGAAGCTCCGCGGGATCAAGCCTTCACGCTGATACAGGTCGATGGTCGCCTGCTGCAGCGCGCGCACGGCGGCGAGGTCGGTCTCCGGCGTATTGACCTCACGCTGCACCTTGCCCAGCGCCACCGCCTGGGGCAGCTTGAGCAGGCTGGCGATGGCCTTGGCGTAGGGCTCGGGATGCGCCGCGCCCCAGATCCGCGCCTGCGCCAGCCGCGCGGCGAAATCCTTGAGTTCAGCACGCTTGCCCTGCAGCACCGTGTTGGCGGCCACCAGGTAATTGAGGCTCGGGTAGTCCTTGCCGTCGGCGAGAATCTTCGCGCCGCTCTGCTGCACGGCAAAGGATACGTAGGGCTCCCAGGTGGCGACGGCATCGACGCTGCCGTTGCTCAAGGCCAGGGTCGCCTCCGAGGGCGTGGTGTTGACGAAGGTCACGTCGCTCGGTTTCAGCCCGGCACGCGCCAGGGCATTGAGCGCCAGCGCCTGGCCGGACGAGCCTTTGACCGCGGCGATCTTCTTGCCATTGAGGTCGGCGACCGAGGCGATGCCGGCATTGCCGCTGATGATCAACGCGTTGCCCAGGTAGCTCGCCGCCTGAATCGCCTTGGCCTCCAGCCCAGCCGCTGCGGCGAAGGTCAGCGGCGCCTCGCCGACCAGGCCACCATCGAGGTGGCCGGCGCGCAGGGCTTCGAGCAACGGGGCGGCGTTGGGAAACTCGCGCCACTGGATCTGATAATCCAGGCCGTCGAGTACGCCGGCCGCCTCCATGACAGCGCGCGCATTGCCACGCTGGTCGCCGATGGTCAGGTCAGCGGCGGACACCGCCAGCGACAGGGTGGACAGTAAAAGGGCCGACAGGCCGGTGCGAATCTTCATTAGACGGCTCCAACAGAACATAAGGGGATGCTCACCAGTCACTGCCCTGCCCCAGCAACTGCAAGGCGTGGTGACGCAGCTCGAGCAGACGCGGATCGTCGCGGCGACGCGGATAGGAGCGCTCGACCTTGAGTTCGGCCAGCACCCGCGCCGGGCGCGCCGAGAACACGAGCACGCGGTCGCAGAGCAGCAGCGCCTCCTCGACATCGTGGGTAACCAGCAGTGAGCTGTAGGCCTGCTGCTGCCACAGGCGAATCAGCTCGCTCTGCATGGCGATGCGGGTCAGCGAGTCGAGCTTGCCCAGTGGCTCGTCGAGCAACAGCAGGCGCGGCTCGTTGATCAGTGCGCGGGCCAGCGCCACACGCTGCGCCATGCCGCCGGAGAGTTGGCGCGGGTATGCCTCGCGAAATTCCAGCAAGCCAACCTTGCGCAGCGTCTCGTCGACGCGGTGCTTCTGCTCCCGGAGCTGACCGCGCGCCTGCAGGCCGAGGGCGACGTTGTTCCACACACTGCGCCAGGGATAGAGCGTCGGGTCCTGAAACACCAGCACCCGCGAGTGATGCGGCCCGGCAAGCGCGGCACCGTCGGCCAGCAGGCTACCGCTCTGCAGGCTCTCCAGCCCGGCGACCAGACGCAGCAGGGTCGACTTGCCGCAGCCGGATGGCCCGAGCAGGCCGACGCTTTCGCCGGGTGCCAGTTGCAGGTCGACCTTGTCGAGCACCGGCAGGCGGCTGTCACCCAGGTCGAAGGCATGGCTGAGGCCGCGGATATCCAGGCTCATGCCCGCAGCCTGAAGCGGATGAGCGGTTGCGACGTTCACCATTTCACCGCCCCCTTCTGCCAGGACAGCACCCGATCACGGACGATGAACAGCAAGGTGATCAGCCCCGAGCAAAGCAGCGCCATCACCAGCAGCGCAGCGTACATGTTGGCGTAGGCGGCCCAGCCCTGGGCCCACTGCAGGTACCAGCCGAGGCCAGCCTTGACGCCCATCATCTCGGCCACCACCAGCACCGAAAACGAGGCGCCGAGGCCCATGAACAAGCCGACAAACACATGAGGCAATGCAGCCGGAATCGCTACTCGCCAGACCAGAAAGCGCGAATTGGCGCCCAGGGTACGGGCCACCTCGTAGTACGCCTTGTCGACGCTGGCCACGCCGGACCAGGTCAGTACCGTGACCGGGAACCAGGTCGCCAGGGCGATCAGGAATACGCTGGCGCTCCAGCTGGTCGGGAAAAAGAAGAAGCAGATCGGCAGCAGCGCGGTGGAGGGAATCGGCCCGAGGATGCGCAGCACCGGATGAACCCAATAGCCGATGCGATGCGACCAGCCAATCGCCACGCCTGCTATGAAACCGGCGATGCCGCCCACCACCACGCCATTGACCAGCAGCCATAACGAATGCAGCAGGCTTTCACCAAGGCGTAACCAGTCATCGACGAACACCTCGATCAGCGCCTGGGGCGGCGCGAAGAACGGCACCGGCAGCAGCACGACCTTGGCGGTAACCAGTAGCCACACACCGAGCAGCACGGGCAATGCCACCAACCAGGCGCCTGCCGGACGCAGACGCTCCACCAGCCGGCCGAACGGCCCCGGCAGAATGCCAAGCAGTGCCAGTAGCACGCCGACACCAGCACCGACGTACGCCAGCTCCTGGGTGAAGGGCCAGGGCTTGCCGCCATCGGGGTAGAACGCGGTGAACAGGGCGAAGGCTATCCAGGCCAATGCGGCCAGCAGACCACCGCGCCAGAGCGGCGTGGCCACGCGCGGCTGCACCTGGCCTTGCTCAAGCGAATACGTCGGCATGGATGCTCTCCGCGAATTCCAGGGGATCGGTACGCGGGCGCAGCACCTCGACGTTCTTCAGGTCGCGGGCGTATACCGCGATCTCCTTCACGAAGGTATTGCCGACCGAGTAGTAGCCGTGGGTGTGCTCGGTGAGGATGGCGCGCACCTCTTCCTTGGAGGTGTTGATGGCGAACTTGAGAAACTCCTCGGCCACCGCATCGGGGTTGCGCGACGCCCAGGCATGGGCCTGCAGGATCGAGTGGGTGATGGCCGCCGCCACCGGCGTGTCGTTGCGCGCCAGCTCGCCGCTGACCCCGACCACGCAGCAGCTCATGTTGGCGTACTCCTCGATCATGTTGGTCGCCAGCTCGGCGAAGCCCGGCTGCTGCTTGACCCGGTACATCAGTGGATCGGAGCCACTGGCGGCCTGGATCTCGCCCTTCTCAGAGCAACGCTGAGCAGGTCGATGGGGTACACCCGCCAGGTCACGTCGCGCACCGGGTCGACGCCATGGCGCTTGAGCATCAGCGAGAAGAAGTTCTTGTCCGCAGCAGCCATGTCGGTGACGCCGATGGTGGTGCCCTTCAGCGCCTCGAAGCTTTTCGGACCATCGTCCAGGGTCAGCAGGCGCAGGCAACCACCGTGGGTGCCGGCGGTCAGCTTGACGTCAAAGCCCTGCTCCAGCGCCTTGAGCCAGCGCAGCGCCATGCCGGTGGCGGCGTCGGCCTTGCCGGTGGCCATGGATTCGAGCAGCACCTCGGTGGAGTTGCCGAAGTTGACGAACTCGACCTCCAGGTTATGGCGCTTGAAGATGCCCTGGCTGTCGGCAACCGCCACGGGTGCCAGGCACACGGCATTGAGGTTGGTGGCCAGTTTGATCTTGCGCGGCTCGGGCAAGACCCAGCGATCGCTGTCCAGATCCAGGCCGCTGCCAACCGGTTGCGTACCTTGGCCGGCATGCCCGGTATGGGCGCCGTGGCCAGCATGACCGGCATCGGCCCAGGCGAAGCGGCTGGCGAACGCCGTCGCGGTGGCGGTACCCGCCAGGGCAAGCAACTGACGACGGTTGAGCACAGAGATGGGCATGGCGCCTCCATAAGAGAGTCGTGCATGCGCCGCGTGGTCGGGTAGCGTGCGGATAAGGTGCTTCGGCGGGCTTTTACAGCCAGCTTCACAGGAAAGGCCTTAGACGGTATCGGCTTGACGATCCACAGGGAAATTCAATTTAGGCATAACCTAATATGCCAAACGAGAAAGTTAATCCATCCTCTCTCCCGACAACCCCAGCACCGTTAGCGGATTGCCAACTGCCAGACGTGGCTTATCGCAACGAGTCACCGTCCTACCCCGCGCTATCCCAAATGCCGCTTCCCGGAGAACCTACCGAATGCCTTGCCTGCCCCCGTACGCCCTGCGCCCACGTCACCTGCTGGCTGCCAGCCTGCTGGGCTGCGTAGTGCTGCCTGTCGCCCATGCCGAGACCGCGACGGGCAGCCTGCAGATCGAAGGCGTACAGATCACCGAGCAGGCGCTGACCGAGCAGCAGGTGGCCGAGGCGCAACTCAAGGAGGTGCCGGGCGGCACCAATCTGGTGGACATGCAGCGCGTCGAGCAGGGCCGCGTGGCTGGCAATGCCGATGTGCTGGCCTACCAGCCGGGCGTTTATGCGCAGTCGCCGGGTAACGAGGGCATCAAGATCGCCATCCGCGGCTCGGGCATCAACCGCGGCACCGGCTCCCACGCCTCCGGCAACCACGTCATGCTCGACGGTTTGCCGCTGACCGGCTCGGGCGGTACGCCTTATGAGCTGCTGGAACCGCTGTGGATAAGCCGCGCCGAAGTGCTGCGCGGCGCCAATGGGTTCGACAAGGGCTCCCTGGCCCTGGGCGGCGCCATCGACTACATCACCCGCACCGGCCGTGATGCCGACAAGTTGCAATTGCGCTATGAAGCCGGCAGCCACGGTTACCAGAAGCGCAGCATCAGCTCCGGGCAGGTGCTGGGCGATGTCGATTACTACGTCAACGTCACCGACAGCCGTTACGACGGCTATCAGGATCATTCGTCGGGCAAGGGCCAGGGCGTGGCCGCCAACGTCGGCTATCGCCTCAACGACAACCTGGAGACGCGCTTCTACCTGCGCTACCGGGAAACAGAGCATGACGTCCCAGGTCGGCTGACCAAGGCGCAGATCGAGCACGACCCAAGGGCGGCCGCTGCCAACAATCTGCGTATCAACGCGCACCGTGACCAACCTGGCAGCACCTGGCTGGCCAACAAGACCACCGGGCAGATCGACGACGACTCCACCCTGGTGGCCGGCCTGGCCTATCACCATTACCCGATGGATATCGTCGAGAACAGCTCGCCCAACGGTAACACCTACCGGGTGCGCGTGGACTACAGCGACGTGAGCGGCACCCTGAACTACACACGCCGCCACAGCCTGTTCGGGCTCGACAGCACCACCACCGTCGGTTTCCGTAGCACCACCAACTTGCCGAGCAGCAAGTCCAGGGAAAATGCGGCGCTGCCGATCAACGTAAACGGCACCGCCTACCCAGCCGGCACCCTGATGCGCGCCTACGAGCACCTGGGCTCGGACAACGTGCTGCATATCGGCAACGAAACCGAGCTGGCACCTGACCTGTGGCTGACCAGCGGCCTGGCGCTGATCTACACCCGCCGTGAAGTACAGGTGACCTGGCCGGCCACCGACGATAAGCTCAGCGAGCACACCTGGGATTACGCGCCGCGTATCGGCCTGCGCTACCAGCTCAACCCGGACGTGCAGCTCTACGGCAATGTCAGCCGCTCGATCGAGCCGCCCCACGCCTGGTCGATGCTCTGGAGTTCGCCGCTGCGTTTCCCCAACAGCAACCAGCCGTACGCTGCCCGCCAGCGCGCGCCGATCTCGCTGGATAACCAGACAGCGACGACCTTCGAAGTCGGTGGCCGTGGCGACTCCGCGCTGGGCCAGTGGGACGTGGCCTATTACTACTCGCTGGTGCGCCATGAGCTGCTGACCGTGGAAATCACCACTGGCGTGCCGCCTTCCGAAGCCAACGCCAGCCCGACCATCCACCAAGGCATCGAGCTGGGCCTCGACAGCCCGTTGTGGGACGGCGGCGCGGCCGGCGCTCTGGCCTTGCGCCAGGCCTACACCTTCAGCGACTTCCATTACCGCGACGACGCCACCTTTGGCGACAACCACCTACCCGGCCTGCCCCGCCACTACTACCAAGCCGAGCTGCGCTACAGCCTACCGAACGGTTTCTACGCCGGGCTAAACACCCAGTACGCCTCCAAAGTGGCGGTGGATTACGCCAATTCCTACTACGCCGATGCCTACACGATCTTTGGCGCGACCCTGGGCTACGCCTCGCCGAAAGACGACTGGCAAACCTGGCTGGACCTGCGCAACCTGACCGACAAACGCTACGCCGCCACCGTCACGCCGGGCTACGACGACAACGGCGCCGATGCCGCCCGCTCGACACCGGGCGAAGGTTTCGGGGCATATGTCGGGGTTTCCTACAGTTTCAATTAACACCACAGCATAAGAATACCCCGTGCCGTCTCCTTTATAATTCGCCGCCTACAGGGAGACGTACATGTTTTGTGATGCCTGGCGCCACGCGCCAACCCACCGCAGGGTCTGGGCGCTGGCGGCGCCGATGATCCTTTCCAACCTGTCCGTACCGCTGGTGGCGCTGGTCGATACCGCGGTGGTCGGCCACCTGCCCCACGCCCATCAGCTGGGCGCCGTAGCGGTGGGCAGCAGCCTGTACATCCTGATCGTCGGGGTGCTGGGATTTCTGCGCATGGGCACCACCGGCTTCGCCGCCCAGGCCTGCGGTCGCGGTGATGGCGGGGCGCTGCGCCAGGTGCTGGTGCAGGGCCTGCTGCTCGCCGCCCTGCTGGCACTGTTGCTTGGCGCGCTGGCGATTCCCTTCAGCGGCCTGGCTTTGGGTCTGATGAACCCGTCGGCCGAGCTCGACGGCCTGACCCGGGACTTTCTGCACACGCGCTTGCTCGGTTTGCCCGCAGCGTTGGCCAACTACGCGCTGATCGGCTGGCTGCTCGGCGCCCAGAACGCCCGCGCGCCGCTGGTGATGCTGCTGGTCACCAACCTGCTGAACATCGTGCTGTCGCTGTGGTTCGTACTCGGCCTGCACTGGGAAGTGGTGGGCGCCGCCCGCGCCGCGGTGCTGGCCGAATGGGGCGGGTTGCTGGTCGGCCTGACGCTTGCGCGGCGCGCCCTGCGTCGCCACCCGGGCAACACCCGCTGGGCGGCGATGGCCCAGTGGCAGAGCTGGCGCGCGCTGCTGGCGGTGAACCGCGATATCTTCCTGCGCTCGCTGGCGCTGCAGGCGGTGTTCCTGCTGATCACCATTCAGGGCGCGCGGCTGGGCGACGCCACGGTGGCGGCCAACGCCCTGCTGCTCAACGGCCTGTTGATCACCGCCTATGCACTGGACGGCCTGGCCCATGCGGTCGAGGCGCTATGCGGCCATGCCATCGGTGCGCGGGATCGCCTGGCCCTCAAGCGCAGCCTGATCGTCGCCGGTATCTGGTCGCTACTGGCCAGCCTGGTGTTCGCCCTGGCGTTCGCCTTGGGCGGCCACCTGTTCATCAATCTACAGACGGATATCGCCGCGGTACGCGAGACCGCCGGCCACTACCTGCCCTACCTCGCCCTGCTGCCACTGTTCGCGGTGTGGAGCTACCTGCTCGACGGCCTGTTCATCGGCGCCACCCGTGCCCGCGAAATGCGCAACGCCATGCTTGTGGCCCTGGCCATCGGCCTGCCGATCGCCCTGGCGCTGCAGGGGTTCGGCAACCATGGCTTGTGGATCGCCTTTCTGGCCTTCATGGCCTTGCGCGGCCTGACCCTGGGCGCACTGGCCTGGCAACTGGCGCGGCGTGATCAATGGCTGGCGGCGCCTGGCAGTTGACCCCGCGCTTGCCGCCACTCAGAGACGAAAAAGCCCGCTGAATCGCGGGCTTTTTGTTGGCTGCCAATCAAGGCACCAGCGGCAGCTCGCGCTTGTGCTGGGTCTTGTCGTAGGTCTGCACGATGGCCTGGTAGGCGGTATCGCTGACCGGTTTTTCCTGCAGGAAGGCGTCGATGTCATCATAGCTGACGCCGTGTACCTGCTCGTCCGGAATACCTGGGCGCTCGTCTTCCAGGTCGGCGGTCGGCACCTTGGAGAACACCGCAGCGGGTGCGCCAAGTCGTTCGGCGATGCGCCGTACCTGGCCCTTGACCAGGCCGCTGAGCGGGGCGAGGTCGCAGGCGCCGTCACCGAACTTGGTGAAGAAACCCATCACCGCTTCGGCGGCGTGGTCGGTGCCGATCACCAGGCCGTTGCGGGCGTTGGCCACGGTGTACTGGGCCAGCATGCGCATGCGCGCCTTGGTGTTGCCGAGCACGAAATCGCGGCGCGCCGAGGTCAGCTCGCCCAGCTCGCCGATCTGCTTGGCCAGGCCGGAAACGGCCGGGGCGATGTCGATGGTCTGCACCTCGTCGGCGGCGATAAAGGCCAGCGCCGCCTGGGCGTCGGATTCGTCGTGCTGCACGTTGTGCGGCAGGCGGATGGCGATAAAACGGTAGGCCTGATCGCCAGTCTCGCTGCGCAGCTGCTCTACGGTCAGCTGGGCTAGACGGCCGGCCGCCGAGGAATCCACACCGCCACTGATGCCAAGCACCAGCACCTTGGTGTGCGAGGCGGTCAGGGTGCCCTTGATAAAGGCGATGCGGCGGGCGATCTCGGCGTCCACGTCGGCGTCCGAGGTGAAGGGCGCGATCACGCCCAGGGCTTTGGCGATTTCAGCTTGGCGATTGCTCATGAAGAGGCTCCCTGATTGGCATCGGTACGAAACACGTGTTTCAGATAGGTCACGAAATTCGGGTCGCGGCACTGGGTCTTGCCCGGCGTATCGGAGATCTTCGCCACCGGCTGGCCATTACAGTCGATCATCTTGATGACGATGTTCATCGGCTCGACACCCGGAATATCGCAGGTCAGGTTGGTGCCGATGCCGAAGCTGACATGAATGCGATCATGCAGCGCGCGGTACAGTTCAAGCGCCTTGGGCAAGGTCAGACCGTCGGAGAACACCAGCGTCTTGCTCATCGGATCGATACCCAGCTTCTCGTAGTGGGCGATGGCCTTTTCAGCCCAGACCAGCGGGTCGCCGGAGTCGTGGCGCAGGCCGTCGAATAGCTTGGCGAAGTACAGATCGAAGTCGCCGAGGAAACTGTCCATGCCGATGGTGTCGGTCAGGGCAACCCCGAGCAGACCGCGGTATTCCTTGACCCAGCATTCCAGCGCCGCCTTCTGGCTGTCGATCAGCCGCGGACCGAGCTGCTGGTGAGCCATGAACCATTCGTGGGCCATGGTGCCCAGTGGCCGCAACTCCAGCTCGCGGGCCAGGTGCACGTTACTGGTGCCGACGAAGCGGCCTGGGAAGTCGTGCTTGAGGATGTTCACCACTTCCTCCTGCACTCGGTACGAAAAGCGCCGGCGGGTGCCGAAGTCGGCCATCTGGAAACCCGCCAGTTCATCGGCGCTGGCTTCGCCCTTGAGCCAGTCGAGCTTGCGGTACAGCTGCTCGCGCACCTGCTCGATGACCACCTCGCGGTAGCGATAGCGGTTGCGCACCTCGGAGATGATCGCCAGCAGCGGAATCTCGTAGAGGATCACGTGCAGCCACGGCCCGCGTACGCGAATCGCCAGCTGGCCGGCGTCGTCGGTGCCGACGTGCACGTAGCGCATGTTGAAGCGGAACAGGCTGAGGAAGCGGATGAAGTCTGGCTTGATGAACGGGATCTTCTCCAGATACGCCAGCTGGTCCACGGTGATGGTGGTGTTGACCAGCTGTTCGATCTGGTAACGGATCTCTGCCAGGTAGGGCGTCAGGTCCTCCTTGCTGCGGCAGCGAAACTCCCACTCCACTTCGGCGTTGGGGTAGTTGTGCAGCACCGCCTGCATCATGGTCAGCTTGTAGAAATCGGTGTCCAGCAGGTTCTGGATGATGCTGGGGGCGAATACGCTCTCACTCATGGTCACTCTCCTCGAGGCGGGCCAGCTCGCTGTCGAGCGCTCCGCTATCGGCGCAGATGATGATGCCCTGCGCGCGCATCTGTTCGATGGCTTGCGTCGCGCCGGCTTCGGAAATGGCCCGGCACGCCGGAAGATACAGCAACACCTCAAGGCCG
This sequence comes from Pseudomonas sp. AG1028, assembly GCF_007993955.1. Taxonomy (NCBI): domain Bacteria; kingdom Pseudomonadati; phylum Pseudomonadota; class Gammaproteobacteria; order Pseudomonadales; family Pseudomonadaceae; genus Pseudomonas; species Pseudomonas sp. AG1028. The sequence continues at coordinate 133,551 of NZ_VIVP01000012.1, forward strand.
GCGCTACGCAGTTGCAGCGCGGTGTTCTTCACGCAGAAATCCAGGGCCAGGCCACCGACCACCACGGCCTTAACGCCCGCTACTTGCAGGTATTCGATCACGCCCGTGCTGCGCTTGCCGGCCAGGTCGTGGTAGCAGGCGCCGTAGGGGTGCAGATCGGGTTCGACACCTTTCCAGACGAAGAAGTCATAGTCGATTGGCGCAGGCAGCGTATCGAGCAGCTCGAAGCCCGGCGTGCCCGGCACACAGTGGCTGACCCAGGTCAGATCGGAATTGGCATGGCTCAAGGGCTGCAGCATCTGGTCGTGGCCCTCGACCACCCACAGGGCGTTGGGCGTGTGGGCGTCCTTGCTGCCCAGGCGCAGGGTGCCACGACGCGCCATGTCGTTGAGCGACGCGGCGATTTCATGGCCGCCGGGCACCGGCAACTCATCGGGGCACAGGCTGGTAAAGCCCTTCTGCGCATCGACATCGAACGTGGCGATCTTCATCTGACACCTCCTACTCATGGAGCCGCATCGCTGCGGGGTGGACACATATTCCACCAGGTGTATTATGTATGTCAACACCCACCTGCAAGGAGAATCGTCATGCAGCCATCGCCCCTGCAGTGCTTCGCGGCAGGCCAAGATGAACCAGCGCCACAGCGCTTCGCGCTGGCCGTTTACGGCGGCGCCTTCGATCCGCCCCATGCCGGCCACGCCAGTGTGATCTGCCGAGCACTGGAAACCAGCGAGCAGGTGCTGGTGGTGCCGAGCTACCGCCATGCCGACGCCAAGCGCATGGCCGACTTCGACCTGCGTTGCGCCTGGGTCGAGCGCCTGGCAGCACGCTTCGGTGATCGGGTACGCTGCTGCAGCCTGGAGCGCGAGTTGGGTGCCGATGGCCGGGTGATCTACAGCGTTGACCTGCTCAGCTGCCTGGCCGAACGATACGGACTGCCGGGCGAGCGCCTGGCGCTGGTGATAGGCGAAGACAACCTCACCCGGCTCAAGACATTCCACCGCGCCGCCGAGCTGCGCCAGCGCTTTGGGCTGGTGGTCGCCGATGAGGAGATGACCGTGCACAGCAGCGCAATCCGCGCGATGATCGCCGCCGGGCAGGCGATCCCCGAGGCCTGGCAGTTGCCGGAGATTCAGGCTGATATGACGATCTACAGGAGTGCGATGTGAGTTCTGCTGAAGTATTGGCCAGTGTCGATCTGATAGCCCTGCGTATGGATATCGAGAGCCGCCAGTTGCAGGTGCTGCTGCACCGCCGCGAGCGCGAGCCGTTTCTGGGCCAGTGGGCGTTGCCGGGAGTGATCGTCAATGGCAGCACCCGCGACGCCAACCTGGAAGCCGCCGCCCATCGTGTGCTGCGCGACAAGGCCCAGGTGTTGCCAAGGCATCTGGAGCAGGTCGGCACCGAAGGCAGCGCCGAGCGTGACCCGCGCGGCTGGTCGATGAGCACCTATTACCTGGCCCTGCTGGCGCCGGACACCGAGACCGCTGACGACGGCCTGCGCTTCGTACCACTCGACGAGGTGCTGGACGGGCGCCTCGCCCTGCCCTTTGACCACGGGCAACTGGTACGCCTGAGCGTCGAGCGCCTGGCCGGAAAATCCGTCTACACCAGCTTGCCGCTTTACCTGGCGCCGCCACGCTTTACCGTGCTCGATGCCCTGAACGCCGCCCAGGCCTGCCTGGGGACGACGATCAATAACACCTCGCTGCGCAAGCGCCTGGAAAAGATGAAGGACGCCGGCTGGATCCGCGACACCGGCGAGAAGAACTTCCCGAAAATGGGCCGCCCTCAGCAATTGTGGGAGCTGACCGATCAGGCCGAGGGCGTGTTCGTGTTCGACCGTAGCCTGTTGGCGGATCGGGCTGGTAGCTGACATCGCCCACAGTCTGAAGGATCCAACCGGCACATGAATTGATCTTTGGCCAGGTAGGACTCCTCGCTTATGCCCGAGATTTTCGCGGGCATGACCCGCTCCCACAATTAGGCGGCGACCAATCCCGTAGCCTGGGTTGAGCGACGCGATACCCGGGTTGGTGCCCCGGGTGTCGCTTCGCTCGACTAGGGCTACCTATCTTCTCTACTGCCGCATGCCGATGGCCAAACGATTGAAGGCATTCATCAGCGAAATGGCATAGGTCAGGTCGCTGATCTGTGCGTCATTGAAATGTGCCTTGAGCGGCTCATACACGTCATCCGGCGCGTGGGTGCGGGCGATATCGGTGAGCGATTCAGCCCAGGCCAGGGCGGCGCGCTCGGCCTCGCTGAAGTGCGCACTGATGCGCCAGCCCGCCAGGCTGTCGAGCTTCGTCTGGGGCGTGCCGCCGTCGCGCAGCGCCTTGGCGTGCATCTCCAGACAGAAGGCGCAGCCGTTGATCTGCGAAATACGCAGGTACACCAATTCGATCAGCGGCAGGCCGAGGCTGCTGGCGGCCAGGGCTTTCTTGGTGGCGATCAGCCCTTTGTAGGCGTCGGGCGAGAGTTGGCTATAAGGCAGGCGCAAGGTGATGGAGTTAGGCATGGTGGCGTACTCGCTATTGGACGGACGCCAGATTACTCAGCACCTGGCCCGCTCAATAGAACCAAGATGATGGAAAGTCATTGGTCCATCTTTCAGCGAGTCATTCGCCTTGCCGCATAGGCATGCGGTCGATGGTCCGGAAGATCGCCTGCAAGTCCGCATCGGCGCCCTGCTGGATCTTCTTGCCGCCATCCTTGCCGACCAGAATCACCTGGGGCCGGGCGTTGCCGGCGTCCAGCGCCAGCAGCAGGCGCTTGGTGGCGATGGCCTCCAGGGGCTGCTCGTTGCGCTGCCCCTGCTGGCCGATCACGGTGTAGAGCACCATGTCGCGCTCGACGAACGCCTCGCGGTTGGCCGGCTCGCGCAGCGCGGCCTGCACCCGCGCCAGCAGCGGATCATCGGCGCTGGCCGCCAGCACGATCAGCGGCCGGGTCTTCCAGCGCTCGGCCTCGAGCGGATTCTCGCTGGCGTGGGCCAGCAGCGGCAGCGCCAAGAGCAGCAGGGTCGCGAAACGCTTCATGGCCTCTCTCCTGGTGGGCTCGCTCCCGCCGTCCTCAGTACGACAGGTACGAAGAGCGCGTCAGCCCCAGACGCAGCGCGTCGAGGAACTGGGTACGTTCGCGGGCGGTGATGCGCGCGCTGGCGACCTTGTCGCGGTAGTGGGTCATCAGCTCCTCGGGCGACAGGTGCACGTAGCGCAGCATGTCCTCGATGGTGTCGTGGGTCTCGATACCGGCGTGGTAGATGCTGCCGTCGGCGTTCTGGTAGATGTTCACCGAGTCGGTGTCACCGAACAGGTTGTGCATGTCGCCGAGAATTTCCTGGTAGGCGCCGACCAGGAAGATGCCCAGCACGTAGTCCTCGCCCTCGCGCAGTTCATGCACCGGCAGGCTGGTTTCGATGGACTGCTCATCGACGTACTGGTTGATCTTGCCGTCGGAGTCGCAGGTCAGATCCTGCAGCACCGCGCGACGCAGCGGTTCCTCGTCCAGGCGGTTGAGCGGCAGGATCGGCAGGATCTGGCCGATGGCCCAGGTGTCCGGCAGGCTCTGGAACACCGAGAAGTTGCAGATGTACTTGTCGGCGAGCTTGTCGTTGAGCTCGTCGAGCACCTGGCGGTGGGAACGTTGGCGGGCCTTGAGCTGGTTATACAGGCGGCGGCAGATGGCGAAGTAGCACTGCTCTGCCAGGGCCTTCTGCGGCAGGTCGAGCTTGCCGGCCGAATACTGCCCGGCCGCCTCGCTGACGTAGTGAGTGGCGCGCCAGTAGGTTTCGGCGACCATTTCCGGGTCGCTGTCCTCGAGCAGGTCGATCAGCACCTGCAGCACTTCGGGCTGCTCGATGCTGCGGTCGATCTCCGGCACCTCGTCGTTGTGACGCTCGACATCGGTCACCTGCACCAGCAGCAGTGCGTGGTGAGCCGTCATCGCCCGACCGCTTTCCGAGAAGATGTGCGGGTGCGGAATCTCCTGGCGGTCGCAGAATTCCTTGAGCATGTCGACCACCGCGTCGGCGTAGTCTTCCATGTCGTAGTTGATCGAGCTGGCGTTGCGCGAGTGGGTGCCGTCGTAGTCGACGCCCAGGCCGCCGCCGACGTCGATGTGGTCGACCGGCAGGCCAAGAGCACGCAGCTCGCCGTAATAGCGGATCGCCTCGCGAAAGCCCTTGCGGTAGTCGGCGATGTTGGCGATCTGCGAGCCCATATGGAAGTGCAGCAGGCGAATGCCCTGATCCAGGCCGGCCTTGCGGAAACGCTCGACCACCGACAGCAGCTGGGCGGCGGACAGGCCGAACTTGGACTTCTCGCCGCCGGTGTCCGCCCACTTGCTCGACGCCAGGGACGACAGGCGTACGCGCAGGCCGATCTGCGGCGCCACCTTGAGTTCGGCGGCCTCCTCGATCACCAGAGCGACTTCCGACTCCTTCTCGATAACGATGAACACGTTGTGGCCGAGCTTCTGGCCCATCAGCGCCAGGCGGATGAATTCGCGGTCCTTGTAGCCGTTGCACACGATGGTGCCGCCCTTCGGCGCCAGCGCCAGGACGGCCAGCAGCTCGGGCTTGGAGCCGGCTTCCAGGCCGATGGAAACGTTCTCGGTGGCGATGATGTTCTCCACCACCGCTTCCTGCTGGTTGACCTTGATCGGGTACAAGGCGGTATAGCGGTTGTTGTATTCCAGGCGCGCGATGCTGGCGTCGAAGGCGCCAGTCAGCTTGCGCACGCGGTCCTGAAGGATGTCCGGGAAACGCACCAGCAGCGGCAGCGAGAGGCCGCTCTGGCGCAGCTCCTCGACCTGCTCATAAAGGTCGATGGGCGTGCTGCCCGGCCCGTTGGGGCGCACTTCGACGCGGCCGGCGTCATTGATCGAGAAGTAGCCGGCGCCCCAGTGGCGGATGCCGTAGACACTGCGGCTGTCGGCCACCGTCCATTGGCTTCCATCGTCCTTGCGTGTGCGTCGTGCGGCCATCGAGGGTTCCCCTGTTACAGATAGGCTGATGCTGTCGATACGATCGGGCGAGCATAGAGCCTGGAAATGACGATTGCTCGGCAGTGGACTGGCCGAGCGGTGAGTAAGTTTAGATAGTCACGGGCGGCGGCGTTCAGCCGCCGGATTTCTTGGCTTTGAAGCCGCGCTTGATCAGCTCGGCGAGCAGCAGTTCGACATGGTCGCCCTGTATCTCGATAACGCCATCCTTGAGCGAGCCACCGCAGCCGCAGCGCTTCTTCAGCGCCGAGGCCAGCTCCTTGAGCGGCTCTTCGGCCAACGGCACGCCACTGATGGTAGTCACCGTCTTGCCGCCGCGGCCTTTGGTCTCGCGGCGCACCCGGGCAATGCCGTCGCCCTCGGGAATCGTCGTGCGCGAACAGGTGCAGGCGTCCACCGGCTGCGAGCAATCCGGGCAATGCCGGCCTGCATCCGTGGAGAACACCAGGCCACCGAGGCCGGCGAATGAAGAGGTTTTCTTGGCCACCGCGTTTTTTCCTCAGTGGATGGGAGCGGCGCAGTGTAACGACAAAGGCCGGCGATGCTAAGAAGCGAAATGCGCCAACCCCTGATGGATTGGCGACCCCGTGTCACTAGCGATTGGCGAGATAGTGCTGCAACGCCACGAGCGAGTCGGGGCAGTAGGACTTGAGTTGGGTATCACGCTGCGCGGCTTCGAGACTCATAAAGCGCGCCTCCAGCACCTCTTCGGGCTGCAGCACCAGCGGTGCGTCGGAGACGGCCGAGAACACCGCGCACCAGATACGGTTCTCCGGCTGATCGAAGAAAAAGCGGCCATGGTCACGCAGCACGGCATTGCGGATGCCCAGCTCTTCGGCCAGCTCGCGCTCGGCCGAACGTGCGTAGCTTTCACCGGCCGCCACCATGCCGCCAGCAGCGATATCCCAGTAGCCCGGATACACCGCCTTGCTCAGGGTACGGCGATGCACGCACAGCTCGCCGGCGGAGTTGAATAGAAGGATGAAAGTGCCGCGACCGATCAGGCTGCGGCTACGCAGTTCGGCGCGGGGTAAGGCGCCAAGCACTTGATCCTGCTCATCGACCCAGGCGATCAGCTCGGCATCCGAGGCGGCGCGGTGCGCCACCTCGGTTTCAGCAATTGCCACGGATCAGCCCTGGGACAGCAACTGACGCAGATCAATCACTGCGGCATTGGCTCGCGAGATGTAGTTGGCCATCACCAGCGAGTGGTTGGCGAGGATGCCGTAGCCGCTGCCATTGAGCACCATCGGGCTCCACAGCGTGGCCTGGGCGGCCTCCAGCTCGCGGATGATCTGCCGAACGCTGACGGTGGCGTTCTTCTTGGCCAGCACGTCGGCGAAATCGACTTCGATGGCGCGCAGCAGGTGCGACAACGCCCAGGCCTGGCCGCGGGCTTCGTAGAACACGTTGTCAATCTGCAGCCATGGGGTTTCGTAGGTGCGCTCGGTCACCTCGGGCACCTGCCCCTGGGCCAGTTCGGTGTTCTCGTTCACGTCAGTATTGAGGCGCACTTGGCCGACACTGGCGGACAGGCGCTGAGACAGCGAACCCAGGCGAGTGGCGACGTCGCCGAACCAGTTATTCAGGTTGTCGGCGCGGGTGTAGAAGCGCGCACCGCTCTGGCCCGGCTCGGACAGGCGAGCGAGGTAACGATCCAGCGAGTCGATGCCTTCACGGTATTTGGACTCGGTCGACGGCAGCGCCCAGCTACGATTGTCGAAGTTGAAGTTCGGCTCGGCGCGGGCCAGGTCGCCATCCTCGGTGGATTGCGACTGCGAACGGGCGAAGTCCTTGCGCAGCGCACGGGAGAAATCACGCACCTGCACCACCACGCCGTATTCCCAGCTAGGCATGTTGTCGAGCCACAGGCCCGGCGGCGCGAGGTCATTGGCCAGATAGCCGCCCGGCTTGTCGAGCAGGGTCTCGGCGACCTGCTTGAGGGTTTCCACGCTGGTATAGCCGGTCACCACCTGACGGTTGGCTTTCTCGGCCGCGGCCTGTACACGCTGTTGCACGGGAAACAGATCCGGCTCCTGGCTCCAGTACCAGCCGACGACCAGTGCCACCAGCAGATAGACGCCCAGCAGGCTGGCGATAACGCGGCCAATACCGCCGCCGAGGCGACGACGAGAGCCGGTGCTGGCACCGTCATCGGCAGAGGCAGTGCCGGTGGTGCGGTTCTTCCAATCAAGCATGGCGATTATCCTTTGATCAGCGACGTACAGGGCTTCGACCACAGGCCTCTGGGAGGGTTGCGCCAATACTTGGAGCACCCATGGCCTGCAGCGAGACTACGCTGCCACTATAAGGGAAGGCTGCCTCAGCGCGCAGCGTGGCAAGCTGTTCACGACGTAACGGGATACCGCCAGAGGTTTGCATCGGCTATGACCCAGGGTGCGGGGCGAGTCACAACACTGGCGCCATAGGAATGGCAAAATAGTTTTTAATTGATAGCACCAGGCCACCATCGGCAGGCTTGCAACACTCTACGGATTACCGGCCATGACCGAGCAAGAAGATCCCAGCCGCGACCGGCTCAAACAGCACTTCGCCCAACGGGTGATCAACCAGGCGCGCCAAGTTCTGGAAGTCTGGCAGCGCCTGCAACGCGCGGAGTGGAACGAGGCCGGCATGCATGAGCTGCAGGAAGCCGCACAGCTGCTGCAGCGTTACGCCGAGCGCTTCGAACAGGTCGAGCACCGCGAGCTGGGCAAACGCATCGTTGCCTGTCTGAGCGTGGTGGACGCCAACCGCGGCCGCCTCAACAGCGAAGTGATCAGCGAACTCAACCAGTTGATGCAGCGCCTGTCGCGCACCGGCCTGCGCCATGGCGACCGCTTCGAGCACACCACCCTGCCGCCGCTGCGCAAGCCGGTGTACATCGCCCTGCAGCACCTGGAGCGCGCCGAGCGCCTGGCCCAGCAGCTGGAATTCTTCGGCATGAATGCCAAGCCGCTGGATACCGCCAACGCCTTTCGCGCCGCCATGCTCGAACGCCACCCGGCGGCCCTGGTCATGGAGATCGACTTCGCCGGGCCGGGCAACGGCCTGCAACTGGCCCAGGCCGTGCAGGAAGGCCTGCAGGAAAAGATTCCGGTGCTGTTCTACAGCCACGAAGACACCGACACCCCGACCCGCCTGGCAGCCGTACGCGCCGGTGGGCGGGAATTCTTCACAGGTTCCATGGATGCCTCGAGCCTGCTGGAGCGCATCGAAGTGCTCACCCACGTCGCCCAGTACGAGCCCTACCGCGTGCTGATCGTCGACGACTCCCGCGCCCAAGCCACCCACACCGAGCGGGTACTGAACAGCGCCGGCATCGTCACCCGCACCATCACCGAGCCGATCCAGGCGATGGACGAGCTGGCCGAGTTCCAGCCGGACCTGATCATCCTCGACATGTACATGCCAGCCTGCAACGGCACCGAGCTGGCCCAGGTGATCCGACACAACGACCGCTACGTCAGCGTGCCGATCATCTATCTGTCCGCCGAGGACGATCTGGACAAGCAGCTCGACGCCATGAGCGAAGGCGGCGACGATTTCCTCACCAAACCGATCAAGCCGCGCCACCTGATCGCCACAGTGCGCAACCGCGCCGACCGCGCGCGCAGCCTCAAGGCGCGCATGGTGCGCGACAGCCTCACCGGTCTGTTCAACCACACCCACACCCTGCAGCTGCTCGAAGACGCGCGTTTCCGTGCCCAGCGCGACGAGCAGCCGCTGAGCTTCGCGATGATCGATATCGATTACTTCAAGAAGGTCAACGACAACTATGGCCACCCCATGGGCGACCGGGTGATCAAGAGTCTGGCGCTGTTTCTCAAGCAGCGCCTGCGCAAGAGCGACTGCATCGGCCGTTACGGCGGCGAGGAATTCGCCGTGGTGATGCCCAACACCGACGCCAAGACCGCCGCCAAGGTGCTGGACGACGTGCGTGCGCGCTTCGCCGAGATCCACTACCCCGCCCACCCGCATGACCTTAGCTGCACCTTCAGTTGCGGCATCGCCGAGCTGTTCGACAACCTGGACAGCAAACACCTGTCGCAACGCGCCGATGAGGCGCTGTACCGCGCCAAGAACGGTGGCCGCAACCGCGTTGAGGTCTACAGCTGAGAGGCGCCCGACGCCGGCAACCACCTATCGGTTCGCTGGCGTCAGTTTCGCGCCACGTCACCTAGCTGTCACATGAGCGCAATAACGTACCGATCACTACGCACTGCATGGCGCAGTGCCAGCATCGATCGGACGTCAAATCAGCCCCATGCGCCTCAAATCCCTCACCAACCTCAACACCCTCCTGCTGGTCGGCATCGGCATTGCCCTGGCCTGCACCCTGTGGTGGTCGCAGCGGGCACTGGAACGCCCCTATGTGCTGATGGAGCAGTACCTGGAACTCTCGCAACAATTCCAGCGCGAAGCCGCGGGCAACATTCTCGGCTACCTGGAAAACGGCGATGCGTTGCGCCATAGCGCCGCGATTCAGAACCTCGACACACTGCAGGCAAAGGTCGATGAGCTGCCGGGTGATCTCGCCGGTGATCTGGGCGAAAGCCTGGGCGAGCTGAAGGCATTTGCCGCCGAGCAACTGCTCGCCGCCGGCAAGCTGTCCGGCGACCCGCAGGGGCTGCTGATCCAGGCCGAACGGGAGATGGCTGATGCACTGGCAGGGCTCGCCCGCTACGCCGACGAAGGCCAGAGCGAAAGCGCGAGCGCCTACCGCGCGCCGCTGTTCGAGGCCTCGCAACATCTGGCCCGGCTCGCCCTGGCGCGCAGCAAGCTGGTCAGCAGCGGGCGCGCCGAACTGGCCGCCGACGTGGAGCGTGAAGTGCAGGCGCTGCAAGGCAAAGCCAAGGTGATCAGCGATCTGCCTCTGCTTGGCATCACCGCACAGGCGGCCTCGGGCAGTGATGCCTTCGCCTCCCTGATGGGTCTGGACAGTGACAGTCAGGCGAGCGAAGCCGAAGACCGTGGCGTCGCTCTCAAGCGCGATCTCGACAGCCTGCTGGGGCGCTATCCCGGCGAACTGGCGCGCACCCGGGCGCTGATCGAACAACGCGCACAGCTATCAGCCACCACCCGCGCCCGCCTGGATGCCGTGCAGCAGTCCTTTACCGCGCTTGAGCCCCAGGTCCGCGCCGAGCACGGGCGTATCCAGGGCGAGGTGAGGCTGATCCTCGGCATCATGGTGGCGCTTATCCTGCTCATCGCGCTGATCATCGACACCCTGCAGCGCCGCTTGAGCCGTCTGCTCGAGCGTCTGGTGCCGGCGCTCTCGGCCTGGGCGGCCGGGGATTTCGCGGGCGAGATCCACCTGGCTACCAACACCCGTGAACTGCGTGACATCGAAGAGTCGCTCAATCGCCTGCGTCGCTATCTGGTCGAACTGGTGGGCACCATTCACCAGCACGCGGCCCAGGTCTCGGCGTCCAGCCATACCCTGGCGGACCTGAGCAGCGGCCTGCACGACGGCGCCGAGCGCCAGGCCAGCGATACCGCACAGATTCGCGACGCCCTGGGCGAGCTGGAGGCGACCATCCTGCAGGTGGCTGGCGATGCCAGCCAGACCGCCACCGCCGGCCGCGACGCCGACCGCGCCCTCGCCCAGGGCCAGCAGGTGATCGGCAATAGCCTTGCCGGCTTGCATGCACTGGTTGAGGAAGTACAGGGCAATGCCCAGGCCATCGAGCATCTGGCCACGGAAACCGCCACGATCGGCAGCGTACTGACGGTGATCCGCAGCATCGCCGAGCAAACCAACCTGCTGGCCCTCAACGCCGCCATCGAGGCGGCGCGGGCCGGTGAAGCGGGCCGCGGTTTTGCTGTGGTAGCGGACGAGGTGCGCTCGCTGTCGCTACGCACCAGCGCGGCCACCGCGCAGATTCAGGAGGTGATCAGCCGCCTGCAGCAAGCCGCCAACAACTCGGTGCAGGCCATGCGCAGCCAGGTCGAACATGCCGAAGCGACCGCCGACCAGGCCCGCACTGCCGACGGTGCGCTGGATGAGATCGTCGGCGCCATCGGCACCATCGCCAGCATGGCTGCGCGCATCGCCGAAGCAACGGCCTACCAGGGCAGCGCCGTCAGCGAGATCCGCGACCACAGCGAGCGCATCTATCGACTGGGTGGCGACAACCTGCAACGCATCGGCCAGGGCCGCGCGCAGAGCGTCGAGTTGCAGGCGCTGAGCGGCCAGCTGGATCAGGCGGTGCAGGCGTTTCGGGTGTAAGCGAAGAAAAAGGCCAAAGTAGCCGTTCGCCGATCCACTGTGGGAGCGCGCCATGCGCGCGAAAATCGCGGGCATAGACTAGGCGTCCCCGCCCGTTCCCACAGAAACTGCGCCGATGACCGTTACCGCCATGAACCCGCCATCTGCGCGGCCTTATGCCGCACCACGCCCGCCAAGGGCAGGCGTCCTCGACCCAGGCGCAACCGTCAGTTGCAGCACGCCCCATGGCAGGGATCGCCGGCTCCGTTATCATGGCGCGATCAATGCCCCACGAGATGCCCATGCCACGTCTTATCTGCCTGCTGCTGTTGCTCGTCGTCCTGCCTGCCGGCGCCGGGGTGTTCGACAGCCGCCCGAATGCCGCGCCACTGGGTCAGGCGCTGAATAACAGCGCCGACTTCCTGCCGGTACGCGAGGCCTTCAAGCTTAGCCTGGTCGAGAGCTCGCCGACATCGGCGAAGGTGCGCTTCGTTGCGGCCGAGGGCTATTACCTGTATCGCCACCAGTTCAAGTTCAAGGTCGAACCGGCTGAGCTGGCCGGCAAGCCCGTCGAGGTGCCGGAAGGCCTGCACAAGAACGATCAGTACTTCGGTGATGTGCAGGTGTTCTACGAAGTGCTGGATGTCGACATCCCGCTGAACAACCCGGACGACAAGCCGCTCAACCTCGCCGTCACCTACCAGGGCTGCGCCGACAAGGGTCTGTGCTATCCGCCGGAAACCGAGACGCTGGCGATCAATGGCGGCGTTGCAGCCCAGGCCGACAGCACCAGCGCTCCCGCTACCGGCAAAACCACATGGAGCTGGACCGACCTGGCACTGATGTTCGCCGCCGGTCTGACCCTGACCTTCACGCCCTGCGTGCTGCCCATGCTGCCGATTCTCTCCGGCGTGGTGCTGCGCGGCCGGCCGAGCAAGGGCCGCGGCCTGGTGCTGTCGCTGGCCTACGTGCTGCCGATGGCCGCCTGCTACGCCGCGCTCGGTGCGCTGATGGGGTTGTTCGGCGCCAAGCTCAACCTGCAGGCCATGCTGCAATCACCGTGGATCTTGGTGCCCTTCGCGCTGTTCTTCGCGCTGTTCGCGGTGGCCATGTTCGGCGTCTTCGAACTGCGCCTGCCGGCATTCATTCGTGAACGCCTGGATCGCAAGGCCGCGCAGACCCAGGGCGGCACCATCGCCGGCGCGGCGACGCTGGGCGTGCTGTCCAGCCTGATCGTTTCGCCGTGCATCACCGCGCCCTTCACCGCGCTGCTTCTCTATATCAGCAGTACCGGCGATGCCGCCGGCGGCGCCCTGCAGCTGTTCGCCCTGGGCCTGGGCATGGGTACGCCGCTGGTGATCTTCGCCGCCGGCGGCGGTGCCCTGCTGCCTAAGTCCGGCACCTGGATGGTCGCCGTGCGCAACGCCTTTGGCGTGATGCTGCTGGGCGTTTCGGTCTGGCTGCTGGAGCGCGTATTGCCGGGGCAGATTTCCCTGGCGCTTTGGGGCCTGCTGGCTGCAGGCGTTGCGCTGTTTCTCGGCGCCCTGGAATTCAACGCTAAAGATGCTCGCGGCAAGCTCGCCCAACTGCTCGGCCTGGCGCTGCTGGTCTACGCCCTGGCCGCCTGGACGGGCGCCCTGAAGGGCAACGACGATCCCCTGCAGCCCCTCGCCGGCGGTATCGCCAGCGCTCAGTCGAGCGCCTCCGGTAGCTGGCAGACGGTCAGCACACCCGCCGAACTGGACGCCGCGCTGGCCCAGGCCAAGAACGACGGCCAGCCGCTGCTGCTCGACTGGTACGCCGACTGGTGCATCAGCTGCAAGAAGATCGAGCGCGAAGTATTCAATTCCCCGCAGATCGGCCCGCAACTGGCTGACTATCACCTGCTGCGGTTCGACATGACCGACAGCACCGCTGCCCAGCGCGCGCTGCTGGATCGCTACGGGCTGTTCGGGCCACCGGCGATCCAGTTGTTCGCCGCCAACGGGCAGGAAATGCATGACTTGCGAGTCATCGGCGAAATCGATGCGGCAGGCTTTGCCGAGCGTCTGAACGGCGCGCGAGAACGATTCTAGGCAACTCGGTCACATATTCAGCCAACCCTGCATGGATCGTGCTGACTACTCCCAAAAACTGGACAGCCCTACGGCACTTCTGGCAGAGTCCGCGCAGCTAAAAAGAAGGAAGCCCGGATCATGTCGACGCTGCTGGTTTTGCACGGCCCCAATTTGAACCTGCTCGGCACCCGAGAGCCCGGCACCTATGGCGCCACCACGCTCGAACAGATCAACCTCGACCTGGAACAGCGTGCCCGCGAAGCCGGCCATCATCTGCTGCACCTGCAGAGCAACGCCGAGTACGAACTGATCGAGCGCATCCACGCCGCCCGCGGTGAAGGCGTCGACTTCATCATCATCAACCCGGCGGCCTTCACCCACACCAGCGTCGCATTACGTGACGCATTGCTGGCGGTGAGCATCCCATTCATCGAAGTGCACCTGTCCAACGTGCACAAGCGTGAGCCTTTCCGGCACCACTCCTACTTCTCCGACGTGGCGGTAGGTGTGATCTGCGGTCTCGGCGCCAGCGGTTATCGGCTGGCCCTCGACGCGGCCCTGGAAAACCTGGCGAGCAAAAACACCTGAAACCGACGCCATGCAGCGGCGGTTCATTCGCAAACTTGAACGACCCTGACCAGACTGGGAGTTGAACACCTATGGATATTCGCAAAGTCAAAAAACTGATCGAGCTGCTGGAAGAGTCCGGCATCGACGAGCTGGAAATCAAAGAGGGCGAAGAGTCCGTGCGCATCAGCCGTCATGGCAAGCAACCGGCTTACGCCCAACCGACCTACGCACCGGCGCCTGCTCCGGTCGCTGCCGCCGCTCCGGTAGCCGCTGCCGCTGAAGCTGCTCCGGCCGCTGCCAAGCTGAACGGCACCGTGGTGCGCTCGCCAATGGTCGGTACCTTCTACCGCGCCGCTTCGCCAACTTCGGCCAACTTCGTTGAAGTCGGTTCGACCGTGAAGAAAGGCGACATCCTCTGCATCGTCGAAGCGATGAAGATGATGAACCACATCGAGGCCGAAACCAGCGGCACGATCGAATCCATCCTGGGCGAGAACGGCCAGCCGGTGGAATACGATCAACCGCTGTTCACCATCGTCTGATGCACGGGGAACCCGTAATGCAGAAGCTGGAAAAAGTTCTGATCGCCAACCGCGGCGAGATCGCCCTGCGCATCCTGCGTGCCTGCAAGGAGCTGGGCATCAAGACCGTGGCCGTGCACTCCACTGCCGACCGCGAGCTGATGCACCTGGCCCTGGCTGACGAGTCCGTATGCATCGGCCCGGCGCCGGGCAACCTGTCGTACCTGAACATCCCGGCCATCATCAGCGCCGCGGAAGTCACCGGTGCTACCGCCATCCACCCCGGCTACGGCTTCCTCGCGGAAAACGCCGACTTCGCCGAGCAGGTGGAAAACTCCGGGTTCGCCTTCATCGGCCCGAAAGCCGACACCATCCGCCTGATGGGTGACAAGGTGTCCGCCAAGGACGCCATGATCAAGGCCGGTGTACCGGTGGTTCCAGGCTCCGACGGCCCGCTGCCGGAAGATGAGGCAGAAGCCCTGCGCATCGCCCGTGAAGTCGGCTACCCGGTGATCATCAAGGCCGCCGGTGGCGGTGGTGGTCGCGGCATGCGCGTGGTGTGGAAGGAAGAGGACCTGATCAAGTCGGCCAAGCTGACCCGCACCGAAGCCGGTGCCGCGTTCGGCAACCCGATGGTCTACCTGGAGAAATTCCTCGGCAACCCGCGCCACGTGGAAGTCCAGGTACTGTCCGACGGCCAGGGCAACGCCATCCACCTGTACGATCGCGACTGCTCGCTGCAGCGCCGTCACCAGAAGGTGCTGGAAGAAGCCCCGGCCCCGCTGATCGACGAGAAGGCCCGCGCCGAAGTACTCAAGCGCTGCGTCGATGCCTGCATCGAGATCGGCTACCGCGGTGCCGGTACCTTCGAGTTCCTCTATGAAGACGGTCGTTTCTACTTCATCGAGATGAACACCCGCGTCCAGGTCGAGCACCCGGTTACCGAAATGGTCACCGGCATCGACATCGTCAAGGAGATGCTCAGCATCGCCGCGGGCAACAAGCTGTCGTACAAGCAGGAAGACATCAAGCTCCTGGGCCACGCCCTGGAGTGCCGCATCAACGCCGAAGACCCGGACAACTTCATGCCTTGCCCCGGCAAGGTGAAGCACTTCCACGCGCCGGGCGGTTTCGGTGTGCGCGTCGACTCGCACCTGTACAGCGGCTACTCGGTACCGCCGAACTACGACTCGCTGATCGGCAAGCTGATCACCTACGGCGTGACCCGCGACGAGGCCATGGCCCGCATGCGCAACGCCCTGGACGAGATCGTCGTCGACGGTATCAAGACCAACGTGCCGCTGCACCGCGACCTGGTTCGCGACAAGGGTTTCTGTCAGGGTGGGATCAACATCCACTACCTGGAAAAGAAACTGGGCATGGACAAGCACTAAGCGCGTCCGGCACCACAAAAGGGGAGCGGCCAAGGCCGCTCCCCTTTTGCATTTAAAGCCCTTTAAAGGAGGCGAAATGAACGGATCATCCCAGGCCAGCCAAACGCCCGAGGCGCGCAAACAGGCCTCCATCGCCCGCCTCAAGGCGGCCGGCATCCCCTATATCGAGCACCTGCCCTGCATCGAGAGCGCCAGCGAAGTGCGCGTGCGCAGCGCCGAGGAGATTGCCCGCCGTGCCATCGCCTGCCTGATCGCCATCCAGGCAGCCTGCGACCGCCAGGCCGGCCAGTACACCCCGGACACCGCTCGCTGGTGCCAGGACTTGCTGGAGCAGTACGGCATCGACGGGCTGACGCCCAATGAAGTGCGCATCCTCAGCAACGGGGGTGGCGAGCAGGATGTCGTCAACATGGTCTGGAAGTACGAAGCCTACTGGGTGCTGCTGTGGGCGCTGGGCGTGGTGGAGGAACTGGACTTCCCCGACCACGCCATCGACTGCGACTTCGCTATCCAGGCCGTGGCCCAACACCAGGACTTCGCTGCCTTCATGGCGCAGACGAAAATGCGCGACATCGCCAGCATCCTCGACGAAGCCGACCTGATCTACCGCTACCACTGGGCCTGCGTGGACACCCGCCTCAAGCAGGCGCCGATGCCCGCCGGCCTCAACCCCAGCGTAGTCATGGAGCGCCACGCGGCCTTAAACTGGCTTATCGACAACGACGGCCAGGACGACTGGGACAACCCGGACGTCAGCACCTGAACCCGCCCGCGACTATCATCTGCCGCCGCCAGCCCTGCGCTTGCGGCCGCCCCACCGGAGCTTCCCATGCCCTGGCTACAACTGCGCCTCGCCATCACCCCCGAGCAGGCGCCCACTTATGAGGATGCCCTGCTGGAAGTCGGCGCGGTGTCCGTCACCTTCATGGATGCCGAAGACCAACCGATCTTCGAGCCCGACTTGGGCACCACGCCGCTGTGGAGCCACACCCATCTGCTCGCTCTGTTCGAGGCTGATACCGACGCCGACGCGCTGGTCGCGCACCTGCAGTTGCTCACCGACGGCGCGCTTCCCGAGCACCAGATCGAGCATATCGAAGACCAGGACTGGGAACGCAGCTGGATGGACGGCTTCGCGCCGATGCGCTTCGGCCAGCGTCTGTGGATCGTGCCCAGCTGGCACGAGGCGCCGCAGCCGGACGCGGTGAACCTTCTGCTCGATCCGGGCCTGGCGTTCGGCACTGGCACCCACCCGACCACTTCGCTGTGCCTGCAATGGCTCGACGCCCAACCACTGGAAGGCTGCAGCGTGCTGGACTTCGGTTGCGGCTCGGGCATCCTGGCCATCGCCGCCCTGCTGCTCGGCGCGCCGCGGGCGGTGGGCACGGATATCGACCCGCAAGCCCTGGAAGCCTCACGCGACAACGCGCAGCGCAACGGCATCGCCGACGAGCGCTTTCCGGTCTACCTACCAGCCGACCTGCCCCAGGATCCGGCGGACGTGGTGGTCGCCAACATCCTTGCCGGCCCGCTGGTCAGCCTGGCGCCGCAGATCACCAGCCTGGTCAAGCCAGGCGGCCGCCTGGCGCTGTCGGGCATCCTCGCCGAACAGGCCGACGAAGTGCGCGCCGCCTACGCCGCCGACTTCGACCTCGACCCGACCGCCGTTCAGGACGGCTGGGTGCGCATCAGCGGCGTTCGCCGTTAAGCACGCAAACGTGCCGTGTCTGCGCGTGCGGACACGGCACTTAATGCTGCTTTTGCAATCTGTTGGGTTAGACTATTGCCCCGTTTTTGCCGCCCTGCGGCCGTCGGATGACGCATGACCGAAAGCTTCGTGACCCAATGCCCGAACTGCAGCACCAGTTTCCGCGTGAACCTGGCCCAGCTTGCCGTTGCCCAGGGCTCGGTACGCTGCGGCGCCTGCCTGCAGGTATTCAATGCCGCCCGCCAGTTGCGCGAGCAGGGTCATCACATTCCGGACATGCGCGCCGCAGCGCCAGCTGCACCCGCGCCCGCCGCAACGCCCAAGCACCCTGCACCTGCACCTGCACCTGCACCTGCACCTGCACCTGCACCTGCACCGAGCATGGCAGCCGTACCACCGCCCGCTGCCAAGCCGCGCGGCAAGGCCGACGACGGCACGCTGTGGATTCACGACGACCTGGATCTCGATAGCCTGGACCTCGACGAGGAGCTGGCCAAGCTCGAAGCTCAGGAACAGCAACTGTCGCGCCAGTTCCTCGAGCTCGACCTACCGACCCGGCAGACGCCGCGCTTCGATGATCAGGACGATGACGAGCCCGGCGAAGACGAGCGCTGGGCCGAAGCGCTGCTGCGCGACGACCCGCCCGTGAGCAAGCTGGAACTCGAGCCTATCGGCGAGCCTAAAGTGCCGAGCACCGATTTCGGCCAGCCGCCGCCCGCCAAGACACCGGAAAGCGTGCCGCCGATCCCCAGGACGCCGCGCCTGCGCGATGTGCTCGCCACGCCAAAGCCCGCTGCACCGAGCCGCGAGGAGCCGGAGCCAGAGCTGGAGCCGACCTTCAGCCTCAGCGCCGAACGCGACGACGAGCCAGAGCCGACACCACTCCTCGACCACGACCACGATGAGCCCGAGGTACCAGCACCTGCGCCCAAGGGCGCGAAAGCACGGCCGCGCAGCGAGCCGAACCTGCGCGGCGAAGCTTTGTTCGAGCTGGAAGAGGAACCGCTGCAGCTCGATTGGCGCCCGCCGCGCAAGCCCTGGGGCCGCTGGATCGCCTGGAGCCTGCTCAATCTGCTGGCGGCCGCCGCGCTGGCCGGGCAATACGTGATCTATCACTACGCCGAGCTTGCCCGCCAGGATCAGTACCGCCCCTGGTTCGAGCAGATCTGCCCGACCATCGGCTGCACCCTGCCCTCCAAGGTCGATATCGAGCAGATCAAGAGCAGCAACCTGGTGGTGCGCAGCCATCCAGAGTTTAGCGGCGCCCTGGTCGTGGATGCGATCCTCTACAACCGTGCGTCGTTCTCCCAGCCATTTCCGCTGCTGGAGATGCGCTTCGCCGATATGAATGGCCAGCTGATCGCCAGCCGCCGCTTCAAGCCCAGCGAATACCTGGCCGGTGAACTGGCCGGCCAGGCGGAAATGCCGCCGCAGACGCCGATTCATATCGCCCTGGACATTCTCGATCCGGGCCCACGCGCGGTGAACTACAGCCTCAACTTCCACTCGCCGGAGTGATACCGGGCAACCGATAGACGGCCGCACAACGCAGGCCGTCTGCATCGCGGCCGCCCGCCAGCGCGACCGGGCACCGCACCCCAGCTGTTCAGATTTTGTTCAAAACCACCTTTATCCGGTCATTGAGAGCGGGTATGATCACCCCCCTTTCGCACCCTCCTACGGTCTCAACAGCACGTCTCTTGAGCAGGGAAGCCCTATGTCGGCGCTAAGCATCGGCCCCTATACATTGCCCAATCGACTGATCCTGGCCCCCATGGCCGGCGTCACCGATCAGCCATTCCGGCAACTGTGCCGGCGCCTCGGTGCCGGCATGGTGGTCTCGGAAATGGTCACCAGCGATGTACGCCTGTGGAATACGCGCAAGTCGAGCCTGCGCATGATCCACAGCGGCGATCCGGAACCACGTTCCGTGCAGATCGCCGGTGGCGACCCGCAGATGCTCGCCGAGGCAGCCCGCGCCAACGTGCAGCTAGGTGCCCAGATCATCGACATCAACATGGGCTGCCCGGCCAAGAAGGTGTGCAACAAGGCGGCCGGCTCCGCCCTGCTCAAGGATCAGCCGCTGGTACAGGCGATCCTCGAAGCGGTGGTCGCCGCCGTCGACGTCCCGGTGACCTTGAAGATTCGCACCGGCTGGGACCGTCAGAACAAGAACGGCGTCGAGGTCGCGCGCATCGCCGAGCAGTGCGGCATCGTCGCCCTGGCCGTGCATGGCCGCACTCGCGCCGACCTGTACACCGGCGAAGCCGAGTACGACACCATCGCCGCGATCAAGCAGGCCGTATCGATTCCGGTACTGGCCAATGGCGACATCGATTCACCGGAAAAGGCCGCCCATGTGCTGGCCACCACCGGTGCCGATGGCCTGCTGATCGGCCGGGCAGCCCAGGGCCGCCCGTGGATTTTCAGAGAAATTGAGCATTACCTGCGCACCGGAGCCCATTGCCCGGCCCCTGCGCTGGCCGAGATCGAACGCATCCTGCTCGAGCATCTGGCCGCCCTGCACGCCTTCTATGGCGATGTGATGGGCGTGCGAATCGCTCGCAAGCACGTGGGCTGGTACCTCGCGACGCTGCCCGGCGCCCGCGAATTCCGTGCTCAGTTCAACCGTCTCGACAGCCAGGAGGCGCAATGTGCAAGCGTTCGCCAGTTCTTCGGTGAGCGCTATAACGACGAAAAAGAGGCTGCCGCATGACACTGTTGACCGAGACTTTAGGAAGTGGGATTGCACCCGTGAGCGACAACACCAGTTTGAAACAGCACCTCAACACACCGAGCGAAGAAGGCCAGACCCTGCGCGGCAGCGTCGAGAAAGCCCTGCACAACTACTTCGCTCACCTTGAGGGCGCAGACGTCACCGACGTCTACAACCTGGTGCTTACCGAAGTGGAAGCCCCGCTGCTGGAGACCGTCATGAACTACGTGAAGGGCAACCAGACCAAGGCCTCGGAGCTGCTGGGCCTGAACCGCGGCACCCTGCGCAAGAAGCTCAAGCAGTACGATCTGCTGTAACTCACCGAAATCCTGAAGAAGGGCGGCTCTGATCAGCCGCCCTTTTTACTGATTCCCCTGCTGATGGATCCTGTAATGACCGACCAGACCACCCGCCTCCCCGTCCGCCGTGCGCTGATCAGCGTATCCGACAAGACCGGCATCCTCGAATTCGCCCGCGAGCTCGTCGCCCTCAACGTGGAAATCCTCTCCACTGGCGGCACCTACAAGCTGCTCAAGGACAACGGCGTGGCAGCAGTGGAAGTGGCCGACTACACCGGCTTCCCGGAAATGATGGACGGCCGGGTGAAGACCCTGCACCCGAAAATCCACGGCGGCATCCTCGGCCGTCGCGCCCTCGACGGCGCGGTGATGGACGAGCACGGCATCAAGCCGATCGACCTGGTGGCCGT
The DNA here is from genome assembly GCF_007993955.1 of Pseudomonas sp. AG1028. Classification (NCBI taxonomy): domain Bacteria; kingdom Pseudomonadati; phylum Pseudomonadota; class Gammaproteobacteria; order Pseudomonadales; family Pseudomonadaceae; genus Pseudomonas; species Pseudomonas sp. AG1028. The sequence continues at coordinate 154,447 of NZ_VIVP01000012.1, forward strand.
CAACCTGTACCCCTTCGCCGCCACCGTCGCCAAGCCGGGCTGCGACCTGGCCGACGCCATCGAGAACATCGATATCGGCGGGCCGACGATGGTGCGTTCGGCCGCGAAGAACCATAAAGACGTGGCCATCGTAGTCAATGCCGGCGACTACAAAGCCGTCATCGACTCCCTGAAAATCGGTGGCCTGTGCTATGCCCAGCGCTTCGACCTGGCCCTCAAGGCCTTCGAGCACACCGCGGCCTACGACGGCATGATCGCCAACTACCTGGGCACCATCGACCAGGGCCGCGACACCCTGTCCACCGAAGACCGCAGCCTGTTCCCGCGCACCTTCACCACCCAGTTCGTCAAGGCGCAGGACATGCGCTACGGCGAAAACCCACACCAACAGGCGGCGTTCTACGTCGAGCATGCCGACGAGGCCTGCGTAGCCACCGCCGTGCAGCTGCAGGGCAAGGAACTGTCGTTCAACAACGTGGCCGACACCGACGCCGCGCTGGAATGCGTGAAGAGCTTCGTCAAGCCGGCCTGCGTGATCGTCAAGCACGCCAACCCATGTGGCGTTGCCGTGGTGCCGGAAGACGAAGGCGGCATCCGCAAAGCCTATGACCTGGCATACGCCACCGACACCGAGTCGGCGTTCGGCGGCATCATCGCCTTCAACCGCGAGCTGGACGGCGAAACCGCCAAGGCCATCGTCGAGCGCCAGTTCGTCGAAGTGATCATCGCCCCGAAAATCAGCGCCGCTGCCCGTGAAGTGGTGGCTGCCAAAGCCAACGTACGCCTGCTCGAGTGCGGCGAATGGCCGACCGAGCGTGCTGCAGGTTGGGACTTCAAGCGCGTCAATGGCGGCCTGTTGGTACAGAGCCGCGATATCGGCATGATCAAGGCTGAAGATCTGAAGATCGTCACCCAGCGCGCGCCGAGCGAGCAGGAGATCCATGACCTGATCTTCGCCTGGAAAGTGGCCAAGTTCGTCAAATCCAACGCCATCGTGTACGCCAAGAACCGCCAGACCGTCGGCGTCGGCGCCGGCCAGATGAGCCGTGTCAACTCGGCGCGCATCGCTGGCATCAAGGCCGAGCACGCCGGCCTGCCGGTACCGGGCGCGGTCATGGCCTCCGATGCGTTCTTCCCGTTCCGTGACGGCATCGACAATGCCGCCAAGGCCGGCATCACCGCGGTGATCCAGCCCGGTGGTTCGATGCGCGACAACGAAGTGATCGCCGCTGCCGACGAAGCCGGTATTGCCATGGTGTTCACCGGCATGCGCCACTTCCGCCATTGATCATGGTGCCCACGCTCTGCGTGGGCACGCAGCCTGGGACGCTCTGCGTCCCTCGGACGCAGAGCGTCCGTTGAGGCGTTCCCACGCAGAGCGTGGGAACGATCAAATTTCTAGCACGCTGATCGTGCCCCGCAGAGCGTGGGAACGATCCAGGAGAATGCAATGAACGTATTGATCATCGGCAGCGGCGGTCGTGAACACGCCCTGGCCTGGAAAGTGGCGCAGGACAAGCGCGTCGCCAAGGTATTCGTCGCCCCGGGCAACGCCGGCACCGCCACCGAAGCCAAGTGCGAGAACGTGGCCATCGACGTGCTGGACATCCAGGCGCTGGCTGATTTCGCCGAGAAGAACGTACAGCTGACCATCGTCGGCCCGGAAGCGCCGCTGGTTAAGGGTGTGGTCGACCTGTTCCGTTCGCGCGATCTGGACATCTTCGGCCCTACCGCCGCCGCGGCCCAGCTGGAGGGCTCCAAGGCCTTCACCAAGGATTTCCTGGCCCGCCAGAACATCCCGACCGCCGATTATCAGAACTTCACCGAGGTCGAGCCAGCCCTGGCCTACCTGCGTGAGAAAGGCGCGCCGATCGTCATCAAGGCCGACGGCCTGGCCGCCGGCAAGGGCGTGATCGTCGCCATGACCCTGAGTGAAGCCGAAGACGCCGTGCGCGACATGCTCTCCGGCAACGCCTTCGGTGACGCCGGCGCTCGCGTGGTGATCGAGGAATTCCTCGACGGCGAGGAAGCCAGCTTCATCGTCATGGTCGACGGCCAGAACGTGCTGCCAATGGCTACCAGCCAGGACCACAAGCGCGTTGGCGATGCTGACAGCGGCCCGAACACTGGCGGCATGGGCGCCTACTCGCCGGCCCCCGTGGTCACCGCCGAGGTGCACAAGCGGGTGATGGACGAAGTCATCTACCCGACCGTGCGCGGCATGGCAGCCGAAGGCAACGTCTACACCGGCTTCCTGTATGCCGGCCTGATGATCGACAAGAGCGGCGCGCCGAAAGTCATCGAATTCAACTGCCGCTTCGGTGACCCGGAAACCCAGCCGATCATGGTGCGCCTGGAAAGCTCCCTGGTGCTGTTGGTCGAAGCCGCCCTGGCCAAGGCGCTGGACAAGGTCGAAGCGACCTGGGACCCGCGCCCGACCGTGGGCGTGGTACTGGCCGCTGGCGGCTACCCGGGCGACTACGCCAAGGGTGACGTGATCGAGGGGCTGGACGATGCAGCGCAACTCGAAGGCAAGGTGTTCCACGCCGGTACCGCGCTCAAGGAAGGCCAGGTGGTCACCGCCGGCGGTCGAGTCCTGTGCGCCACCGCCATCGGCGCCAGCGTGGCGGATGCTCAACAGCAGGCCTATCGCCTGGCCGCGAAGATTCGCTGGAACGGCATGTTCCACCGTAACGACATCGGCTACCGGGCCATTGCCCGCGAGCGTGGCGACAACTGATGTAACACGATGGTGGCATCAAGCGATGCCGCCCATCGGCAATACCACAGCCGGCCGCTCAACCACGCGGCCCGGCTGGCAGGATAGGCTTTCAGCTCGCATAGTCGGCACCACACCGGCTGACTATAATCCGGTCGTATAACCTCAAAGGGATTGCCACGTGCGTCGGCTCAGGATTGCCATTGGTTTACTCGTCAGCCTGCTCTTGGCCGGTTTCTGCCTGTCGAGCGTAGCCGCGCAGCGAGTAGCCACGCCGTACGCCACCGGCTGGTCGGCGTTCATCGATGACAGCGCCCAGCTGAACCTGGATGACGTACGCAGCCGCCGCAACCAGTTCCTGCCCCTCGACGACCTTGCCTTCACCTTCCCGCCCAGCGACCGAGCGGTGTGGCTGCGCTTCGACGTGCCCGAACACCAGGCGCCCTACTGGTTGTGGCTGTTCGCGCCACGGGTGCAGTACCTCGACTACTACCTGCTGCGCGGCGAGCTGATCGAGCAGACCGTGCACAGCGGCGAGTCGATGCCAATGAGCTCACGCCCGCTGCCCTCGCGCGCCTACCTGATGTCGCTGCCCAACGACGGTCAGGCCCGGGAAGTCTATGTACGCATGACCTCCAACCACCCGCTGATGGCCTGGTTCAAAGTCATCGACGAGGCCGAGCTGGTCAGTCTCGAGCGCCCGGCCTACCTGTTCGGCGCGCTGCTCGGCGCCCTGCTGCTGGTGGTGATCTACAACCTGATCCGCTTCGCCTACATGCGCTCGGTGTGCAGCCTGTGGCTCGCCGCCCTGCATACCGGGCTGGCGGTGTGCGCCGCCGCCAACCTGGGCCTGCTGGCGGCCTGGGTGCCGCAGCTGGGCTACAACCAGTCGCTGATCGCCGACAGCAGCGCCCTGCTCGCCGCGTTCAGCCTATCGGCCTTCGTACTCGGTTTCTTCCGCCAGACGCCGATGCGCGACAGCAAGCTGAACCGCGTGCTGCAGGGCCATGCTCTGCTGGCCCTGCTGTTGGGCCTGACCATCGTCACTACGGGCCTGCTGTGGTACAGCGCGGTGGTCTACCTGATGGTGTTCCTCGGCACCCTCGCGGTGCTGGTGGTCAGTGGCGTGCACTGGCACAACGGCTACCAGTCGGCGCGGCTGCTGGTGGTGGCCATGGTGGTGTTCAACGTCGGCTTCGGGCTGTTTATCCCCATCCTGTTCGGCTTCGATCAGCTCGACCCGGGCTGGCTGGTAATCGGCGTATTCACCATCGCCACCCTCAGCGGCGTGGTGCTCAGCGCCGCCCTGGCCGAGCACCAGCGCCACATCCAGCGCGCGGCCTCGCGGGCGCGCACCGCACTGGCCGCCAACGACGCCGAGCTGCGTGCCAAGGCCGAGTTCCTGGCCAAGATCAGCCACGAGATCCGCACGCCCATGAACGGCGTATTGGGCATGACCGAGCTGCTGCTCGGCACGCCGCTGTCGGCCAAGCAGCGCGACTACGTGCAGACCATCCACAGTTCCGGCAATGAACTGCTCAACCTGATCAACGAGATTCTCGACATATCCAAACTGGAATCCGGGCAGATCGAGCTGGATGATGTGCAGTTCGACCTCAACGCCCTGACCGAGGACTGCCTGGACATTTTCCGCGCCAAGGCCGAACTGCAGAAAATCGAGCTCATCAGCTTCATCCAACCCCAGGTGCCGCGCATCGTCAGCGGCGACCCGACGCGCCTGCGGCAGATCCTGCTCAGCCTGCTCGACAACGCCTTCAAGCAGACCAGCGAGGGCGAGATCTTGCTGGTGGTGGCCCTGGATACCAGCGGCGAGCAGCCGCGCCTGCGCTTTGCCGTGCAGGACAGCGGCCACCCGCTGGATGCCGCCGAGCGCGACGCACTGCTCAACACCGAACTGCAGAGCCGTGACTTCCTGTCAGCCACCCGTTTGGGCAGCCGCCTGGGGCTGATCATCGCCCGCCAGCTGATCCTGCTGATGGGCGGCGAGTTCGGCATCCAGAGTGGCGGCAACCAGGGCTCCACCCTGTGGCTGACCCTGCCGCTGGACGATGCCCGTCTGCAGCAGCCAAACACCGATATAGACGGTGCCCTGCAGGGCACTCGCCTGCTGGTGGTGGACGACAACGACACCTGCCGCAAGGTGTTGCTGCAGCAGTGCAACGCCTGGGGCATGAACGTCAGCAGCGTGCCGTCAGGCAAGGAGGCGCTGGCGCTGCTGCGCACCCGGGCGCACATGCGCGAGTATTTCGACGTGGTGCTGCTCGACCAGGACATGCCGGGCATGAGCGGCATGCAGCTGGCGGCCAAGATCAAGGAAGACCCGAGCCTCAACAACGACATCCTGATCATCATGCTCACCGGCATCAGCCACGCGCCGAGCAAGATCATCGCCCGTAACGCCGGCATCAAGCGCATCCTCGCCAAGCCGGTGGCCGGCTACACCCTCAAGGCCACCCTGGCCGACGAACTCGCCCAGCGCCAGCACGGCGCCGACGCACCGGTCATCACCAACCCGGCGACCCTGGAGGTACCGCGTGATTTCCGCATTCTGGTCGCCGAGGACAACAGCATCTCCACCAAGGTGATCCGCGGCATGCTCGGCAAGCTCAACCTGCAGCCCGATACCGCAAGCAACGGCGAGGAAGCCCTGAACGCCATGAAGGCTCAGCGCTACGACCTGGTATTGATGGACTGCGAAATGCCGGTAATGGACGGTTTCTCTGCAACCGAACAGCTGCGCGCCTGGGAAATCGCCGAGCGTCGCCCGCGCACGCCGGTGGTCGCGCTTACCGCACACATCCTCAGTGAACACAAGGAGCGCGCGCGCCAGGCCGGCATGGACGGCCACATGGCCAAGCCTGTGGAGCTCTCGCAGCTGCGCGACCTGATCGAATACTGGGTCGCCGAGCGCCATCCACAGGCCGAGGACGACACCGTCACCTCCTGAAGCGGCTGCTAGAATTTTCCGCAGCCCGCGCCGCCCAGGCATCGCCTACTTTCCAGATAGAGCGCCCATGGATATCAAGCAGCTCAAGTTTCTGATCGCCCTCGACGAAACGCGCCATTTTGGCCAGGCCGCGGCGCGCTGCCACGTCACCCAGCCGACCCTGTCGATGCGCCTGCGCAACCTGGAAAACGAACTGGGTCTGGAACTGGTGCGCCGCGGCCAGCGCTTCGAGGGTTTCACTGCCGAAGGCGAGCGGGTGCTGGCCTGGGCGCGCAGCCTGATGGCCGCCCATGATGGTCTCTACGCCGAGGCCGCTGCCTGCCGCGGCCAACTGGTCGGTACCCTGCGCCTGGGCGTGGTGCCGCTGTCCGGCTTTGACCCCATGGAGCTGGTACGCCTGTTCGCCGAGCAGCATCCGGGCCTGCGCTTTCAGCTCTTCGCTCTGAGCAGCGACCAGATTCTCGAGCGTCTGGGCAGCAATCAGCTGGATCTGGGCCTTTCCTATCTGGACCGGCTGGACCGCGAGCACTTCGACAGCCTGGAGCTGGCGCCCACGCGCATGGGTCTGCTGTACGACCGCCGGCATTTCCAGTTCAGCGAAACCACCCTGCGCTGGGAAAACCTGATCGACCTGCCGTTGGGATTACTGTCGGCAGGCATGCACTTTCGCCAATCCATCGACCACTGCTTCCGCTCCCGCGGTCTGACGCCGTTGCCCAAGCTGGAAACCGACGCTGTTCACCAGCTGCTGCAGGCCGTCAGCGCCGGTCTGTGCTGCTCGATCATGCCGCTGCGCAACGGCCTGGCCGAATTCACTGACGAGCTGGTGCTGACGCCCATCGAGGACGCCCACACCCTGGCGCCCCTGGGCCTGATCATGCGTCGCGGCGCGCCCCGCTCGCCGCTGGCCGAGGCCTGCTTCAGCGAAGCGCGCACGCTGATCAGCGCTTGACCGCCGCCTCGCTCTCGGCCACAGGTAGGTCGACTGCACCGCGATCGGCTCGACCTCCGAGATACCAGCCCAGCACGCCCCAGATCGCCGCACAGACTGCGCCGATCACCGCGATCAGTGCCACGCCGTAGCCAAGCGTGTCGATCAAGCTCTTGGCCCAGCCGCTGAGCGCGTCACCGCCGCGATAGACCACGGTGTCGATGAAGTTTTTCGCCTTGTACTTGCTCTCGGCATCCAGCGGCGCGAAGAGCATTTCCCGCCCCGGGCGCACGAAGGCGTATTCACCGATACGTCTCACGATCATCAGCCCGGCCAGCACCGCGAAGGTCGGCGCCAGGGCCAGGGCGAGAAAGCCCAAGCACATCAGCATCGGCACCGCGGCCAGCAAGCTGCGCACGCCCATGCGCTGGGCCACACGACTGGTGATGAACAGCTGGGCCAGCAGCGCGCCGGCCTGCACCACGAAATCGATCAGCCCGAACACCCGCACCTGCTCGTCACGGTCTGGAAACAGCTCGGCGACCAGCCGCGCCTGCTCGAAGTACAGAAAGGTGGTGACCGTGGCGAGCAGGATGACGAAGGCGCAGATACCCAGCAGGTAGGACGAGGTAAACACCCGCATCATGCCGCTGAACGGATTGCCTGCCACCGGGCGCCGCGGGCTTTCCGCCTGGCTGGCGCCCGGTCGCCCGGCGCCTGAGCGCTCGCGCCAGGCCATCAGGTAATGCTTGAGCGCCATGGCTGCGGCCAGCAGCAGCGCCGCAAGGAGCGCCAGGCCGCTGGCCCCGGTACTGCCGACCAATAATGTGCTCAACGCCGGCCCAGCCAGACCGCCAACGCTCGCACCGGCGGCTATAAAGGCGAACAGGCGCTTGGCTTGGGGCGAGTCGAACACATCGGCCATCAGGCTCCAGGCCACCGACACCACGAACAGGTTGTAGACCGAGATCCACACATAGAACGTGCGCGCCAGCCACAGGCTTTCGGTCATCAGGCTGAAGGCCGCGGCGAAGCCCAGCAGGTTGATGCAGAAGAAGCCGTATACCCAGTCGATGAAATGGATGCGCGGCACCCGCGAGTTGAGCCAGGCGAACAGCGGCACCGCCAGCAGCATGACCACGAAGGTGGCGGTGAACAGCCACTGCAGGTTTTCCACCCCGGCCTGGATGCCCATCGACTCACGGATCGGCCGCAGCATGAAGTAGCCACAGAACAGGCAGAAGAACAGCGCAAAACCGGCCAGCGCCGCGGCCAGCTCGCTGGGCTGCGCGTTGATGGCGCGGCCCAGGCGCTGGGGTAGGGAAAGGGTCATGGAAAGGCTTCCGCAGATCGAAGCCTTGCAGTATGGCCTACGACACCAGGCCGACCTGCGCCGCGCGCCGTCAGCCGCTCGCCAGCCAGGCGCGCACCTCGCCGTAGGGATAATCCTCCAGCGCGGCGAAACCCTTGATCTGCCGGGCTTTCAAGCGGGTGAACAGTGGCGCGCTGAGGCCGCAGAGAAAGCGCGCCAGGCATTCGTTACCAGGCAATTCACCACCGCGCGCGGCTTGGTGAGCGACGATGAACGCTGCGCAAAGGTCATCTTGGTCACGCCCGACAAGAGGCGGCAGCGGCGGTGGTTCCGGCAGCTGGGCAACCTGGCCACGACACACCGAGCAATGGCCGCAATGCGCCGGCGCCTGCTCATCACCGAAATAGCGGGCCAGGCGCTGGCTCAGGCACTGCTCGCTGGCGAACAGCGCCAGCATGGCCTGGATGCGGCGGATCTCGCTGGCTTCTTGAGCGACGAAATAGGCGTGCAGCTCTGCCGCCAGCGCCTGCACGTCGAAGTCCGCCTGCAGCACCGCGTAGACATCGGTCATCTGCTTGCTTTCCAGCTCGATCCAGCCGCGCTCCTGCAGGTAATCCAGCGCCTTGACCACCCTCGCCCGCGGCGCCTGATGCTGGCTGTACAGCGCGTCGAAATCCACGGTGCACCAGGTGCGCGCCCGCGCCGAGGCATTGAAGATGGCCTCTAGAAACTGCCGCCGCTCACCCTCGAAGCGCGCCAGCAACGCGTTCGACTCGATCAGGTACTTGAAGCGGTACTCGGCGAAATAGGCGTAGCGCGGCGCGATGATGCCGCGCAGCTCCAACTGCACCAGCAGGGTCTTGAGCGGCAACTGGCGGATGTTGCTGTGGTCGCTCAGGGCATTGATGGTCATCTCCCACTGCCCGCCGTGGCTGTTGCCGCGAATTTCCTCGAGCACCCGCACGATGCCGCTCAGCTCCGGCGTGTCGCCGTAGACGAAGTTCTCCAGCACGTTGAGGCTGTCGCGGTTGGCCAGCACCAGGCAGTCGGAGGCCTCGCCATCGCGACCGGCGCGGCCGATCTCCTGGCTGTAGTTCTCCACCGACTTGGGCAGATCGAAATGCACCACGTTACGGATGTCACGCTTATCGATGCCCATGCCGAAGGCGATGGTGGCGACGATGCAGCCTAGTTCACCGGCCATGAAGCGGCGCTGGATAGCCTCGCGAACCTCGTGGCCCATACCGGCGTGATAGGCGCTGACGGACAAGCCCTGCTGACTCAACTGTTCAGCGACCTGCTCGGCGGTCTTTTGCTGCGTGACGTAGACGATGCTCGGCTCGCCGGCCTTGGCGCCAAGCCATTGTTCGAGGCGCCGCTGCTTGTCGCGACCGGCCACCGGCTCGACCAGCAGGTTCAGGTTGGGACGGTAGAAACCGGTGGTGACCACGTCCTCGGCGGCGATGGCGAATTTCTTCTGCATGTCGGCGATCACCGGCGGCGTTGCCGTGGCGGTGAGCAGCAGCACCTGGGCAATGGCGAACTGGCGTTGGTAGTCCGGCAGCTTCAGGTAATCCGGGCGGAAGTTGTGGCCCCACTCGGAAATGCAGTGGGCCTCGTCGACCACCAGCAGGGAAATCGGCACCTCGCTGATGAAGTTGCGAAAGCGCTCGTTCTTCAGGCGCTCGACCGAGATCATCAGGATCTTCAGCTCGCCGGCCTTGGCTTTGGCCATGGTTTCGCTGACCTGCTCGCGGCTTTGCGCCGAATCGATACTGCCGGCGCTGATGCCGTGACGGTGCAGGAAGGCGAGCTGATCCTGCATCAGCGCCAGCAGTGGCGATACCACCAGAGTCAGGTGCGGCAGATGCAGGGCCGGCAGCTGATAGCACAGGGACTTGCCCGAGCCGGTGGGAAAGATCGCCGCCGCCGAACGGCCAGCGAGCACGGCACTGATTACCTTCTCCTGGCCGGGACGCAGTTGATCGAAACCGAAGACGCGTTTGAGCGTGGACATAAGCTGTCACTCCATTGACCGCTGAATGGCCAATAACCGTAACCTGTGTGGCAGGCGTTTCACAGCGCACAGCCGCCCGGGGGCCATGAGAAGTGTTGCACCATAAATGACAAAGCCGCCCGAAGGCGGCTTTGTCAGCAAGCGCGGGTCAGCTTAGAGCTGAGGGCCGGCTTTCTTGATGGCGTCGCTGACATCGAACTTGGTGAAGTTGTCGATGAACAGCTTGGCCAGGCCTTTGGCAGCCTCGTCGTAGGCGTTCTTGTCAGCCCAGGTGTTGCGCGGGTTGAGCAGGTTGGTCTCGACGCCCGGAACCGACTTCGGCACATCCAGGTTGATGATCGGCAGGTGCTCGGTTTCGGTACCGATCAGCGCGCCGCTCTGGATCGCAGCGATCACGCCACGGGTGGTCGGGATGTTGAAGCGTTTGCCGACGCCGTAGCCGCCGCCGGTCCAGCCGGTGTTGACCAGGTACACCTTGGAGCCGAAGGCCTGGATGCGCTTGATCAGAAGCTCGGCGTAGACGCCAGCCGGACGCGGGAAGAACGGCGCGCCGAAGCAGGTGGAGAAGGTCGACTTGATGCCGCTACCCGAACCCATTTCGGTGGAACCGACCAGCGCGGTGTAACCGGACAGGAAGTGGTAGGCCGCCTGCTCGTTGTTGAGGATCGACACCGGAGGCAGTACGCCGGTCAGGTCGCAGGTCAGGAAGATCACCGCGTTCGGCTCACCGCCGAGGTTCTTCTCGCTGCGCTTCTCGACGAATTCCAGCGGATAGGCGGCGCGGCTGTTCTGAGTCAGGCTGTCGTCGGTGTAATCCGGCTTGCGCTGCTCGTCGAGCACCACGTTTTCCAGCACGGTACCGAACTTGATGGCTTTCCAGATCACCGGCTCGTTCTTCTCGGACAGGTCGATGCACTTGGCATAGCAACCGCCTTCGATGTTGAACACCACGCCCTCGCCCCAGCCGTGTTCGTCGTCACCGATCAGGTAACGCGACTCGTCGGCGGACAGGGTGGTCTTGCCGGTGCCGGACAGACCGAAGAACAGGGTCACGTCGCCTTCTTCGCCGATGTTGGCAGCGCAGTGCATCGGCAGCACGTCGGCAGCCGGCAGCAGGAAGTTCTGCACGCTGAACATGGCTTTTTTCATTTCACCGGCGTAACGCATGCCGGCGATCAGCACCTTCTTCTGGGCGAAGTTGATGATCACGCAGCCGTCGGAATTGGTGCCGTCACGTTCGGGCACGCATTCGAAGTTGGCAACGTTGAGAACCTGCCACTCCTGCTTGCCGGACGGGTTGTACTGAGCCGGCTCGATGAACAGCTGACGGCCGAAGAGGTTCTGCCAGGCGGTGGCAGTGGTCATCTTGACGGGCAGGTAGTGAGCTTCGGCGGAACCTACATGGACGTGGGAAACGAAGCTGTCCTGGGCATCGGAGAACGCCTGGACGCGATCCCACAGGGCGTCGAACTTGTCGGCTGGAAACTTGCGGTTGATCGGGCCCCAGCCGATGTCGGCCGAAGTGCTCGGCTCGTCGACGATGAAGCGGTCGACCGGAGAACGCCCGGTACGGTGGCCGGTGCGTACAACCAGAGCACCGGTGGACGCCAGTTCGCCTTCACCGCGACGAAGGGCTTCTTCGACCAGTTGGGCAGTGCTGATGTCGGTGTACACAGCGTTGTTGGCTTGCGTCATTTGAGTCCCCGTCGGCCGATTGGCCGAGTCTTCCAAACGTTTGTAGCCATGCGCGAGGCAGGACTACAGCTAAAAAAGTGCGCGGATTATGCCAGAAAAGCGGGCCACGGGTGCAGCCCCCATTCAGAACAGCCTGCGCGTTGCCGACAGCCCTCAGTGACGGGTGTCGGAGGGCTGTTGACTGCCCCCACCCGCGAACAGCTGAGCGATGTCGGCGGCGTCGAAGCCGTAGCGTTCGTTGCAGAACTGACAGTCGATTTCCACGCGGCCGTTATGCTCGCTGAGCAGCAGCTCGGCATCGGCCCGCCCTAAACTGACCAGCGCTTTGGCCGAGCGTTCACGCGAGCAACTGCAACGGAAGCGAATGCCGCGCGGCTCGAACAGGCGAACCGTCTCCTGATGATACAGGCGGTGCAGCACCGTCTCGTTGTCCAGGCCCAGCAATTCCTCGTTCTGCAGGGTGTCGGCCAGGGTCACCAGGTGCTCCCAGCTGGCAGCGCGATCCTCATCGTCGGTCAGACGATCGGGTGGCAGCTGCTGGAGCAGCAAGCCACGGGCACGCAGACCGTCGGCGCACAGCCAGAAGCGCGTGGCCAGTTGCTCGGACGTGGCGAAATAGGAGGTCAGGCACTCGGCCAGGGTGGCGCCTTCCAGCGGCACGATGCCCTGGTAACGCTGGCCCTGAGTAGGGTCGACGGTCATCGCCAGCACGCCTTCGGGCATCAGTTGGCCCAGGCCATCACCATCGGCGATTCGCTCGGCCTCGTAACGGGCGATGCCGCGCACGTCGCCTTCGCTGGAGCACTCCACCATCAATAGCGGCACAGGGCCTTCGGAGCGTACCTGCAGAATCAGCAGGCCGTCGAACTTGAGGGTACCGACCAGCAGCGATGCCGCGGCCAGAAGTTCGCCGAGCAACTGCGCCACCGGGCGCGGGTAATCATGCTTGGCCAGCACCTGCTGATAGCTGCCGGACAGCCCGACCAGTTCACCGCGCACATCGGTGTCATCGAAAATAAAGCGTTGGGTGAAGTCGGACATATCGAATCGCCTGCTGATGGATGCAAGACAGGCCAGGGGCGCACCCGCTGGACTGGGGGCCGGCAATTTTAGGCGCAAACGCCGCGCCGACCAAGCCGCAGGCGAAGAACGGCTGCCGCCTGCATCCTGAACGCCACCTGAACGAAAGCCAGATATCGCGCTGTCGCTCGCGCCAGCTGCCTACACTCGACGGTTTTCCCGAGCCGCCCTCATGCACCTCGCACTCAACGCCCAATGGCGCCCGCGCGCCCTGCTCATCAGTCATCTGCTCATCGCCGTGCTGTTCGCCAGCTGGCTGTGGCCGGTCACCCGCGTCTACTGGAATCAGTTCGACGTATGGCTGTTCCACCTGCTCAACGACCCGGTACATGCCGGCGGCCTGTGGGCGCATATCTGGGCCATCGGCAGCATGCGCCCGGTGGATGCGGGCGTCGGCGTGGTGATGCTGGCGATCATGCTGCGCGCCGGCCTGGTATTTCCGGCCAATCAGGTGCGCGTCGGGCTGTACGCCTTTCTGGTCGCACTGATCGTCATGCTGCTGATGCGCGTGGGCTTTTCCGATCTGGTCGAGTACATGGGCTGGCAGCATGCGAGCCCTTCGTTACAGGTTGAAGGCAGCGCGCGGCTGACCGAGATGTTCCCGGCCTGGGAAGAGCGCTGGGACCTCAAGGACAGTGCCACACGCAGCTTCCCGGGCGATCACGCCTCGGTGCTGATGATCTGGGCGATGTTCTGCAGCTTCTTCGTCAGCGGCTGGCGCCGCCTGCTGGTCTGGGCGGTGGCGGTGATCGGCATGCTGCCGCGCCTGGTCGCCGGCGCCCATTGGGGCGCGGACGCCTTTGTCGGCGGCGTATTGCTAAGCGTGCTGGGCATCGCCTGGAGCTGCTACACACCGCTGGCCTACCGCGCCAGCGCCGCCATCGAGCGAGCCACTGCTCCGCTGATGCGGATTCTGGCCCGCGTGCCGGTGCTGCGCGTCTTCGCGGTCGTCAGCGGTCGCTGAGCCCGACCGGGCAGCCGGCTCGATCAGGCTGCCCTACTCCACCCATTCCCCGGAACCCCCGCGCAAATAGAACAGTTGGCGGCGCTGCTTCTTGCTCGGTCGGCCATCGGTCTGCACACCCAGAGCACCTGCCTTGCGCTGCTCGGCAGCCTTCTCGCGGCGCACGATGCTCTCGCCGGTCTCGGCATACAGCGTCTGCGCCTCAGGCGCCCCGCGGCGCACCACCGACAGCGCCTGCACCACTACGGTCCGCTCGTCAAAACCGGTGCGGATCACATATTCCTCACCTACCTTGGGCTCCTTGCCCGGCTTGCAGCGCTCGCCCCGGCAATGCACCTTGCCACCCTCGATGGCCGCCTTGGCCAGCGCCCGGGTTTTGTAGAAGCGTGCGGCCCACAGCCATTTATCCAAGCGAACCTTGTCATCGGCATCCTGCTTTGCCACCCTTACCTCACTCATTGCTGACTATCATTGCAATTCTTTCCACACTCCAGCCTGTGCGCATTGTCCGATGCATGCAAGCCCGAGCGATCCTCATTCTGGAGCAGCGGTGACACACTTTCCCAGCGATCTCGTCCACCCCGAAAAATGCCGTGGCTGCCAGGGCAGCACCGAGCTGGACTTCGCCTTTCATTTCGCCTTCCAGCCGATCATCGACGTGTGCACCCGCCAGGTATTCGCCCACGAGGCGCTGGTGCGCGGCCCGGCCGGCGAAGGCGCGCTGTCAGTGCTCGATCGTGTCAACGACGCCAACCGCTACCGCTTCGACCAGCGCTGCCGCACCCAGGCCATCGCCGAAGCCAAGCAACTGGGCATGGCCAGCTACCTGTCGATCAACTTCCTGCCCAACGCCGTATACCGCCCCGAGCTGTGCATCCGCAGCACCCTGGAGGCGGCGCGCGAACATGACTTCCCCCTCGACCGGCTGATCTTCGAGACCCTGGAAAGCGACCACATGGCTGACAGCAGGCACCTGACCAATATCCTGCGCCAGTATCAGGAGTTCGGTTTCAAGACCGCCATCGACGACTTCGGCGCCGGCCATTCGGGTCTTACCCTGCTGGCCGATTTCCAGCCCGATCTGATCAAGCTGGATATGGCGCTGATCCGCAACGTCGATCAGGACAAGGCGCGCCAGGCCATCGTGCGCGGCATCCTGAGCATTTGTAATGATCTGGGTGTAAAGGTGATCGCCGAAGGCATCGAAACGCCGGGCGAGCGAGATTTTCTGGCCGCCAGCGGCATCGACCTGATGCAGGGCTACCTGTTCGCCAAGCCGCAGTTCAGGGGTTTGCCAGCCATCGCCGAAGCCGCCTGGGCGCCGGCGAAAACAGCCCACTGAACCGCGTGCAGCGCAGTGGATTTTCAGTACCATGCGCGCCATATTCGCCTTAGTTAAGGACGGAATGCGTTCTTGAAAACCTTCGACCACCTCAACGTGATCGGCCTGCGCGAGTGGGTAAACCTGCCGGAGTTGGGTATCGTCGGCCTGCGCGCCAAGATCGACACCGGCGCCAGCACGTCGAGCCTGCACGCCAGTGACATCCAGCCCTTCGAGCGCGACGGCGAACGCTGGGTGCGCTTCACCGCCTACATCGGCACCCAGGTGCAGCGCCGCCACCGCTGCGAAGCGCGTCTGGTCGCGCTCAAGACCATCAAGAGTTCCAATGGCCAGGCCCAGACCCGCTACGTGATCCGCACCAGCCTGATGCTGGGCGATCTGCTGTGGCCGGTGGAGTTCACCCTGGCCAGCCGCAAGACCATGCGATACCGCATGCTACTCGGCTCCAAGGCGCTGGTGGATGGCCATCTGGTGGTCAACCCGGCGCTGAGCTACGTACAAGACAAACCCGTGCTTCCCGACCCGACCGGTGCCCAATGAAAATCGCTGTGCTGTCGCGCAATCCGCGCCTGTATTCCACGCGTCGCCTGGTCGAAGCCGGGCAGCAGCGCGGCCATGAAATGGTGGTGATCGACACCCTGCGCGCCTATATGAACATCGCTAGCCACAAGCCGCAGATCCATTACCGCGGCAAGCCGCTGGAAGGCTTCGACGCGGTGATCCCGCGTATCGGCGCCTCGGTGACTTTCTACGGCTGCGCGGTGCTGCGCCAGTTCGAGATGATGGGCGTGGTGCCGCTCAACGAATCGGTGGCCATCGCCCGCTCGCGGGACAAGCTGCGCTCCCTGCAGCTGCTGTCGCGGCGTGGCATCGGCCTGCCGGTGACCGGCTTTGCCCACTCGCCGGACGACATCCCCGACCTGATCCACATGGTCAACGGCGCGCCGCTGGTGATCAAGGTGCTCGAAGGCACCCAGGGCATCGGCGTGGTGCTGTGCGAAACCGAAAAGGCCGCCGAATCGGTGATCGAGGCTTTCATGGGCCTCAAGCAGAACATCATGGTGCAGGAATACATCAAGGAAGCCGGCGGCGCCGACATCCGCTGCTTCGTGGTCGGCGACAAGGTCATCGCAGCGATGAAGCGCCAGGCCAAACCTGGCGAATTCCGCTCCAACCTGCACCGCGGCGGCACCGCCAGTCTGATCAAGATCACACCGGAAGAACGCATGACCGCCATCCGCGCCGCCAAGGTCATGGGCCTGTCGGTGGCCGGCGTCGACATCCTGCGCTCCAATCACGGCCCGCTGGTGATGGAAGTGAATTCCTCGCCGGGCCTGGAAGGTATCGAAGTGACCACCGGCAAGGACGTTGCCGGGATGATCATCGGTTACCTGGAAAAGAACGGTGGCCCCAACCTGACACGCACCAAAGGTAAAGGATGAGCACGCCCTACACTGGCCGCGTGGCCCTGATCGCCCCCGCTTCGGCGATCGCCGACGAGGTTTTCGACGCGACCCTGGCACAGCTCGACGTACAGGGTATCGATTACCACCTGGGCCGCCACGTACGCGCTCGCCATCGTTATCTGGCCGGCACGCCGGCGCAGCGCCTAGAGGATCTACACGAAGCATTCAGCCTGCCGGATATCGACGCCGTCTGGTGCCTGCGCGGCGGCTACGGCAGCGCGCAACTACTGCCGGGCATCGACTGGGCGCTTCTGCAGAACGCCACACCGCGTCCATTGATCGGCTACTCGGACCTGTCGGTGCTGCTCGACGCCTTCGCCCGCCATGAATTGCCTGGTATCCACGGCCCGGTCGCCACCGCCCTTGGCCTGCAGGCCATGGCTGCGCCGACCGGTCAGCGCGAGCGCCTGGCCTCCATGCGTTCGCTATGGGATCTGCTACAGAGCCGCAGCCATTCGTTGCCGGTGCGCCACCTCAGCGGCCCGCAAACGGCCGTGAATGGCCCACTGGTCGGTGGCAACCTTACCGCCCTGGCCAGCGGTTGTGGGACCGTGGCTGGCGTAAAGCTGCCTGCTGATGCCATCCTGATTCTCGAAGACGTCGGCGAGCCGTATTACCGCCTGGAGCGCAGCTTCTGGCAACTGTTCGAGAGCTTTGGCGAGCGCCGCCCGGCCGCGGTATGCCTGGGCAGCTTCACCGACTGCCCACGGCGCGGCGTGCAGCACAGCATCGAAGAAATCATCGGCGAATACCTTTCGCCCTTCGACATCCCGCTGTATGGCGAGCTGCCCAGCGGCCACGGCGACGCCAACTTCGCCTGGCCGTATGGCCGCCAAGCGCACTTACAGGGCGATACGGTGAGCTGGTGACGCCTAGCCTCTGTACGAAAAGCACCTCCGCGCGGAGGCTTTTCGTACAGACCCTAGCCTCGCGAGGCCACCCGCACCATGAAATCCGCCTCGACCATCGGTCGGCCCAGCAGATAACCCTGGCCAAACTCGCAGCCAAGGGTTTTCAGGTGTTCGAGCTGATCGGCCGTTTCGATGCCTTCGGCCACGCATTCCAGGTCCAGGTTGCGGGCGATCATCAGGATGGTTTCCACCAGCAGCACGTTGCTGCCGTTACCGCCGCGCCCCAGATCCTGGGTGAAGCTGCGGTCGATCTTCAGGCGGTCCAGCGGCAGGCGCTTGAGGTAGGTCAGCGAGGAATAGCCGGTGCCGAAGTCATCGATCGAGAAGCGTACGCCGAGCGCCTTTAGCGCGTGCATGTTGGCAATGCACTGCTCGACGTCTTCGAGCAGTACGCCCTCGGTCAGCTCCAGCTCCAGCGCTGCCGCCGGCACGCCATAACGTTCCAGGCAGCTGCGTACGCGCTCGGCGCAATCCTGGCTACGCAGTTCGCGCGGGCTGAGGTTGACCGCCAGCACCAGGTCAGGATGCTCTAGGCGCCAGCCTTGCAGCGTGGCGCAGGCGCGTTCGAGCACCCAGTGGCCGATGTCCTGAATCAACCCGGTTTCCTCGGCCAGCGGAATGAACTGGCCAGGCAGTATCTCGCCCTTCTCCGGATGCGCCCAGCGCACTAGCACCTCGGCGCCGATCAACTGGCCATCGTCCAGTTGCAGCTGCGGCTGGAACACCAGGTACAGCTGATCGCGGGCAATCGCCTGACGCAACTCGCCCTGCAGCTGCAGGCGCTGGTCGATTGCCGCCTGCATCTCCGGGGCAAAGAAGTGCAGCGCGTTGCGCCCAGCCTGCTTGGCGCGGTACATGGCGGTATCGGCCTGCTTGAGCACGTCGGCGGCGTTCTGCTCGCCGAACGGATGCAGCGCGATGCCAATACTGGCGCTCATCGACAGCTCGTGGCCGTCGATCACGCAAGAGGGTTCCAAGCTCTTGAGCAAACGCTCACCGACCATGGCGGCCTGTTCGCCGGCGATCTGGGCATTGGCGTCCAGGCCTTCGAGCAGCACCACGAACTCATCGCCGCCCATGCGCGCCAGGGTGTCCTCGGTGCGCAGTTGACCTTCGAGGCGCTCGGTCACTTCGCGCAACAGGTTGTCGCCAACCAGATGACCGAGGCTGTCGTTGACGGTCTTGAAGTGATCCAGATCGATGAACAGCAGAGCGCCCAGGCTGCCCTGACGAATCTCGCGGTCCATGGCGTGCTGCAGGCGGTCGAGCATCAGGCGGCGATTGGGCAGACCGGTCAGCTCGTCGCTGTAGGCCAGGCGCTCGATTTCACGCTGGTAGCGCTGACGCTCGGAGATATCCGTCACGCTGCAGCGAATCAGTGCAGGCTCACCCGGCAGCCGCACAAGGCGCACCTCGCAGGGGAACTGCCGCCCGCGACTATCGAGGTGCAGCCACTCGAACACCGGCACCTCGCCAGCCAGCGCCGCTTCGAGGTAGTGCTTGGCGGCGTCGAACGAAGGGCGGCCATCCGCCTGTCGCTCCGGGCTCAACTCGAAGGGCCGGCGATTGAGCAGCTCCTCCCGGGGATAGCCAAACAGGCGCAGGGCATTGCCGTTGAAATCGACCAGACCGCCCTCCTCGCTGTACAGCATGATCGCCTCGGGCGCGTGTTCGACGACGGTACGGTAACGGGCCTCAGCCTCGTAACGGGCGCTGATGTCTTCAACCAGCAGCACAAACATGCTGACCCCGCCGTCGCTGCGGCGCACCGCACGCAGGTTGAGCCGGGTCGGCACCAGGCTGCCATCGGCACGCCGGAAGCTACGGTCGCGCTCGAACCCCTCACGGCGCCCCGCCATCACATCATTGAGCAGCGGTTGCTCGGCATCGAGATCCTCCTCGCAACTGATTTGCGTCCAGCAGGACTCCAGCAGCTGCTCGCGGCTCATGCCAAGGATGTTGCACAGCTTGAGGTTGACCTCGGACCAGCTGTGGGTCGGGGTGATCAGGGCCATGCCGATCAGCGGGGTCTCGAAGAACAGGCGCAGGCGCTCATCGCGCTCGCGCAGCTGCTGCTCGGTGCGGCGCCGCGCGGTGACGTCCTGGGCCGCGCCGTAGACGCGCACCAGCTGGTCGCCGTCGCGTTCGGCAACACCCAGCAAGCGCACCCAGCGTGTGCGACCCTTGGCAGTGTTGGCGCGCACCTCGATATCGAACTGGTCGTCCCCAGCGTGCATCTGCTGCAGGGTGCGCACGATCAGATCACGGCCCGTTGCATCGAACTGGCTCAGCGATTCCTCGAACGACGGCGCTCCGCTTTTCGGGTCCAGCTCGTAGATGGCGAAACAGCCGGCACTCCAGTACATGCTCATGTCGCGCATGTTCAGCGACCAGCCGCCCAGGTCGGCGATGTTTTCCGTCTGGGTGAACAGGTGGCTCTGCTGCTGCAGCGTCTCGCTCTGGCGCACCATGTCCTGGGCCAGCTGCTCGCGGGCGCTGACGTCCTGCTGCATGACGATGAAGTGGCTGACGCCCAGTTCGTCGCGCATCGGCGCCAGAATCACCTCGCCCCAGAACGCCTCGCCGCCCTGGCGCTGCAAGCGCAGCACGGCATTGCCGGGCACCTCGCGGCGAATGGCGGTTTCCAGCACGTGCAGGCCCTCGTGGCGCTTCTCGCCACGCAGCAGGTCGAGCAGGCTCAGGCCGAGGGTCGCGTCGGCCTCGCGCCCGGTGATCTGCTCGAAGGCCGGGTTGCAGTAGATCAGCGGCAATTTGGCCTGCCGCGCGTCGGCGATCAGCACACCGAGCGGGCTGGCATCCAGCGCCGAATGCGCCAGGTTAAGCTGGCGCTGCACCAGCGCACTATGGGCAAGCGCCAGACGCAGATCGGTGAGGCTGCGGCCGATCAACAGCGCTGCCAGGATGAATAGCAGGATGCCGAAGTGCAGTTCCAAGCGCTGCGGATCAATCCAGCTGTCACCCGCTGTGATCGTATGAAACCAGGGCAACACCAAGATTGCCACCGCGCTGATTGCCGCTCCGCACACAGCCCCAGAAAATCCCCAAACTAGCGCGAGCCCCAACATGACCAGGCCCACGGCCGGCATCTTCAACGTGGACGGCAACAGCTCCAGCAACACCGGCAGGCACACCAGCACCGGCAGCAGTACGTATAGCGAGGGTAGCGTGCGCAAGGCCACGGGCACCTGCTGCAGGGGGGGGACGATGCCCTCGGCCGGCACCAGCCAGCCGCGCCTACGCAACCAGGGGCTGAAGTAGGTCAGCAGTGGGATGGAAATCACCAACGAAGTCAGACTGTCGACCATCCAAAGCGTCAGAACCAGCTGCGGCACCTGTGCCACTGTCAGCCCACCGAGCAGCAGGCGGCAGCCGACCAGCAGCCCACAGGCCAGCGCCGCCGGCAACAAGACGCCCAGCAGGATGAAGCGCAGCACATGGCTGATGTCCGGCAAGGCCGCATCGAACGGCCGCCAGCGCAGCAGTAGGTAACAGCAGGCGACGCCCAGGGTTTCCGGCAACGCATTCAGGGGCGCCTGGTGCCAGTCCAATCCCCACAGTGGCGTGGAGAGCACGGCATTGGCGTAGAGCGCCCATAGCACGCGCGGTCCCCACCAGAGCACAAGCACCAGCCCGAGGGCGAACGGCAGATAGAGAATGCCCAGCCCGTCTTCGAACTGAGTAGTCAGAGACAGCTGTGTAGCAAGGTGGAACGCCGGCAACGGCAACCACCAAGTCCAGAACGGCAAGCGTTCGGCGGTGCGGGGCATACGAACCTCATATCGCTATGCCAGCACAGCATGAAGCAGCCCGTCAGGGCTGTACAGGTGCCTGCATCGAGTACACAGCCTAGTCGAGAATCAGGCGGCGTCGCGTGGTAACAACAAACCCAGAGGCAAGCAGATACGGGCCTCCAGCCCTCCGCCGGAACGGTTGCGCAGTTCAACACTACCGCCGTGCAGCGAGGCGATGCGCTTGACGATGGCCAGGCCCAGCCCGGCTCCCTTGCCACCGCGGGCGCTGTCGCCGCGAATGAACGGATTGACGATACTACCCAGCTCGCTCGGGTCGATACCAGCGCCACGATCCAGCACGCTGAGCACGACGTAGGGCGCACTGTGATCATCGGCGATCGACAGCACGATCTCCACGGCGCCGCCGCCATAGCGCAGGGCATTCTCGATCAGGTTGACGATCAATCGCTTGATCGACACCCGGCGCAGTGGAAAGGCCGGCACCGGCTCGAGGAACAGACGCACCTGTTCCTGTTTCTGGTTGTAGGGCGCCACTACCTCGCGGATCAGCTCGGTCAGCTCCAGCTCCTCAACCGGCTCATCACGACCGTCACGGATAAAGGCCAGGAACTGATCGAGGATCGCATCCATGTCCTCGATGTCGCGCACCATGTCGTCGGTCAGTTCCGAATCGTGATCGAGAAACTCCAGGGAGAGCCGCAAGCGTGTGAGCGGCGTGCGCAAGTCGTGTGATACCCCGGCGAGCATCAGCTCGCGCTCGCGCCCGGCCTGCTCGACATCCTCGGCCATCTGGTTGAAGGCGCGGTACACCTCGGCCATTTCGCTCGGCGTATCACCCACCGGCAGGCGCACGCTGCGGCCCTGGCCGAACTGGCGGGCAGCGATCACCAGGCGCTTGAGCGGCGCGCTGAGCTGGCGCACGAAGATCCACGCGGCAGCTGTGGACAACAGGCCGATACCCAGGAACCAGCCCAGCACGCTCCAGATCCGCTGACCACGCAGCGGGTGTGGATACAGCGGCACACGCACCCAATCCTCACCGAGCGTCGGCGCATGCACCCAGAGCGCCGGCGGGCTCTTGGCCCGCACCCGGGTTTCGGTATCCGGACCAAGCTCCGACTGCATCTGCCGCTGGAATATCTCGCTGTACGGCCAGTGCTCCTCGCTGGCCGGCACTTCGGCGCGCGTCACCCGCTTCAGCCCCGCCGCTTCGGCGATATTGGCGCGATCCTCGGGATCCGCTGCCCAGTAGGCGCGCAGGGTCAGCGCCGCGCCGTGGCTGTACTGACGGTCGACCAGCACGTCCTCGTTCATCATCAGGTAGACGAGGGTCAGAGCCTTGGAGAACAGCACGACGATCAGCACCAACCAGAGGGTGCGCGAGAAGAAGCTTTGCGGAAACCAGAGTGGAGCTTTCATAGAAACAGGAGCCGGGCAGAACACGAGAGGCGGGAAGCTAAACGAACGAGGGCTGACATCGGTTGCCAGCCCTCATGCGCTTCATAACGGTTTTATTTGTTGCCATCCGGCACGAACACATAGCCAACGCCCCAGACTGTCTGGATATAGCGTGGCTTGGACGGGTCCGGCTCGATCAGCCGACGCAGGCGGGAAATCTGTACGTCGATGGAACGCTCCAGGGCGTCCCACTCACGGCCACGAGCCAGGTTCATAAGCTTGTCGCGGGTCAGCGGCTCGCGGGCGTGCTGCACCAGCGCCTTGAGCACGGCGAATTCGCCGGTGGTGAGCATATGGACTTCGTCGCCTTTCTTCAGCTCGCGGGTGGCCAGGGACAACTCGTAATCACCGAAGGTGACGGTCTCGTCCTCGCTGCCCGGCGCGCCCGGTACCACCGGCGCCTGGCGGCGCAGCACGGCCTTGATGCGCGCCAGCAGTTCGCGCGGGTTGAAGGGTTTGGCCAGGTAATCGTCGGCACCGATTTCCAGACCCTGGATGCGACTGCCCTCGTCACCCTTGGCGGTGAGCATGATGATCGGCACCTGATTGTTAGAGGCCCGCAGGCGGCGGCAGGCGCTCATGCCGTCTTCGCCTGGCAGCATCAGGTCGAGCACCACCAAGTTGAACAGCTCGCGCGATAGCAGGCGGTCCATCTGCTCGACGTTTTCCACGGCGCGAACGCGATAACCCTGTTCGTCGAAGAAGCGCTCCAGCAGACGACGCAGACGGGCGTCGTCATCGACAATCAGGATCTTCTCGCCTTCGACCGGTTGTACTGCAGTGCTGCTCATAGAGGCTCCTTGACCGAGAGTCCGCGACGCGATGCGCCCGGCTGAACGGCGGCATTATGGCTCAGAGGCCGTATAGACCACGTATTGTCCATTGTTAGCAGATTTTTCGCTGGCGTTGGCGCACTTCGCCCGGATTCGCGGTCTGACGGCCGCCAGCGGCAGGTGGCCTGAGCGCAGCTTTGCGTGGCTATAATGCGCCGCTTTATCGTCCGGCTCATCGTGAGCGCAGCCGGTTCCAGTCGTTTCAAGGTGGATTCTTCTTTCTATGCTCAGCATCAACAACCGTATCGCCGAAGAACTGGGCGTGCGCCCGCAACAGGTCGCCGCCGCCGTACAGCTGCTGGATGAAGGCTCCACCGTGCCGTTCATCGCCCGCTACCGCAAGGAAGTCACCGGCAGCCTCGACGATACCCAGCTGCGCAACCTGGAAGAGCGCCTGCGCTACCTGCGCGAGCTCGACGATCGCCGCGCCAGCATCCTGGCCAGCATCGAGGAACAGGGTAAGTTGACTCCTGAGCTGACCCGCGAAATCAACCTCGCCGACACCAAGACGCGCCTCGAAGACCTCTACCTGCCCTACAAGCAGAAGCGTCGCACCAAGGGCCAGATCGCACTGGAAGCCGGCCTCGGCGAACTGGCCGACGCGCTGTTCAATGATCCGAGCCTGACGCCGGAAACCGAAGCGGCACGCTTCATCGATGCCGAGAAAGGCTTCGCCGACACCAAGGCGGTGCTCGAAGGCGCCAAGTACATCCTCATGGAGCGCTTCGCCGAGGACGCCAGCCTGCTCAGCAGCCTGCGCGGTTTCCTCAAGGACAACGCCACCCTGAGCGCCCGCGTTATAGCCGGTAAGGAAGAAGAAGGCGCCAAGTTCCGCGACTACTTCGAACATGACGAGAAGCTCAAGGGCGCTCCGTCGCACCGTGCCCTGGCGATCTTCCGCGGTCGCAACGAGGGCATCCTCAACGCCAGCCTCAAGGTCGGCGAAGAGCTGCCGGGCACCCTGCACCCGTGCGAAGGCATGATCGCCGAGCGTTTCGGTATTTCCAATCAGGGCCGCGCCGCCGACAAGTGGCTGGGCGAAGTGGTGCGCTGGACCTGGAAGGTCAAGCTCTACACCCACCTGGAAACCGACTTGCTCGGCGAGCTGCGTGAAGGCGCCGAGGACGAGGCGATCAGCGTCTTCGCCCGCAACTTGCACGACCTGCTGCTGGCCGCCCCCGCAGGCCCGCGCGCAACCCTGGGCCTCGACCCGGGCCTGCGCACCGGGTGCAAGGTGGCGGTGGTCGATGCCACCGGCAAGCTGCTGGACACCGCCACCGTCTACCCGCACGCACCGCGCAATGACTGGGACGGCACCCTCAACGTGCTGGCCAAGCTGTGCGCCAAGCATGGCGTCGACCTGATCGCCATCGGCAACGGCACCGCCAGCCGCGAGACTGACAAGCTGGCCATCGAGCTGATCAAGAAATACCCGGGCCTGAAGATGACCAAGATCATGGTCAGCGAAGCCGGCGCCTCGGTGTACTCGGCCTCGGAGCTGGCGGCCAAGGAGTTTCCGGATCTGGACGTATCACTGCGCGGCGCCGTATCCATCGCCCGTCGCCTGCAGGACCCGCTGGCCGAGCTGGTGAAGATCGACCCGAAATCCATCGGCGTCGGCCAGTACCAGCACGATGTGTCCCAGCTGAAGCTGGCGCGTAGCCTGGACGCCGTGGTGGAAGACTGCGTGAACGCCGTGGGCGTGGACGTCAACACTGCCTCCAGCGCCCTGCTGGCGCGTATTTCCGGCCTCAACGCAACCCTGGCGCAGAACATCGTCGCCCACCGCGATGCTCACGGCGCCTTCAAGACCCGTGACGCCCTGAAGAAAGTCCCGCGCCTGGGCGACAAGACCTTCGAACAGGCCGCCGGCTTCCTGCGCGTGATGAATGGCGACAACCCGCTGGACGCCTCCGCCGTACACCCGGAAACCTACCCGCTGGTGCAGCGCATCGCCGCCGACACCGGCCGCGACATCCGCTCGCTGATCGGCGATGCGGGCTTCCTCAAGCGCCTGGATCCGAAGAAGTTCACCGACGAGACCTTCGGCCAGGTGACCGTCAGCGACATTCTCAGCGAGCTGGAAAAACCCGGTCGCGACCCGCGTCCCGAGTTCAAGACCGCCGAGTTCCAGGAAGGCGTGGAAACCCTCAAAGACCTCGAACTGGGGATGATCCTCGAAGGTGTGGTCACCAACGTGACCAACTTCGGCGCTTTCGTCGACATCGGCGTCCACCAGGACGGCCTGGTGCATATCTCGGCGCTCTCCGAGAAATTCATCAAGGACCCGCACGAGGCGGTCAAGGCCGGCGATGTGGTCAAGGTCAAGGTCATGGAAGTGGACATCCCGCGCAACCGCATCGCCCTGTCGATGCGCATGAGCGACACCCCCGGCGAGAAAGTCGATGGTCCTCGTGGCGGCGGCCGTCAGGGTGGTGGCAAAGGTGGCCAGGCGCCGCGCAGCGAGCGCCACTCCAGCCAGGAAAAACCGGCTCCGGCCAATGCCGCCATGGCCGCGCTGTTCGCCAACGCCAAGCAGCTGAGGAAGTAAGCGATGAGCGATTCCGTGGATGAAATCGGCAAAAGCAGCGCCTTCGGGCGCCTGCTGGGCCTGCAAATCGTCAAGGCCGAAGCCGGTGAGGCGATCATCGCCCTGAGCATGCATGACGGCCTGCGCAACCTGCACGGCAAGCTGCACGGCGGCGCGCTGTTCTCGCTGATCGACACCGCCATGGGCCAGGCCAGCCACAGCCTGACCGATGGCGAACCGAGCAGCGTGACCCTGGAGTGCAAGGTCAACTACATCCGCGGCGTTACCGAAGGCGACCTGAGCTGCCGCGCCTGGGTCATCCACGCCGGCCGCCGTACCCAGGTCATCGAAGCAGAAGTGCACCAGCATGACAAGCTGGTGGCCAAGGCCCAGGCGACCTTCGCCTGCCTCTGAGGCCCACGTCACGCGCAGCAGAGCCCTGAAAGCCGCCTGCGTGTGTCGCTAGAACGTACATCCCTTTCGCCAGACGACCAACGTCAGCAATTCGCCCCTTGTAGAGTCCAGCGTCCACCCCCATATTGGGGCGACCGCTGCGTGAAGGAATGCAATCTTGAGCGACCTGTTCTCCCGCCGTCTGGCCCTGCTCGGCGAGCACGCCAACCTGTCCCTGCTCTCCCAGTGCCTGCACGGTATCGAGCGTGAATGCCTGCGCGTCGATGAAAGCGGCCAGCTGGCGCTGAGCGGTCACCCCGCCGCGCTGGGCTCGGCGCTGACCAACGGTCAGATCACCACGGACTATTCCGAATCCCTGCTCGAGTTCATCACCGGTACCGCAGCAGACCCAGGCGAGACTCTGGCCGAGCTCGAGCGCATCCACCGCTTCGTGTATAGCAAGCTCGACGGCGAGTACCTGTGGAGCCCCTCGATGCCCGGCCCGCTGCCGGACGAAGAGACGATTCCGATCGCCCGTTACGGCAGCTCGCATATCGGCCAGCTCAAATACGTGTACCGCAAGGGCCTGGCCCTGCGTTACGGCAAGACCATGCAATGCATCGCCGGCATCCACTACAACTTCTCCCTGCCCGAGCAGCTGTGGGCCGTATTGCAGCAAGCCGAGGGTGACGGGCGCAGCGCGCGTGACTACCAGTCCTCGCGTTACATCGCGCTGATCCGCAACTTCCGCCGTTACAGCTGGCTGCTGATGTACCTGTTCGGCGCCTCGCCGGCGCTGGACAAGAATTTCATGCGCG
This sequence comes from Pseudomonas sp. AG1028, assembly GCF_007993955.1. Classification (NCBI taxonomy): domain Bacteria; kingdom Pseudomonadati; phylum Pseudomonadota; class Gammaproteobacteria; order Pseudomonadales; family Pseudomonadaceae; genus Pseudomonas; species Pseudomonas sp. AG1028. The sequence goes on from NZ_VIVP01000012.1 coordinate 181,657, forward strand.
GCCGCCCGCACCAGCTCCAGGAGCTGGACGCCGACACCCTTTACCTGCCCTATGCCACCAGCCTGCGCATGAGCGACCTGGGTTACCAGAGTGAAGCCCAGGCCGGGCTGACGCCTTGCTACAACGACCTGGCGAGCTACACCGACAGCCTGCGCCAGGCCGTCGGCACGCCGTACCCGCCATACGTGAATATCGGCACCAAGAAGGACGGCGAGTGGCTGCAGCTCAATACCAACGTGCTGCAGATCGAAAACGAGTACTACTCCAACATCCGCCCCAAACGCGTGACTTATAGCGGCGAGCGGCCGATCCAGGCGCTGATGGCCCGCGGTGTGCAGTACGTCGAAGCACGCTGCCTGGACATCAACCCGTTCCTGCCGATGGGCATCGACCTCGCTGAATCGCGTTTCCTCGATGCCTTCCTGCTCTACTGCGCCCTGCAGGACAGCCCGCAGCTGAGCAACGGCGAATGCGGCAGTTGCTCGGACAACTTCCTCAAGGTGGTCAAGGACGGCCGCCGGCCGGGCCTGCACCTGCAACGTCACGGCGCGCCGGTGGTCTTGCAGAGCTGGGCCCACGAGCTGCTCGATGGCATCGAAGCGATCAGCGAGCTGCTCGACCGCAGCCAGGGGACGGACGCCCACGGCGCCGCCTTGCAGGCCCAACGCGCGAAAATCGATGATGCCAGCCTGACTCCGTCGGCCCAGGTGCTGGCCGAACTGCAGCAAGGCGAAACCTTCGCCGCCTTTGCACTGCGCCAGAGCAAGCGTCATGCCGAGCATTTCCGTGGCCAGCCGCTGAGTGCCGAGCAACAGGCCGAGTTCGAGCAGGCCGCGCGCCAGTCTCTGCATGAACAGACTGAACTGGAAGCCCACGAGGAAGGCGACTTCGACAGTTTTGCCGCCGCCTACCAGGCCAGCATTCTCGCCCTGGCGGTGTGAAACAGGGCCTGGCCCGCGACGACTGCGTCACAAAAAAAACCAGCGGTCATAAATCCGTGACCGGTGGGCGGCTTCGGCCCGGCGGATTTGGCTAGCATGGATTGCAAGCACGCTTAGCGAACCGCCCATGAGCCAACACGACGACAAGCAGCACTGGAGCCTGGAAAGCCTGACCAAGGCCTACCAGCAGGGCTATATGGCCGGCCTGGCCGGCAACGCCTCGGACAGCCTGCCCTTTGCCGACAGCATTCCCGCTGCCGCCTGGGAAGCCGGCTGGGTCGACGGCGAAGGCCAGCGCCGGCTCAGTGCGGAGAAGCTCAACCGCTCCCCGCACACCAAAAAACGCGCCTGACCTCCCGCCTAAAAGCCCCGCTCAGGCTAAATCCACCTTGCGACCTTCCCGCACGCTACTGGCCAGTTGCTGCGCCAGGGTGCAGAATGCTTAATTCGCTTAACTGAAGAAGCCTCCCGTCATGAGCAACACTTCCAGCCAAATGGACATCTCGCCGCTGCCTCAGAGTGGAGGCGATGAATTGCCTGACAACTGGCTGGATACCCTGGTCGGCTACGCGCTGCGCCGCGCCCAGATGAAGGTCTTCCAGCACCTGGTCGGCAACCTGGCCGAGCATGACCTGCGCCCGGCACAGTTCACCGCCATGGTGATCATCGACAACGAGCCAGGCCTGATGCAGGCGGATCTGGCGCGCCAACTGGCCATCGAGCCGCCGCAACTGGTGCCGCTGCTCAACAAGCTGGAAAGCCGTGGCCTGGCCCAGCGCGTGCGCGGCGTGCAGGACAAACGCGCCTATGGCGTATTTCTCACCAAAGCCGGCATCGCCCTACTCGGCAAACTCAAGGCCATCGCTGTAGCCAGCGATGAAGCGGCCACCGCTGCCCTGGACGAGGATGAGCGTGCGCAGCTGCTACGATTGCTGCATAAGGTCAACGGCTAAGGCGGCTTGGGATAAGCCGTTTGAAGGCAGAATCGGGCATCACTGATCCATTGTGGGAGCGGGCCATGCCCGCGAAAAATCACGGGCATGGCCCGTTCCCACCGGATAGGGGAACGGCTGCCCCTACTATTGCTACCGTTCCTCTACACGCCACACACCGGCGGATCGAGAGCGGCCGTCAAGCCAGAAACGCCAGCGGTGCACGAGCTGCTTCGATCCTAGCGATGCGCAGCTCGGTCTCCGGCAACAGATAGGTGAAGAAGAACCCCGCGCTGTCGAGCTTCTCCTGATACCAGGGATCCTCGACGAGCAACGGCGCAGCCAGGCGTGACGAGCGCGCCCAGGCGAACGCCAGCAGTACCCAACCGAGCAGATGCAGAAAATCGCCGGCGATTCGGTACGGGTACTCGCTGTCGCTCTCGGCATTCGCGAAGATTCCTTTCACCAAACCCTGCACATTGGCGCACAGCTTTTTCAACGAATCGGCATATTCGCCACCCGCCGCCACTTCCTGCTCGAACACCGCCAGCAACTCATCCAGAGCTGCGCCGCCATCGCCCAGCACCTTGCGCAATAACAGGTCGTTGGCCTGAATCTCGTTGCTGCCTTCGTAGATCATGGCGATACGGCTGTCGCGCAGGGTCTGCTCGATGGCGTATTCCGCGGTGTAGCCATAGCCGCCGAACACCTGCAGCGCCTCGCTGGCCAGATGGAACCCCTGGTCGGTGAAGAATGCCTTGATCACAGGCGTCAGCAGCCCGGCCAGGCGTGCGGCGCGCTGGCGTTCGCTTTCAAGCGCGGCATACTCGGCCTGATCGAGCAGGTGCGCGCCCCAGTAACCGATGGCGCGCAGTCCCTGGCTGACCGCGCGCAAACGCAGCAGCGCCAGGCGCATGGCCGGGTGATAATGGATGGGGTCGGCAGGCGCCGCGGCAACGCCTTCCGGTCGGCCTGGCGCACGCATCTGCCGACGTTCGCGGGCGTAATCCGCCGCATTCTGCCAGGCCGACTCGGCATGCCCGAGCCCCTGCAAACCAACATGCAAGCGCGCCGAGTTCATCATCACGAACAACGCGGCCAGACCGTGATTCGCCTCACCAACCAACCAGCCCTGGGCGCCGTCGAAACTCAGCGAGCAGGTGGCGCTGCCCCTGATGCCCATCTTGTGCTCGATGCCGTCGCAGCGCACGGCATTGCGACTGCCGTCGTCCAGCCGCTTGGGCACCAGAAACAGCGAGATGCCGCGGGTACCCGCCGGCGCATACGGCAAGCGTGCCAGCACCAGATGCAGGATGTCGTCGGTCAGGTCGTGCTCGCCGCCGGAGATGAACAGCTTGCTGCCGGTGAGATGGTAACTGCCGTCGTCCTGAAGCTCGGCGCGGCAACGCAACAGGCCAACGTCGCTGCCGGCCTGAGGCTCGGTGAGGCACATGGTCGGCAGGATTTCCCCGCTGACGATGGCGTGCAGATAGCGCTCCCTGAGCGCCTTCGGCGCATGGGCCTGCAAACAAAGGTAGGCGCCGTGGGCGATGCCGGTGTACATCGACCAGGCATGGTTACTGGCATAGAGCATTTCCTGCAGCGCGGCGTCCAGCACCTGCGGTAAGCCCTGGCCGCCGTGCTCGGGCGCACAGGCCAGAGCCGGCCAGCCACCCTCCACATAGGTGCGATAGGCGGCGGCGAAACCGTCTGGCGTACGGACCTCGCCGGCCTGCCAGCGACAACCCTGGCGATCCCCGCTGGCATTGAGCGGCGCCAGCACGCCGGAGCTGAAACGTGCGGCCTCCTCCAGCACCTGTAACGCCAGCGGCAGGTCGACCTCGGTGAATGCCGGTAGCTCGGCCCAGGCTGCAGGTGCCTGCAGCCAATGCTCGAGGACGAAACGCATGTCGCGCAGCGGCGTCTGGTACTGCCACATGGTCAACCTCCCTGTAGCGCAAACCTCAGGCCTGGTAGCCCGGGTTCTCGATCAGCAGCGCCATGCCCTGCCCGCCACCGATGCAGGCCGCGGCAATGCCGTAACGCAGATTGGCTTCACGCAACTGTCGCGCCAGGGTCATCACCAGGCGCAGGCCGGTAGCCGCCAGCGGATGGCCGAGGGCGATGGAGCCGCCGCGCCGATTCAGCCGAGAAGGGTTCAGCTCAAGCGCCTGACTGACCGCCAGCACCTGGGCGCCCTGGGCCTCGTTGATTTCCAGCAGACCGATCTCATCGAGTCCCAGGCCGCTGCGCTGCAGCAGCAGTTGAATAGCCGGCACAGGGCCGATGCCCATGATCTCCGGCGCCACACCAACCACACTGGAGGCACGCAGCAGCGCCAGAGGCGAACGTATGCAATCGGAGGCTCGCCCGACCAGCGCCGCCGCCGCACCATCGACCACCGCGCAGCTGTTGCCGGCGGTCTGCACACCGCCAGGGTGAATGGCGCTCAGGCGCCCCAGCGCCTCGGCATCGGTGGGTCGCGGGTGCGTATCCTGCGTCACCTCGGCAACTCGCCTGGGTAGCTCGATGCCGCGAGCCTGATAACCGTCCAGCTCGAAACGTTCATTGCCGACAGCGACGATCTCCTCGGCCAGCCAGCCGCTGTCGCGGGCCTGCAGAGCACGTTGATGACTGCCCAAGGCGTAGGCGTCCACCTGCTCGCGGCTGATGCCGTATTCGTGGGCCAGGCGCTCGGCGGTGGCGATCATGTCCACGCCCGGCGCCGGGTCCAGCAGAGCTTCCCAGAGAAAATCCTTGAAGCCGACCGGCGCGCCGAGACGAAAGCCGCCGCGGTGTTCATAGCTGGCAATCGGGTTGCGCGACATCGACTCGCTGCCCACGCATAGCGCCAGCTGCCCGCCACACTGCAAGTGCATGGCGCCCTGGCGCAGCAACTCCAGGCCTGTGCCGCAGATGCGCTGCACCGCCAGCGCCGGCACCTGCTGCGGCACGCCGCTGTATAGGCCGATATGGCGCGGCAACATATAGGCATCGAAACTGGCCTGGGCCATGGAGCCGGCGAACACGCCGTCCACCGCCGCCGGGTCAAGAGCAGCACGTGCCAGCACGGCGCGGCCGACCTTGATGCCCAGGTCGATAGGTGAGACCTGGGCCAGCGGCCCGTTCAGATCACTCCAGGGCGTGCGCAGCGCCTCGATGATGGCCACATCCTCGAATGCACTGAACTGGCCGCTGTTCACGGTCGCGACTCGGCACGCAGGATCGACTCGTCACGACCGCGGTACAGCGCTTCGACCTGCTCGGCGCGCCACTGCAGCACGGCACGCTGGTTGATCGAGCCCTTGTCGGTGATCTCGCCGCGATCGATGGACGGCGCCTGGCTCATCAGAGCGATCCATTCCAGCCGCGTGGCATTGCCGGTGGCCTCGCGGTTGAGGCGCTGCAGCCAATCGGCGAACCAGCCACGAACCGCGGCGCTGGCCAGCACCTCGGCGTCGCTGGCGTCCGCCGCCAGGCCAGAAAGTTGCCGGCATTCATAGAGGCGCGGGAACACCAGCAAGCCCAGGCATTCGCGGTCCGGCGCAGCGACCACCACGTCCTGCACGTAGGGCGAGCCTTCCAGCACGGCGCGGTTACGCAGCGGGCCGACGCTGACGAACACCCCGGACGACAGCTTGAAGTCTTCGGCGATGCGCCCGTCGAACATCAGGCCCAGTTGCGGATTGCGCGGGTCGGCCAGCTTGAGCGCATCGCCGGAGCAGTAGAAGCCGTCTTCGTCGAACACCTCGGCGGTCTGCTGCTCGGCACGCCAGTAGCCGGGCATGATGTGCGGCCCGCGAAAGCGTCCTTCCAGCTTGCCGTCGACCGGCACCAGGCGCACCTCGCAACCCGGTGCCGGCAGGCCGACATAACCGGCCATGGACAGCGGCCCGGTGGTGAAGGTGCACGACGGCGACGCCTCGGTCATGCCCAGGCCGGCCATCATGCGAATGCGCTCACCGCAATGCTGCTCGGCGATGCGGTCGAGGCGGTCCCAGATGCTCTGGGACAGCCCGGCGGCGGCGAAGAAGAACAGCTTGATGCGTGCGAAAAAGCGCTCACGCAGTGCCGCGTCCTGCTCCAGGGCGTTGACCAGCTCTTCCCAGCCCTTGGGCACAGTCAGGTAGGCGGTCGGGGAAATCTCGCCCAGGTTGCGCAGGGTTTCGGCCATGCCCTGGGGCGTCGGCTTGCCTTCATCGAGATAGAAGGTGCCGCCGTTGTAAAGCACGATGCCCAGGTTGTGGCTGCCGCCAAAGGTGTGGTTCCACGGCAGCCAGTCGACCAGCACCGGCGGCTCTTCCCCGAACACCGGGAAGGTCTGCAGCAGCATCTGCTGGTTGGCGCAAAGCATGCGCTGAGTGGTGACCACCGCCTTGGGCAGCTTGGTCGAGCCGGAGGTGAACAGGAACTTGGCGATGGTATCCGGGCCGGTGGCGACGAAGGCGGCTTCGGCCTCGGCGCCGCCTGGCTGGGCCAGGAGGCTGGCGAAATCGATGGTGCGCCGCCCTGCCACATCGCCCCTCACGGTGACTACTGGCACATCAACGGGCAGCACGGCGTCGATGGCGCGCTGGAATGGCGCAGCATTGTCGACGAATACCAGGCCCGGCCGCAGCAGGTCGCAAACATGGCGCAGCTTGGCGTGATCCTGGGACATCAGCGAATAGGCTGGCGACACCGGGCAGTACGGGATGCCCGCGTACATGGCGCCAAGGGCGATCTGCAGGTGCTGCAGGCCATTACCGGAAAGAATCGCCAGGGGGCGCTCGGCGCTCAGCCCAAAGCCGAGCAGACACTGAGCGATGGCGCGCACCGCGTCGAGCATCTGTGCATAACTGGTGTGCTGCCACTCGCCACTCTCGCCGCGCACGGCCAGAAAGGTCTGCTCGCCACGCACCTCAGCCCAGTGCACCAGTCGATCGAGCAAACGCGGCGGCAAGGGCGCCAGCGGTTCCAGCGAGCGCATGTGCAACACACCCTGACGCTCGCTGACCTCAACGGCCGAACGGCCGATGGACACCTGGCGATAACGCGGTCCGGAATTGGCGTTCACTTCGTTTCTCCACGCGGGCGACTGACTCGCCCCTGTTGTTCTTGTCGTCACGCAGCACCGCACCGCCTCGTCATCGAGGCAGCCGGTACACGCAGGAATGTCGCAAACGCTGGGCTAGATCGGGTAATGCCGCGGGCCATTCTGCAGGGTCACCCAGCGCAACTGGGTGAACTGTTCGATGGCCGACTTGCCGCCGAAACTGCCGTAGCCACTGGCCTTGACGCCGCCGAAGGGCATCTGCGCCTCGTCGTGCACGGTCGGCCCGTTGATATGGCAGATGCCCGACTCGACGCGCTGGGCAAGGGCCAGCGCGCGGGTGGTATCGCGACTGAAGATCGCCGACGACAGGCCGAACTCGGAGTCGTTGGCCAGGCGCAGCAACTCTTCGTCGCCACTGCCGCGCAGCACCACGGCAACCGGCCCGAAGGACTCCTCGGCATACAGGCGCATCGCCGGGGTGACGTGGTCGAGCAGCGTCGCCTGCATGATGCTGCCCTCGACCTGGCCGCCAGCGATCAACTTCGCGCCCTTGCCAACGGCATCGTCGACCAGCGCCTTGATGCGCTCGCCTGCCGAGGTGTCGACCAGCGAGCCGAGCACCGAAGCGCTGTCGGCCGGGTCACCGGCACGCAGGGTAGCGATCTTCGCTGCCAGTTTGGCGACGAAGGTGTCGGCCACTTTGCTATCGACCACCAGGCGCTCGGTGGACATGCAGATCTGCCCCTGGTTGAAATAGGCCCCGAACGCCGCGGCTTCGACGGCGGCGTCCAGGTCGGCATCGTCGAGTACCAAGAACGGGGCCTTGCCACCGAGCTCCAGCAGAGCCGGTTTGAGGTGCCGGGCGGACAGCTCGCCGACGATGCGCCCGACCTTGGTCGAGCCGGTGAAGTTGACCCGCCGTACCGCCGGGTTGGCAATCAGCCGTTCGACGATCGCCGCGGCGTGGGCCGGCGCGTTGCTGATCACGTTGACCACGCCGTCACCCAAGCCGGCATCCTGCAGCACCTGGCCGATCAGCCGGTGAACGGCGGGGCTCAGCTCGGACGCCTTGAGCACCACGGTGTTGCCGCAGGCCAGCGGCATGGCGATGGCGCGAGTGGCGAGAATCACTGGGGCGTTCCACGGCGCGATACCCAGCACCACACCGCAGGGTTGGCGCAGCGCCATGGCGAAACTGCCGGGCACGTCGGAAGGAATCACCTCACCGTTGATCTGAGTGGTCAGCGACGCCGCCTCACGCAGCATGTTGCTGGCCAGGTGCACGTTGAAGCCGTACCAGTTGGCCATGGCCCCGGTTTCCCCGGCGGCGGCGATGAACTCGCTGGCGCGTGCCTGCATCTGCTCAGCCGCCTTGAGCAGGCGCGTGCGCCGTTCGTTGGGCGCCAGCGCGGCCCAAGCGGGAAACGCGGCCTGGGCGGCAGCCACCGCAGCGTCGGCATCTTCAAGGGTGGCGGCGGCGACGCGCGATACCACCTCGCCGGTTACCGGGTTACGACGTTCGAAGGTGCGCTCGTCGCGGGAGGGGCACGAGCGGCCGCCGATCAGCAGGGGCACGTCCAGCATGGTGATTCCTCATTGTTGTCGTTGTCGGAAACGCTCGCGACGCCATGGCGGACGCCGCGTAATACAAGCCTAGGCGATCAGCGCTTGTAGGCCTGCAGACCGGGCTTGATGGTCTTGTCGTCGAGGAACTGCTTCATACCCTGCTCGCGACCGCCTTCTTCGTCCAGCAAACGCGACTGGTCGAGCTTGGCGTACAGGTAATCCTCGTTCTGCTCCCAGGTCAGCTCGCGGCAACGCTTGAAGCCGTGCTTGGCAGCACGCAGCACCACCGGGTTCTTTTCGAGCAGGTTGCGCGCCAGTTCCAGAGTGGTGTCGCGCAGTTGGGCCAGCGGCACGCTTTCGTTGACCAGGCCCATCTCGGCGGCCTTCTTACCGTCGAAGGTCTTGCCGGTCATGATGTAGTACAGCGACTGGCGATGGCCCACGGTGTCGGCCATAGCCTTGCTGACCAGGTTGCCCGGCGGGATGCCCCAGTTGATTTCCGAGAGACCGAAGGTCGCCTCGTCGGCGCAGATCGCCAGGTCACAGGCCACCAGCGGGCTGAAACCGCCACCGAAGCACCAGCCGTTGACCATGGCGATGGTCGGCTTGGCGTACATGCGCAGCAGTTTCCACTGCCACTGCGAGGCTTCGCGGCGGATCTTCTCCTGAAGAATCTCCGGGCCGGCGTCCACTTCGCGGAAGTATTCCTTGAGGTCCATGCCTGCGGTCCAGGACTCGCCAGCACCGGTCAGCACCAGTACGCGGGCCTCGGCGTCCTGCTCCAGCACCTCGAGGATCTCGACCATCTCGCGGTTGAGGGTCGGGCTCATGGCGTTGCGTTTTTCCGGGCGGTTGAGGGTGACCCAGGCGATGCCTTCTTCGACATCGACCTTGACGGTTTGCCAGCGGCCTTCGTACTTGCTCATGGGGAATGCTCTTGTTTTGGTTGTCGATGAACAGAAGCTAATCCTGAAAAATAGTTATGTCAATTAACTATTAATCAAAATCACCATCTATGCCGAATTCGGACACTCACCTTCCAAAGCCGCCTGTTCACACGTCCGAATAACCTCGAATCGGTCACATTGGCGCTTCGCTATAGCCAAAGGCTTACACGACGGCGCGCCGGTTCGCTCTGGTGACACCCCGGCCCGCGCCGTAATCTATGCCCATACCTGCAGCACAGGACGTGCTCAGGGTCATGGATGACGTGACCATAGCTAGGATGGCAGCCGACAGGATGTTGGCATTGGTCAGTAAAAGCCCGCTTCGGCGGGTTTTTTATTACCTGTAGAAAAGTGCGGCGGCGCAAGGCCGCCGCAGCACCGGTCATTTCACAATGAAGCCGTCGTAAATCACCGTCTTCTGCAGGCGCATCGCGCTGCCGACTCCGACCATGCCGTTGAGCCAGCTGTAGCGTGGGTCGCCGGTCTCGAACTGCATGGTGATGCGGAAGTAATACTGCGACGGGTCCACCGGCTCGCCCTTGGCCACCTTGCGCAGTACCTCGGCCGGGCCGTGGCGAAAGCCCTTGGTCTGCAGATAGACCAGGGCGCCGTCATCGGTCTGCAACAGGTAGCGGGTGTCGATGATTGCCAGGCCATTGCTGTCGACCAGCTGCCAGTCGGCGCCATTGTTGAGAATCTTGCCCTTGAAGCCAGGGCCGTCGAAGTGCCCGCTGGTGATCGGAATGATCCGCCGCTGGCCTTGCGGGCCAACGGCACCGAGCTCCCAGACCGGCGCTTCGAGGTTCACGGTGAAGCGCGCCAGGGGTTCGAGCTTGAGCGGCGGCGGCGTGCTCACATCGGCATTGCCCAGGCTGCTTGCCAGGCATAGCAACAGGCCAATCAATTGCGTCAGTCTGCTCATCGGTCAGCGCCTTCAGTGCGATGTCGTCGATGCGCCTGGCGCTTCGGCAGCGCGCCGCCGGCTCATGCCGAGCACCACCAGGGCAGCGATCACCAATCCAGGAGAGGCTGCCAGCAGCACACCGGTGGTGCCGGCGCCCGCGGCGAGAATCTGCCCGGCAGCCAATGGGCCGGAGACCGAGCCCAGGCGCCCCACCGCCACCGCAGCACCTACGCCAGTTGCACGCACCGAAGTCGGATAGGCCGGCGGCGCCAGTGCGTAGAGCACCAGTTGCGCCGCGATGATGAACAAGCCAGCCGCGAACCCGGCAATCGCCATGGCCAGCATGCCCGACGCCAGGCCCAAACCAGCCAGTGACGCCAGCACGCCGCCATAGGCGAATAGCACCACGCCGGTACGACCACGACGATCCAGCAGCACGCCGCCGAGCAGCGAACCGATGGCGCCGCCGATGTTGAACAGCATCTGGATGGTGCCAGCCTGGGGCTTGCTGAAGCCCTGCGCGAGCAGCAGCGACGGCAGCCAGTTGAGCAGCATGTACATCACCGTCAGGGTGAAGAAGTAGCTGACCCACAGCGCCAGCGTGGCACCGGCACGGCCCTCGCCGAACAGCGCCTGCACGGTAGATTCGCGCGCTGGCGCAACGCCCTGGTGCTGCTCACGGAAGTCCCGCGACTCGGGCAGCGCGAACACCAGCAGCGGAGCGATCAGCAGTGGCGCCACACCGCCGACGATGAATACCGTCTGCCAGCTTTCACCACCGAGCATGCCCACCACTGCCGCGATGGCGCCGCCCAGCGGCACGCCGCAGTACATGATGCTGATGGCTGTGCCGCGGCGACGCTCTTCCACTGCTTCGGCGCACAGGGCGATCAGATTCGGCAGCGCGGCGCCCAAGCCCAGGCCGGTCATCAGGCGCGCCAGCAGCAGGCCGTTGACGCTGGTGACAAAGGCCGTCCACAGGGAAAAGATGCCGAACAGGATGACCGCGCCGATCAGCACGCCCTTGCGACCAATGCGGTCGGCCAGCCAGCCGCCAAAGAACGCCCCGGGCAGCAGGCCGATGATGCTGGCGCTGAACATCCAGCCCATCATTTTCTGATCCAGTTCGAACGCCTGGCGAATGCCCGCAGCGGCGATGCCCGCCGATTGCAGGTCCAGCCCTTCGATGAGCGCGACGATAAAACACAGCGTGACGGTCAGCGTCGAACGACGCGATGACGTATCCATGGGTAACCCTCGATTTTATTGTTGTTGTGGTCGCTCACAGGGCACCGAAAGGAGCAGCCTGCGAAGCCTGAAAAAAGATTAACAAAGATAATGGATAACGAAAGTAATCCAGCCTGACCGCCTAATTCGGTGATAACCGAGACGGATCAATCACTTAGCTAAGAATTTTTATTAACCTACAAAATAATTAAATTATTTAACGTTCGATTATCGAGCAAAGCGAATTGACCACCCACCATTGCCTTTCCATTCTCGCCCCACGCAACGCGACCAGCGCTGCCTCCACCGCCCACATCGGCGGGGCGAAAAACAACAATAAAAGGACAATGACATGCACAACCTCCGGGCGCTCGATTCCCGTTCAATTCGCCGCGGCTCACTGACCAGCCTGCTGCTGGCCCCCGCCCTGTTCGCCGGCCACGCCCTGGCCGACGGCTTCGTCGAAAACAGCAGCGCCAAGCTGACCACCCGCAACTACTACATGGATCGCGACTACAAGGACGACGGCGCCAAGTCGGCGGCCCGCGAATGGGCCCAGGGTTTCATCCTCAAGATGGAGTCCGGCTACACGCCGGGTAATGTCGGCTTCGGCCTGGACGTCACCGGCCTGCTGGGCGTGAAGCTGGATTCCTCGCCTGACCGCAGCGGCACCGAGCTGCTGCCAGTTTCCGCCAGCAGCGGGCGAGCCGCCGACGAATATTCACGCCTGGCGCCGACCGCCAAGATCCGCGCCGGCAAGAGCGTGCTGAAGGTCGGCGACGTCTCGCCCTTCCTGCCCTCCATCGTCGCCAGCCCGGCGCGACTGCTGCCGCAGAGCTTTCGCGGCGCTTACCTGCAGTCCATGGATATCGAGAATCTGACCCTCAATGCCGGCTACCTCGACCGCATCAATCGCCGCGACTCCACCAACTACCAAGCAATGACGGTGGCCTCACCGAACCGACGCTTCAACCCGGCGGCAGAAAGCTCCCACGCGGCGTTCTTCGGCGGTGACTACCAGCTCAGCAAAGGCCTGAAGCTGCGCGCCTACCACACCTCGGTCGCCGACCTGTACCGCCAGGAATACTTCGGTCTGCTGCACGAGCTGCCAGTGGGGCCTGGCGTGTTCAGCACCGACCTGCGCGCCTTTATCAGCAACGAGGATGGCAGCGCCAAGGCCGGCAAAGTGGACAACCGCAACCTCGCCGCGCAGTTCGCCTACGCCCTCGATGGCCATCGCTTCACCCTGGGCTACATGCACCAGAGCGGCGACACGGCCAAGCCGTACATTTCCGGCACCGAGTCGATGGTGATCAGCGAGATGGCGATGAGCTCGGACTTCCTCAACCCCAAGGAACGCACCTGGCAGGCGATCTACGACTATGACTTCGCGGCTGCCGGCCTGCCTGGACTTAAGACGCGTCTGCGTTACCTGCGTGGCGACAACATCGAGCTGCCGACCCTGGGCGGCGCCGACCTCAAGGAGCGCGAACTGCAGATGGAGATCGGCTACGTGATCCAGAGCGGCACGTTCAAGGGCGTCGGCCTCAAAGCGCGGCACTCGATCTATCGCAACGACTTCGCTGCCGGTGCGGCCTTCCGCGACGAAAACCAGACCCGCCTGCACATCGACTACACCCTGGCACTCTGGTGAGGGAGCGGGCGCGAGGACCAACCTCGCGCCCGCTGCGGCTCAGGCCTGAGCCGGCGTCATCTGCTGCGGCTTCTGTGCCGGCAGCAAGGTCAACAACAGCACCGCTGCGGCCACAAACACCAGGGCAAACCAGGTGTACAGCTGCAGCGGCTGCCAGCCATCATCGAGCATCAAGCCTGCCACGGTAGGCGAGAGAATCGCCCCACCACGTCCGATACCAATCGCCCAGCCCACACCGGTAGCCCGTACCGAGGCGCCGTAGATCAACGGCGACAGCGCATACAGCCCGGCGACGCAGCCATTGGAGAACAGCCCGATCAGCAGGCCCATGCCCAGCGCGGCACTGAACGAGGAACCGAGACTGGTGAATACCACCAGCAGTACTGCGGTAATCAGCATAAAACCAGCGAGCACCCGCGTCAGGGAAAAACGCGCCGACAACAACCCCAGCAAGGTCGCGCCGAAGATACCGCCGATGCTCAGCAGCACACCGCCAGTGACGCCTTGCTGCACCGACAGGCCGGACTGGGTGAGCAGCTTGGGCGTCCAGCTCATGATGAAGTAAAAGCCGAACATCACCAGGAAGAACAGTACCCAGATCAGCAGTGTGCTGCGCCGTTGCTCGGGATCGAACAAGCGCGCGAAGGCGCCGCTGTTGCCGTGGCCACCGACCGGTAACGCCGGCAGTGCAGTCAGGCTCGGCCGATCCAGTTTCGCGGCCAGGCGGTTGACCCGTTCCAGCGCCTTGGCCGGCTGCCGGGAGAGCAGGAAGTCCAGAGATTCGGGCAGCCACAGCAGCACCGGCACGATGGCTGCGAAGGTCATCAGGCCGCCGGCGAAGAACACCGAGCGCCAGCCCCAGTGCGACAGCAGCCACACCGCCAGCAGACCGCCGAAGGTGGCGCCCAGGGCATAACCGGTGGATTGCAGGCTGACCGCCAGGCCGCGCCAGCGTTTGCTGGCGTATTCGCTGGCGATCACGTTGCTGCTGGCCAGAATGCCGCCGATGCCCAGCCCGGTCAGGCCACGCAGCAGCGCCAGCTGGGTGGGCGTCTGGCTGAGCGACGAAAGCAGCATGCCAGTGCCGGAAATCACCAGACACAGCAGGATCAGCGGGCGCCGACCAATGCGATCGGCCCAGGGCGCGATGAACAGCGAGCCGGCCGCCATGCCGAGCAGTCCGGCACTGAGCAGCATGCCCAGTTGCGCGCCGCTCAGCGACCAGTCGGCGGCCACCGACGAGGCCGTGAAGGCCATTACCAGCACATCGAAGCCGTCGATCATGTTGAGCACGACGCAGACGGCGATGGCGACCCACTGAAAGCCGCGCATCGGGCCCTGGTCGACGACTTGCCTGAGGTCGCTCATCGCGCACCTCCTGCAACCACTGCTGGATAAACAAGGAACGGCCTGCCACAGGCGGCAGCCGAGGGGAATGGACGAATAATCATCGGCGCAGATCCTGAATTGTTTTTATGGAACAGCCGTCGTAACCGTTGCAGAAATGGATCCAATTTTCAATCCATGCTGGCAGCGTCGTGGCGCCGAATCCGGTCCGCAGTCACGTCGAGCCCGTACCGTTCAAGGCCTTGCATAATCGCGAAGCCTTGAAGAATACGTTCGCTGATCGGACAGTTTGTTTTATTAACTATTTTCCCGAACCACCCTTGACAGTAGGCTGATTAAAAACCAACCATTGGATCCAATAACTCCAACAATAACCGAGGTCGTCATGTACCCGAAAAATGCCTGGTATGTAGCCTGCACCCCCGACGAAATTGCCGAGAAGCCTCTGGGCCGGCAGATCTGCGGGGAAAAGATCGTCTTTTACCGTGGCGCCGAAGGTCAGGTCGTCGCCCTCGAGGATTTCTGCCCGCACCGCGGCGCGCCGCTGTCGCTCGGCTATGTCGAGAACGGCAACCTGATCTGCGGCTATCACGGCCTGGAGATGGGCTGCGAGGGCAAGACCGTATCGATGCCCGGCCAACGAGTGCGCGGCTTTCCCGGCATTCGCGCCTTCGCGGCGGTGGAGCGCTATGGCTTCATCTGGGTGTGGACCGGCGATCAGGCACTGGCCGATCCGGCCACCATCCATCATCTGGAATGGGCGGAAAATCCCGACTGGGCCTACGGCGGCGGGCTATTCCACATCAACTGCGATTATCGCCTGATGATCGACAATCTGATGGACCTGACCCACGAAACCTACGTGCACACCTCCAGCATCGGCCAGAAGGAAATCGACGAAGCGCCGCCAGTCACCAAGGTCGAAGGCGATGAGGTGATCACCAGCCGCCATATGGAAAACATCATGGCCCCGCCCTTCTGGCGCATGGCGCTGCGCGGCAACGGCCTGGCCGACGACGTGCCGGTGGACCGCTGGCAGATCTGCCGCTTCAACCCACCCAGTCACGTGATGATCGAAGTCGGTGTGGCCCACGCCGGTCATGGCGGTTACGAGGCGCCAGCCGCGGTCAAGGCGGCGAGCATCGTGGTCGATTTCATAACCCCGGAGAGCGAAACCTCGATCTGGTACTTCTGGGGCATGGCGCGCAGCTTCAAGCCCGAGGACCAGGCACTGACCGACAGCATTCGTGAAGGCCAGGGCAAGATTTTCAGCGAGGACCTGGAGATGCTCGAACGCCAGCAGCGCAACCTGCTCTGGCAGCCCGAGCGCCAGCTGCTCAAGCTCAACATCGACGCTGGTGGCGTGCAGTCGCGACGCATCATCGACCGCCTGCTCGCTGAAGAGCAGGCCCTCGCCGCCCAGAAAATCGACGTCCGCCAGGTCGGCTGACCCCTGCCCGTCGCACGCCGCCCAGGTGGCGCGCGCCAGCCCTTACGAGAGCGCCACCATGATCGACGTCATCGTCACCGCCATTGAGCCCCAGGCCCAGGACATCCTCAGCTTCGACCTGGCCCGTGCCGACGGAGAACCGCTACCCGCCTTCAGTGCCGGCGCCCATATCGATGTGCACCTGCCGGACGGGCTGATCCGCCAGTATTCGCTGTGCAACCACCCCGAAGAACGGCACCGCTACCAGATCGCCGTGCTGCGCAGCGCCGATTCGCGCGGCGGCTCCATCGCCATGCACGGCCTCGAGCAGGGCGTGCGGCTGCGCATCAGCGAGCCGCGCAACCTGTTCCCCCTGCAGCACGATGCCAGGCGCCACCTGCTGATGGCCGGCGGTATCGGCATTACCCCGATCCTGTGCATGGCCGAACGCCTGAGCCACACCGGCGGCGATTTCACCCTGCACTACTTCGCCCGCTCGGCGCCGCAGGCCGCCTTCGTCGAGCGCCTGCGCCAGTCATCGTTCGCCGACCGCGTGCACCTGCATTTCGACGACGGCGAGCCGAGCAAACGCCCGGACACCGCCGCGCTTATCGGCCCGGCTCAGGCGCAGACACACCTGTACGTCTGCGGCCCAAGCGGCTTTATGGAACATGTGTTGGACAGCGCACGCGGGCTGGGCTGGGCCAACGACAACCTGCACCGCGAATACTTCAGCGCCGAGCCGGACGATCAGCCGAAAACCGGCTTCGAGATTCAGCTGGCAAGCAGCGGTGAAGTGTTGCAGGTGCCGGAAGGCGTCAGCGTGGTGGAGGTGCTGCGCGGCGTCGGCGTGGAGATTCCGGTGTCCTGCGAACAAGGCATCTGCGGCACCTGCCTGACCCGCGTTCTGGAGGGTGAGCCGGATCATCGGGATCTGTTTCTCACCGAGGATGAGCAGGCCGCCAACGACCAATTCACGCCCTGCTGTTCAAGGGCGAAAAGCGCGCGGTTGGTGTTGGATATCTGATCCCTGCCGGCAGCGATGGTGGGCTGAAGCCCACCAAATCGAATACACGACACCATCCTGAGCCGATTACCCAACACCGAGCTGGCGCGCCATCACCAAGGTGCGCTCATCGCCTTCGACCACTTCACGCACCACGGCATAGCCCAGCGCCGTATAGAAAGGCACCGCCGTCAACGAAGCAGGCACCCGCAAGCACTGCACACCAGCGGCCAGGGCAACACCTTCGACATAGCCCATCAGCGCCTTGCCCACTCCACGCCCCTGCATCTCGGGTAGCACGAACACCGACCTCACCACATCCCCAGCCAGGCTAGCGGTGGCAATCACACGCTCGTCATCGAGCGCGACGAACACCTGCCGTGATTTCATCAGCCCACGCACACCGCCAGCATCGAAATTGGCCGCCACTCGCTCGATCAGCTGCGACGGATAATCCGCGGCATTGCTGAGCCTTAAGGTCTGCACGATGACCCTGCTGATGGCTTCGGCATCCGCCTCCCGGGCCGGGCGGATCGCCCACTGCACCTCAGCCATCGCGCAGGATCGTCATCGCGGCTTCACCCGTTTCATCGCTCTGCATCGCCCGGGCGTAACGCATGGTGGCGTTGGCGTGCTCGCGCATGATGCCTTCGGCGCGCGCGCCCTGGCCGTTGACCAGTGCGTCGTAGACGGCGTGGTGCTGCATGTGGGCAAAGCTGAAGCGCCGGTACTCGCGCGCCATGTCGTTGCCATCCACGGCCAGGGAGCTGACCGAGGCGAACGGCAGGTGATCGTTGCGCGACAGCGCCACGGCGATGGCGCTGTTGCCACTGGCCTCGATGATCGCCTGATGGAAGCGTTTATTGAGGTCGTGGTAGATCTCCAGTTCCTCCATCACCACATGGCCCTTGTCGAACAGCTGATCGCCCTCCACCAGGCAGGCGTACAAGCGCTGCCGAGTGTCGTCACTGAGGCCGCGTTCGGCGGCCTGGCGTGCAGCCAGGCCCTCCAGCACGCCGCGCACTTCCACGGCGCCGGCTATGTCGTCGTCGGTCACCGCCCGCACCGTGTAGCCCCGGCCCGGCGCCTTGCACAGCAGGCCTTCCTGCTCGAGGGTGCGAAAGGCGATACGGATCGGCGTGCGCGATACCTGCAACCGCTCGGCGGTAGGGATTTCAGCGATGCGCTCGCCCGCCGCCAGCTCTCCCGAGGCGATCATCTGCCGTAGTGCCGCCAGCACCCGCTGTCCGGATTTGTACATCACGGCTTGTCCTCCAGCTGAACCCGATCGAGCGCTCGGCGAGCTGCCTTGCCGTAGTTTCGATTATCGACAAGACGCTCGAGAGCGGCCCGCGCCGCTGGAAGTCGCCTGTTCTGCTCCAGCAGGGAGAAGGCAGCGCTCTGAAACAGCACATAGCTCTCCTGCTCGATGATCGATAGGGCAAAGTTGATTTCATCAGCGCCTAGGTCGAGCAATGCCAGGCTATGGATGCAATTGACGACCAGGCTGTCGTCCTCGCTGTCGCCGGCATTTATGAGCTGGATAAGCGCGCTGCGGATGAACGCGTCATCGTAATCGCCCCGGTAAAGACCCAGAATCTTGGCCGCCTCGATCCTCACATCATCATCCTGATCACTGGTCACTGGTCACGACGCTGAGCATGAAGGTCGCCAGCGACTGATCGAGCGGCTGCTGGAAC
Organism: Pseudomonas sp. AG1028; assembly: GCF_007993955.1. Classification (NCBI taxonomy): domain Bacteria; kingdom Pseudomonadati; phylum Pseudomonadota; class Gammaproteobacteria; order Pseudomonadales; family Pseudomonadaceae; genus Pseudomonas; species Pseudomonas sp. AG1028. The sequence continues at coordinate 200,345 of NZ_VIVP01000012.1, forward strand.
TCACGCAAGAAGCACTGCTTGCCGCCATCATCGAGTGAATGAAAGTGATCGACGAGCGCCTGGGAAGCCTGCATATCCATCTCGCTAAACATGTAGTCGGGATGCGTCATCGTAAAACACCGCACGCCGCTGAAAGGAGCACATCCGGTAACTTCATCGATCCGCGCGCCATCGCTGCAGTGCCCAGCCGGCCAGGCCGGCGGACACCACTTCGAACAAAATCGCCCACAGGTTGAAGGTCTGCTGCGCACCGCCATCGAGCCACAGGCCGGCGATGCGCCCCAGCGCCAGACTGGCGTAGAGCACCAGCAGCAGGATCAGGGCCGGGCGGGTCAGCTCGGGCCGCCACAGGGCCAGGGCGAGAAACACCGCCAGGCCGACCGGCAGGGCGCCGTACTGGGCGCGCACGTCGGTGACCGCGGACGACTCCATCAGCAGCATGCCGCTGACCGCACCCATTTCCTGGGGCCACAGAAAGTAGGTGCCGCCGAAGCCGGCGAGCAGCAGCAATTGCACAACGAGAAATAGACGAGCAACGGGCATGGCTTGGTCCTCCGGGCACGTGGGCGCAGCATAGGCCACTCAGCGCTGTTGCCGGAAGGCGCTGGGCGTCAACCCGGTAAGGCGTTTGAAGAACCGCGAGAAATACGCCGGCTCGGAAAACTGCAGGGCATCGGCAATCTGACTCAGGGTCATCGACGAGTACACCAGCAGGCGCTTGGCCTCCAGCAACTGGCGCTGATGCACCAGGGCCTGGGCGCTCTGCCCGGCGTAACGGCGGGTCATGCTGTTCAGGTGCGCAGTGGTGATACCCAGGCGCCGGGCGTACTCCTCGACCGACAACTGCTCGCGAAAATGCTGCTCCACCAGACGGTTGAACGCCGCCAGATGCTGCTCGCCCCGGGCCGGTCGCTCAGCGGCCTGACGCCCCAGTACCTGGCGGCCAAGCCACACGGCGATCATGCCGATCAGCGACTGCAGCAGCAGGTTGCGCGCCGGCGCGCTCTGCCCGTATTCGCGGTCGATGGCATCGAACAGGCCATCCAGATAGGCGCGGTCGCCGCCGACCGGATACAGCGCCGAGGTGCTGAACACCGGGTGCTGGGCGCCGAGCTGCGCTTCCAGCTGCGCCACCAGCGGCGCTGCCAGGGTCAGCACGTAGCCGTCGACGTCATCGGAAAACTGGAAGCCGTGCACGCATAACGGCGGCAAGACCTGCAGCGCCACGTCGGTGATGCGCGACTGCACACCTTCCACCTCGATCAGCGCCGAGCCCTGGCGCAGGTACAACAGCTGCAGCAGATCGGGATGACGGTGCGGCTCGATCACCCAGTCGTGCAGACGGCTGCGCTTGGGAATCGACTCGCAGTGCAGCAGGTCCGGCGTCGGCCACTCCAGGGCATCGCCATACAGCTTGAATGCCGGAACGGCGATCTGCGGCTGGCTCATGGGGCGCTCCCAAAAAATGGCCGATAGGCGAACGGAGTTTATGAAAGTCCAAGTAAACGACGTGAATTTGCCTTATCCAAAGGCCAAGGCCAATCAAAAATACAAGCACAACGGTCCAAACAACAATATCGAGGACGCCATGAAAACCTCCGTCGCCATCATCGGGGCCGGCCCGTCCGGCCTGCTGCTCGGCCAGTTGCTGCACAACGCCGGCATCGACACCGTCATTCTCGAACGCCAGAGCCCGGACTACGTGCTCGGTCGCATCCGCGCCGGGGTGCTCGAACAGGGCATGACCGACCTGCTGCGCGAAGCCGGCGTTGGCGCCCGCATGGACCGCGAAGGCCTGGTGCACGACGGCTTCGAGCTGGCCTTCGACGGCCGCCGCGAACGCATCGACCTCAAGGGCCTTACCGGCGGCAAGACGGTGATGATCTACGGCCAGACCGAAGTCACCCGCGACCTGATGCAGGCCCGTGAGGCAAGCGGCGCCGTGACCCACTACCAAGTCAGCGACGTGCAGTTGCATGACCTCAAGGATGACGCGCCTTATGTCAGCTACCAGAAGGACGGCCAGGCCCATCGCCTGGACTGCGATTACATCGCCGGTTGTGACGGCTACCACGGCGTATCCCGGCAATCGATACCCGCCGAGACCCTCAAGGTGTTCGAGCGAGTCTATCCGTTCGGGTGGCTCGGCGTGCTGGCCGACACCCCGCCGGTGGCCGAAGAGCTGATCTACGCCAGCCACCCGCGTGGCTTTGCCCTGTGCAGCATGCGCTCGCCGACGCGCACCCGCTATTACGTGCAGGTCGACGCCGACGAGAAGGTCGAAGACTGGTCAGACGAGCGTTTCTGGGCTGAGCTGAAATCGCGCCTGCCGGCCGACACCGCGGCCAACCTTGTGACCGGGCCGTCCATCGAGAAGAGCATCGCGCCACTGCGCAGCTTCGTGGTCGAGCCCATGCAGTACGGCAAGTTGTTCCTGCTCGGCGACGCCGCCCATATCGTGCCGCCCACCGGCGCCAAGGGCCTCAACCTGGCCGCCAGCGACGTCAGTACCCTGTACCGCATTCTGCTCAAGGTGTACCGCGAACGGCGCCCCGACCTGCTGGAGCGTTACTCGGCGATCTGCCTGCGGCGCATCTGGAAGGCCGAGCGCTTCTCCTGGTGGATGACCAGCCTGCTGCACAACTTCCCGGATACCGATGCCTTCACCGCGCGCATGCGCCAGACCGAGCTAGACTACTTCGTCGGCTCCGAGGCCGGGCGCACCAGCATCGCCGAAAACTACGTGGGGCTGCCCTACGAACCTGTCGAATAGGTAAACAACCGCTGGCGGCGCTATGCTCGCGGGATCTTTCCGGAGGATTCCAGCATGCGCCCACTGCTTCTTGTCGCCAGCCTGTTCGCCGGCCTCGCCCAGGCCGCCGGGCCGCTGACCATCGATGTACATCGCGATGCCAACTGCGGCTGCTGCAAGGGCTGGATCAGCCATCTGCAGGCCAACGGCTTTACCGTGAACGACCATATCGAGACCGACATGCACGCGGTCAAGGAGCGCCTCGGCGTGCCCGAGCGCCTGGGCTCCTGTCACACCGGAGTGATCGACGGCAAATTCGTCGAAGGTCACGTGCCGGCGGCCGACATCCTCAAACTGCGCGAGCGCCCCGATCTGCTCGGCATCGCCGCGCCCGGCATGCCCACCGGCTCGCCGGGCATGGAACGGGGCAATATTCGCGACGCCTATCAGGTGATTGGATTGGACGCACAAGGCGGCGAAAGCGTGGTCAGTAGTTATCCGGGCAACTGACTCGCCCCCTTTGAAAGGATATCGCCATGCGCTGGAAACGAGCTCGCCACAGTGACAACGTCGTTGACGCCCGTGACGGCGGTGGTGGCATGCGCTTTGGCGGCGGGCGGGGGCTGAGCCTGGGCGGCATCGCCATTGTCGTGGTGGTCGGCTTGCTGATGGGCCAGGACCCGCTGCAGATCCTCGGCCAGCTCGCCGGCCAGGGCGGCTATAGCACGACCCAGGCCGATCGCCCGACGGCCAATGACGAGCAATCGGACTTCGTCCGCGCGGTACTCGGCGATACCGAAGACACCTGGCGCGCCATCTTCCAGGCCAACAGCCGTCAGTATCAGGACCCGAAACTGGTGCTGTTCGACGGCGGCGTGAACTCGGCCTGCGGTTTCGCCAGCTCGGCGGTCGGTCCCTTCTATTGCCCGGGCGACCGGCAGGTGTATCTGGACCTGAGTTTCTTTCGCGATCTGGAACAACGCTACGGCGCAGCCGGCGACTTTGCCCAGGCCTACGTGATCGCCCACGAAGTCGGCCACCACGTGCAGACGCTGCTGGGCGTGTCCGCCAAGGTCGATGCGGCGCGCCAGCGTGGCGAGAACCTGGAGGGCGCCAGCGGCCTGCTGGTGCGCCAGGAATTGCAGGCCGACTGCCTGGCCGGCATCTGGGCGCACCACGCCCAGCGCCGCCTGGACTGGCTGGAGCCCGGCGACCTGGAAGAGGCCCTGAACGCCGCCAACGCCATCGGCGACGACCGCCTGCAGCAACAGGCCCGCGGCCGGGTGGTGCCGGACTCCTTCACCCACGGCACCTCGGCACAACGCGTGCAATGGTTCACCACCGGCTTCGAAAGCGGCAAGGTCGGCGCCTGCGATACCTTTTCCAGCGCTCGTCTATGATTCGTGGTGCAGGCATACTTCACCTTTTTCATGGCCGAGCACTTCTTACATGCGCATTCTCGTCACCGGTGGCGCGGGCTTTATCGGCTCCGCGCTGATCCGTCACCTGATCAAAAACACCGATCATGAGGTGCTCAACCTCGACAAACTGACCTACGCCGGCAACCTGGAATCGCTGCGCGAAGTCGAGAACGACCCGCGCTATCGCTTCCTGCAGGCGGATATCGGCGATCAGGCTGCAGTCAGCGAGGCGCTGGCGAACCTCCAGCCCGACGCCATCATGCACCTGGCGGCCGAGTCCCACGTCGACCGCTCCATCGACGGCCCGGCGGCTTTCATCCAGACCAATATCGTCGGCACCTACGCGCTGCTCGAAGCCACCCGTGCTTACTGGGCCAAGCTAGACGAGCCCCGTCGCCAGGCGTTTCGCTTCCATCATATTTCCACCGACGAGGTATACGGCGACCTGCACGGCGTCGACGACCTGTTCACCGAAACCACGCCCTACGCGCCCAGCTCGCCCTACTCGGCCAGCAAGGCCGCCTCGGACCATCTGGTGCGCGCCTGGCAGCGCACCTATGGCCTGCCGGTGCTGCTGACCAACTGCTCGAATAACTACGGCCCGTATCACTTCCCGGAAAAGCTGATCCCGCTGGTGATCCTCAACGCCCTGGATGGCAAACCGCTGCCGGTGTATGGCAATGGCCAGCAGGTGCGTGACTGGCTGTTCGTCGAGGACCATGCCCGCGCCCTGTTGCAGGTGGTCACCCGCGGCGTGGTCGGCGAGACCTACAACATCGGCGGCCACAACGAGCAGAAGAACCTCGACGTGGTGCACGCCATCTGCGACCTGCTCGACGAGCTGCAACCGCGCGCAGCCGGTTCCTACCGCGAACAGATCACCTTCGTCACCGACCGCCCCGGCCACGACCTGCGCTACGCCATCGACGCCAGCAAGATCGAGCGCGAGCTGGGCTGGATCCCCGAAGAAACCTTCCCCAGCGGCCTGCGCAAGACCGTTCGCTGGTACCTGGACAACCTCGACTGGTGCCGCCGCGTACAGGACGGCAGCTACCAGCGCGAACGGCTCGGCGCCCCCAAGGAGCAGTAATCGATGAAAGGCATCATCCTCGCCGGCGGTTCCGGCACCCGGCTGCACCCGATCACTCTGGGCCTGTCCAAGCAGCTGCTGCCGATCTACGACAAGCCGATGATCTACTACCCGCTGTCGGTGCTGATGCTCGCCGGCATCCGCGAAATCCTGGTGATTTCCACGCCCCACGATCTGCCACAGTTCAAGAAGCTGCTCGGCGACGGCAGCCAGTTCGGCCTTGAGCTGAGCTATGCCGAACAGCCGGAGCCGGACGGCCTGGCCCGTGCTTTCATCATTGGCGAAGAATTCATCGGCGACGATTCGGTGTGCCTGATCCTCGGCGACAACATCTTCCACGGCCAGCACTTCACCGAAAAACTGCTGCGCGCCGCAGCTGCCGACAAAGGCGCCACGGTATTCGGCTACTGGGTCAAGGA